>NZ_JBXAPM010000013.1:0-222182 GCF_058803965.1 Reyranella sp. GW821-FHT14A01
TCGGTCAGCAGTTTGAATCACAGTCCTCTCGATTTGGGAATCCCTTCCGATTCAATCAGCCTCGGAAAGACTCTAGCTGGGCAACATCAAATGGCCAGTATTGAATTGGCGGAAGAGAGTGGGAGTCGAACCCACTAAGAACCGGCTGACGGCCCTCTCTGGCTTTGAAGGCCAGCCGCCCCACCGGGAGCGCTTCCCCTCCGGGGCGGATGATTCACCAGAACCGGGTCCATGTCACCTGTGTGCTAGGATGAAATTCATCAAGGGATTCAAGACCATGACCGTCGAATTGAAGTACGTCATCGCCAACGTCTCCGACCTTGCCGCAGCCGTTGCCTTCTGGCGCGACACCGTCGGATTGAAACTCAAGTTCGAGACCCCGGAATGGGCCGAATTCGACACCGGCGCGACCCGGCTTGCTCTTCAGCCAGCATCGGCAGCGAATCCGGCAGGGACATGGCAGCCCGGCCTGCGCGTTCCCGATCTTGCCAGCAAGCGCGCCGAACTCTCCGCACGAGGCGTGAACGTCGGCGGCGCGCCGCACGAGGAGCACGGTTTCCTGCTGTCGCTGTTCAGCGGGCCCGATGGCGCGCCGGTCAGCCTGAGCGGACCCGTTCCTAAGGCGTAGGCGGCGGGCCGTAGTGCAGCGCCTTCTGCCGCACCGGCCGGCGCAGATCGCCGCGGCGTATCGTGATGCCGTGGCGGTCGAAGAACTCCAGGATCTGGATCGCCAGCTTGCGCCCGTTGTCGAGCTTGTCGCGGAACTCGGCGGCGCTGAATTCGTGATCGAAGCCGTTGGCGATTCCGATCATCTCGGCGACCACGGGGCGCAGGAAGTAATGGTCCGGCGCCAGTTCGACGACGCGCCCCAGTTTGGCCAGGCGCTGCAGCAGCCGGCGCGTGTCGACCTCCGCCGCGTTGTAGGCCTGGGCGAAGTCGCGGACTCGCGGCGGCTTGAAGCGATCGCGCGTCATGTCGGCATGGATCTTCTGCCACAGCGCCTCGTCGCGCGAGCCGAGCTTCAGCGAATGACCGGGCAGACGCAGGAAGGCGCCGTCGACCACGACGGTCTTGGCGCGGATCTCCCGGTCGATTAGGACCTTGAACACGGCGGCCGGCCAGCGGCGCTTCAAGATCACCCTCAGCCGCTCCGCCTGAAGGCCCGGCGCATCGGCCTTGGTCTCGTGGAAGGTCTTGAGCGTCTCGACGATGTCCTGGCCCGCCACGTCGAGCGTCTCGCCCAGGAAGCCGAAGCCTTCGAGCTTCTGACCGTCCGCGGCCAGGAGAAGCTTCTCGACCTCCGCGGGCCGCAGGTTCCGCGACAGGCCGAAACGGCCCAGGTCGACGAACCCGCTTTCCAGCCGCAACAGCCGCGGCAGGACTTCGCTGTCGGCCTCGGCGAGTGCGGCCAGCTCCAGCAGGCGCCGCTCGGCGCGCCGGTTACGCGGCGGCCCGAAGGGATCGATCACCGTCGCGCCGGCCATCGTGCGGGTGGCGGACGGGTCGCGGAGAATGACCCGGTCGCCTGCGAGCGCGCCGACCTTTTCGTCGAGCACGATCTGGGCGAGCGCCGTGTCGCCCGGCGCCAGCCGCTCGCCTTCGAGCAGCGCCACGCGGCCCATCACATGCGCCGATCCGAGATGAACGTGGACCGGCGACCAGTGCTTCAGCGGCTGCGCTTCCGAGGCGAGCAGGCTCAGCCGGACGTCGATGCGATCGGTGGGCGCGTGCAGTTCGGGGCTCACCACCCATTCGCCGCGCTTGATCGCGTCCTTGGAAAGCTTCGGACCGGCCAGGTTGAGCGCGCAGCGCTCGCCGGCGCGCCCGAGCTCGGCCGGCCGGTTCTGCGCGTGCAGCGAGCGCACCCGCGCCTCGATGCCCGACGGCGTCAGCAGCAGCCGGTCGTCGACCCTGATCTCGCCGGCATGGACGGTGCCGGTGACGACGACACCTGCGCCGGACAGCACGAAGCAGCGATCCACCGCCAGCCGTGCGAAGCCTGCCGCGCCCTTGCCGCTCTCGCCGAGGACCAGCAGCTTTTCCTTCAGCTCGTCGATCCCCTGCCCCGTCATCGCCGAGACCGGCACGATCTCCGCGCCGCGCAACGACGTCGTGGAAAGCAGCGTCTCGATCTCGGCCATCCGCTCCAGCAGCTGGTCTTCGTTGGCGAGGTCGGACTTGGTCAGCGCCACGATGCCGCGATCGAGGCCCAGCAGGTCGAGAATCTGCAGATGCTCGACGGTCTGCGGCTTTATGCCCTCGGCCGCGGACACGACGAGCAGCGCCGCATCGATGCCGGTGGCGCCGGCCAGCATGTTGTGCACGAAGCGCTCGTGACCCGGTACGTCGACGAAGCCAAGCTGGCGGCCGTCGCCGAGATCGCTGTAGGCGTAGCCCAGGTCGATGGTGATGCCGCGTGCCTTCTCTTCCTTGAGACGGTCGGCATCGACACCGGTCAACGCCTTCACCAGCGCGGTCTTGCCGTGATCGATATGGCCTGCCGTTCCGACGATCATGGCAAAGGCTCCTCGGCGCGGCGCTCGGCTTCGGCGCGCTGCGAGGGCTTGGCATGCGCCCGCGCCTCCTTCAGGAAGCCGGCCGCCAGTTCGCCCGCGCCGTGCGCCTGCGCGCGCAGCAGCCAGTGCAGCGCTTCCACCACGTCACGCTCGATGCCCTTGCCGGCGAGATAGGCCGCCCCCAGCATCGCCTGCGCCTCGGGATGACCGAGCCGCGCCGCACGTCCCCACCAATCGGCCGCCGCCGCCGCGTCGCGTTCGACGCCTAGTGCGTTGTGGTGAATGTCGCCCAGCCGGGCCATCGCCGCCGCACTGCCGCGTTCCGCCGCCTTCTCCGCCCACAGCCGTGCGCCGGCGTAATCCTGCGCGCAGCCGCCGCCCAGCAGCTTCATCCAGGACAGCATGTCCTGCGCTTCGGCATCGCCCTGCTCTGCCGCCTGCTCGTATAGTCGCGCGGCTTCGGCCTGGTCCTGCGGCACGCCCCAGCCTTCGTAGTGGCACAGGGCGAGATTGCGCTGCCCGCCGGCATCGCCCTGTTCGGCAGCGCGCTTCAGCCAGAGGATCGCCTTCGCATGATCCTGCTCGACGCCGCGCCCTTCGAGGAAGGCGGCCCCCATGTTGCTCTGCGCCCGCGCATGCCCTTCATGGGCGAGCGGTGCCCACAAGTCGAGCGCGATGCCGTAGTCGCCGGCCTTCCATGCAGCCAGCGCCTCCGCCATCCGCTGTTCCGGCGGCGGCGTGCGGTCGAGCAGCCTAGCCAGCCACGACATGGAGCTTGTCCAGTTGCGCAATGAACGCCGACTCATCGTCGAGCGTGCGCAGATCGAAGTAGAGCGTGCCGTCGCCGATCCGGCCGATCACTGGAACCGGTAGGCGGCGGAAATTGTCGGCGATCTTGTCGAGGCCCTTGGCGTTGATCGCGATCGCGAACGACGGCAGCAGGTCGACGGGCAGCGCGCCCGATCCGATCTGGCCCCGCACCTCCGCAACGCTCACCTTCGCATCGGCGCCCAATGCCGCCTGCACGACCGGCAGCAGCCGTTCCGCCACCGCACGGATCTCGGCGGCCGGTCGCGCGAGCGCGCGGATGGTCGGGAGGCGCTGGGCCAGCCGCGTCGGATCGGCATAGAGCCGCAGCGTCGCTTCGAGGGCTGCGAGGCGTACCTTGTCCAAGCGCAGCGCCCGCTTCATCGGGTTCTTCGCGATCCGCTGGATCAGCGGCTTGCGGCCGACCAGCAAGCCCGCCTGAGGGCCGCCCAAAAGCTTGTCGCCGGAGAAGGTGACGACATCGACACCGGACTCGATGGCCTCGCGCGCCGTCGGCTCGTGCGGCAGGCCCCAGGTTTCGAGATCGGCCAGGGTGCCGCTGCCGAGATCCTCGATCAGCGCCACGCCTTTCTCGCGCGCCAGCGGCACGAGCTCGGCCGCCGCAACGGATTTCGTGAACCCCTGGATCGCGTAGTTCGAAGGATGGACCTTCATGATGGCGGCCGTGTCGGGGCCGATCGCCGCCACATAATCCTTGAGATGCGTGCGGTTCGTCGTGCCGACCTCGATGAGACGGCAGCCGGCGCGCGCCATGATGTCGGGGATTCGGAAGGCGCCGCCGATCTCGATCAGCTCGCCGCGCGACACGATGACCTCGCGACCGGCGGCCAGCTCGCTCAGCACCAGCAGCACGGCGGCGGCATTGTTGTTGACCGCCGTCGCGGCCTCGGCGCCGGTCAGCCGGCAGAGCCAGGGCGCGATGTGATCGTCGCGCTCGCCTCGGGCGCCGCCGCCCAGATCGTATTCGAGCGTCGTCGGCGAGCGCATCGCCTCGACCGCTGCCGCGATGGCTTCCTCGGCCAGGACCGCGCGGCCGAGATTGGTGTGCAGCACGGTGCCGGTGAGATTGAACACGCGGCGCTGCGAGGGCTGCAGGAACGCGCCGAGACGCGCCGTGCACCAGAGGATGCAGGCGGCTTCGTCGGCGACCTCTTGTGTGCCCCGCTTCGCGTCGACCCAGGCCCGCAGCGTTTCGACGACGAGAGGACGGCCGGCGCGCTCGATCAGCGGCGCGAGGGTCGGCCAGGAGGCCATGCGATCGATCGACACGGGACGGATTTCGGAGGCGCCATCGGCGCGGTCGGCACGCGACACGGGATCGTTTCCTACAGAAGTTGGGCGAACGGCATCCGCCGACACCCAACATGGCTCAGGCCCAACGGCCGATCAATCAATTCTCCGGCTGCTCCATCATGCCCAGCACAAACGGATTGGGCACGCGCGCGAAGCCCTCCTCGCCCACCAGCACGTCGAGGCCCAGCGAGGCCAGATCATCGGCCAGCGGCTCAAGGGCGCGGGCCTTCTCGAGATAGAAGACCTTCGAATAGCCCTGGCAGACGTCGCAGCATTCCGCGCGGAGATAGGCCGTGCCCGCCAGATTGCGGAACGAAACCTTGTCGGTGCTGCCGCAATGCACGCAGCGCACGCGCGTATAGCGCCACGACGTGGCGCACAGCGAACAATGGAGATGCCGGTGCCCGAACTTCGTGCCGCCGGGCGAGACGAGGCCCGACACAGGTGGCGATCCGCAGGCCGGGCATTCGCCGCTTTCGGTCTCGCTGGCGAGGTCGCCGGCATCGAGCAGTGCCGCCATGCGCGTCCAGGCGACCTGCAGGGCCGCCGCCACGAACACGACCTGAGCCGCTTCGCCGGGTGCGACATCGCCGCCGAGGAAACGGTCCGCGAGGGACTCTAGCGATGCCCGACTTGCTTGCGCCAGCGCGTCCCGTGCCGCTCGCGCCGAGTCCGGCAGGACATCGAGATCGATCGTCTCCACGATCCGCGCCAGCGCCACGCGCCAGCTCTCGTCGCGCGACCAGATCGCGGGATCGAGCGGTGCGCGCTGCACCAGCTTCGCCTTGCCGATCTCGGCGGCGCCGGGCAGCGACCCGGGCGGCAAGCCGGCCAGCGCCTTGTGCTGGGCCTCGACGAGCGCCGCGATCAGGCGGAGGAAGCCTTCGAGATCGTGGCCGGGCGCCAGCGCCAGCAGGCGGGCGGCGCGGATCTGGAAGACCGTCGAGAGGTCGGGCAGGCGAATGCGCTCACCCTCGGCGGCGGCGCCGAGGATGTTTTCGCCGAAGTTGGCCGTCGGGTTGTCGGGACCGGCGCTCAGGGTTTGCCGACTTCCTGGCGGAACCACTTGCGATGATGCTTCCACGCCCAGCCGCCGCTGACCGAGCCACGCGTCATGGCGCTCAGCGTGCCCTTGACCCAGATGGCGGCGTAGACGTGCACGATCCAGATCAGGATGGCGCCAATGGCGCACAGCGCATGGACCACCGCCGACAGCCGCTTCTGGTCGATCGTGGTGTAGGAGAAGAAGTAGGTGTCCCACAGCACGAAGCCGCTGCCGAGCAGCAGCAGGATCAGGATCGACTGGCCCCAGAAGACCAGCTTCTGGCCGGCATTGTACTTGCCCAGCTCGGGCAGCCCCTCTTCCTTGTTGTTGATCACCGATCCCAGGTTCTTCATCCAAACCGTGTCGTCACGGTTCCAGAAGTTGAGCGTGAAGAAGCGCAGGAAGAGGCCGAGGAAGCTGATGGCCAGCACGACGCCGATCCACGGATGGAGCATGCGCGTCATCTGCCCGCCGCCGAACAGGTAGGTGAGGAAGTAGAGCGAGGGATGGAATAGCGCCAGCCCGCTCAGCGCCAGCAGGATCAGCGATACCGCCGTGATCCAGTGGTTGATGCGGGCGGCGGTCGTGTAGCGGCTTACCGGCTTCGTGTGCTCGGTCATACCTTCTCACTCCCGGCCAGTTCGGCCGCCTTCTCCTCGTCGTGCTCGGTGACCCTGTTCGGTCCCTTGGTGACGTAGTGCATGAGGCCGAAGGCGCCGGCGAAGGCGATGGCGGCCAGCGACAGGGGCTTCATCACGCCCTTCCAGATGCCCACCAGCGGACTGATGTGCGGATTGTCCGGCAGGCCGGCATAGAGCGATGGCTTGTCGGCATGCTGCAGCACGTACATGACGTGCGTGCCGTTCACGCCCGGCGGATTGTAGAGGCCGGCATTCTGGTAGCCGCGCGACTTCAGGTCGGTGATGCGCTTGCCGGCATGGGCGATCATGTCTTCCTTGGTGCCGAAATAGATCGCCTGGGTCGGGCAGGCCTTGGCGCAGGCCGGCGCCTGGCCGACCACCACGCGGTCGGAGCAGAGCGTGCACTTGTAGGCCTTGCTGGTGACCTGCGAGATGCGCGGGATGTTGAAGGGACAGCCCTTCACGCAGTAGCCGCAACCGATGCAGTTGTCGGAGATGAAGTCGACGATGCCGTTGGTGTACTGCACGATCGCACCCGGCGCCGGACAGGCCTTGAGGCAGCCCGGATCGTCGCAGTGCATGCAGCCGTCCTTGCGGATCAGCCATTCTAGATCGTCGCCGTGCTCGTACTCCGTGTAGCGCATCACGGTCCACGAGGCCGTCGTGAGATCGGTCGGGTTGTTGTAGGTGCCGTCGGTGTAGCCGATCGGCTGGTCGAGCTGGTTCCACTCCAGGCACGCGGTCTGGCAGGCCTTGCAGCCGATGCACTTGCTGACATCGATCAGCTTGGCAACAGGCACTGCAGCGGGCTTGCCGGCGACGGGCGGCGGCACGCTGGAGGCGGACCGGCGGCGGAGATCGAGGGCTTGCATCACGGACATCTCACCCTCCCCGATCAGGCCACGGCCGGCTGCGACGCCGGCGGGGTGGTTTTCTTCACGTCGACCAGGAACGCCTTGTATTCCGGCGTATTGGTGCTGGCGTCGCCGACCGGCGGCGTCAGCGTGTTGAGCGGGTAGGATTTCCGCGTGAGGCCGATGAAGCCGTAATGGATCGGCAGGCCGACCACGTCGCAGGGCTTGCCGTCGACCATGATCGGCCGGATGCGCTTGGACACCGACGCCTTGGCCTTGATCATGCCGCGCTGGCTCGAAACCTCGACCCAGTCGCCGTTCTTGATACCCTTGGCGTTGGCCAGCCGCTCGCCCATCTCGACGAACATCTCCGGCTGGACCACGGCATTATCGTGCACGTTCTTGGTCCAGTAGTGGAAGTGCTCGGCGAGACGATAAGAGGTCGCCACGATCGGGAACTTGTCGGGCGTGCCGAAGGACTTCGCGTCCGCCGCAAATACCCGGACCACCGGATTGGTGGTGACCTTGGGATGCAGCGGGTTGGCGATGTAGGCGTCCATCGGCTCGTAATGCTCGGGGAACGGCCCATCCGGCATGGCGGTGCGGCTGAACAGCCTCGCCGTGCCTTCCTGGTTCATGATGAACGGGCCGACCGACTTGTCGGGCGCGACGGTGGGCGCGTAGTCGGGCACGTCGCCGCCGACCCAGCGCGAGCCGTTCCAGGTGATGTACTTCTTCCGCTCGCTCCACGCATTGCCCGCCGGATCGGCCGAGGCGCGGTTGTAGAGGATGCGGCGGTTAGCCGGCCAGGAGAAGCCCCAGTTCGGATGGATGCCGAGGCCGGTCGGGTCGCTGGCGTCGCGGCGCATCGCCATGTTGCCGGCCTCGGTATAGACGCCGGTGTAGATCCAGCAGGCGCCGGACGTCTTGCCGTCGTCGCGCATGACCGCGAAGCCCGGCAGCAACTGGCCGGCCTTCAGCATCACCTTGGTGGGGTCCGCCGGATCGGGCAGATCCTCCAGCGCGTAGCCGTTGATCTCCTTCAGGAGCTCGACCGGTTCGGGATGCGCGGGCTTGGCGTAGTTCCACGACGTGTTGAGGATCGGATCGGGGAAGGCACCGCCGTCCTTCGCATAGGCCGCCCGCAGGCGGTTGTGCAGATCGGCGATGATCTGGATGTCGCTGCGCGATTCGCCCGGCCCGTCCACCGCCTTCCAGTGCCACTGGATGACGCGGCTGGAGTTGGTGAAGCTGCCTTCGTCCTCGGCATAGGCGGTGGTCGGAAGCTGGAACACCTCGGTCTGGATCGCCTTGGGATCGACGTTGTTGAACTCGCCGTGGTTTTCCCAGAAGTGCGCCGTCTCGGTCTCCAGCGGGTCGATGATGACCATCCACTTGAGCTTCGACAGCCCCGACACGACCTTCGCCTTGTTGGGCGCGGCCATCATGATGTTGAGGCCCTGGCAGAACAGGCCGTTCATCTGGCCGCCCGCCATCATGTCGACCATCTTCAGCACGTCGTAGGCGGTGTCGAACTTGGGCAGGTAATCGTAGGCCCAGTCGTTCTCCTTGGTCGCCGCCGCGCCGAACAGGCTCTTCTGCTGGCTGACGAAGAACTTCCCGTAATTCTGCCAGAAGCTGGTCTGGCCGGGACGGATCGGCTTGAACCCGCGCGACTTCATGTAGTCGGCGTAGGTGGTTTCCTTCTCCGTCGGCAGCACCAGGTAGCCCGGCGTCGAGGTCGACAGCAGGGCGAAGTCGGTGATGCCCTGGACGTTGGAATGGCCGCGCAGCGCGTTCACGCCGCCGCCCGGGATGCCCATGTTGCCCAGCAGGAGCTGGATCATGGCCATGCTGCGGATGTTCTGCGCGCCGGTCGTATGCTGGGTCCAGCCCAGCGCATAGAGCGACGTCATCGAACGCTCGCCGTTGGCGGTCGTGGCGATCAGCTCGCAGACCTTCAGGAACTTGTCCTTGGGCGTGCCGCAGATGCGCTCGACCATCTCGGGCGTGTAGCGCTCGACATGGGCCTTCAGCAGGTTGATGGCACAGCGCGGGTCCTGCAGGGTCTCGTCGACCTTGGCCATGCCCTGCTCGTCGAACTCGTAATCCCAGGTCGAGCGATCGACATAGTTCTTCTTCGACTCGTCATAGCCCGCGAACAGGCCGTCCTCGAACTTGAAGCCTTCCTTCACGATGTACGAGGCGTTGGTGAACGACTTGACGTATTCCTGGTGGATCTTGCCGTTGCCCAGCAGGTAACGCATGACGCCCGACAGGAAGGCAATGTCGGTTCCCGGCCGGATCGGCGCATAGAGATCCGACACCGCGGCCGAGCGCGTGAAGCGCGGATCGACCACGATCAGCTTGGCGCCGTTATTGGCCTTCGCCTCGACCACCCACTTGAAGCCGCAGGGATGGGCCTCGGCGGCATTGCCGCCCATGATCAGGACGACATCGGCATTCTTGATGTCGTTCCACGAGTTCGTCATCGCGCCACGTCCGAATGTGGGGCCAAGACTGGCCACCGTCGGTCCGTGTCAAATTCTGGCTTGGTCCTCCAAGGCCAGGATCCCGGTAGATCGGATGGCCTTGTAGGTGAGGTAGCCCGCCTCGTTGCTGCACGAGGAGCCGGCGAAGAAACCGGTGGTCAACCAGCGGTTGACCGTGACGCCGTCGCGATTCTTCGTGACGAAGTTCTTGTCGCGATCTTCCTTGGCGAGCTTGGCGATGCGCTCCATCGCGAAGTCCCAGCTCACGCGCTCGAACTTGTCGGAGCCCGGCTTGCGGTGCATCGGGTACTGGAGGCGGTTCGGGCTGTTGGCGAAGCCCAGCGAGGCCGCGCCGCGCGCGCAGAGCGTGCCGCGATTGATGGGATTGTCCGAGTCGCCCTCGATATGGACGACCTTGGCCTTGCTGTCCTTGGTCCCGTCGGCCGACGAGTAGATGAGGACGCCGCAGGCCACCGCACAATAGGGGCAGGTATTGCGAGTCTCGGTCGCCTTCTCGAGCCGGTAGGGCCGCACGCCCGCGGCCAGTCCTTCACTCGCGCCGATGAAGCCCAGCGCGCCAACCGAAGACGCGGCGAGCCCGGCAGCGCTCACCTTCATGAATTGCCGGCGTGTGACGGCCATGTTTCGCTCCCATCCTAAGCGGCGCTTTGAGGCAGTTGACTGCCTCTTTTTTATGCGCCGTCTCGGATAGTGAAACGCGTCAGGGCCGCTGAATCAACAGGTATTTCCACAATTGCTGAAATTTGAACTGGATTTCAGGGCTTGGCCTTGAGGCTCCAGGTCTCGGCCAGCTGGTCGGCCATGCGCTTGGCCATCAGGCGGTAGCCGCGGCTCTCTCCACTATTGCGGTCGCGCAGGAAGTGGATCTGATCCTCGTAGATCGTGATCGACTCGGCGGCGAATATGTCGCCCAGGTCATAGATCGCCAGACCGCGATCCTTCAGGGTCAGCATGCCGGCGATGATGCGCTGGTAGAGCGGGCCGTAGCTCAGGTCGCCGACGGCCCGTTTCTCGTCCTCGGTCAGGGTCTTGCCGGCGGACGGGGCGGGCTGGAGGAAATAGGCCGACTTCAGCCCGTTGTCGCGCGCCACCGCCTCGGTCGCGCGCAGGTATTTCTGGTACAGGCCGAGCTGGAAATTGAACAGCGTATCGGGATCCTTGTAGATCGACTCGGGCAGGGCGAACATGCCGGAGATGGTCGTCCGCTTGTTCGACTGGAAAGAGTCCTTGCCCTTGGCCACCGCCTCGATACCGCGGATGATCAGGTAAGCGGCGTGCGAATTGCCGAGGATGGGATTCTGCGCCATCGAGCCGGAAATCCGGCCCAGCACCCAGCCGATCGCGGCATCGCCGAAATTCTCGTCGGCGACGAACGGGTTGACGTCGAGGAAATTGCTGGCCGGGCGCTCCAGCCGCTCCTGCATCCAGGGCCGGAAGTAGTAGTGCTCGTTGTAGCCGCTGAGGTTGACGACGGCATCGAGGGCGCTGGCATAGAGCGAGAACAGGATGAAGGGCTGCGGCTCCTTCCAAGCGCCGTCGCCGCCGTTCAGCACGCGCCAGGGCTTGCCGTTGGGGCTGACGAAGCGGCGGTTGAGCTCCTCCTCGAAATAGCGCGGCCAGTTGGGATAGCCGTTCTGCGCGAGCTGGGAGGCGACCGAGCCACCGATCAGCATGATCGTATAGAAATTCGGATCGCGGACGGCAGGGAAATCCGGCCCGTACAGGCCCTGGGCATTCAAATAGGGAATGCCGCAGGGAGGGTTCGCGTGATGAACGAAGGCCACATAGGGATGCGGGTAGAGCGTGTCGACGTAGCGGCAGGCGGTGCCCTTGGTGGCGTCGCGCACGTAGGTGTTCTGCGTGCGTTCGAACAGCTCGGCGGCCGGCGTGTAGCGGCCGTCCTCCACGTAGAGCAGCGCAATGGCCGCGACCTCGATGCACGCCAGGGCCATGACGATCCCGAACAGGACCGTGATCAGGCCGAAGATCCGCTTCTTCATTTCTGCTCTTCCATTCCGGCGCGCCCCTGCAGCCCGCCGCTTCCGTCTACTTCGCCGCTTCGCGGATCGCCTGCCAGACACGCTGCGGCGTGGCCGGCATCTGGATGTTGCGTACGCCCAGCGGCCACAGCGCATCCATGATCGCGTTCATGACGGTGGGGGTCGAGCCGACCGTGCCGGACTCACCCACGCCCTTGGCGCCGATCGGATTGCTCTTGGCCGGCACCGTGTCGTCGAGCTGGTTGTTGAAATTCGGGAACGTCCCGGCGCGCGGCATGGCGTAGTCCATGAACGAGCCGGTCATGAGCTGGCCGCTCTCGCGGTCGTAGACGTTCTCCTCCAGCAGCGCCTGGCCGATGCCCTGGGCGCAGCCGCCCTGGATCTGGCCGAACACGATCGGCCGGTGCAGCGGCTTGCCGACATCGTCGACCGTCGTATAGCGCTTGAGTTCGACCATGCCGGTATCGGGATCGATCTCGACCTCGCCGACATGGGCGCCGTTGGGCCAGGCGATACCGTCGACCGCGTTGACGTTCTCGATATAGATGCGCTTGTCGGGCTGCTTCGCCGCTAGTTCGCCGAGGCCGATGCCTCGGTCGGTGCCGGTGATGGTGAAGCGGCCGGCCGAATAGACGATGTCGGCGGTGGCCGCCTCCAGCGCGTCGGCCGCCAGTTCCTTGCCCTTGTCGACCAGCTTCTCGCTGCCGCTCAGCACGGCCGAGCCGCCGATATAGGCCGAGCGCGAGCCCATCGAGCCGACGCCGCCGACGCGGTCGGAATCGCCCATGGCGATCTCGATCTGGGACGGGTCGATGCCCAGCAGTTCCGAGGCGAGCTGGGTGAAGCTGGTCTGCAGCCCCTGTCCCATGCCCTGGGTGCCCATCCAGATCACGACCTTGCCGTCTTCCCGGACCTCGTAATGCGCCATCTCGTTCAGGACGTTGGCCGAGGTCCATTCTACATAGGAGGCGAGCCCGCGGCCGTAGAGCTTGCCGCGCTTCTCCGCCTCCGCCTTGCGCGCGGCGAAGCCGTTCCAGTCGGCCGCTTCGAGCGTCTTGGTGAGGAAGAGGTTGAAGTCGCCGGAATCGTACTTCTCGCCCATCGCCGTCGTGTAGGGCATCTGCTCGGGCGTCACGAAGTTGCGCCGGCGCAGTTCGGCCGGATCCATGCCGATCTGGCGCGCCGCCGTGTCCATCATGCGCTCGAGGTTGAAGATGCACTCCGGACGGCCGGCGCCGCGATAGGCGCCGATCGTGGCGGTGTTGGTGATGACGCAGGTGATCTTGAGATCGATCAGCGGGACGTCGTAGGTGCCGGTCGTCACCTTAGGCCCGACGAACAGCGGGATCACCACGCCGCCGCGCGACGGGTAGGCGCCGATATTGGCGAAGGCTTCCACGCGCAACGCCAGGATCCTGCCGTCCTTGTCGAACGCCATCGAGGCCTTGTGGAACTGGTCACGGCCGGCGGTCGTGGCGGCAAACTCCTCGCCGCGCTCGGCGCGCCAGCGCACCGGGCGCTTCAGCACCTTGGCGGCCCACACCGCCACCGCCTCGTCCGGCTGGATGCCGACCTTCATGCCGAAGCCGCCGCCGATGTCGCGCACGACGACGCGGACCTTGTCCTTCGGCATCTTGAGGATGACGTCGCACAGCGTGTCGCGCGTCACCGACGGATTCTGGCTGCCGATATGGACGATCAGCCGGTCGCCTTCCCACTCCGCCATCACCGCGCGCGGCTCCATGGCGTTCACGATCAGGCGCTGGTGGATGATGTCGAGCGACACGACGTGGGCGGCCGCCTTGAAGGCCTCCTCGGCCTTGGCATTGTCGCCGAACTTGTTGTAGCCGGCGATGTTGCCGGGCGCGCCCTGCCAGACCTGCGGCGCGTCGGGCTTCAGCGCATCCTCGATCTCGGTGACCGACGGGAGCTGGTCGTACTCGATGTCGACCAGCTCGACGGCGTCCTGGGCCTGCTCGCGCGTATCGGCCACGATGGCGACGACCGCCTCGCCGACATAGCGCACGACCTCATGGGCCAGCGAGCGCCGCGGCGTCATCTCGGGCTTGCTGCCGTCGGCGGCGGGAAACATCGTCGGGAAGGCGAAGTTGCCGGCGCCTTCCTTTTCCATGTCGGCCCAGGTGTAGACCGCGACCACGCCCGGCGCCTTTTTGGCAGCCGTTGTGTCGATCTTGACGATTTTTGCATGGGCGTGCGGGGAACGAACGAGGACCACATGGGCCTGGTTCGGGCGCGAGAGGTTGTCGGTGAAGCCGCCCGTGCCGGTCAGAAGCCGGTCGTCCTCGACACGCTTGATGTACTGAGCCTTACCGAAAACCGCCATACGCCACTCCCGCCGCTAAACCCGTCCTGGATCGGCCGGACTATAGCGGCGAAGCGGCGTCCCACAAGCCGGGGCGACGGATCGCCCCGCCGCTCAGTGGCGGAGGCTGGGCATCTCCGGCAGCGGAACGATGCGGATTCCGGCCGCTTCCAGCCCCTCGCGGACCGCCTTGGAGACGGTCACGGCCGTCGGCCCGTCACCATGTACGCAGATGGAATCGACCTGGCAGGGGATGCGCTTTCCCGAGGTCGAATAGATCGCCTGCTCGTCGACCATGCGGCGGACATGCTCGACCGCCTTGGCCGGGTCCTTGATCATCGAATTGGCTTCCTTGCGCGGCGTCAGGAAGCCGGCATCGGTGTAGGTGCGGTCGGCAAAGACCTCCTCGGCGACCCGCAGCCCGTGCTTGCGGGCAGCCTTGCCCTGCTCGGTATTGGCCTGGGCGAGGAAGATCAGGTCGCGATCGACCGCCCGGGTCGCGCGTGCGATGGCCTCGGACATTTCCGAGCTCTCGGCCGACATGTTGGCCATCATGCCGTGGGGCTTCATGTGGGTGACCTTGCCGCCATGGAGGGCCGCGATCGCCTGCAAGGCGCCGATCTGGTAGGCGATGTTGGCCTCCAGCTCCTTGATCGTGAGGTTGATGACGCGGCGGCCGAAGCCCTGCAGGTCGGCGAAGCCCGGATGGGCGCCGATCGAGACGCCGTTCTGTGTGCAGAGCTTCACCGTATCCATCATCACGACCGGATCGCTGGCGTGAAAGCCGCAGGCCACGTTGGCCGAGGTCACGATCTTAAGCACCTCGTTGTCGTTGCCCATCACCCAGGGACCGAAGCTCTCGCCCAGGTCGGAATTGATGTTCACGTGTCCAGCGTTCGTTGCGGCGGCCATGGGAGACTCCCTCAATTCGAGGCGCTATCGTAGCAGATGTGAGCGTTCGGTACCTATCCTGCGGCGACACCGCCTTCACTGTCGAGTTCGGCAACGAGATTTCCCCCGAGATCAACGGCAGGGTGATGGCGCTGCATGCCGCCATCGCCCTGGCCCGCGAGGCCGGCGAGATTTCGGGCGTCGTCGAGACCGTCCCCACCATGCGGTCCCTGATGGTGACCTACGATCCGCTGTCGACCAGCCGGGCCGACCTGCAGCCCCAGGTCGATGCACTCATCGCGCGAGGCCTGCCGGTCGATGCCAATAGCCGCCAGGTCACGGTCCCCTGCTGCTACGACGATCCGGAATTCGCGCCCGACCTCGCCGAGGTTGCCGAGCGCACCAGGAAGTCGCCGGAGCAGGTGATCGCCGCCCACCTCGCCTCGCCCTTCAAGGTCTACGTGCTGGGCTTCATGCCGGGCCTCGCCTACATCGCGGGACTGGAGCAATCCCTCTTCCTGCCGCGCCGCAGCCAGCCGAGGGTGAGGGTGCCGCGCTCCTCGGTCGCCATCGCCATGGACATGACGACGATCTACCCGTTCGAGAGCCCGGGCGGCTGGCACCTGATCGGCCGCACGCCGCTCTGGATGTTCGACAAGCGCCGCGAGCAGCCGGTGTTCCTCTCACCCGGTGACTCGCTCACCTTCGAGCGCATCGACCGCAAGAGCTTCGACCGCATCGCGCGCGAGGTCGAGGCCGGCAGCTTCGACTGGTCGAGCTTGGTGAAAGACAAATGAGCGCGGGTCTGAAAGTCGTCCGCGCTGGTCTGTTCGACACGCTGCAGGATCTCGGCCGCACCGGATTCATGGCGCTCGGCATGCCGACAGCCGGCGCGATGGACCGAATCGGGCTCAGCCTCGCCAATGCGCTGGCCGGCAATCCCGCGAGCACCGCGGGGCTCGAGATCGGCGTCATGGGCCCCGACCTGCTGGTCGAGGCCGACAGCGTGCGCGTGGCTCTGGTGGGACCGCTCTCTCCTTCGCTAATCGAGGGGCCGGACGCCACGCCCAAGCCGCTGGATTCCGATCGCAGCCATCTGCTGAAGCGTGGGCAGATCCTGAGGGTCGGCATGATCGAGGGATCGAGCACGGCCTATCTCGCCGTCTCCGGCGGCTTCGACATCCCGCCCTTCATGGGCAGCCTCTCGACTTATTCGAGGGCCGGCATCGGCGGCTTCGACGGGCGCAAGCTCGCCGCCGGCGATCTCCTGCCGCTGGCGAAGGCAAACGCACCCGCGGGCAACGAACGCAAGCTCGCGCAACCGTTCGACTATGGCAGCGGCGCGTTGCGCGTGATCTGGGGGCCGCAGGAGGAATATTTCAGCGAGGAAGGCCGCCGGACTTTCGTCGAGTCGGAGTATCGCGTCTCCAAGGAAGCCGACCGCATGGGCATCCGCTTCGAGGGACCGACAATCGCGCACGCCAAGAGCGTCGACCAGGGCGGCGCCGACATCATCTCCGACGGCATCGCGCCCGGCGCCATCCAGGTGCCCGGCGCCGGCCTGCCGATCGTGCTGATGGCCGATCGCCAGACGGTGGGCGGCTATCCCAAGATCGCCACCGTCGCTTCCGTCGACCTGCCGCGCCTCGGCCGGCTGCTGCCCGGCCAGACCGTGCGTTTCGCCGCGATCACCGTCGAGGAAGCCGAGAAGCTGCGCCGCGACCAGGAGACCCGCCTGCAACGTGCCATTGCAGGCTTCGTCGTAGCGCGCCCGCCAGGCGGTATCGACCTGGCCCGGCTCTACGAAGAAAACCTGATAGACGGTATCGTCTACGAATAAGAACCACGAGGAAGCGCCGTCATGAGCTGGCAACCGGAAATGGACGAGCTGCGCCGCCGTCAGGAAATGACCAAGCGCATGGGCGGCGCAGACAAGGTGAAGCGCCAGCACGATGGCGGCCGCCTCACGGTGCGCGAACGAATCGAACGGCTGCTCGACAAGGAGTCCTTCCGCGAGATCGGCAGCGTCGCCGGCAAGGCCGAGTATGACGGCAAGAACGACCTGGTCGACCTGACGCCCGCCAACGTGGTGATGGGCCGCGGCAAGATCGACGGGCGGCATGTCGCCGTCACCGGCGACGACTTCACCGTGCGCGGCGGCTCGGCCGACGCCACGATCAAGGAGAAGTCCAACTTCGTCGAACGCTACGCCAACCAGTACCGAATCCCGGTCATTCGCCTGATCGAGGGTTCGGGCGGCGGCGGATCGGTGAAGACCATCGAGACGACCGGTCGCGCCAACGTGCCCGGCGTCGCCGGCTGGGAATGGGCCGTGCGCAACATGGGCGCCGTGCCGACCGTGGGCCTGGGCCTCGGCTCCGTCGCGGGTCTGGGCGCCGCGCGACTCGCGGCCACGCACTACTCGGTGATGGTGAAGGACGTTTCGGCGATGTTCGTCGCCGGCCCGCCGGTGGTGAACCGCCTCGGCGCCAAGCAGTTCGACAAGCAGGAGCTGGGCGGCTGGGAGATCCAGCTGCGCGCCGGCGCGATAGACGAAGCGGTCGACAGCGAGGACGAGGCATTCGCCGCGGCGCGCCGCTTCCTCGCCTACCTGCCCTCGTCGGTGTACGACGCGCCGCCGCGCGGTCCCGTGACCGACGATCCGGCACGCCGCGAGGAGTCGCTGTTCGACGTCATCCCGCGCGACATCCGCAAGGTCTATCGCATCCGCCCGATCGTCGAGAAGGTCGTCGACCAGGGCAGCTTCTTCGAAATGGGCCGCCTCTATGGACGCTCGGTCGTCACCGGCTTCGCCCGCGTCGACGGCTGGCCGGTCGCGGTGATGGCGAGCGACCCGATGTTCTACGGCGGCGGCTGGACGGCCGATGCCTGCCAGAAGGTGACGCGCTTCCTCGACCTCGCCGAAACCTTTCATATGCCGGTCGTCTATTTCTGCGACTGCCCCGGCTTCCTGATCGGGCTCGAAGCCGAGAAGAGCGGCGTCATCCGCCAGGGCGTGCGCGCCATGTCGTCGATGTTCCAGACCACAGTGCCGTGGTGCACCTTCATCATCCGCAACGCCTTCGGCGTGGCGGGTGCGGCGCACCAGAACGGCTCGCGCATGAACTGGCGCTATGCCTGGCCGTCTGGCCGCTGGGGATCGCTGCCGCTGGAGGGTGGCATCGAGGCCGCCTACCGCGCCGACATCGACGCCGCCGACGATCCCAAGGCCAAGATGGAAGAGATCGGCGACCGGCTGAACAAGCTGCGTTCGCCGTTCCGCAGTGCCGAGACCTTCTGGATCGAGGAGATCATCGATCCGCGCGACACGCGCAAGATCCTCTGCGAGTTCGTCGACCTTGCCGCGCCGGTGCGCGGCAGCGGCCCTGCGAACATGTGGATGCGGCCCTGAAGCAGGGTCATTCCTTCTTGATGACGCTGATGCGCCCGTCGGCCTCAATGTAGGCTTCCTTGACCTGACGACAGTCGTCCAGCCCCTGCTCGCGGAGCTGGGCCATGAGTTCTCTTTCAGTGACGTACTCCCGGCGCATGTTGCGGTGAAGCAATCGGCCGTCGTCGATGAGTTTCAGCTTGGGCTCGCGCGTCAGGCGTTCAAACGCAGGAAACCTGAACTGCAGCCATTCGATCATATAGCTGCACATCAGGATCACCAGCACCACGAAGGCGCTTTCGCTGATCGAGCGCGTTTCCGGCGCGAAGCCGTTTCCGGCGACTTCTGACACCAGCACGATCACCAGCACGTCGGACGTCCCGATGCCGCCCAGTTGGCGCCGCAAAACCAAGCGGAGCAGGAAGAGGATGGTGAGGTAAAGAAGCACGCCCCGCAGCGCCAGTTCGGCCAATGCGATGGTGGGCACGAACATGGAATTCCAATCGATCGACAGCAGCCAATCCAAGGACGCCTCCAGACGCCACCTCCGTACAGCCGCACTGCAACGCATCAGGCGCCGCTGCGTTGCCGCCCGATGTCCAGCCAAAGTCCCACCATCGCCCCCTCCACCGGGCACCCCGGTCTCCCGGGAAGCTTTGGGGGCTTCCGCCTGTCCAAAGCGGGATGCCCGGTGGCGCACTGAGTGCGCCCATGAAAGCGTGGACAAAACCGGGCTTGTTTGGCGGTGGTGTACTCGCGCTGGGTCTCGCCTGGGGACCGTGGAATTGGGCGCATGCCGGCTTGGCCGGCCACATGCTTCAGCACCTGGTCGTCATGAACATCGCGGCGCTCTTGTTCGCCGCCGCCCTGCATATCCGCGTCTCCGGCGTGCTGGCCATCTCGACGGTGCTTCAGATCGGCCTCCTCTGGGGCTGGCATCTTCCCGTCCTGTTCGACGCCGCGCGCCATGACCTCGTGCTGACCGTGCTCATGCAGGCCAGCCTCTTCGCGGTCGCCTTCCTGTTCTGGAGCGCGGTGATCACCCATCCGGTGGAGCGGTCGTGGCAGACGATCTTCGCCCTCTTGGTCACGGCAAAGGCCTTCTGCCTGTTCGGCGCGATCCTCTGCTTTGCCCGCGGCGCGCTCTACGCCGGACATGGAGAGCCAACCGCGATCGCGCTCGACGATCAGCAGCTCGCCGGGCTGCTCATGATGGCCTCATGCGCACTGGTCTATGTCACGGCATCGATCGCACTGTTCACACGCTGGATGGCTTCACTGGAACGCAGCGCCCCCTGGGCGCGAGCCGATGCTTAGCTTCATTCCGCCCTTCGGCGTGCTGCTCCGCGCCGCATTCTTGCTTCTGGTCGTGGCAGCGATCGGCGGGCTCCTCGTCGCCTGGTCCGGGCTCTACAGCGTCGCGGCGAGCCGCGGCCACTGGCCCGGCTTCGACCTTTTCCTGAGGTTCGGCATGAAGAGCTCGGTGCGCACCCACGCCTTGGGCATCGCCGTGCCCTCGCTCGATGACGCCGACCGTCTCCGGCGCGGCGCGGCGCATTACCAGCAGGGCTGCGCGCCCTGCCACGGTTCGCCGGCCGGCCCCTCGATGCAGGTCGTTCGCACGATGTTGCCGGAGCCGTCCGACCTGAAGGAGCTGGTACCGACCTGGAAGTCGAACGAGCTGTTCTGGATCGTGAAGAACGGCCTGAAATACACCGGCATGCCCGCCTGGCCCACGCAGCAGCGCGACGACGAGGTGTGGGACATGGTGGCCTTCCTGCGCCAGCTGCCGGCAATGACGCCGGCGCGCTACCGCGAACTGGCGGGCCTCGATGCCGACTCACCGCGGTCGGCGGAGTTCCTCGAAACCTGCGCGCGCTGCCACGGCACGGACGGGCGCGGCCACAACACGAAGGCCTTTCCCCGGCTCGATCTTCAGACCGAAGAATGGCTGCTCGCGCAGCTGCAGGCCTATGCGTCGGGCCGCCGTCCGAGCGGCGTCATGCAGGCGGCCACGGCCGAGCTCACGGAGCAGGACATGGCGTGGCTTGCGAAGCAGTATGCGTCGAACGGGGGAAGGTCGGGCAATCCCGTAGCGCCCGCCTCCGATTCCGAAGGCGAAGCGATTTTCCTGCGCGGTGCCCCGGCGCAAGGCGTGCCGGCCTGCGTCACCTGTCACGCCGGCAATGCGGCCGAACGCGACCAGGCCTATCCGGCATTGCTGGGCCAGCATGCGGACCATATCAGCACGCAACTCGCGCTCTATCGCGACGGCAAGCGGCGCACGACCGCCGAAGAGCAGCTCATGAGCACCGTCGCCAACCGGATGACGGACGAGCAGATGCAGGCCGTCGCGATCTATCTCGCCGCGCAGCCTCCCGGCGCGAAGGGTCGGTAGCATGCAATCGGTCCTCGTCCCTCACGGCCCGGAAGCCGCGTCCGTCGCGCAGCTCTCCTGGATCATGTTCGGCGGTGGGACGATCATCTTCCTCCTCGTCGCGGCAACGCTGCTGGTCGCGGGCTGGGGCAATGCACGATGGCGGGGTGTCGTCTCCTCGGATCGCTTCATCGTGTGGAGCGGCATTCTCCTGCCCATCGTCGTGCTGGCCGGACTGCTGACCTACGGGCTGATCCTGACGGGAACCCGCACCGCCTCTGCCTCGCCAGACGCGCTGCACATCGAGGTCACGGGCGAGCAATGGTGGTGGCGCGTGCGCTACGCGCCCGACAGCGAGGAGGTGATGGAGACCGCCAACGAGCTCCGCATTCCGGTCGGCCGCGACGTCGAGCTTCGTCTCGTGTCGCGCGATGTGATCCACAGTTTCTGGGTGCCCAACCTCGCGGGCAAGATCGACATGATCCCCGGCAAGGCCAATCGCCTGCGGCTGCACGCGTCGCAGGCGGGGACCTATCGCGGCCAGTGCGCCGAGTTCTGCGGGGGACCTCACGCGCTGATGTCGTTTCACGTCGTGGCGATGAAGCCCGACGCGTTCGAAGCGTGGCTGGCCAAAGAGCGCGGTCCCGCACCAGCGGCCAATGCGGCAGGCCGTGACGTCTTCTTCAAGTCCGGCTGCCAGGGCTGCCATACGGTGCGCGGCACCGAGGCCAACGGCACCATCGGTCCCGACCTCACGCATGTCGCCGGGCGAACCTCGCTGGGCGCCGCGGTCCTGCCCAACGACACGGAGAGCTTCCGGCGCTGGGTGCGGGACAATCAGCATCTCAAGCCGGGAAACCGCATGCCCTCCTTCGCCTTTCTGGATTCCACCGATCTCGATCTCCTGGCGACCTGGCTGGGTAGCCTGAAGTGACCGCGGAAACGGAGCGCTTTCCCCATGACCCGCCGCGCCCGGCGGAAGAACTGCCGCGGCTGAAGGCGGCGTGGTGTGTCCCGACGGGGCTGCGCCTCCTCACCGTCGTCAACAACACCTATATCGGCGTCTTCTACATCGGCGCGGCGCTGCTGTTCTTCGTCCTTGGGGGCGTGCTGGCGCTGCTGATGCGGCTGCAGCTCGCGGTGCCGGACGGGGCGATTGTCGGGCAAGGAGCCTACAATCAGCTCTTCACCATGCACGGCACGGTGATGATGTTCCTGTTTGCCGTTCCCGTGGTCGAGGCGATCGGCGTCATGCTGCTGCCGCAGATGCTGGCAGCGCGGGACCTGCCGTTCCCGCGGCTCAGCGCCTTTGCCTTCTGGTCCTACCTAATCGGCGGCCTCGTCTTCTTCTGCTCGCTCTTCATGGGGCTGGCGCCGGATGGCGGCTGGTTCATGTATCCGCCGCTCACCGGCACGAAATACTCGCCGGGCGACAATGCGGACTTCTGGCTGCTCGGCATCGGCTTCATCGAGATCTCGGCGATCGCCGGCGCCATCGAGATTATCGTCGGTATCCTGCGCACCCGTCCGCCCGGCATGACGCTGAACCGCCTGCCGGTCTTCGCCTGGGCCATGCTGGTCTTCGCCGGCATGATCGTGTTCGCCTTCCCTTCCGTCATCCTCGCGACCTTGCTGCTGGAACTCGAGCGCGCCTTCCAGTGGCCGTTCTTCATCGCCGAGAAGGGCGGCGATCCGCTCCTGTGGCAGCACCTGTTCTGGTTCTTCGGCCATCCCGAGGTCTACATCATTTTCCTCCCGGCGGCGGGCATGGTCTCGATGATCGTGCCGGCGATGAGCGGCAAGCCGCTGGTCGGCTACCGGCCGATCGTCATCGCCCTCGTCGCTACCGGCTTCGTCTCGTTCGGCCTGTGGGTGCACCACATGTTCACGACAGGCATCCCTGCATGGTCGCTCGCCTTCTTCTCCGCCGCCAGCATGGTGGTCGCGATTCCCAGTGCGATGCAGGTCTTCTCGTGGATCGCCACCATGGCGGCCGGCCGGCTGAAGTTCACCGTGCCCAGCCTGTTCGTGCTGGGGTTCCTCGCGATCTTCACCATCGGCGGACTGACGGGCGTCATGGTCGCCATCGTGCCGTTCGATGGGCAGGCGCACGATTCCTACTTCATCGTCGCGCACCTGCACTATGTGCTGTTCGGCGGCATGGTCTTCCCGCTGTTCGCGGCGATCTACTACTGGGTGCCCGCCTTCAGCCGGCGCCGGCTCTCGGAAAAGCTGGGAACCTTGTCGTTCGCGCTGCAGTTCATCGGCGTCAACCTGGCCTTCTTCCCCATGCACATCGCCGGACTGATGGGCATGCCGCGGCGCGTCTACACCTATCCGGCGGGCCTCGGATGGGATTGGCCGAACATGCTCTCGACCGCGGGCGCCTTCACGATCGCGCTGGGTGTCCTCGTCTGCCTGGTCGACATCGCGCTCAACTTCCGATTCACGATCTCGGATAACGCCGGGAATGTCTGGAAGGCCGGCACCTTGGAATGGCTGCCCAACGACGTATACGGACCACGCAGCATTCCCATCGTCGAGGACCGCGATCCTCTCTGGCATCGCCCGACGCTGGCCAAGGAAGTCGAGGACGGGCGCTACTTCCTGCCGGGAACGACGACCGGCGGACGCGAGACCCTGGTGACCGCTCCCTTCGACACCGCGCCGCAATATATCCTGCTGGTTCCCGGTCCCAGCTGGCGCTCCTTCTGGGCAGCGGTGTTCATGGCCGCCTTCTTCCTTTTGCTCACGGTCAAGGCGGTCGGGCTGTCAGTGGCGTGCGGCGTGCTCTGCCTCTGCTTCGTGTTCGCCTGGCTGTGGCAGACCGATCCCGGTCCGGGGCCCGAGGTTCACATCGGCGCGGGCATAAAGATTCCCACCTACATGACCGGCAGTGCGTCCCATTCATGGTGGGCGATGATCATCCTGGTGCTGGTCGCCGCGTCCCTGTTCCTGGCACTGGTCTTTTCCTACTTTTACACTTGGACGGTCTCCCCGCAGGTCTGGCCGCAATCGGTGAACGACCGCCTGCCCGATCTTTCATGGCCAGCTGCTGTTGCCGGGTGTCTCATCGCGTCGGGCATAGCGCTCATGGTCGCGCGCATGGCCGTTGGGCGTTCCGCTCCCTGGAGCATCCTGGTTTTCCGCGTGGCCTTGTTCGTCGCGGCGCTCGCCATCGGCGGCGCGACCTGGCTGGACATCGAGGCGCATGCCAAAGCCGGCGTGCGCCCGGCCGACACCAGCTACGCCGCCCTCGTCCACGCCGCCATCGCCGTACAGGCACAGGTCGTTGCCGCGTTCGTCCTCATGACGCTCTATACGCTGGCCCGCAGCTATGCCGGGCTATTGACGTCAGTGAGACGCGTCACTTTCGACAACACGAGGTGCCTGGGCTACTATGCCGTGGTGCAGGGATTGCTGACGCTGGCGATCGTTCACGGCGCTCCCCGATTCGCCCTCTAGCAGGCCGCTAAAAAAGCCGGCGTTTTGGCGTACAAACGAAATATCCGAAATAAACGAAACGAACGAATCGGAGGGCGGGGGGCTCCTGAAGCATCGCGATGACCGTTAACGGATCGATGTCAACAGCCTGCCAAGCGACCCGGACCATGTCGCAGTGTGCGGGCGAAAAGAAAGCGAATGGTTGTCGGAAGCCCGCGCACGACGGGCAAGCTAGCTCCGCCAGCCGTATCCCTTCAGCCGAGGCAGCAATCCGCAGGCCGGCTCGAACGGCGGATTGCTGAGATAATCCTGGTCGGTGACGACGTAGGACTGGCCGGGCGTGCGGCTGACGACGGCACTCAATGCCGGATAGGACCAGTCTTGGAGGAACAGCTTGCCCGGCCAGTCGTGCAGCGGCAGCGTTTCGGCCCGCACGATGCCCGACCGCTGGTCCACGACCAGGCGCACTTGTTCGATATGCGCATTCCACAGCCGGGTCAGCGCGATGTCCGGAACCGCCCCGGCAAGAGTGAGCGCGCCGAGCAGCAGGACCATGCGGCGGGCGACGTCGGGCCGTCGGACGATGGTAAAGATCGCCGGCGGCGTGCGGTGCGCCACCTGCATCCACATGCCGACAAGCAGTGCCGCGAGAAGCATGCCGGCCGCCTGGCGCGCGACATAGTGGGAGGGCGGATAGAGGATCGAGGGCGGGTGCACGATCCGCCACCAGGGCGACAGGGCCAGCAGCACCGCGATGACCCCCATCACCACGACCGGCCCCCGTCCCTGCAGCCAGGCCGGGCGCCGCGCGCTGGCGACGAGACAGATCAGGAAGCCCGCAAGCGGAATGGCGAACTGCATGTTCTGCCAGAAATCCACGCTGGTGGACCGCACCTTCATGAAGTGAGGGTGATCCCAATAGTCGAAGATGGTGACGGCCGACACGAGTGCCGCACCGATGAAGGCGAGCGCCGCCAGCATGCACAGGATCTTCGTCAGCGGGTCGGCGCCGCCCCGCCGCGCCGACCACAGGGTCGCGGCGGCCACCAGCGGTCCGAGATAGATCGTGGCCTCATAGGAGCGCAGGCAGAGCAGACCGAAAGCCAGCAGCAGGACGGCATCCCGGCGGCGGCTGCCGCCACCAACCGTCGTGAGCGCGATCGCCATCGCGGCCGTGATGCAGGCAAAGGCCACGTTGTATTCGCCGACGATGAAGAACGAGGTCGGCAGGTAGATGGCGGCAATGATCGCCAGCACCGCCGCCAGCAGCACCGGATCGCGGCGCACGCGGACCAAGGCGAGGTGATAGAAGGCGGTCGGCAGGGCGAACAGGGCGGCGGAATAGACCATGGCCAGGATCCGCGTGTCGCGCACACCCCAGTCGGCCAGCAGCAGCACCGGCGCCTGCGTCACCCAGTCGACATGGGCGCGGGCGGCGTAGAAATCGTGGAAATGCCCCAGGTCGAGCAGGTTCACCAGGAACGAGGCGCCGTCCCAGAACAGGCCGCGGCAGGTCAGCGTGTTGTGCAACACGAGGGCCCAGAGCAGGACCGCGACACCCCGGGCGACGGCAACCGGCGACAGGATCGACACGGTCAGTCGCGCCACATGTAGAGGCCCAACGGATAGGGTTCGGACGGCGGGAACGGCTGCCAGTTATTGAAGTCGCGCGGCGGCGCGATGATGCCGTCGCCATGTTTGCCGCGCAACGCCAGGCTCTGGCTGGGCAGGATCCACGCCTCGACCAGCGTCTCGAGGGGGAGCCGCGACAACGGCGTCGATTCGTAGGGGATCACGCCGCTCTGGCTGCGCACGATCGATCGTACCGTATCAAGGTAGCTGCGCCACTCGAGCGTGAGGTAGGTGTTGGACGGCAGCACCGCGAGCACGATCAGGCAGCCGAACGTCAGCATCCGGCGCGATACTTCGGGCCGGCGCAACGCGACGAGTGTGCTGAACCGGGCGCCGAGGGGCGACGTATAGAGCCACATCAGCACGATGATGGTGGCGTTGACGAGGCCGGCGAGGCTGCGGGCGGTGTATTGCGACTTGGCGTGCGGCCGCACCAGCGAGTCGGTCAGCACGAGCAGCGGTGACAGCGCCAGCAGGACCAGGAAAATGCCGGCGAAGAGGTAGGGCTTGCGACCGGCAAGGTCCTGGGGGCGGAACAGCGCCCAGCCGGCGATAACCAGGGCCGCGCCCAGCGCCAGGTCGAACTGCACGTTCTGCCAGGCATCGAGCACCGTTGCTGCGGTTCGGCTGAGATGGTCCTGTGAAAAAGGATGGATCACCGAATCGGCCGCGACCCACATGCCCCCCAGGAAAGGCAGGATCGCCGCCAGGTAAAGGAAGGTGGCGGCCAGGGGTCGCGGGCGGATCCGATAGACCGTCCAGGCGATCATCACAGCCAGCAGAGGACCCAGGTAGATCATCACCTCGTAGGTCCGGATCGCCAGCAGCCCGACCGCGACCAGGAAGGCGCCGTCGCCGACGGTTAGTTCCCTGGCCGTCACCAGCCGGACGGCCACGACGATACCGATGGCATAGGCGGTATTGTATTCGCCGACGATGAAGAAGGACGTCGTCATGAAAACGACGCCGATCGCCGCCAGGACCGCGGCCAGCAGGACGGGATCGTCCTTCACCCGCATCAGCGCAAGGTGATAGAGCGCGGTCGGAAGGGCAAAGAGACCGAGCGACAGGAGCTGCGCCAGGAAGTGGAGGTCGGTGACCCCCAGGAACACCGCCGTGAGGATCGGCGCCTGCCCCAGGACCATCGCGTACAGGCGCGGGTCGTAGAAGTCGAAGAAGAACTCCCGCCGGGCAACCTGCACGAGGAATGCAGATCCATCGACAAAAAGCCCCCTGCACTCCCAGCTATGCCAGAGCACCAAGGTCCAAAGGAGGCCGACGGCGGCCCTGTATGCGACTGTAGTTGTTGGCATTTCCCCGCGAGCGGGCCTACAGGACCCGTGCTGCAGGTGCAAGAGTTGACGGCTTGCAGCGTCGAAGGGGCGCTGTTAGCAAGGCGCGGCAAACGAGGATGGTGGATGCTCAGTTGGGAGAAAATCGACGCAATTCCGGGCTGGTTCATGTTCCAGTCCTATTGCGTCTGGCGTGCCTTGCTCGATCAGCAGACCGGGACCTCGGGCGACCTGTTCGAGATCGGCGTCTGGCGGGGCCGGTCGGCCTCGGTCCTGGCGTCCTATCGCAAGGGCAACGAGAAGCTCTACCTCTGCGATCTCAGGCTGGATGAAGCCGCCGTCCATCGCTCGATCGAATCGGTCGGCGCCAAGGCCACGAATATCGTGCCGCTGTCGGGTCCCTCGGCCGACCTGCCGGCCAAGCTCGACCTGCAGGCAATGCACCAGTCGGTGCGCTGGTTCCACATCGACGGCGAGCATACCGGGACGGCCGTCTATCGCGAGCTGGAGTTCGCCAACCGTATCGTCAATACCGAGGGCATCGTCGTGATCGACGATTTCTTCTCGCCGCGTTACCCGGCCAATACGACCGAGGTCATCCGCTACCTCGAGAAGAACCCGTTCCACTTCCGCCTGCTCGCCGTCGGCTTCAACAAGGGCTATCTCTGCCGCCCCGAGAGCCTGCCGCGCTACATGGATTTCATGGCGTCCGGCATGTCGCGGGCCCTGCAGGGCTACGGCGCCAAGACCACGATCTTCAAGACGACCGGTCCGTGGGATACCGATGCCGTCGGCATCACCGACTTCGTCGACGATGCCGGGGCCATCGCCGGCCCCGACAACGAGCCGCAGCGCTGGCACATGATGCGGACGCGGCATGTCTGGGGGCCGATGCGTCACCTCCAGAACGGCCTGCGGATGCTGCGCGGCCGCTAGCCTCAGGCCAACGCCAGCCGTCAGGCTGTCGGTCTTGCGATCTTCATCTGCTCGTCGATGTCGTCGGCGATGAAATTGCGCACCACCTCGTCGAGATCCTTGTCGGTCTCGAAGCCGAGGCGACGCGAACGCGCCGAATCGATGCCCTGGGGCCAGCCGTCGCAGATCTTCTGGATCGCCGGATCGTGCTGCCACACGACCTTGCCGACCGTGCGGTTGCCGGCGTGGCGGCCGACCGCCTGTTCGAGCTCCTTTGCCGTGACGTTGATGCCGTTCAGCAGCAGTGTGCGGCCCGGCCCGAAAGCATCGTGCGGCAGGTCGTGCAGGCGCATGAACGCATCGACCGTCTTGCGCGGGCTCAGGACCACCATGATCGTCTCCGGCGTGACCGGGCAGACGACGTCGATGCCGGTCAGCGGCTCGCGCACCACCGAGCTCGCCCAGGTCGAAGCCGCCTTGTTGGGCAGGCCCGTGCGCACGCAGATCGTCGGCAACCTGACCGCGGTGCCGCGCAGGAAACCCTTGCGGGTGTAATCGCGGACCAGGAACTCGCCGATCGACTTCTGCGCGCCGTAGGAAGTCTGCGGCGTCAGCGGCGTGTCGTCGGTGACTGCCGGCGGAAGATCACCACCGAAGGCGGCCAGCGAGCTGGTGAACACGACACGCGGATTGGTGCCGAGTGCGCGGCAGGCTTCGAGGACGTTGCGCGTGCCGTCGAGATTGACCCGGTAGCCCAGGTCGAAATCGGCCTCGGCACCGGCGCTGACCACCGCGGCGAAATGGAACACGGTCGAGGCGCCCTGCACGATCGACTGCACGGTCGCGAAATTGGAGATGTCGCCGGCCAGCGTCTTGACCCTTGGATCGTCGAGGCCCGGCCCTTCCGCCTTTGCGACGTCGAACAGCAGCAGCTCGCTCACCTTCTGGGGCTGGCCTGAAGCGCCCGCGATCTCGCCCTGCTGAAGGATGCGCCGGGCGAGTTTCTTGCCGAGGAAGCCTGCGCCGCCGGTGATGACCACCTTCATGTCGTTTCCGTCCCGATTTCGTTGTGTGACGACGAAAGTGTGCACAGATCGCCGCTCGCAGTCTATGTTTGCGGGATATGGCAGGCCCCAGCGATATCTATGTCTTCAAGGACGCGCTCATCGTCCTGGGCACGGCGGCCGTCGTCGCACCTGTCGTGCACCGCCTCAAGATCAGCCCGGTCCTCGGCTTCCTGGTGGTCGGCGCCGCGCTCGGCCCCCACGGACTCGGCCGGTTGGCCGACTATTCCCGCGCCATCGACTGGCTGACCGTGACGGGGGAAAGGCAGATCGCCTTCATCGCCGACCTCGGCATCGTCTTCCTGCTGTTTTTCATCGGCCTCGAACTGTCGATGCGCCGCCTGATCACCATGCGCCGGCTGGTTTTCGGCCTGGGCGGCCTGCAGGTCGTCCTCTCGGCCCTGGTCATCAGCCTGTTTGCCCTGTGGTTCGGCCAGCCCGCCGCCGCCTCGCTCATCATCGGCACCTGTCTGGCGCTGTCCTCCACCGCGATCGTGATGGAACTGCTGTCCGGCCAGCGGCGCATGATGTCGACGACGGGCCGTACCAGCTTCGCCATCCTGCTGGCGCAGGACCTGGCGGTCGTGCCTCTCCTCTTTCTGATCAGTGCGCTCGGCGGCCATTCGGAAGGCTCGGTCGTCCAGGGCGTCATTATCGCGGTCGTCGAGGCGGCCGTAGCCGTCGCAGTGATCGCGCTGGTCGGCCGGCTGGTGCTGAAGCCGCTGTTCCGGCTGGCCGCCAGCACCGACAATCCGGAATTCTTCATGGCGGCAACCCTGCTGATCGCCGTCGGTTCGGGCGTGATCGCGGCCTTCGCCGGTCTCTCGATGGCGTTGGGCGCCTTCATTGCAGGCCTGCTGCTGGCGGAGACGGAATATCGCCGCGCCGTCGAGGCGATGATCGATCCTTTCCGCGGGCTGCTGCTGGGCGTCTTCTTCTTTTCGGTCGGCATGCATATCGACCTCGGCTTCATCTGGCGGGAACCGGTGCTCGTGATCGGCGGTTTCATGGCCATGATGGTCGCCAAGACGGCCCTTCTGGTTCCCCTCTGCCGCCTGTTCGGCGTGCCCTGGGCCGCCAGCGTCGAGACCAGCCTGCTGCTGGCGCCGGGCGGCGAGTTCGCCTTCATCGGCATCGGCCTCGCGGCGCAGTTCGACCTGGTCGATCCCGGCGTCGCCGCCGGCGTTCTTGCGGTCGTGTCGCTCACCATGGGCACGCTGCCCTTCGTGTCGCTGTTCGCGAGACGCGCGGGACGCCAGGTCGCCAAGCAGGTGACGGGAGATGCGCCGGCGACCCAGTTGCCGCCCGCCGATCATGCCAAGCGGGTGATCGTGGTCGGCCATGGACGCGTCGGCCAGCTCGTCTGCGACCTGCTCGACAAGCACGAGATCTCCTACATCGCCGCCGACCACGATGCGGCGCGCGTCGATCGCTGGCGCAAGCTCGGCCGCCCCGTGTATTTCGGCGATGCCTCCAATTCGCTGTTCCTGCAACGTTGCGGCGTCGATGAGGCGACCGGCGTCATCGTCACCATCGACACGGCGGTCGTCGACGATGTCGTGCGGGCCGTGCGCGCCCGCCGTCCCGACGTGATGATCGTGGCGCGCGCCCACGATGCCCAGCATGCCCGCCATCTCTACACGCTGGCCGTCACCGACACCGTACCAGAGACGATCGAGGCCAGCCTCCAGCTCGCGGAGTCGGCGCTGGTCGGCCTGGGCGTGCCGATGGGCCTGGTCATCGCCTCGATCCACGAGCGGCGCGAGCAGGTGAGGAATGAGCTGCAGGCCGCCGCCGGCGGCACGGGATCGATGACGGCGCAGATCCGCCGCGCCCGTCGCGAGAAGGCTGGCCGGACTTGAAAGTCGTGAGCTGGAATCTGCTGCGCCTCACCGGCGCCGCCGTCGAAGACGTGGCGACACTCGTCAACATCCAGAAGCCGGACGTGCTTCTCATGCAGGAGGCGACGAAGCATATCGAGGCGCTGCCGAGCCTGGTCGGCGGCCATTTCTACCGACTGTCGTGGCTGGGGCGGATTCACGGGCTGGCCGTCTGGAGCCCGACCCACATCCCCCGCCCCGTGGCGCTGTCGCTACCGGCCTCGCGCCTGCCCGGGCGCCTGCCGCGCCGGCGCGCGCAGATCATCCAGATGGGCGACATCACGCTGGCCAACGTCCATCTCTCGCACGGCCAGCTTCTCAATCGCCGCCAGCTCGCCCGCATCGCCGCTTCGCTGCAGGGAAAGCCGTCGGCGATCATCGGCGACTACAATGCCGTCGGTCCGATCTTCCTGCCCGGCTTCACCGATATCGGCCCACGCGAGCCGACCCACCTCTCCGGCAATGTCATGCCGGTCCGCCTCGACCGCTGCCTGGCTCACGGGCTCGTCTGCCGCGCCTCTGCCGCGCTCGATTTCGGCCCGTCCGATCACCGGCCGATCAGGCTCGAATTGCACCTCGAAGGCCCTCACGCCGAGCCCACCCCGTCACGAGCCCGCAAGGACAGGCTGAAGCGCTTCTACAGATAGGGCTGCAGCAGCCGCGCCGCGCTGTTGCGCAGGCGGATCGGCAGCGGCACGCCGTCGATGTCGGCCAGCGTCATGACGCGCTCCGGCGTCGTTGCCTCGACGATCTGTCGTGCGAAGGCGGCATCGTGCAGTTCGACGTTCAGCTCGAAGTTCAGGCGGAAGCTGCGCGTGTCCCAGTTGGCGCTGCCGATGAACGACCAGGAATCGTCGATCGTCATGAGCTTGGAATGATCGAAGGGCGCCGGCAGCAGCCAGATGCGGCAGCCCGCCTGGATCAACGGCGCGAGCGGCACCTGCCGCGCCCAGTCGAGGATCACGTGGTTGGAATTCTCCGGCAGCAGGATATCGACCTTGATGCCGCGCATCGCCGCCAGGCCCAGCGCCATGGTGAGCGGCTCGCCCGGCAGGAAGTAGGGCGTCACCACGCGGATCGATTGGCGCGCGCAGGAGATGGCGTGCAGCGCCACGAACTCGATCTGCTCCATGTCCTCGTCGGGACCGGAAGGAACGACGCGGGCCGCCACGGTGCCCACCGGCTCGAGGGCGGGGAACCAGTCGTCATCGTCGAGTTGTTCGCCGGTCGTGAACAGCCAGTCGTCGGCGAAAGCGTCGGTGAGTTGCTCGACGACCGGCCCCTCGATGCGGAAATGCGTGTCGCGCACGGGATGGGCCGGGTTGGCGGTGACGACGTTCTCCTCGCCGATGTTCAGCCCGCCGGTGAAGGCCACGCGGCCGTCGATCACCAGCACCTTGCGATGGTTGCGCAGGTTCAGGAACGGCGTGCGCCAGGGGAAATACGAATGCAGGAAGCGCGCGACCGGGACGCCGGCCTTGTGCAGACGATCGTAGGTGCCCGACCAGAAATAGCCGCCGCCGATCCCGTCGATCAGGACGCGCACCTGAACGCCGCGCTGATGGGCCTCGATCAGGGCCTCATGGAACTTCTCGCCGGCCGAATCGGCCCGAAAGATGTAGCTGCAGAGACCGACGGTCTTCCGGGCCCGGCGGATCTCCTCGAGCATCCGCGGATAGGCCTCGTCGCCGCTGTGCAGCATCTCGACCTTGTTGCCCGGCTTCGACGGCAGGCCCGTCAGGCGGCCGACCGCGTATTCCAGCGGAGTCAAAGCATCGGTCGCCGCAACGGTCTCGGAGGCGGCAACAGCCGGCGGCAAGCGCTGGCGCTTCAGCCTCTGAGCCCGCCGTTTCACGCGGTTGATGCCCATGATGGCGTAGAGCAACCCGCCCATGAAGGGCGAGAGCCAGGCGATGCCGATCCATGAGACGGCGGCGCCGACGCTGCGCTTGTAGAGAAGCACGTGGACCGTGACGGAGCCGGCGATGGCGACATGGGCCATCGCGGCGGCCACACCCACCAAAGCCGTCAGATTGGAATCGATGATCACTACGCCTGGTTCCTCGCCCGTCGCCGCGCGGCTGGTCGAGTAACGGTTTTAGCGGCGACCCGTGTCGAATGCCATGCGTACCGCGAGCGTCGCCAGCACGGTGCCCATCAACCAGCGCTGCGCCGCCATCCAGAACGGCCGGCCGGCGAGGAACGCGGCGACGGATCCGGCGGCCAGCACGATCAGCGCATTGACCGCGAGGCTGATGGCGATCTGCGTCGAGCCGAGCAGCAGCGTCTGGCCCAGCACGTCGCCGCGGCCGGCATCGACGAACTGCGGCAGCAGCGAGAGATAGAGCGCGGCGATCTTCGGATTGAGGAGATTGGTGAGCAGGCCCATGGTGAACAGGCGCCGCGGCGAATCGGGCGGCAGGTTGCGCACCTCGAAGGGCGAGCGGCCGCCCGGCCGAAGCGCGCACCAGGCCAGCCAGCCGAGATAGGCCGCGCCGGCCAGGCGCAGCGCATCGTAGGCATAGGGAATGGCGAACAGCAGCGCCGTGATGCCGAAGGCCGCCAGCAGCATGTAGGCGACGAAGCCCAGCGCCACGCCCCCCAGCGAGATGAGGCCGGCGGCCCGGCCCTGGCAGATCGAGCGCGAGACGAGATAGGCCATGTTGGGCCCGGGCGACAGCACCATGCCGAGAGCGACGGCGGCAAAGGCTGCCAGGGCCGTCAGCGACACCATCTCGTCCTCCTCGCGCTTCTTCTCCCGGGCGCCTTAGGCGACGGCCTTGATCGTCTGCGCGGTGATGTCGACGATCTCGTCGATCTGCGCCTTCTCGATGACCAGCGGCGGCGACATCGCGATCGCGTCGCCCGACTGACGCACCATCAGGCCGAGTTCGAACGCCTTGGCGAAGGCGTTGTAGCCGCGCGTGCCGACCGGCCCTGCGGGGGCGAGGTCGATGCCGCAGGCCATGCCGAGATTGCGGATGTCGGTGACGTTGGGCAGGCCCTTCAGCGAGTGGATGCCTTCTTCCCAGTACGGCGACAGCTCGGCCGCACGCGCGAACAGCTCCTCGTCGCGATAGATGTCGAGCACCGCCGAGGCGGCCGCGCAGGCCAGCGGATGGGCGGAGTAGGTGTAGCCGTGGAACAGGTCGATGGCGTTCTCCGGCCCGTTCATCAGCCCGTCGAACACGGTCTTGCGCACGAACACGCCGCCCATCGGCACCGTGGCATTGGAGATGCCCTTGGCCACCGTCATCAGGTCGGGAATGACGCCGAACTTGTCCGCGGCGAAGCCGGTGCCCAGACGGCCGAAGCCAGTGATGACCTCGTCGAAGATCAGCAGGATGCCGTGCTTGTCGCAGATCTCGCGCAGGCGCTTCAGGTAGCCCTTGGGCGGCGGCAGGAAGCCGGTCGAGCCGGCGCAGGGCTCGACGATCACGGCGGCGATGTTCGATGCGTCGTGCAGGTTGACGATGCCCTCGAGCGCGTCCGCCAGATGCGCGCCGTTCTCCGGCTCGCCCTTGGAGAAGGCATTCTCCGGCAGGTGCGTGTGCGGCAGGTGGTCGACGCCCGGCAGCATGGCACCGAACCACTTGCGGTTGTTCACCATGCCGCCGACCGAGATGCCGCCGAAGCCGACGCCATGATAGCCGCGCTCGCGGCCGATGAAGCGGGTGCGCGTGCCCTGGCCGTTGGCGCGGTGATAGGCCAGCGCGATCTTCAGCGCACTGTCGACCGCCTCGGAGCCGGAGTTGCAGTAGAAGGCGTGGTTGAGGTCGCCCGGCAGCAGGGCCGCGTGCCGCGCCGCCAGCTCGAACGCCTTGGGGTGGCCCATCTGGAACGACGGCGCATAGTCCATCTCGTCGAGCTGCTTGGCGATCGCCGCCTTGATCTCCTCGCGGCCGTGGCCGGCATTGACGCACCACAGGCCCGCGGTGCCGTCGATGATCTTGCGGCCCTCCGGCGTCCAGTAGTGAACACCCTTCGCCTTGGCCAGCATGCGCGGGTTCTTCTTGAACTGCCGGTTCGCGGTGAACGGCATGAAGAACGCTTCGAGATTGTTGGCGGCAGGCGTGGTGTTCGGCGGCGTCATCGGCAGACCTTCGGGCAAAATGAACGTTGGGTTACGCTATCACTTGTTCACATCGACAACTACGCGGCCCCGTATCTCTCCTTTGAGGATTTTTGGGGCCAGCGCCATCAGGTCGCCCAGCGCCGCTTCGGTCACGGTGCTGTCGAGCTTGTCGAGCGGCAGGTCGCTCCCGAGACGACGCCATGCTTCCTCGCGCGGGGCCTTCGGCAGCATCACCGAGTCGATGCCGTAGACGGAAACGCCGCGCAGGATGAAGGGCAGAATCGATCCCGGGAACGAAGGTCCGGCCGCGAGGCCGCAGACCGCCGCCGCGCCACCGTACTTCACCTGCGCCAGCGCCTTTGCAAACATCACGCCGGAGACCGTGTCGACGACACCGGCGAAGCGCTCCGAGAGCAGCGGCCGGTCGGGCGCCTCGGTCAGTTCCTTGCGGTCCATGATGGTCGTGGCACCGAGCGATTTCAGGTAGTCGCCCTCCTGCGGCCGGCCGGTCGCGGCGACGACCGCGTAGCCGAGCTTCGCCAGGATCGCGACGGCGACCGAGCCGACGCCGCCGGCCGCGCCGGTGACCAGGATCTCGCCCTTGGCCGGATCGATGCCGTGCTTCTCGAGCGCCATGACGCAGAGCATGGAGGTGTAGCCGGCGGTGCCGATCGCCATCGCGTGCCTGGTCGAGAGGGACGCCGGCAGCTTGACCAGCCAGTCGCCTTTCACGCGCGCCTTCGTGGCGTAGCCACCCCAGTGCAGCTCGCCGACGCGGTAGCCGTTCAGCACGACTTTGTCGCCCGCCTTGAACGCGGCATTGTCGGATGTCTCGACCGTGCCCGCGAAGTCGATGCCGCCGACATGCGGCCACGTCTTGACCAGCCCGCCGCCCGTCGTGAGCACGAGACCGTCCTTGTAGTTCAGGGTCGAGCAATCGATCGCGACGACGACATCGCCCGTCGGCAGCTTGTCCTCTGACAGGGTTTCGATGGCGCCGCTGACCTTGCGGTCGGCACCCTGGTTCAAGACAAGCGCGCGGAAAGTCATGGAAGCTCCCTCAACATTTGACAGGCCCTCTGTAGCAAGGCCGCAGCGCGCCAGACAGTGTTGCCGATGGTCCCGTTTCGCCAGCTGCGGCAGCCGATCCACGCTCTGCAGCGCTCCTGGCGTTCGTGATGCTCACAGGCGCGTGAGGACAATGATCGATCGCGGCGGCTCACCCTGCTCGACATGTCCACAAAATCCGCAAAAATCGGTCGTTCTCGCTACGGCAACACATACAAATACGTGTATGGAGATATGCGCCGCCACTGCAACAAAAGTGAAAAAAGACGCGCCCGGGGCGCTCCAACCCTGATAAACTGGATTTGTCGATTTGATTACGGGGAGAGAGAGGGCGCTTCTTGCGTACCGAGTTTCATGTTCGGACCCTATTGCCTCCCCGTCCTGTCGACCGTACCGCGCTCGGGCACCTGGTTCCTGCGCTATCTTTTCTCGTTCGTCTGCCATCTCGAACAGGGCGGCCGGCTCGATGATCTGTTGACCGGCGAAGTCATCGGCAATCCGCAAGGCGCGGCCTTCGACTTCAACCGCTTCAGAGGCGGTCCGTTGTTTCGCGTCGCCGGGACCCTGCCGACCGAGCACATGTTCATCGGTCATACGGTATGTCCCGGCTTCCAGGACATCGTGCCGACCAGGCACTGGTGGCGGCAAACCTCGTTTCACGTGCCCGGTTACGACTGCTTCCACGAAGAGAAGAGCTACCGGCACACGCCCGTGGACCTGGCGAGCTACGACTATGCACCGGTCAAGGTGCCGGCGATGGAACGCGCGGCGCGCAGGGGACGCGGAGCGCCGATCGCCCTCGTCTATCGCAACCCGGTCGACCAGGCTTACTCCTATTTCCGCTACTGTCAGGCGCATGTGAGTCCGGCGTACCACCTGTTTCGCGGTCGCCCGGTCGCCGACATGTCGTTCCGGGAATATCTGTTCGACGCGGCGCTGGTCTCCTACGCGCGCCAGTTCATTTCATATCAGATCCAGGCCGAGCGGTTTCCGCACCTGGTGAAGCTGATCCCCTATGAGAACTTGATCGACCGGCCGGTCGAAACGGCGACGCATCTGCTCGACCATTTCTCCGACAGCCGGCGCAAATGGCCGATGCTGCCCGCGGCCGTGCGGCTGGTGCGCAAGGATCATATGCGCGCCATCGAGAGCAAGATCGGGAACTCGCTCGACGGCACCCGCAGTGACCACGGCAGCCACATGCGCCCGTCGGAGGATGCCGAGCGGGATCGGCTGGCCGACCCGACCCTTCGCGAGGAGGCGATTGGCCAACTGAGCGATCTGGGCATCGATTGCAGCCTCTTCGCCTGGCCGCCGCGGCGTGCTGCAACCGTCCGGCTGGCCGTCGCGGACGATCGGCAAAGAAAGCACGCAACGCGCTGAGCTCTCCGGTCGGCCGGCAAGTATCCACACATCGCTTGTGGCCATGAGGCGCTTGCCAACGGCCGGGCCCGCCCCCAACTCTGCTTCAACATGCCGTTCCATTTCAGCCTGCTGCCTCATCGCAGTGTCATCTCCGTCGCGGGCGCCGATCGCGTCGAGTTCCTGCAGGGCCTGATCTCCAACGACACGCGGAAAGTGGCGCCGGACCATGCCATCTGGGCGGCGCTCCTCACGCCGCAGGGTCGGTTCCTCAACGACATGTTCGTGGCCGACGCCGGCAACGAGACCTTTTTCCTCGAGACCGAGCGCGAGCGGGCGCCGGCCCTCGCGAAGAAGCTCAAGATGTACACGCTGCGCTCCAAGGTCACCGTCGAGGACCTCGGCGCCACGCACGAGGTCGCGGCCGCGTTCGGCGACGACGCCTCGAAGGCACTCGGCATCGAAGGGGCGGTGTCGTTCGTCGATCCCCGCCTCGAAACGCTCGGCGTCCGCGTGATCACTCCGGCGGGACAGGCGGTTTCGCTCCTCTCGGCGCGCGGCTTCGCCGAAGCGCCACTTGCTGCCTATGACGCATTGCGCCTGCCTCTCGGCGTGCCCGACGGCAGCCGCGACCTCCAGATCGAGAAAGCGCTGCTGCTGGAGAACGGTTTTGACGAGCTGAACGGCGTCGACTGGAAGAAGGGCTGCTACATGGGCCAGGAGCTGACGGCCCGCACCAAGTACCGCGCCCTGATCAAGAAGCGCCTGTTTCCGGTCAAGGTCGAGGGCGCACTGCCCGAGCCCGGCACCCTGATCCATAAGGACGGCGAGGAAGTGGGCGAGCTGCGCTCCGGGACCGGTAATCGCGCGCTGGCAATGCTACGCCTCGATGCTGCGCGCGGCGGCGGCGCGTTGACGGCAGGCGATGCGCGCATCGTGCCGGAAATCCCGCTCTGGATGCGGCTGCCCGATCCCGCGGCCCCCTAGTGGCCCTCTAGCGGCCCTCTAGCGGCTAGAGCCCACGGGCTTTAAGGTCTCTCCGCGCCGGTCGCGCGAGGAGATGCCAGTGAACCGTATCAATCCCAATCCCTTCACCACACGGCCGGAGATCGTCGGCACGTTTGGCGTCGTCACCTCCACGCACTGGATCGCGACCGCCGTCGGCATGGGCATCCTCGAGCGCGGCGGCAACGCCTTCGACGCGGCCGTGGCCACCGCCTTCACCCTGCAGGTGGTCGAGCCGCATCTGTGTGGCCCCGGCGGCGATGCGCCGCTGATCCTGCATGACGTCCGCCGCGGCAAGACCGAGGTCGTCTGCGGCCAGGGGCCGATGCCGGCCGGTGCCACCATCGCCCACTACAAAGGCCTTGGCCTCGACCTCATTCCCGGCACGGGACTCCTGCCTGCCTGCATTCCGGGCACTTTCGACGCCTACATGCTCGTGCTGCGCGACTACGGAACGATGCGCCTCGCCGACGTACTGTCGCCCGCCATCGGTTACTGGCTGAACGGCCACGCCCTTGTCGAGCGTGCGAGCGCGACCATCGCCACGGTCGCCGAGCAGTTCCGCACCCACTGGAAGACATCGGCCGACGTGTTCCTGCCGGGCGGCGATGTGCCCAAGCCCGAGTCGCTCTTCTGCAACGTCACCCTGGGCAACACCTATGCCCGCATCCTGAAAGAGGCGGAGTCCGGCGGCGGCGGGCGCGAGGCCGAGATCGAGCGCGCACGCAAGGCCTGGAACCAGGGCTTCGTGGCCGAGGCGATCGACAATTTCTGCCGCACCCAGGACGTGATGGACGTCTCGGGCAGGCCCAACAGGGGCGTGCTGACCGGCCAGGACATGGCCAAGTGGCAGGCCACCGTCGAGGCGCCGCTCACCTACGACTACGGTCGGTACACGGTTTGCAAGGCGCACACCTGGACGCAGGGCCCGGTGGTTCTGCAGCAACTCGCCCTGCTCAAGGGCTTCGACCTCGACGGTATGGATCCGACCAGCCCCGACTTCATCCACCTGCAGGTCGAATGCCTGAAGCTGGCCTATGCCGATCGCGAGGCCTTCTACGGCGATCCGGCCTTCGTCGACGTGCCGATGCAGACGCTGCTGTCGGATGCCTACAACGCCGACCGCCGCGAGCTGGTCGATCCGGCCTATGCCTCGATGGAGCAGCGTCCCGGCAAGGTCGACGGCTATGGCGGCGTCGTGAAGCTGCGTCGCGCCGATGGCGTGCGGCTGGGCGTGGCGTCGAGCGGCGCCGGCGAGCCGACGGTGGGCCGCGTCGGCCAGACCAACGGCGATACCGTGCATTTCGACATCATCGACAAGGATGGCAACATGATCTCGGCCACGCCCTCGGGCGGCTGGCTGCAGAGTTCGCCGGTCATTCCCGAACTGGGTTTCCCGCTGGGCACGCGCGGCCAGATGTTCTGGCTGGAAGAGGGCCTGCCGGGTTCTCTGGCGCCGGGCAAGCGGCCGCGCAGCACGCTCACGCCCACCCTCGCCCATCGCGACGGCCAGCCGTACATGGTCTGGGGTTCGCCGGGCGGCGACCAGCAGGACCAGTGGGTCACGCAGCATTTCCTGCGCCACGTCCATTGCGACATGAACCTGCAGGAGGCGATCGACGCGCCGGCCTGGCACAGCGAGCACTTCCCCTCCTCCTTCTGGCCGCGCACCGCGCGACCCGGCGTGCTGGTGGTGGAAGGCCGCATCCCCAAGGACACTGTTGCCGAGCTGAAGAAGCGCGGCCACGAGGTCGAAGTGAACGACGAATGGTCGGAAGGCCGCCTCACCGCCGCGACGCGCGACGATCCGTGGCGCAAGGCCGCCGCCAATCCGCGCGGCATGCAAGGCTACGCGGCGGGCCGTTGATGCAGGTCGCCTCCTTTCCTCCTCCCCATTCAAATGGGGAGGTGGCCTGCAAGGCCGGAGGGGTCACCCTCTCTGGCGCAACGAAACTGACCCCTCCGTCGGCGTATGACGCCGACACCTCCCCATTTGAATGGGGAGGAGAAGCGTGACCACGCATCAATGAGTGAAGCGCTGCTGGAGTTGCGCGGCCTCAAGGTCGATTTCGCGACCGATGACGGCATCGTCCACGCCGTCGACGGTCTCGATCTGGCGCTGGGGCGCGGTCGCACGCTTGGCCTCGTCGGTGAATCGGGCTGCGGCAAGAGCGTGACGTCGCTGGCCATCATGGGCCTGCTGCCGCCGGAGAATTCCAAGGTCACGGGCCAGGTGGTGTTCGAGGGGCGCGACCTGCTCACGCTCGACGCGCACCTGATCCGCGACCTGCGCGGCGCGCGGCTGGCGATGATCTTCCAGGAGCCGATGACCTCGCTCAATCCCTCCTACACGATCGGCGACCAGATCGTGGAGGCGATCCAGCGCCACCAGCGCCTCGACAAGGCGGCGGCGCGGGCACGCGCCATCGACGTGCTGAAGCTGGTGCGCATCCCCTCGCCCGAGAAGCGCATCGACGACTATCCGCACAAACTGTCCGGCGGCATGCGCCAGCGCGCCATGATCGCCATGGCGCTGGCCTGCGGTCCGCAGCTCCTGATCGCCGACGAACCGACCACGGCGCTCGACGTCACCATCCAGGCGCAGATCCTCGACCTGATGCGCGGCCTGCGGCGCGACACCGGCACCGCCATCATCCTGATCACCCACGATCTCGGTGTGGTCGCGGAAATGGCCGACGACGTGGCCGTCATGTACGCCGGCCAGATCGTCGAGCGCGCCAGCGTTGGCGATCTCTTCGCCCGGCCCGAGCATCCCTACACGGTCGGACTGCTGGGCTCGATCCCGCGTCTCGACGAAAAGCGCGAGCGCCTGCCCTCGATCGAGGGCCGCGTGCCCGACATGACGCGCCCGCCGCCCGGCTGCCGCTTCGCCGCGCGCTGCCCCTTCGTCGAGCCCGAGTGCCTGGCCTCCCCACCGCCGTTGGTCGAGGTCGCGCCGGGCCACCTCTCGCGCTGCCGCCGCGCGCCGCTCTCGCAGGTCGCGGCATGAGCGGCCCCTTGCTCGAGGTCCGGGGCCTGCAAAAGCATTTCCCGGTGAAGCGCGGCGTCTTCGGCCTCGTCTCCGGTCATGTCCGCGCCGTCGATGGCGTAGACTTCCATCTCGATGCCGGCGAGACGCTGGCGGTCGTGGGCGAATCGGGCTGCGGCAAGTCGACGGTTGGCCGCCTCGTGCTGCGCCTGCTCGAACCGGCCGGCGGCAGCGTGCGCTTCGAAGGCCAGGACCTCCTCGGCCTCTCCGAATCGCAGATGCGGGCGCAGCGCCGGCAGATGCAGGTAATCTTCCAGGATCCCTACGCCTCGCTCAATCCGCGCATGACCGTCGGCGCCATGCTGGGCGAACCGCTGATGCTGCATGGCCTCGCCACGTCGGAAGCGGCGCGGCGTGCGCGCGTCGGCGAGTTGCTCGAACTGGTCGGTCTGCGGCCCGAACATGCCCGCCGCTATCCGCACGAATTCTCCGGCGGCCAGCGCCAGCGGCTGGCCATCGCCCGCGCCCTTGCCGTCGAACCCAAGCTGATCGTGGCCGATGAGCCGGTCTCCGCGCTCGACGTCTCGATCCAGGCTCAGGTCATCAACCTGATGCGCTCGCTGCAGGCACGCTTCGGCCTCGCCTACGTCTTCATCAGTCACGATCTCGCGGTCGTGAAGCACATCGCCGACCGCATCGCCGTAATGTATCTCGGCAAGATCGTGGAGACCGCGACGACCGAAGAACTGTTCCGCAGCCCGCGTCACCCCTACACGCGCGCGCTCCTGTCCGCCGTGCCGCAGCCGGACCCGACGGTGGTGCGCGAGCGCGCGTTGCTCGAAGGCGATATCCCGAGCGCGATGAACCCGCCGCCGGGCTGCCGCTTCCATACGCGCTGCGTCTACGCCCGCGCGTCCTGCAAGGTCGACGTCCCGGAACTTATCGACGACGGCGCGGGCCACGCCGCGGCCTGCCCCTGGTGGCCCGAACTTCCTCCCGCCCCCCCGCTCGCCGAGGGAACGGGCAACAAGCAAGACCGGATACGACTGGCCCGCCTTCAGGCGGCGTTCGTCACTTCACATACGGAGGCAACATGAAGAAGACGTTCCACCGGCTGGCGCTGGCTGCCACCTTTATGGGTCTCGCCCTCTCCGGTGTGGCCGCCCAGAGCAACCTGCGCGTGGGCCTTGCCGAGGATCCCGACGTGCTCGATCCGACGCTCGCCCGCACCTATGTCGGCCGCATCGTCTTCGCTTCCATTTGCGACAAGCTGTTCGACATCGACGAGAAGCTCGCGATCGTGCCGCAGCTCGGGCTCAGCCACGAGACGTCGGCCGACGGCAAGGAAGTCACGATCAAACTCCGTCCCGGTGTGAAGTTCCACGACGGCGAAGTGCTCGACGCGCAGGCCGCGAAGTACAGCCTCGACCGCCACCTCAATATGAAGGGCTCGTTCCGCAAGCCCGAGCTGGGCTCGGTCGACAAGGTGGAAGTCGTCGATCCGATGACGATCAAGCTGGTGCTCAAGGAGCCGTTCTCGCCGCTGCTGGCGCAGCTCACCGATCGCGCCGGCATGATGGTCTCGCCCAAGGCGGCAGAGGCCGCAGGCGACAAGTTTGGCCTGAAGCCGGTCTGCGCCGGCCCCTACAAGTTCGTCGAGCGTGTCCAGCAGGACCGGATCGTCGTCGAGAAGTTCGCCGACTACTGGAACAAGGACAATATCTTCATCGACAAGATCACCTACCTGCCGATCGTCGACGGCACGGTGCGCCTCGCCAACCTGCGTTCCGGCGGCCTCGACATGATCGAGCGCGTGCTGGCGACCGACATCAAGACGGTGCGCGACAATCCCAAGCTCAAGCTGATCAAGGCGGTGCAGCTGGGCTATGTCGGCCTGACGATGAACCTCGCGACCGGTGCCAAGGCCAACGCGCCGCTCGGCAAGGACGCCCGCGTCCGCCGCGCACTCGAACTGGCGATCGACCGCGAGGCGATCAACCAGGTCGTGTTCAACGGCGAGTTCGTGCCGGGCAACCAGTGGATCAACCCGACCAACTTTTATTACCAGCAGGCCTTCCCGATCCCCAAGCGCGACGTCGCCAAGGCCAAGGCGCTGCTGAAGGAAGCCGGCGTCACCACGCCGCTCACGGTCGACTTCATGGTGCCGAACGGCCCCGAGACGCGCGCCGTCGCCGAAGTCGTGCAGTCGATGGCCGCCGAAGCGGGCTTCGACCTCAAGATCCGCGTCACCGAATTCGCGACCTCGCTGAAGCAGGCCGAGGACGGCGACTTCCAGCTCTACCTGATCGGCTGGAGCGGCCGCAGCGATCCCGACGGCAATTCCTACTCGTTCCAGACCTGCAACTCGCCGCAGAACAACGGCAAGTTCTGCAGCAAGGAGGTCGATGAGGGCCATGCCGAGGCGCGCGCCAAGAGCGATCCCGCCGTGCGCAAGAAGGCCTACGAGAAGGTCGCCGCCAAGTTCCTGGCCGAGGGCTCGATCATGTACCTCTATCACACGCAGGTGCTGGTCGCGCTGTCCGACAAGGTCGAGGGCTACAAGCAGATGCCCGACGGGCTCGTCCGCGTCGTCGGCGTCAAGCTGAAGTAAGACCAGACCTTGCTCGCGTTCCTTGCCCAGCGACTGCTGCAGATCATTCCGACACTGATCCTGGTGTCGATGCTGATCTTCGGCCTGCAGCAGCTCCTGCCGGGCGACCCGGCGCTGATCATGGCGGGAGAGGAGCGCGACCCGAAGGTGCTCGAGGAGATCCGCGAGCAATACCGGCTGAACGAGCCGATCCCGGTCCAGTATTTCTACTGGATCAAGGGTGTGCTCTCCGGGAACCTGGGCGAGTCGATGCGGCTCAAGGCCTCGGTTTCCTCGCTGGTGGCCGAGAAGCTGCCAGTCACACTGCAGCTCGCCGCGATGGCGCTGCTGATCGCGATCGGCATCGGCATTCCCGCCGGCATCATCTCGGCGGTGAAGAAAGATACCGCCTGGGACTACGGCGCCAACATCTTCGCCCTGTGGGGCCTCAGCACGCCCAATTTCTGGCTGGGCATCCTGATGATCTTCCTGTTCTCGGTAACCCTGGGCTGGTTGCCCGCCTCGGGCTACGTGCGGCTGGGCGAGAACTGGCAGGCGAGCTTCGCCACCACGATCATGCCGGCCTTCGTGCTGGGGAACGCGCTCGCCGCCGTCCTGATGCGCCACACGCGCAGCGCCATGCTGCAGGCGATGGGTGCCGACTATGTCCGCACCGCTCGCGCCAAGGGGCTGCGTGAGGGACGCGTCGTCCTGAAGCACGCGCTGCGCAATGCCATGACCCCGGTGATCACCCTGCTGGCCCTCGACTTCGGCACACTGCTGTCGGGCGCGGTGTTGACCGAACAGATCTTCACCATCCCGGGCTTCGGCAAGCTGATCGTCGACTCGGTCTTCAACCGTGACTACGCCGTCGTGCAGGGCGTCGTCCTGGTGACCGCCACGACCTACATCGTGCTGAACCTGCTGGCCGACGTGGCTTACGTGCTGGTCAATCCGCGGCTGAGGGGCTGATCGCGATGACCACGACCACACTCGCCCCCGTCGTCGCCGCCAAGGATGCGCGCGAGGAAAATCCCTGGGCGCGTGCCTGGCGGCGCCTGAAGCGGCGCAAGGGCGCGATGTTCGGCCTGGCCGTCGTCGTGCTGTTCGTCCTCGTGGCGCTCCTGGCACCACTGATCTCGCCCTACGATCCCATCGCCACCAGCTTCACGCAGGTACGCAAGCCGCCGTCATGGGCCCACTGGCTCGGCACCGACGAGGTCGGTCGCGATGTGCTGTCGCGCATCATCTGGGGCGCCCGCGCCTCGCTCAGCGCCGGCCTCGTGTCGGTGGTCATTGCGTTGGGTATCGGCGTGCCGCTCGGCCTGCTGGCGGGCTATGCCGGCGGCTGGATCGACGCGGTGCTGTCGCGCATCGTCGATGCCATGCTCGCGATCCCATTCCTGATCCTGGCGATCGCGCTGGCCGCCTTCCTCGGGCCGAGCCTGAGCAATGCCATGATCGCCATCGGCGTCACCGCGACACCGGTGTTTATCCGCCTGACGCGGGGACAGACCCTGGGCGCCAAGGTCGAGGATTATGTCGAGGCCGCCCGCGCCGTCGGCAACCCGCACTGGGGCATCGCGATGCGCCACGTCCTGCCCAACATCGTGCCGCCGCTACTGGTGCAGGCCTCGCTGGCCATCGCCGGCGCGATCATCGCCGAGGCGGCGCTGTCGTTCCTCGGCCTCGGCCAGCAGCCGCCGTCGCCGTCCTGGGGCAGCATGCTGAACTCGGCCCAGCGTTTCATCGCCCAGGCGCCATGGATGGCCTTCTGGCCGGGCTTCGCGATCTTCTTCGCGGTCCTGTCGTTCAACCTGCTGGGCGACGGCCTGCGCGACGCGCTCGACCCCCGGCACAAGTAGCAGGCCGGGACGTCAGTTCGGCAGCGACGTATCCGCGAGCGCGAAGGCAGGCACGCCGCTGGTCAGCATCGTGACCCGCTCCTCGACGAGGAGCTGGGACACTGCCAGGAAGTGCACGAGTTCGCCGTCGCCCAGACGCTCGGCCTCCTCGATCATCTCCCGCACGCCATGCCACACCCGAAACAACGCCGCCGCCCGCTTCTTCTCAGATAGAGGCGCACGTCCGCGCCGCCGCCGTATATTCGGTTCGACGATGATCTCGAAGACGTCCGTCATGTTTTACCCGCCTGGCGTTTCACGCCTGGTACGCTGCTCCCCCGACCAATCGCCGGCCGTCCCCGAAGCCTACCCGAAAAAAACGGGCTGGCGAGGACGATCCGGCATGATCTTCTTCAGACCTTCGTGGGGGTTACCGCTTTCAGGCACGCTCGCCACCGAGCGGCAGGCCCGACGGGTCGAGCTGCGGCTCCTTGCGCAGGACCACCGACTCCGGCGCGTCGGTCTCCGGTAGCGGCTTGCTCGGGTCGACGGGCCGTACCATCGCGACCACGCGCTTCGGCCCCTTGCCCGTGTCATCGGCTTCGAGACGGCGCCAGCCGTGCTTCTCCCAGTACTTGATGTCTTGCGGCAGGGACTGCGTGTAGAGGGTCTTGCAGCCCCGGGCTTCGGCCAGCCTGGCGCAGCGCTCGATGAGGAGCTGGCCGATATCGTTGCCGCGGAAGCGCTTCATCACCGCCAGCCGCTCCGGCATGGCGAAGGACTGGAACCAGCGCAGGCGCACGGCGCCCACCGGCTCCTCGCCGAGATAGGCGATGAGGTGCGTGGCGCCGAAATCGTGGCCGTCGAACTCCTCGGAGTAGGGAATGTCCTGTTCGCCGATGAAGCAGGCGGCGCGGACCGCGAACGCCTGAAGGGAGTCCTCCATCTTCATGGCTGACTTGATGACGACGGACTGGCCGCCGATCGAACGTGTGTTGGTGCTCATGTCTCTCACTCCCCTCAGCTCGCGCGCCGTTCGGTCCATCCCGCATGCGGACAGGACGCTCCCCGTTCCATCGATTCTTCCAGGATGCCCGGCATGTCGAGCTTGTCCTCGGGACGGTTCAGCACCATCGGATCGGTCAGCACGGTCGGGGCGTTGTCGCCGACCTCGAGATCGCAGGCGAAGGCGCCGTACTCATGATCGGAGAAGTGGAAGACCTTGTCGTCGACCTTGCGGAAGCCGTCCTTCTCGAAGATCGGCCACAGCCGCTTCTGGCCGTGCAGGTAGGCCTTGGGATAGCCCTTCTTGCGGCAGAATTCCTTGGCCCAGTGCACGAACGGCAGGAAGAGGCCGTACGACCGGTAGCGCTTCAGGATGATCGCGCGCTCGAGCTTGGCGAAGCCCGCGAACCAGCGGACGCGGATCGACGCGGCCGGCTCGCCGTCGACGTACAGAATGAGATGACTGGCGGTGTAGTCGTTACCGTCATACTCCTCCCAGTAAGGGCATTCCTGCTCGCCCATGAACACGGCGGCGCGCAGCATGAAGCACTGCATCATCTCGTCGGAAGTCGACGCGAGCTTGATCGTGATCTCGGGCCGGTTGCTCGGGCCCGTCGTCTCCTGTTCAGTCATTTCAGTTCCCCTCAGTCAAAACGCCGTTGTCATTCCGAAAGCGCCGGCCTCCGGCCGAAACAATCGGAAGATTTTGTGAAATCTGTGCAAGCACATCGGTGACGATGGAGGGTGTCATGCCCTTGGCGCCGCGGCGGATGGCGGTTGCCGAGATCTGGTCCCGGCGCAGGATGCACCAGGGGTAGATCCAGCCGCATTCGTCGGAGATCTGGCGCACCAGCATGCCGCCGAAATCGGTGCCGTGGAGCGTGTGGAGACGTGCCCCGGGATGACGCCGCTTGATCTCGGCGATCACGCCCTGGAACCCCTTGGCGTAGTAGGTCTCGGAATAGACCGCGACCTCGACCTTGTCGGCCATGCCGGCCTCGGCCAGCGCCAACTTGATCAGCGCCACGCGCGTCTCCGGCGGCAGGAAGACATTTCCCGTCGGGAAATAGTCGACGTTGGAATCGGCCTTGTCCGTCTTCTCGTAGATCTGGAAGCCGTCCCTCAGGCTGCCGACCCGCAGTTCGCCCTTGCGGAAGGCATCGACGTGCAGCTTGGGGATCAGCACCGGATGGATGATGACCTTGTCGAGCCCGCGCTCGTCGATCGCCTTCTGGATGATCGAAAGGTGGGTGTTGTGGAACGGGTTGAACGTGCCGAAATAGAGGCCGATGCCGCCCTTGGGCGCCGCAACCGACCGCAGGTCCGACAGCAGTCCGATCAGGAACAGGGTTCCCCCGAGGCCGAAGCCCAGGAAAAGGAAGCCCTCGCGCGCGCCTGGCACACCCGCCGTACCCAGCGCCGCCAATGTGACGTTCACCAGGATTCCGACCAGCGTGTTGCGATTGGCGTCGCCCACGCCCCGCGCCACGAGAAAGCCGCCGAGATATTGCGTGCCCTGTGACGCCAAGGTCGTCACGAGCGCAGCACCCGCTACGCCGCCGACGGACGCCATTCCGAGCTGGTTGAGTGCACCCCCCCATAACATCAGCCAGAACATCACCAGGTTGAAAGCCAACTGCGGGATGAACCGGCCCAGCCGGCCGGCCGTAACGAACCCGAACTGGTTGTTGGCCCACAATTCAGCCTTGTTACTGAGCTTGGCGTAGCTCGGCAGGAATATCCCAACGAAGATTGACACGCCGATCAGCATGGGGTTAGCCCAACTGATGTGCGCATACGCATAGCTCAAGTACGTTAAAAGTCCGCCAAAGGCGGCCATCCGCGTCGATGGACTGCGCAGATAACGGCTGAGTTTGCCGGCGCCAACCGCGGCCGGCGTGGATTTTCCGTCAGAGCCGATGGCGGCCACGGGCAGCACTCCCTGTCTCGTTGCGAGCGTCAATCCGGATACATACAACCGAAAGATTGGCTAGCGAATATGGGGACTGGATGCGCCGGAGGGTCCGGGCACGGTGCGAAGAACCGCCTAACCCCCTAAAAGTAAGACAAAAAACGACATTTCATGGATAATGGTGTAGGGTAAACCATGAGGCTCCCGTCAGGTATGCGTGGGCGCAACTCTTATTGTAACGATTGTCACCATGGTCTCGATCCCTCCGCGCAAGAACAAGGTGCCGAACATTCTCGGCGACTGGGACGACGTTCGTTTCTTCCTCGCGGTTGCAAAAACCGGAAGCTTCAGCGCCGCTGCGACCCAGTTGAACACCAAGCAGACGACGGTCGGCCGTCGCATCCAGGCGCTTGAGCGGCGTCTGGGCGCCAAGCTGTTCGACCGCCATCGCCACGGCATGGAAGTGACCCCGGCCGCCCGTGGCGTGCTCGTGCAGGCTGAATCGATGATGTCCAACGCCACGGCGATCGAGCGGCACCTGGCCGGCCTCGACCGCGAGATGGCGGGAATCGTCCGCATCGCCGCAACCGAGGGCATCGCCGCCCACTGGCTGGTGCCCCGGCTGGGCGTGCTGCGCCGCACCCATCCCGACATCATCGTGCAGGTGATCGCCGGCGACCAGGTGCTCGACCTCGCCACCCGCCAGGCCGACCTCGCCATCCGCTTCTTCCGTCCCACGTCCAACCAGTTGGTCGCGGCGCGGGTCGGCCAGGTCAACATGTCGATCTTCGCCGCGCCCTCCTACATCGAGCAGTACGGGCTGCCGCAGAAGCTCGAGGACATGCGCGACCACCATGTCGTCGACCACACCACCCTGCACAGCCTGCCCGCCATGAAGCCGTGGAGCGAAGTCGTCGAGCGCAGCACCTCGGTGGTCCTGCGCACCAACTCGTCTTACGCCGCCATGGAGGCGGTGCAGACCGGCTACGGTATCTCGGTGTTCCCCGACTACATCGCCAAGTCGTCGAACCTGGTGGCGGCGCCGATCAACCTCAGGATCGTCCGCGACATCTGGCTGGTCAGCCACGAGGAGACCAACAAGGGCGCTCGCATCCGCACCGTGATCGACTATGTGCGCGACCAGTTCCGCCAGGACGAACGCGAGTGGTTCTCCACGACACCGCGCAGCAGCGGCTCGATGGCCGCCGCTTAGGGGCCGCGGCTCAAGGGGCGAGCGCGGCCTTCAGTTTCTTGTAGATCGCCTCGATCTCGGCCTTGTCGCCGGGCCGGTACTCCCAGTTGAGCTTCACGCCGTCGCCCGGATAACGCGGCAGGACGTGGATGTGGAGGTGCGGCACGCTCTGCCCCGCCCCTTCGCCGTTGGCCTGCAGGAGATTGACGCCGGCGGGCTTCAGCTCGCCGATCGCGGCCTTGGCCACGCGCTGGGCGGTCTTCGCCACGGCGCCCAGAACCTCGGGCGGAATGACGTCGATGGTCGGCCAATGGCCCTTGGCGACGGCCAGCGCATGGCCGGGATTGACCGGGTTGATGTCCATGAAGGCGATGGTCGCCTCGTCCTCGACCAGCTTGAAGCACGGGATCTGGCCCGCGACGATCTTGCAGAAGATGCAGCTTCCGTCGGTCGGATGGGTCATCACGGTCTCTCCAATGCAGTGGCCAGCTCACGAAGCCGCTGGAAGGGCTGAGCGCCGGGCGCCAGCGCCGGATCCAAACCCAGCCGGCCAAGCCTTGCAATCCCGTCGCGGCCGAACCGGTCGCGCAGCGATTGGACGACCCAGCCCTCGCTCTGGCGATGACGCGCCACCGCCAGCCGGCCGTCGCCCGCCAAGTGCTGCCGATGCGCATCGAGCGCCGCGACGAGGCCGTCGATGCCCGTTCCGCCGCGGGAGGAAACGGCCAGCGCCTTCACCGGCCAGTCGCCGGCATCGCCCGCGGTGGCGAGCGACAGCGCCCCCGCGACATCGGCGCGCGCCCGTTCGGCAGCGGCGCCCATATCGGCCTTGGTGACGACGACCAGGTGCGGGATCTCGACGATGCCCGCCTTCATGAACTGCAGCGAATCGCCGGAGCCGGGCTGGACGCAGAAGACGACCGTATCCGCGACACCCGCCACGTCGGTCTCGGACTGGCCCACGCCGACCGTCTCGATCAGCACGCGGTCGAACAGCGCGCGCATGACGATCATGGCCGCCAGCGTCTGGTCGGCCAGCCCGCCCAGCCGGTCGCGGGCGGCCATCGAGCGCACGAAGCTGCCTTCGTCGGATCCATCATGGACGATGCGCACGCGGTCGCCCAGCAGCGCGCCGCCGCTGGTCCGTGACGAGGGATCGACGGCGATCACGCCGACGGTCTTGCCGGACCGGCGCCACGCCGCGACCAGCGCCGCGCAGAGGGAGGATTTGCCGACACCGGGCGGGCCGGTGACGCCCACGACATGGGCCCGCGGCTCGCGCCACGCCGCGTCGAGCAGCGCCTGCGAGGCCTCGCTTTCGGGATCGCGCTCCAGGCCGGCAAGTGCTGCGGCCAGCGCTCGCTTGCCGTCGTTGCGGAGCGCCGCCAGGGTCATTCGGTCTTGAGCGGACCGCCCAGCGCCGCCTGCGCCGCCGCCAGCCGCGCGATCGGCACGCGGTAGGGTGAGCAGGAGACGTAGTCGAGCCCGGCCTTGTGGCAGAAGTAGACCGAGGCCGGATCGCCGCCATGCTCGCCGCAGATGCCGAGCTTCAGGCTGTTGCGCACCTTGCGGCCGCGCTCGGTCGCGATCTCGATCAGTTCGCCCACGCCCTCGATGTCGAGCGAGGCGAAGGGGTCGTGCTCGAAGATGCCGCGCTGCTGGTACTTCTCCAGGAACGAGGCCGAGTCGTCGCGGCTGAGGCCGAAGGTGGTCTGCGTCAGGTCGTTGGTGCCGAAGGAGAAGAACTCCGCCGTCTCCGCGATGTCGCCGGCCCGCAGCGCCGCGCGCGGCAGCTCGATCATGGTGCCGACGAGATATTCGAGGGTCTGGTCAGCCGTCTGGCTCACTTCCTCGGCGACCTGGTCGATCACCACCTTCATCAGGTCGAGTTCCTTCTTCGTCGCGACGAGCGGGATCATGATCTCCGGCACGACGGTCTTGCCGGCCTTCTTCTGGACCTCCGCCACGGCCTCGAAGATGGCGCGGGCCTGCATCTCGTAGATCTCCGGATAGGAGATGCCGAGACGCACACCGCGATGGCCGAGCATGGGATTGAACTCATGCAGCTTGTTGGCGCGCTCCTCGATCTCCTTCACGTCGACGCCGAGGTCCTTGGCCACGACCTCCATCTCCTCCGCCGTCTTCGGCAGGAACTCGTGCAGCGGCGGGTCGAGCAGGCGGATCGTGACAGGCAGACCCGCCATGATCTCGAACAGCTCGACGAAGTCCTGGCGCTGCATCGGCTGGATCTTGGCCAGGGCGGCGCGACGGCTCTTCTCGTCGTCGGCCAGGATCATCTGGCGGACGGCCACGATGCGATCGCCCTCGAAGAACATGTGCTCGGTGCGGCAGAGGCCGATGCCCTCGGCGCCGAACTTGCGCGCCTGGGCGGCATCGGCCGGCGTCTCGGCGTTGGTGCGGATGCCGAGCTTGCGGAACTCGTCGGCCCATTCCATCAGCTGGGAGAAGTCGCCGCTGAGCTCGGGCTGCACGGTCGGCACGACACCGAGGATGATCTCGCCGGTGCTGCCGTCGAGCGTGATGGTCTCGCCGGTCTTCACCACCGTGCCGCGCACGCTGAGGGTCCCGGCCTTGCCGTCGATGCGCACGTCGCCCGCACCCGCGACGCAGGGCTTGCCCATGCCGCGCGCCACCACGGCGGCGTGGCTGGTCATGCCGCCGGTCGAGGTCAGGATGCCTTCCGCGGCATGCATGCCGTGGATGTCCTCGGGGCTGGTCTCGCGACGCACCAGGATCACCTTCTCGCCGGCCCGCGCCTGCTTCTCGGCATCGTCGGCCGAGAACACGACCTTGCCCGAAGCGGCGCCCGGCGAGGCCGGCAGGCCCTTGGCGATCACCTTGCGGGCCGCCTTCGGATCGAGCGTCGGATGCAGGAGCTGGTCGAGCGATGCCGGCACGATGCGCGCCACGGCCTCGCGCTTGTCGATCAGGCCTTCCTTCACCATGTCGACCGCGATCTTCAGCGCGGCCTTGGCGGTGCGCTTGCCGTTGCGCGTCTGCAGCATATAGAGCTTGCCGCGCTGCACGGTGAACTCGATGTCCTGCATGTCGCTGTAGTGCTTCTCGAGCCGCTGCCGCACGTCGGCCAGCTGCTGGAACACTTCCGGCATGACCTCTTCCATGGCCGGCGCGTCGGACTTCTGGGCGAGCTTGCCCTGCACGGTGAGATGCTGCGGCGTGCGGATGCCCGCGACCACGTCCTCGCCCTGGGCGTTCACGAGATACTCGCCATAGAACAGGTTGGTGCCGGTCGACGGGTCGCGCGTGAAGGCGACGCCGGTGGCGCAATCCTCGCCCATGTTGCCGAACACCATGGCCTGGACGTTGACCGCGGTGCCCCAGCTCTCGGGGATCGAATGCAGGCGGCGGTAGGTGATCGCGCGCTGGTTCATCCAGGATTCGAACACCGCGCCGACGGCGCCCCAGAGCTGCTCCCGCGGCTCCTGCGGGAAGGGCTTGCCGGTGCGCTTCTCGACCAGCTTCTTGTATTCGGCCACGACCGACCGCCAGTCGGCGGCCTTGAGGTCGGTGTCCATCGAGACGCCGAGATCCTCTTTCTTGATCTCCAGCGCTTCCTCGAAATAGTGATGGCCGACGTCGAGCACGACGTTGGAGTACATCTGGATGAAGCGGCGGTAGCTGTCCCAGGCGAATCGCTCGTCGCCCGACGACTTGGCAAGACCCAGCACCGTCTTGTCGTTGAGGCCAAGGTTCAGCACCGTGTCCATCATGCCCGGCATCGAGGCCCGGGCGCCCGAGCGGACCGAGACCAGCAGCGGATTGGCGGCGTCGCCGAACTGGATGCCGACGACCTTCTCGACTTCGACGAGCGCCTTTTCGAGCTCATCCTTCAGCTCGGGCGGATAGGTCTTCTTGTTGTCGTAGAAGTAGGTGCAGACCTCGGTGGAGATGGTGAAGCCCGGCGGCACCGGCAGGCCGAGGCTCGACATCTCGGCCAAGTTGGCGCCCTTGCCGCCCAGCAGGTTGCGCATGTCGGCGCGGCCCTCGGCCTTGCCATCCCCGAAACTGTAGACCCACTTGGCCATTCTTAGCCCTCGATCTTTGAAAAATCGGCCACCGTATCCATGGTGGCGCGAATCTGGTTGAGCAGCTTCAGCCTGTTCAGGCGAACCTCCGGCCTGTCCGTCACGTTGACCGTGACCTTGTCGAACAAGGCGTCGATCGGCCCGCGCAGGCCCGCGAACGCAGCCATTGCCCCCGCGAAATCCTCGGCGGCCAGCGCCGGCTTCACCGTGCGCGCGACCTCTTCCAAGGCGGAAGCAACGGCTTTTTCTTCCGCTTGTTCCAGCAGTGCGGCATCGGGCGCACCCGCGATCTTTGCCGCGAGTCCCTTGTCCTTCTTCTCCTCGGCGCGAACGATATTGGCGGCGCGGCCGTAAGCCGTCAGCAGGTTCTTGCCCGCCTCGGTGCCGAGGAAGGCCTGCAGCGCCTCGACCCGCGCCAACAGCCGGACGAGATCGTCCTCGCCGCCCAGCGAGACGACGGCGTCGACCACGTCATGGCGCACGCCCTTCTCGCGCATCTGCACCTTGAGGCGCTCGGCGAAGAAGGCGAGCAGGTCGTCGGCCTTGAGGAACGGCTTGAGTGGCAGCCTGAGCTTGTTCTCGACCACGATCCGGATGACGCCGAGCGCGGCACGACGGAGCGCGAAGGGATCGCGCGAACCGGTGGGCTTCTCGCCGATCGCCCAGAAGGATGTCAGCGCATCGAGCTTGTCGGCCAGCGCGACGGCGATCGACACGGGCGCGGTGGGACAGCGATCGTTGGGGCCGGCCGGCGTGTAATGATCGCCGATCGCGTCGGCGACCGGCGCCGGCAGTTTCTCGCCCAGCGCATAGTAGCGACCCATGACGCCCTGCAGTTCGGGGAACTCGCCCACCATGCCGGTCACGAGGTCGGCCTTGCAGAGCCGCGCCGCCTGCTCGACGGCAGCCGCATCGGCGCCGGGAACAGCCTTGGCGATCTCGCCGGCCAGCGCGACGATGCGCTCGACCCGCTCGGCCTGTGTGCCGAGCTTGGCGTGGAACACGATCTGCGTCAGTCGCGGCAGGCGGCTTTCCAGCGTGGTCTTGCGATCCTGGTCCCAGAAGAACTTGGCGTCGCTCAGCCGCGCGCGCAGCACGCGCTCGTTGCCCTCGACGATCACCTTGCCGCCGTCGCGCGCCACGTTGTTGGCGACCACGATGAAACGATTGGCCAGCGCGCCGTCGGCCTTCGTCGTCGTGAAGTGGCGCAGATGCACCTTCATCGACACGATCAGCACTTCGGGCGGCACGTCCATGAACTGCGCATCGATGGTGCCGATCAGCGGCACCGGCCATTCGACGAGGCCGGTCACTTCATCGAGCAGGCCTTCATCGTCGCGCAGCGTGACCTGGGCCTCGCTGCAGAGCTTACGAGCGCCTTCGAGGATGATCTTCCGGCGCTCCGCCGGATCGAGGATCACGTGCGCGGCCCGCAGCTTCGCCTCGTAGTCAGCAAAGCCCGTGACCGCGAACTCGCCCTCGCTCAGGAAACGATGGCCGCGCGTCGTGTCGCCGAAGGCGACCGGCGCCATGGCGCCACCGGGCGAGACCTCGCCCTTCAGCACCTTGCCGTCGAACAGCGCGACGATGCCCTGCAAGGGGCGCACCCATTGCATGGTGCCGCTGCCCCACTTCATCGACTTGGGCCAGGGCAGCGCCTTCATCGCGGCATCGATCACCGACGGGAGGGCGTCGGCAGTCGGCCCGCCCTTCTTCGTGATGACGGCGAACCAGAACTCGCCCTTGCCGGTATCGCGCTTCTCCGCCTGGTCGAGCGAGGCCAGGCCCGCGCCCTTCAGGAAGCCCTGCACCGCCTGGTCGGGCGCACCGACGCGAGGCCCGCGCTTTTCCTCGCTGACATCGTCGCGCACGGCGGGGATGCCCTCGACCACCAGCGCCAGCCGCCGCGGCGTCACATAGGCGCGCGCCGCCTCGAAACCGATGCCGGCGCCCTTCAGCCCGTCGCAGACCAGCCGCTTCAGGTCATCGGCCGCCCGCGCCTGCATGCGGGCCGGAATCTCTTCGCTCAGGATCTCGAGAAGAAGCTCGGCCATCTCAGGCAACCTTCTTCGTCTGCGTCGCCAGCCACGTCTCGCAGCAGGCCTTGGCGAGGTTGCGGACGCGCAGGATGTAGCTCTGCCGCTCGGTGACGCTGATCACGCCGCGCGCGTCGAGCAGGTTGAACGAATGGCTGGCCTTGATGCACTGCTCGTAGGCCGGCAGCGGCAGCTTCTTCTCGACCAGCCGGCCGCATTCCTTCTCGGCGTCGGCGAAGTGGCGGAACAGCATCTCGGTGTCGGCATGCTCGAAATTGTAGGCCGACTGCTCCTGCTCGTTCTGCAGGAAGACGTCGCCGTAGGTCAGCGGCACGTCGGAGTCGGCGCGATTGTAGGGCAGCTCGTAGACGGTTTTCTTGTCGAACAGGTACATGGCCAGCCGCTCGAGCCCGTAGGTGATCTCGCCCGCGACCAAGTCGACCTCGATGCCGCCCACCTGCTGGAAGTAGGTGAACTGCGTGATCTCCATGCCGTCGCACCAGACTTCCCAGCCCAGGCCCCAGGCGCCGAGCGTCGGGCTCTCCCAGTCGTCCTCGACGAAGCGGATGTCGTGCAAGGTCGTGTCGATGCCGATCGCCTGCAGCGAGCCCAAGTAGCGTTCGAGGATGTCGGGCGGCGACGGCTTCAGGATCGCCTGGAACTGGTAATAATGCTGCAGCCGGTTCGGGTTATTGCCGTAGCGCCCGTCGGTCGGCCGCCGCGACGGCTGCACATAGGCCGCGTACCAGGGCTTCGGCCCCAGCGCGCGCAAGGTGGTCGCGGTGTGGAAGGTACCGGCGCCCATCTCCATGTCGAACGGCTGGAGGATCAGGCAGCCCTGCGCTGCCCAATAGTCCTGCAGGGTAAGAATGAGTTCCTGGAAGCACGTCGGCTTGGCGCGTGCTGCTGAGGAGTTCGACACCAAGATTCCCCGAAGCTCTAAAGGCCTTGTATTTCCGCAACTTAAGGCCGTTATTGCGGTGCGGCAAAATAGGTTCCACCCCCCACCCGGTCAAGGCTGCCGGTGGGCTACGGCCTTATTGCCTCGGACGGCCGCATTGGCCGCATTTTTCGGCAGCGGTCGAAATATAGGCACCACAACCGGCGCACTGGACCGTATCCTCGATCACGGCCGGCCTGCGCGCCGACGGCGGCGGTTGGGGCGGCGCAGCCGGAGGCGGCGGCGGAGTCTGGCGCGGCAGGTCCGCATTCCCCGTGAATCGGTCGAAAAGGCCCTTCCAGTGCCTGAAAGTCCGCCACGCACCGTAAACGGCGAGCCCGAACAGCGCGATCTTGAGCAGGAATCCCATGCGGCCTTTTGCGGTTCCTGCGAAACCCGGTCAAGCGGGCTATAGGTAGCCCATGAATGGACCGGAGGATCGGCCGCTCGACCTGTTCGTGGTCGGCGGCGGCATCAATGGCGCAGGCATCGCCTGCGACGCGGCGGGACGGGCGCTCAAGGTCGGCCTCTGCGAAATGAACGATTTCGCCAGCGCCACCTCCTCCAAGGCGTCGAAGCTGATCCATGGCGGCCTGCGCTACCTGGAAACCTACGAATTCCGCCTGGTGCGTGAGGCGCTGCAGGAGCGCGAAGTGTTGCTGGCCAAGGCGCCGCACCTCTCCTGGCCGATGCGTTTCGTCCTGCCGCACGAGCCGCACCTGCGGCCGCGCTGGATGCTGCGGCTGGGTCTGTTTCTCTACGATCATCTCGACTGGCACATGACTCTGCCGAAGTCGATCTCGGTCGATCTGCCCACGTCGAAGTTCGGCGTCGGCCTCAAGTCCAGCTTCAAGAAGGGTTTTGTCTATTCCGACGGCTGGGTCGACGATGCCCGGCTGGTGATCTCCAACCTCAAGTCGGCGCGCGAGATGGGGGCGAAGATCTATGCCCGCCACCGCTGCGTCTCGGCCCGTCGAAGCGCCGACGGCAAGCTGTGGAACATCGAGCTGGCCGGCCCCGGCGGCGCGCCCGTCCATCTGCAGGCACGTGGGCTGGTGAACGCCGCCGGCCCATGGGTGAAGCGCTTCCTCGACGAGGAAACCGAGGTCAGGACGCCCAAGCGCGTGCGCCTGGTGAAGGGCAGCCACATCATCGTGCCGCGCCTGCACGAGGGCGACCACGCCTTCATCCTGCAGAACAGCGACAACCGCATCGTCTTCGTGATTCCCTACGAGCGCGAATTCTCGCTGATCGGCACGACCGACATCGCGGTCGAGGACGGCGAGCATCCCGTCTGCTCGCCCGAGGAAATCTCTTATCTCTGCGACCTCGCTAGCCACTACATGGCCAAGGCGGTACGGCCCGAGGATGTGGTCTGGACCTATTCCGGCGTCCGCCCCCTGTTCGACGACGGCGACGACAATCCCTCGAAGGTGACGCGCGACTACCACCTCGAGGTCGACGGCGCCCCGCAGCAGAAGGCACCGATCCTCTCGGTGTTCGGCGGCAAGATCACGACCTATCGCCGGCTGGCCGAGCATGCTCTGCGCGACCTGGAGCCCTATTTCCCGCGCATGGGCGGTCCGTGGACCGACAGCCGCGCCGTCTACGACGGGGAGATGGCCGACGCCCCGACCTTCGAGCAGGCCTTCGACAATTTCGTGGACGGCGCCGCGGCCAACACACCCGCGCTCCCGAAGGACCTCGTGCGCATCCTGGCCCGCCGCCACGGGTCGGGCCTCGAGGATCTACTGGAAAATGTGAAGACCGTGGCCGATCTCGGCCGGCATTTCGGCGGCGCCCTCTACGAGGTCGAGGTCCGGCACCTGGTCCGCGACGAATGGGCGGTCGAGGCCGAAGACATTCTCTGGCGGCGGACCAAGGAAGGCCTGCACATGACGCCGGGCGAACGCGAGGCCTTCGCCGTCTGGCTGGAAGAGCAGCGGCCGAACTTTACATAACTTAACCTTGGGACCGGGCACGTCGGACGGCCTGCGCTCGTAAGTCAGGAACAGCCCATTCACGGTGAGGTTCCGATGTCGATCCGCTCCCTGCTCCTGCCGTCCGCCCTCGTCCTGGCGGCCGGCTTTGCCTTCGCTACCCCTGCCTCTGCCTTTGATTTCTTCGCTGGCGACGACACGATCGAGCTGGCGCAGGCGACCCCGCCGGCCCCGCCGCCGCCTCCCGGCCCGCGCGGCGAGCGTGCCCGCGGCGAACGGGGCGACCGCGCCGTCGAGCGCAGCTTCTCGCCCAAGGCCGTCTGCATCGACATGGTCGCCCGCCGCATCGGCGACCGCGCCTACATCAAGGCCAAGCTTGAGCTGAAGCCCGAGCAGATGACGGCCTGGAACGCCTTCGAGAAGGCGGCCGACGAGGCCAGCGCCAAGTCGATGGCGCGCTGCCAGACCCTGCCGACCGAGGTGAAGGAGCGGCCCGGCCTCGTCGAGCGCCTCACGATGGAAGAGGACATGATGAAGGCGCGCATCGCCACGATCGAGGCGGTGAAGCCCTCGCTGACCGCCCTGGTCGGCGTCCTGACGGCCGACCAGAAGGCCATCCTCGACCGGCCGCGCATGGCCCGCTGGGGCCATAGGGGCCACGAGATGGGCCGGCCGGGCCCGCGCTAAATCCTACCAGTCGCTGTGGCGGACGATCTTCAACAGGTCGTCCGCCATGGTGAGCGCCGTCAGCACGCCGGTCTTGGGATTGTCCGGCATGGCGCGGCCCAGTCGCTCCAGCTTCAGCTCGCCCGAATCGGCCACGACTTCCAGCTTGCTGGCATTGGTGCCGGGCGGCAGGGTCGGATCGGCCACCAGCTCGATCTCCGTCTTGTCGAGCCCCGCGCCGCACAGCGCCACCGTCACCGCCAGATTGGCGTTCTTCGGGTAGAGCCGGCCGGCATCGGCGGGCTTGCCGCGGAAGATCACCGTCGGTTCCTTGATCGACGGCAGGTCGAACTCGGTCTCGGCCGGGGTACCAGTCCAGGCATGCGGCGGCTTGATCGAGATGTATTTCACCTTCTCCAGCGTGCCCAGCCGCATGGCGAGCAGCCCGTCCAGGCCGGCAATGGCGCCCGACGGCAGGCGCAGGCGAGAGCCGCCCTTCTTGGCCGCCTTCAGGTGCTTCTCCCATAGCGCCGGGTCGCCGTAGGCGCCGGTCGCGATCACCATGAAGTCGAAGCCCTTCTTCAGGATGGTCTCGCCCCAGTCGCGCACCGCCTGCTGGCTCGCCGCCTCGACCACGACGTCGGGCTTGAGCTTCAGCAATTCCTTGAGATTGTCGACAACCGCGGCCTTCTTGCCGAGCTTCTTCTGGGTGGCCACGACCCGGCCCTTCCGCACCAGAACACCCACGATATCGATGGGCGGCTTCTTCTCGCGAAACACGTCGAACAGCATCTGGCTGATGGCGCCATAGCCGATGAGCGCGATTTTCAGCCGTTTTTCCTTTGCCATTTGTCCCCCGGGGAGCCGATTTCGCGGCGACTATAGCGGGCCGCCGCGGCCCTTGCGACCGCGGGGGGTCGCGGCTATAACCCCCGCCTCATCGCGGGCCGGAGTCCGTACACCTGACGGAGCGTAGCTCAGCCTGGTAGAGCACTAGCTTCGGGAGCTAGGGGCCGGAGGTTCGAATCCTCTCGCTCCGACCAATAAAGCCCAAGGGCTTTCGCGACGAGAGTGCCGCGTCATCAGAGATGGTGACGCGGCACGTTTCTTTTGGAAACCAACGATTTTCGCCGGGGCAGCACGGCCAACCGGCGTGCTCGCATCCCTATTGCCTGTGGCCCTGCACGACGCCCACAATGGAGGGACGTTGACGAGTTCGCTCGAAGGCGAACACGGTGTTGTCGTAACTGAACTCCCACGCTGCGGTGTCGAAGGCGAAGGGAAGTGCGATGACGGACTCGACCTGGACCAAGTCGACGATCTGCAAGGGATGCTGGCAGCAGATGCACGTGCCCATCCCGTTGCGCGGCGTGTTGTCGGCACCGTTCCGTGCCTTCGGAGTCCGGCCGAGCCGCATGAACCCGAATGTCTGCACGATCTGCGAGCTCATGTTCACGAAGGTCATGAAGGCTCGCAATGTGAAGACGGACGCCACGATCCTGTTTGCAGACCTCAGCGGCTACACGAGGCTGTCTCAATCCCTGTCGTCCGCCGACATGGGTGACCTGCTCGATTCATTCTACGACGAATGCGCCAGCGCGATCTGGCACTTCGACGGCTTGCTCAACAAGACGATCGGCGACGCCGTGATGGCCGTCTTCAATTTCCCGATCAGGAACACCGACCACACGACGCAGGCCTTGCTCGCCGCCCGCGAGATCCAGAACCGCTTCGAAGCGGTGCGAAGGGCGTTCGTCGATCGTCTCGGCGGCGATACCACGCGCGCAGTCGGCGTGACGGTTGGCATTCACTGCGGTGAAATAACCTTCGGAGAATTCGGCCACGCCCATCGCGACATCACGGCCATCGGGACGGTGGTCAACACGGCCGCACGAGCCCAGTCGGCCGCCACGGCCGGCCAGATACTGGTTACGGAGGCCGTGTATGAGCGAGCAAGGTGCGACCTCTCGGGAAGCACCGCGCGAGACTACCAACTGAAGGGGTTCGACGCTCCGGTCCGGCTGTATGCCGCTCCGGCGGCCGCTGAAGCCGGCTAGAAAACCCCGGGAATCGCTGCCCGGGGGGTTTTCGTTTCGTTTGTTTCGTATATTTCGTTTATTTCGTTTGTGCGACTTCGACGATGTCGCCGGAGCGCGGGTCGGATGCCCGTTTCGTTCAGCCGGTCAGAGGAAAGTGGCAGGCGACCTCACGGCTCGGCGCGATCGCGCGCAGCGGCGGCACTTCGTCCGTGCAGCGTGGCTGGGCGTGCGGGCAGCGGGTGCGGAAGCGGCAGCCCGAGGGCGGGTCGAGGGGCGACGGCGGGTCGCCCGGCTTCAGCTTCGTATCTCCCAGCGGGATGTCGGGATCGGGCACCGGGATCGCGGCCATGAGGGCGGCCGTGTAGGGATGCGCCGGCGTGGCGAACAGCGAAGCGGAATCCGCGACCTCGCAGAGCCGGCCGAGATACATGACCGCCACCCGGTCCGACACCGACTTCACCACCGCGAGATCGTGGGCGATGAACAGGAGCGTCAGGCCGAAGCGCGCCTTCATGTCCTCGAGCAGATTGACGATCTGCGCCCGGATCGAGACGTCGAGCGCCGAGACCGGTTCGTCGCACACGATCAGGCTAGGCTCGAGCACGAGGGCACGCGCGATGGCGATGCGCTGGCATTGGCCGCCGGAGAATTCGTGCGGCCTGCGGTTCCACACGAGGTCGGGATCGAGGCCGACCGCCTCCATGACGGCGCGCACGCGGCGGGTGCGCTCGGCGGCATCGGACACGCCCGACACGACCAGCGGCTCGGCGATGATCTCGGAGACCTTGCGGCGCGGATTGAGCGAGGCGATCGGGTCCTGGAAGATCATCTGCAGGCGCGGACGCACCGCGCGCAGCGCCTGGCCGCGCATCCGCGTCAGGTCCTGCCCGTCGAACAGGACGGCGCCGGCCTTGGGCGGCGGTAGTTGCAGCAGCGCGCGCGCCAGCGAGGATTTGCCGGAGCCGGATTCGCCCACGAGGCCCAGCGTCTCGCCTTGCTTCACTGTGAGCGTGACGTCGCTCACGGCATGGACGTGACGGCCACCGCCGACCGGGTATTCGACCACGAGGTTCTGGATGGCGAGGAGATCGCTCACACGCCCACTCCTCGCGGGTGGAAGCAGGCATAGCCGCGCGCGGCTTCCCAGGTCAGGGCCGGCTGCTGCTCGTCGCACCGTTCCGTACGGTAGAGGCAGCGCGGCGCGAAGGAGCAGCCGCCGCTGCGCCGTGCGAGGTCGGGCGGCCGGCCGGGAATGGCGCTGAGGCGCGTGTGCGTGGGATCGGTGAGGCGCGGCAGCGAGCGCAGCAGCGCCTCGGTGTAGGGCATGCGCGGCGAGTGGAAGATCTCGCGCGTCGCCGCTGCCTCCACGGCGCGGCCGGCATACATCACCATGATGTCGTCGGCGCGACCAGCGGCCACGCCGAGATCGTGAGTAATCAGGATCATCGCCATGCCGCGCTGGCGCTGCTCGCGCTGCAGCAGGTCAAGGATCTGGCGCTGCACGGTGACGTCGAGCGCCGTGGTCGGCTCGTCGGCGATCAGCAGCTTGGGCGCACAGGCGATGGCAATGGCGATGGCCACCCTCTGGCGCATGCCGCCCGATAGCTCATGTGGATACTGAGCCGCGCGGCGCTCCGCCTCGGGGATACCGACCTCGCCTAAAAGCTCGACGGCGCGGCGGGCCGCAGCCCTGGAATCGAGCCCGCGGTTGAGGCGCAGCCCCTCGCCGATCTGGCGGCCGATATTCATCACCGGATTGAGCGAGGTCATCGGGTCCTGGAAGACGATGCCGATCTCGCTGCCCAGCACGGTCCGGAACTCCTTGGGCGACAGCGCGCGAAGATCGCGGCCCTCGAACAGCACCTGCCCCGCCACCTGGGCGCCCGAGCTCTCGCCCACCAGGCCGATCAGCGAGCGTACGAGGACCGATTTGCCCGACCCGGATTCTCCCACGATGCCGAGCGTCCGGCCCGCGTGCAGGTCGAACGAGACGCCGTCGACGGCGCGCAATGGCCCCCGCGCGGTGGAGAAGCTCACCTGCGCGTCGCGCACCGACAAGAGTGGTGCGCCGGTCACAGCGCGGACCTGCGTGGATCGACCATGTTGCGCACCATGTCGCCCACGAAGTTGAGCGACAGGACGGTGGCGAACATCACCGCGGCCGGAATCAGCGCCGTGTGCGGCGCCACATCGAGCGCCTCGCGGCCGTCGGCGATCATGCCGCCCCAGCTCGGCTGCGGCGCCGGGATGCCGAGGCCGAGGAAGGAGAGCGCGCCCTCGGCCACGATGATCACGCTGATCGCCACCAGCCAGAAGGCGAACATGGGCGGCAGCAGGTTGGGCAGGATCTCGCGCGTCAGGATGCGCCAGTTGCTGGCGCCGATGGTGCGGGCGGCCAGCACGAAGTCGCGGTTGGCCCAGGCCAAGGTGTTCGCCCGCGACACGCGCGCCGCCGCCGGGATCGACAGGATGCCCAGCGCCAGGGTGACGTTGAACAGGCTCTGCCCGAGATAGGCGGTGAAGGTGAGCGCCAGCACCAGCGACGGGAAGGCCAGCAGGATGTCGATGAAGCCGACCGCCAGCAGGTCGACCTTGCCGCGGAAATAGCCCGCGCTCATGCCGATCGCGCCGCCCACCAGGAAGCCGAGGAACGGCGCGCAGATGCCGACGATCAGCGAGGTCCGGGCGCCGTAGATGATGCGCGAGAGCATGTCGCGCCCGAGATTGTCGGTGCCCAGCAGGAATTCGGCCGACGGCGGCTTGCGGCGCAGGATCAGCTCCTGCGCCGACGGATCGGGCAGGCCGATCCAGTCGGCTGTGATCGCCAGGAAGACGACCAGCAGCAGCCAGGCCAGCGGCAAAGCGAGCGCCCAGTGCCAGCGGCGCCGCGGCCGCGTCGCGGCGATGACCGCGCCCTTAGCTGCGGAAGCGGACATGGCGAACCCTTGGATCGAGCACGGCGTAGAGCATGTCGACCAGGAAGTTGATGACCACGAAGCCCACCGCGATGAAGGCCACGGTGCCCTGCACGAGGATCAGGTCACGGTTGAAGATGCCCCCCAGCAGCAGCCGGCCGACACCCGGCAGGGCGAAGATCTGCTCGACGATCACCGCGCCGCCGATCAGCCCGCCGATATTGAGGCCCAGGATGGTGATCAGGGTGAACGACGAGGGGCGCAGCGCATGCTGCAGCAGCACCCGCCACGGCGGCAGCCCCTTGGCGCGCGCCAGCAGGATGAAGTCCTCCTTGAGCGTGGTCAGCAGGTCCGAGCGCAGCACGCGCATCAGCACCGTCCATTCGATCAGGCCCAGGGTCAGCGACGGCAGGATCATCGATTCGATGTTCTCCCACAGGCCTTCCGACATCGGCGCGAAGCCGGTCGCCGGCAGCAGGTCGAAGCTCACCGAAAAGAGGTAGATCAGCACGATGCCCAGCATGAAGTTGGGCATCGCGAGGAAACCGAAGGCGGCCGAGGCGGAAATGCGATCGAAGATGCCGCCCGGCCGCCGCACCGAGAGCAACGCCACCGGGATCGCGATGCCCAGCGCGATGAGCTGGGCCATCACCATGAGCTGCAGCGACACCGGCAGCCGGTCGACGATCGCCTGCACCACCGGCTCGCCGTTGCGGTAGGAACGGCCGAGATCGCCCGACAGCGCCGAGCCCAGCCAGTCGAAGTAACGCACCAGCATCGGCCGATCGAGGCCGAGATCGGCGCGCAGGCCGGCAATGTCCTGCGGCGTGGCGAGCGATCCCAGGATCACGATCGCCACGTCGCCCGGCAGGATGTTCACGATGAAGAAGGTCAGCAGGGTGACGCAGAACAGCACCACCACCAGCCGCACCAACTGGCGCAAGATCCACGGCATCGCGCGACGCCCTACGCTACCCTACTCTGCACCCGTCGTTACTTCGTGAGCCAGGCGCCCTCGACCTGCACGGCGCCGCCGCGCAGCCCCGGAATGCCGTGCACGTTGGCGCGGGTGATGGCGAAGTCGATGTTGCTGCCGGTCCACAGCCACACCGCATCATCGTTCAGGATCTTGATCAGGTCGCAATAAGCCTGCTTGCGCTTGTTCTCGTCGAGGCTGGTACGGCCGATCAGCAACAGCTTGTCGACTTCCTCGTTGTTGTAGCCAGAGAAGTTGATCGGGCTCTTGGAATGGAAGTTGGCGAACATCTGCGGATCGACGTCGGCCAGGTCGATGATGCGCCAGCCGGTGATCTGGAAGTCGCGCGACAGCGTCTCCTTCACGAGCTGGGTCTGGTCGACCGGCTTGATCTCGATGTCGATGCCGGCCTTCTTCATGTCGGCCTGGAAGACCTGCGCATTCTCGCGGCCGCGCGGCGTGGCGGTGACCGTCATGGTCATCTTCACCGGCTTGCCGTAGTCGGCGATCAGCTTGCGGGCGGCCTCGGGATCGTACTTCAGCGCGCCGGTGTCCTTGCACTCGATGCCCGAGTTCGGCCCGTACGGGTCGTCATGGACGGGACGCAGGCCCTGGGTCAGCACCTGGGCGTTGGCCTTGCGGTTCAGCGCCATCGAGACAGCCTGGCGAACGCGCTTGTCGTTCAGCGGCTCGCGCTGGGTGTTGAGCGGCGTGACCAGCGCACCGCTGCCCACCCAGGTCAGGACCCGCAGGTTCCTGTCCTTCTTGGCCTTCATGATGTTCTCGGCGCGGTCTTCCCAGATCACCTGGACATCGCCCTTCACGAGGCTGGCGTAGCGGGCGTCGGAATCCGGCAGCGGCCGCACGGTCACGCGGTCGAGATAGGGCTTGTCCTTGTCCCAGTAGTCGGGGTTGCGTTCGGCGACCAGACGGTCGGCGGCGCGCCATTCCTTGAACACGAAGGGGCCGGTGCCGACGGGATTGCGGTTGTAGTCGGCACCCTTCTCCTGGGCCAGCTTCACCGGGATGATCAGCGTGGTGACGGTGGGCTGCGCCAGGGTCCGGGGCAGCGCCGCGTTGGGCCCGCGCATCTTGAACACCGCCGTCAGCTCGTCCGGCACCTCGACCTTGTCGATGGCGAGATAGGCGCGGCCGGCGAAGCGGTTGGCCGGATCGATCAGCCGGTTGAAATGGTCGGCCACGTTCTGGGCGGTGAACGGCGTGCCGTCGTGCCATTTCACGTTCGGTCGGATCTTGGCCGTCCAGACGCTGCCATCCTCATTGGGGGTCATGGACAGGGCCAGCGCCGGCAGCAGGTTGCCCTTGTCGTCGAGCCGCATCAGCGTCTCGTAGAACAGCGAGGCCGCCGTCACCGTCGAGTTTGAATAGACGCCGGCGCGGACCGGATCGAAGCCTTCGAAATCGCTCTCGACGCCGATCGTCAGCGCGCCGCCGCGCACGGGCGCCGGTGCAGGCGCCTGGGCAAAGGAAGGCGCCGCGAAAGCCGCGACCAGCGCCGCCGCCAGACCAAATCTGCGAGAAAACAGTGCCATCAGGCCCCTCCCATGGATCGCGCCGTAGACCGGCATCAACTCTATGGACGGGAAGATAACGCGATGGTCGCCGCGAGCCTAGAGGATTGCGGAGGCTCTGAGGTGCCGCACGCTACATGCAGTAGGTCTACATACAATAAGCCTGGGCCGCGACGACAGCGTTGAGGCCCTGCATTTCCTGCGGCGAGAGGTTCGACGGATTGAGCAGGTTGCCGGTCGCGCTCACCGACTGGTTCGACTTGCGCAGGCCGAGGATGGCGTTCGGGCGCTGGTCGGCCGGGATGCGCGCGATGATGCATTCGCACGTTTTCTGGGAAGCGGTGACCAGGCATTCGGTCATAAGTTCGTCGGCACGGGAGGCGGACGAAAAGCCCACGCTCATGACGAGGGCGGCAAATCCGGCGGCGATGATACGCATGCAAGTCTCCATGGATGGTGCATCATACACCGCCTCTCAGGCAACCAGCCAGTTCCTCAAGAGGCCGAACAGGCCGGTCAGGAAAAGGATTGTGAGAGCCACGTTACGGTAGAGTCGCTCGCTGGCGAGGCCGTGGAACAGCCGCCCGCCGGCCCAGGCACCCAGCACCATGACCGGAAACAGCACGACGGCACGGACCAGCGCATCGACGCCCGCCACGCCGGTCGCCAGCACGATCACGATCAGCAGGAACTGCGTCAGGAAGTAATAGGTGACGATGTTGGCGCGGTTGACCTGCGGCGGGTCGTTGCCCGACAGGAGATAGAGCAGTACCGGCGGGCCGCCGATGCTGGTCGTGGCCATCATCGCACCCGAGATTCCGCCGACGATCACCGTCGCCACGGTCGAACGCCGGCGGGTGTATTTCCAACCGCTCCACATCAGCAGCACGAAGGCCACGATCACGGCCGATACCGCGGTCACGATCGTATTCTTGTCGACGTGGGCCAGCAGCCACACGCCCGCCGGCATGGCCAGGCACGCCGCGAGGCTCATGGGCGTCAGCAGCTTCCAGTCGGCATGCCGGCGGACCTGCGGGAAGAGCTGCAGCGACACGACGAGCTCGATGGCGACCACGGTCACCACCATCTCGGCCGAGCCGAACAGGATGGCGAAGATCGGCGCCATCAGCATCGCCGAGCCGAAGCCCGCGAAGCCTCGCATCAGGCCCGCGACCAGCGTGACGCCCAGCGCGGTCCACAGGCCGGTCTCGACGAACAGGGATTGGATGTAGGGGAGCATGAAGCGACGGACTCGATCGGATTGAAGACGTTCGACGACACTGATCCGCCGCCCGAAGGGGGCGGATCAGCGAATAACTCGAAGCGTCGTAAGTCGCGTCATGATGGCCGGAGTGTCGGTGATGGCGAAAGAGTCGTCAACAACGCCACTGCCATTTTGAAGAAATCGAAAGGTCCCTCGCTACGCTCGGGATGACAACGTTGTTGGATCGCACGCTGTGCGCTAAGGCAAAATTGTCATCCCGAGCGTAGCGAGGGACCTTTGCGTCATACGTGGCGGCGCTCAGCGCTTCGCCTGCCCCTCGCCCGTCTTGTCGCGCAGGCGGCGCATGCCGCGCAGCCAGCGGTCGCGGTCGAGCTTGCGCGTCATGTATTCCTTCACCTCGGGATGCGGCAGGATCAGGAAGCGTTCCTCGTCCATCGCCTCGATCACCGTCTGCGCCACCGCATCGGTGTTGATCACGCCGTCTACCGACGCCGCGGTCGCGCCGGCCATGCGCAGCATGTTGGTGTCGACGGCCTGCGGGCAGAGCACCGACACGCGGATGCCGCGGTCGCCATACTGGATCGACAGATGCTCGGCGAGCGCGACGCCCGCGTGCTTGGTGACGCCGTAGGGCGCCGAGCCCATCGAGGCCAGCAGGCCGGCCGCGCTCGCGGTGTTGAGCAGGTAACCCTCGCCGCGCTTCAGCATCTGCGGCACCAGCGCCCGCGCGGCATAGACATGCGCCATGACGTGGATGGCCCAAGAATCGGCCCAGTCCTTGTCGGTCGCATCCTCGTGGCCGCCACGGCCGATACCGGCATTGGAGAAGAAGATGTCGATCTCGCCGAACTTCTTCTCTGTCTCGGCGATCAGGCGCTTCACCTCGGACTCCTGGCCGATGTCGCCCGCCACCGCCAGCGCGCCGATGTCCTTGGCCACCTTGTCGAGCCGCTCGGCATCCCGATCGGCCACGACCAGCCCCTTGGCACCTTCCTTCGCATAGCGCCGCGCGATCGCCTCGCCGATGCCGCCCGCGGCGCCGGTGACGACGCAGACCTTGCCCTTGACCTTCATGTCAGCCCCACGATTGTTCGATCAATTCGATGTACTGCGCCCGGGTCGGCTGGCGCGGCGTCGAGAGATGGCAATGGTCGCCCAGCGCGCCGTCGGCGATCTTCTCGATCGTGTCCTGCGCCAGGCCCGCCGCGCCCAGGCCCTTCGGAATGCCCAGCCGCTCGTTGAGCGCCGCGACGGCATTGGCCACGCCGGCGGCGCTGGCTTCGCTTTCAGGCAGCCCCATCACCTGCGCCACGCGCTTGAACTTGTCGCCGACCGCCGGCTCGTTGAAGCGCAGCACCGCCGGCAGATAGATCGCGTTCAAGGTGCCGTGGTGCAGGCGGTAGCCCTTGAGGCCGCCGGTCGGATGCGAGAGCGCATGCACGGCACCCAAGCCCTTCTGGAAAACCATGGCGCCTTCCATGGCGGCCACCGCCATGTTGTAGCGTGCCTCGCGGTCCTGCCCGTCCCTGGTGGCGCGCTCGACATACTTCCAGGCCTTCTCCAGACCATCGAGCGCGATCGAATCGGCCGGCGGATTGAAGACGTTGGCGAGGAAGCATTCGATATTGTGCGTCAGCGCATCCATGCCGGTGCCGGCCGTGAGACGCGGCGGCAGGCTCATCGTCAGTTCGGGATCGATCAGCGCCAGCCGCGGGATCAGGTACGGGCTGCCGATGGCGAGCTTGCGGCCCGAATCCATGATGATGACGCCGCCGCGGCTCACCTCGCTGCCGGTGCCCGAGGTGGTCGGGATCGCGACCATCGGCGCCACCGCCGCGGTGATCTTGCCGGCGCCACCCTCGACGAAGGAATAGGCCTGCAGCGACGGACCGGGATGCGTGGCCATCAGCGCGACCGCCTTGGCGAGATCCATGGGCGAGCCGCCGCCGATGGCGATGATGCCGTCGCAGCCCTCGTCCTTGTAGATCTTCAGCGCGTCGCGCATGGCGGCCTCCGTCGGGTTCTCCGGCGTGCCGTCGTAGATCGTGATCGGCATGTTGCCGGGAAGCTGCTCCTTGACCTTGGCCCACAGGCCCGCCGCGATGACGCCCTTGTCGGTGACGATCAGGGGCCGGCGCATGCCCATGAGCTGCAGTTCGGACTCGAGCAGCTTCAGCGCACCGAAGTCGAACTGGATACGGGTCAGGTAGGTGATCAGGGCCATCCGTTGATTCCTCTCGATTTTGCGCGGAGCCTACGCGAGAAAAAGGACATGAGCGACACTCCCGTCCTGCGCACGGCCGGCATCGGCGATGCAGCCACGATCGCAGCCACCATCGCCGCCTCCTTCGCGCAGTATCGCTGCGTGCTCGTGCCGGAATCCGGCGCCTTCCGGGAGACCGCCGACGGCATCGCGGCCGAAATGGGCAAGGGCGCGGGGGCGATCGTCGCGGAGCGGAACGGCGAGATGGTGGGCTGCGTGCTGGTGGAAGAGATGGAAGGCGATCTCTATTTCGGCCGCCTCTCCGTCCTGCCGTCCTCGCGCGGGCTGGGGCTGGCCCAGCGATTGATCGAGGCCGTCGAAACCGAGGCTCACCGCCGCGGACTCGCGGGTGTCCGGCTCGGTGTGCGCATCGTCCTGGCCGACAACCAGCGCCTGTTCCAGGCGCTGGGCTATCGCGAGACCTCGCGCGAGGCCCATCCCGGCTTCGACCATCCGACCTCGATCAACATGCGCAAGCCGCTCCGTTGATCGGTCAGGCGGTCGTGCGGTCCGGCCGCAGGGCGTGGAGCACGATCAATCCGATGCCGAAGAGATGGGGCGTGTAGAACCGGACTTCCGCCGACGGATAGAGCACGAAGCGGATCGCCGCGCCGGCCAGCAGCGCCGCCAGCAGCAGGCTTGACCAACGATCTCCGTCCCGCCGCGCGAGCAGCAAGATCGCGATCAGGACCGCGGCCACACCGGCATGCATCCAGCCCAGATGGGAGACCCGGCCGATCTGGACCATGAGGACCTTGAAATAGAGGCCGGGATCGAAAGCCGGCCGGAAATCCGTCAGCACGTTCTGGAGCTCGACGAAATTGAAATAGAACTGAGGCCACCAGCCGATATGGCGGCTGGCGAGCATGTTCATCGCATAAGCGGTGGCGGAGCCGACGAACAGGACCAGCGCCGCACCGTACTGCCGGCGCAGTGCCAATGCGGCGCAGAGGACGACGTTCAGGACGATGCCGTCAGGCCGCAGCAGGACGGCCAGCAGAAAGCAGAAGACCGCCGGACGCACCCTGTCCGACAGAAGGGCCGCGAGGCCCGCGACAGAGGCGAAGGTGAAGACGGGATCGGGCGACACCATGCTGGCGAAGCTGCCCAGACCGAACAGCAGCACGATCGGCAGCCATGCGAGCGTGGCGATGCCGTCGAGACGCCAGGCGGCATGAACGAGGATCGCCAGGATGCCGATGGCGCTCGCCAGGCTCACCAGGACGATGGCGCGCACCGGGTCGGCCGCGAGGGCGACGAGTTTCAGCAGCAGGATATAGCCGTACTTGCTCTCGTAGAGCGGGAGCTGACTGAACAGCGCGGCCGGGTCGAGATATTGGGCCTCGGCGTAGCTGCCCGTCGTCAGATAGGCCAGCCCTTCGGGCGACAGGTGTGGCTTGATCGTCGCCCAGGTGCGGGCATGAAGGGCCGCGATGTCGACAGTGCCGTCGGGCGCGGTCGCGCCGGCCTTCAGGATCGCCATCGTGTAGGGAATCACGTCCCAGTCGAGCGCCGGGCGGGTGATCGCGAAATAAGCGAAATAGAGGGCGATCAAGGTGGCCAGGATGACCGAGACCAGGCGCCAGCCTCTCCAATCCGCAAGCGCGGTCATCATGAATTTTTCTCTCCCTGCAGGCAGTATGCGCGACCGTTTGACCGTTGAGCAACGGGGGGCGTGATCTGCTATTGTATAGTCATGAGCAGCCGCACCCCCCTTACCGGTCCCTCCGTCTGGCATGGCCAGGACATCAAGAATTCGTCGCGCTGGATTCGCAACCTGTCCCCCGAAGGGGTCGACGAACTCGACGCCGCCGTGAAGGGCCTGCGTGGCATGCCGTGGCAGCAGATCGTCCGCGGGGATTTTTACCTGCCCACGCTCGACGATCTCTTCGACGACATCGCCGACGAGCTGGAGAACGGCTCCGGCATCGTCAAGCTGCGCGGCGTTCCGGTCGACCGCTACGACGAAGAGGACCTGCGGCGCCTCTACTTCGCGATCGGCACGCATGTCGGCACGCCGGTGTTCCAGAACCGCACCGGCGAGCTGATGCGCGCCATCCGCGACGAGGGCGCCCATGTCGGCCGCACCTATGGCGAGACCAAGGACGAGAAGGGCTCGACCTTCCTTTCCTCCTATGCCCGCACCCTGACCAACGGCGCGCTGCGCTTCCACACCGATCGCACCGACGTCGTGACCCTGCTGTGCGTGCGCCAGGCGCGCGCCGGCGGCGTCAGCAAGCTCGCCTCGACGCCCGCCATCCACAACGCGATGCTGGAGCGCCGTCCGGACCTGCTCGAGCTGCTGTTCCAGGATTACTGGCGCAGCCGCTTCGGCGAGGAAGGCACCAAGAAGGACGGCGAGGCGACGACGCGCGAGACCGCCTACCCGCTACCGATCTTCGGCCTGCGCGACGGCAAGTTCACCTCGCACTATTCGCTGACCTTCATCGAGGCCGCGCAGATGGCGCCCGGCGTGCCGAAGCTCACCGACGCCCAGCGCGAGGCGATCGACATGCTGATGCAGACCGCCGAGGAACTGTGCTTCGAGATGACCCTCGAGCCCGGCGACCTGCAGCTGATCAACAGCCACGTCACCTATCACGGCCGCACGCCGTTCGAGGACGATGCCTCCTCGGGCAACGACCGCATGCTGCTGCGCCTCTGGCTCACCATGCGCAACAACCGCCCCCTGCCCAAGGGTCACGAGATCCTGTGGCAGGACATCGAAGCCGGCCGCCCCCGCGGCGGCATCCGCCAGGTCGAACTCTAGTTCTTCGCTGGGGGCGCGCCACTGCGCGCGGGGGTTACCCCGCGCGCAGTGGCGCGCCCCCAGCAATGATTGACTAGGAAATAATAATCGTATAGTTTCCTAGTCAACCAATGACCTCCGATCTCGAAACCCATCTCGGCTACTGGCTGCGCTTCGTGTCGAACCACGTCTCGCATGCCTTCAGCCTCAAGCTGCAGGCGCTCGATGTGACCGTGGCCGAGTGGGTCGTATTGCGCGCCCTGTTCGATGGCGACGGCATCCCGCCCAGTGTCCTGGCCGACCGGCTGGGCATGACGCGCGGCGCGATCTCCAAGCTGGCGGACCGGCTGATCGCCAAGGAGCTCATCGAGCGCACGGCCTCGACGGAGGACCGGCGGCAGCAGACCCTGTCGCTGACGGCGGCCGGACGGAAGCTGGTGCCCAAGCTGTCGGCGCTGGCCGACCGCAACGACGCGGAGTTCTTCGGCCACCTGAAACCTGCCGAGCGCGCGGCCCTGGAGAAGACGCTCCGGGACATCGTGCGCCGGCACGATCTCAAGACCATTCCCACCGAGTAGGACAGAGCCATGGATATCGCCGTCATCGAGGAATGCACCCGGGCCTCCCACGAGGAACGCATCACCTTCGGCGAGGTCGTGGGACGCCTGATCGCGGCCGGCGTCGAGCGCTATCACGTCGACCTCGTCCGCGGCGAGACGACCTACTTCATGCCCGACGGCCCGTCCCATCGCGTGACCTACAAGCCGTTCGAGACGCGACCGGCCGACGCCTTCTCGGCCGACGGCGTGCTGGCGGCAGTCCGGTCGATCCAGACCGGCAGGACCAAGTATCTCACCTTCTGCCACCAGATCCTGGAAGCCGGCTGCGTCGGCTACCTCGTCTCGATGTCGGGCCAGCGCGCCGTCTATTACGGCCGCAGCGGCGAGACCTATGTCGAGCCATTCCCCGGCAACCGTTAGCTTCCTTCGTTCGAGATGACCTCGCCGAACAGCTTCCAGGTATCGCCCTCGAAACGTTGAAGCTGCATGGACTGGATGGGATAGAAATCCGTCGGGCTGGTGTTGAGCTTGATGCCCGGCAGCAGCAGCGGCACTTCGAGGTTCTTCATCCCGGCAACCTGCTTCATCAGGTTGTCCCGAGTCAGCTCGTTGCCGCACCGCTTCAGCACTTCGTGCATCGTCGCCGACACCGCGTACGCATAGGTATAGAAGGCGTCGCCGGCATTGGCAGCCGGCAGGTACTTGGCCATCCACGCCTTCCACTCGACGAAGTCGGGCGTGTTGGCCCATTGCGGATCGGTCGGGTCCTTGTAATAGGCCGCGGTGATGATGCCCTGGCAGTTTTCCAGGCCGGCCGGCTTCAGCACGGCATCGACCGAGATCGAGACATTCACGAGATAGAAGGCGGGCTTCCAGCCGAGATCCGCCGCCTTGCGAATCGCCTGCGACGCGTGCTTGGGCGTGGCATGACAGAAGAAGACGGTCGCGCCGGAGCTCTTGAGCTGGATGATCTGGGAATCGACCGTGGGATCGGTGACCTCGTAGCTCACCGCGGCCGCGACCAGCTTCTCGTTCTCCTTGCCCAGGCCCTTCATGAAGCCCGAGACATAGTCCTTGCCGGAATCGTCGTTCAGCCAGAGCACACCGATCTTCTCGCCCTTGTGCTGGACCAGGATGTGCTTGGCGTAGATGCCGCTCTCCGTCACGTAGTCGGGCTGCCAGCCGATCGTCCACGGGAACTCCTTCGGATTGCCCCACTTGGACGCGCCGGTGCTGACGAAGAGCTGCGGCACCTTCTTCTGGTTCATGAACTTGTGGATCGCGGTGTTGCACGCCGTGCCGAGCGTCTGGAAGGTCGCGAAGACCTTGTCGTTCTCGACCAGCTTGCGCACCATCTCGACCGTCTTCGGCGGCGAGAAGCCGTCGTCGTAGGTGATGAAGTTGATCTTGCGACCGTTGATGCCGCCCTGGTCGTTCACCATCTTCCAGTAGGCTTCGATGCCCTTGCCGATCGTGCCGTAGGCCGATGCCGGGCCGCTATAGGGGCCGGTGTGGCCGAGCTTGATCTCGGTGTCGCTGACCCCGTCGGAATATTTCTTCTGCGCGAACGCCGCCTGGGTGCCGGCACCGGCAACGGCCGCCAGTGCAGAAGTACCGCTCACGAAAGTGCGCCTGTTGATAGCCACGGACGATCCTCCTTTATTGAAGTTGTCCGAAGCTTCACGCCCGTCATTGCGGAACAGAAGCTCGATCGTGGGTTGCTTTCCACGATACGAGCAGGGCCGCGTCAGCGTTTCTGGCGCAGCCTGCCGACGATGCCCGCCGGGAAGAAGTATACACAGAGAATGAAGGCGACCCCGAGCCACAGCAGCCAGCGGTCGGGATGGAACAGGTTGGCGAGCAGCGGCACGCCCGTCAGCGCCTTGTTGGCGATGGCCAGCAGGTCTTGCAGGTAGTTCTGCGCGAAGACCAGCAGCACCGCGCCGATCACCGCGCCGTACATCGTGCCCATGCCGCCGATCACCACCATCAGCAGGATATCGACCATGATGTCGAAGCTGAGCGTCGTGTCGGGATTGGTCTGGCTCGACCACAGGGCCAGCAATGCCCCGGCCAGCGCCGCCGTTGCAGCAGCGATGCAACTCGCGATGGTGCGGTAGACCACGGTGCGATAGCCGATCGCCTCGGCGCGGAACGGGTTCTCTCGGATCGCCATCAGCACGCTGCCGAACGGCGAGTTCACGATGCGCAGCAGGACCAGGATCAGCGCCAGCGACGCGGCATAGACGAGGTAGTAGTCGAGCAGCCTTCCGTTGAGCCGCACCCCGAACAGCGTGTCGCCGAACGAGAAGGACGCGCGCAGGGCCGCCGGCAACCGGTAGTTCAGCCCGTCCTCGCCGCCGGTCAGGTCGGAGAGCTGCGAGGCCAGGATCGCGAAGGCGCTGGCCACGGCGAGCGTGATCATGGCGAAGAAGATCGTGCGCACGCGCAAGCTGAACAGGCCGATCACCGTCGCCAGCACGATGGCGACGATCAGGCCCGCCACCACGCCGACGGCGACGGCATCCCACCCTGCCCCCATCCGCGTCAGCGAAATGGCGACGCCATAGGCACCGATGCCGAAGAACATCGTGTGGGCGAACGAGACGATGCCGGTATAGCCCAGCAGCAGGTCGAACGAGGCAGCCAGCACGATGAAGACGCAGATCTTGGCCGCGACGTTCAGCGATTTGGCGCCCGGGAACAGGAACGGCGCGACCGCCAGCCCCACCAGGATGGCGACCAGCGCCAGCGCCAGCCAGCGGCTCTTAGGCAGGTCATCGGACAGGATCGAGCGAAGCATGGCCCTACCTCTTCGCCACGGGATAGAGGCCCTGCGGCCGCCACAGCAGGACCAGCGCCATCAGCAGGATGTTGGAGCCCAGCGCCACCTTCGGCGCCAGGAAGCCGATGTAGTTGGCCGTCAGCCCGACCAGCAGCGCGCCGACGAAGCAGCCGCCCACCGATCCCAACCCGCCGATGATGATGACGATGAAGACCAGCACGGCGACCTGGGCGCCGATCGTCGCCGTCACCGTCTCCTGGTAGAGCCCCCACATGGCGCCGCCCAGCCCCGCCAGCGCCGAGCCGACCACGAACACGCCGACGAACAGGCGGCGGATGCGATAGCCCAGCGCCTCGACCATCTCGCCGTTCTCGACGCCGGCCCGGATCAGCAGGCCGAGCCGCGTGCGGTTGAGGGTGAGCGCCAGGGCGGCGAACACGACCAGCCCGACCACGACGGCCAGCACACGATATTTCTCGATCGCCACGTCGCCGAACAGGAAGGCGCCGCGCAGCGCCGTCGGCCGGCTGAGCGTGATCTGGTCGGGCCCCCAGATCACCTTGAGGAGCTGTTCGGCCACGATCAGGCCGCCGGTCGTCACGAGAATCTGCTTCAGGTGCTGGCCATAGACCGGCCGCACGATGACCCGCTCGAAGCCGAGGCCCAGCACGCCGCTCACCACCATCGCCGCCAGCACGGCCGGCCCGATCGCTGCGAGGTTGAGCCAGATCGAATCGGAGGTCATCCAGGGCGACAATGCCAGCATGACGCTCGCCGCCACGAAGGCGCCGACTGCAATGAACGCGCCATGGCCGAAGTTCAGCACGTCCATCAGCCCGAAGGTGAGCGTGAGGCCCGAGGCCATGATGAAGATCATCAGGCCCATCGCGAGTCCCGCGACGGTGAGCGTCACCCAGCTCGCCGGCGAGCCGATCAGCGGCAAGGCGCCGATCATCAGCGCCGGAATGAGCAGCAGCGGAAGCCAGTCGCGTTTCATGCGCTGGGGGCGCGCCACTCCAGTGGCGCGATCTTCTCGTTGCAACATCCCATGACGCGCCACTGGAGTGGCGCGCCCCCAGCAAAAGAACTCATTGATGTTCCCCCATACCCAACCCGAGCAGATGCTGCTGCAACGCGGAGTCGGCGGCGAAAGCGGCCATGCTGCCCTGGTGCGCCACCTTACCGTCATCCATCACCGCGACAGAGTCGCCGAGCTGCCGGGCGAAGGCGAAGTTCTGCTCGACCACCAGCAGGGTCGACTCGCCATCCTTCAGCTCGCGGAAGGCATCGATCATGTTGGCGATGATGGCCGGCGCCAGGCCCTTGGTCGGCTCGTCGATCAGCAACAGGCGGCGCGGCTCGATGATGGCGCGCGCCACCGCCAGCATCTGCTTCTGGCCGCCCGACAGATGTCCCGCCGGCAGGGTCCAGAACCGCTTCAGCGCCTCGAAGCGCGCGAAGATCCAGTCGAGTCGCTTCTGATCGGGCGGACCCGAGCGTGCCGCCAGGATGACATTTTCCTGCACCGTCAGGTCGGCGAAGATCGCCATGCTCTCCGGCACATAGGCGATACCCAGCCGCGCGATGTCGGGCGTCGCCAGATGCGTGATGTCGCGCCCGTCGAAGCGGATCTCGCCCGCCGCCGCGCGCCACATGCCCATGATGGTGCGCAACGTCGTGGTCTTCCCCGCCCCGTTGCGCCCCAGCAGCATCGTGAGCCCGCCCTCGGCCACGTCGAACTCGACGCCGTGCAGGATGTGATAGCGCCCGATGTTCGTCTGAACACCGCGCAGGGAGAGCAAGGTCGTCATTTGCTGGGGGCGCGCCACTCCAGTGGCGCGTCTTCGCTTGTTACAGACAATGATCGCGCCACTGGAGTGGCGCGCCCCCAGCGAAGATCTTCACGCATCGACGGCTCCACCCAGATAGGCCCCGCGCACGATGTCGGAGTTGATGACCTCGGCGGGCTTGCCGTCGGCCACCAGTCTGCCCTGGTGCAGCACGACGATGCGGTCGGAGAGCGAGCGCACTACATCCATCTTGTGCTCGACCAGCAGGATGGTCTTGTCGCCGCGCTTCTTGATGGACGCGATGATGTCGAGGATGGTCGGGACCTCGTCGATGCTCATGCCGGCGGTCGGCTCGTCGAACATGAAGACGTCGGGCTCGAGTGCCAGCAGGATCGCGACCTCGAGCTTGCGCTGGTCGCCGTGCGGCAGGGTCGCCGCGATCGCCTGGGCGCGGTCCGCCAGCGACACGGCGGAGAGATGCGCCATCGCCTGGTCGATCAGCTCGCGATGCGTGAGGGTGCGGCTGAACAGGTCGTAGCCCTTGCCGCTCTTCACCTGCACCGCCAGCCGCACGTTTTCGAGCGTGCTGAGGTTGGGGAAGAGATTGGTGAGCTGAAACGCCCGCCCGAGCCCAAGCCGCGTCCGGCGAGGCGCCGCGAAGCCGGTAATGTCCTCGCCGTTCAGCGTCACGCGACCCGACGTGGCCGGGAGCTGCCCGGAGATCAGGTTGAAGTAGGTCGTCTTGCCCGCCCCGTTGGGCCCGACGATCGAGGTGAGCGTGCCCTTCCCGAAGGCGCACGACACCCCGTCGACGGCCGCGTGTCCGCCGAAGCGGATGGTGAGGTTTTCGGTCGCTAGCATTCGTCGATGCAAAGCAAGTTTGTCATCCCGAGGCCGTAGGCCGAGGGACCTTTACTGTCCAGCAAAGGTCCCTCGCTGCGCTCGGGATGACAATCTTCGCGTCAGCGCTTGTTCTTGATCGGCAGCGTCATCTCGCTGGCCGGGATCACGCGCACCAGTTCGAGCAGGTCGACATTGTCCGGCGCATCCTTCTTCATGCGCCAGTGATACATCTCCTGCAGGGCCTGGTGGTCTTCCTTGCGGAAGGTCATCGTGCCCTTGGGCGTGTCGAAGCTCATGCCCTCCATCGCCGCGATCAGTTTCTCGCTGTCGGTCGACTTGGCCTTCTTCACCGCCTCGACGAGCGCGATGGCGGCGCTCATGCCGCCCGCCACGAAGAAGTCCGGCGGCACGCCGTTGTTCTTCTTCTTGTATTCGGTGACCAACCAGTCGTTCACCGGGTTCTTGGGGAAGCCCCAATAGTAGTAGATCGCGCCTTCGAGGCCGGGGAACTGCTTCCAGCCGGCCATCACCGGCAGCAGGTTACCGCCCGGCGCCATCTCGATGCCGAAGCGCTCGGGCTTCAGGTCCATCAGCTTCGGCAGCGGATGGGCGCCGGCCCACACCACGACCACGACCTTGCGGCCGGGCTTGTCCTTCAGCGCGTCGAAGATGCGCTGCGCCGAGGCCGTGAAGTCGGTCGTGGCCTGCGGGGCATATTCCTCGTGCACGATCTTGGCCTTGGAGCCGACAGCGGCAAGTGCTGCCTTCACCGCCGCGACGCCGTCCTTGCCGAAGGCATAGTCCTGGGCGAGCGTAGCGATGCTGATGTTCTCGTCCTTCAGGGTCGCGGCGGAAGCCAGCGCGTCCTGCGTCGAGTTGCGCCCGGTGCGGAAGATGTAGCGGTTCCACTTCTCGCCGGTGATCTGGTCGGCCACGGCCGGCTCGACGATCAGCAGCTTCTTGTATTCCTCGGCGACCGGCAGCATGGCCAACGCGCCGGCCGAGCCGGTCGTGCCGACGGCGATGTCGACCTTGTCGTCGCCATAGGCCTGCTCGAGGGCGGCCTTGGCGAGGTCGGGCTTGAACTGGTCGTCCTTCAGGATGACCTGGATCTTGCGGCCATCGACTTCCATCGTGCCCTTGGTCGCGTATTCCAGGCCCAGCATGAAGCCGGCCTCGGTCTGGCGCGCATAGGCCTCGAGCGGACCGGTCTTGCTGTAGATCAGCGCCACCTTGAGCGGGGGCTGCTGGGCGACCGCTGGACCGGCCAGAAGCAGGCCGGTCAGCGCCAGAAATGAACGACGGATCATTTTAAGAACCTCCCTAGAGGAGGCTCTTCTAATCGATGATCGCGGCTTGCACCATCGTGCGGAATTGATTCCGCAGCGCCACCCGGTCGGGATCGCTCACCTGCACCATGTAGATGGCCGTCAGCTCGTTCTTGGGGTCGACCCAGAAGAGCGTTCCGGCATTGCCGGCCCAGCCATATTCCCCGACCGAGCCCGGCAAAGCCGCCTCGCCTGTCATCGTTCTGACTTCAAAACCCAGCCCGAAACCCAGGCCCGGCGGGCGGCCCGGCCGCTCGCCGGTATGGTCGGCCGCCATGAAGGCCAAGGTCTGCTTGCCGACCAGGCGCTTGCCGTTCAGTTCGCCGCCGTTCACCAGCATGGACGCGAACCGCAGATAGTCGTCCATCGTGGAGGTGAGGCCGCCGCCGCCGGATTCGAACTTGGCGCCATCGTCGACCTTGAAGCGCGGCGTCATCGGCTGTCCGCCGGGACGCGGCCCGGGCTGGGCGGCGCGCGCGACCTTGGCGGCCGGCACCTGGAACTGCGTGTCGACCATGCCGAGCGGCTTGAAGATGCGCTCCGACAGCGACTCGCCCAGCGGGCGCTTGTCGATCACCTCGACGAGGCGGCCCAGCACGTCGGTCGAGACGCCGTATTCCCAGCGCGCGCCCGGCGAGAAGCGCAGCGGCAGGGTCGAGAGCTTGGTGACGAACTCCTCGTTGCTCATCGAGCGGTCGCCGATCTTCGAGGCGACATAGGCCTGGTTGACCAGCGACGCGCCGCGGCCGCCATAGATCAGGCCGGACGTGTGACGCAGCAGATCCTGCACCGTCATCGGCCGCTCGGGGTCGGAGAGGAGCATCGTGGGCGTGCCGTCGGCGCTCATCTTCTCCTGCGCGACCTTCATCTTAGCCAGCTCCGGCAGGAACTTGGACACCGGGTCGCTGACCTGCAGCCGTCCCTCCTCCACCATCTGCATGACCGCCAGGCTGACGATCGGCTTGGTCATGGAATAGATGCGGAAGATCGAATCGGCCTTCATCGGATCGGGTGACGCTGCGGGATCGCGCTTGCCGAGCGTCGATACCCACGCGACCTTGCCGCGCCGCGCCACCAGCATGACCGCGCCGGGCACCAGCCCATCGTCGACATGCTTCTGCGTCGCCGCTTCGAGCCGCTTCAACTGCACCGACGAAAGCCCGACATCCTCAGGCTTCGCCGCCATCGGCAGCACCCAGCCCTCGGCATGAGCAGTCGGAGCGAGCATTGCTCCGGCAAAGGCAAATGACGCGAGCCCTACGGCCGCGACGGCAACTCTCTTCATGGCGTTTCTCCCGGTATGTTTTGCCGGAGCATACGCCGCCGAGAGCGCGCTATTCCAGTGGCAGGCGTCTCGCAGAATGAAGGATCCTTCGCTGCGCTCAGGATGACACTTTGCGCTATTTCAAAAACCAGTGTCATCCTGAGCGCAGCGAAGGATCCTTGTCTCGCATCTACAGCAGTGCTCGCTTGAAGGCATGACGCGCCATCGGAGTGGCGCGCTCCCAGCGCTCATGCCTGCAAACGCCCTTCGAGAAGCGGGCGTTCGCGCTGGAAGAGCGCGATGACCTCGTCCATCACGGCGCGCACTCTCGGCAGGGCGCGCAGGTCGCGATGGACCAGCAGCCACTGGTCGGCGAAGACGTCAGGGATGATGCCGCCGATCCGGCGCAGCATCAGGTCGGGATCGGCGAGATGGCAGGGCAGGACGGCGAGGCCGGCGCCGGTCCGCGTCGCCTCGTGCAGGACCAGCCAGTTGTTGCCGCGGACCTCGGGCCGGCGGCCGCCGCGATAGTCCAGCAGCCAGCTCTGTCCGGTCATCCGGATATGATCGTCGTCGAAGCCGACCCAGGGCATTGCGGCCAACGCCGCTTGGGTGGACTTCTTCACAGCGAGCGTCCGCGCGGCATAGATCGCGAAGGCGACGCGGCCCAGCTTGCGGGCCACGATGCCGCCCAGCTCCGGCACCTGCTCGCGGATCAGGAGATCGGCCTCGCGGCGCGACAGGTTGGCCAGCGTATGGCTCGAGATCACCTCGAACTCGATCTGCGGCAGCCTGGCTCTCAGCTCGGCGGAATAGCGGGCGATCAGCGCGGCGGTCGCCTCCTCGGCCGACAGGCGCACCGTGCCGCTCACCGTGTCGCTGAGGCCGGCGCTGCGGCGGTGGATGGACTGCGCCGCCTTCTCCATCGCCTCGGTGTCGGCCAGCAGCTCCTCGCCGGCGCTGGTCGGCACGAAGCGGTCGGGCAGCCGGTCGAACAGGCGGGCGCCGATCTGCGTTTCCAGCGCCTGCACGCGGCGCGACACGGTCGGATGGCTGACGCCCAGAGCCTTGGCAGCCATCGTCAGCGTGCCGCCGCGGGCCAGGGCCAGGAAAATGCGAAGATCGTCCCAGTTGGGGTCCATGTTCAGAATTGTACAGTGGGCTTTCCGAAATGTGGACTGACGAATACCGGTGTTCGCCCTAGCATCCGATCATGCACATCGAACCCCGCCTGCTGGTTTTCACCAAGGGCGTCCGCGCCCGCATCGCCGCCACCGTCGCCATCGGCCTGCTGGGCGTCGGATGCGGCATCGCCCGGCTCGGCCTTCTCGGCTGGCTGATCGGCCAGATCTTCGTCGGGCGGCCGCTGCAGGAGCTGGTGTGGCCGATCCTGCTGATCGCCGCGGTGATGGTGCTGCGCGGCGCGGCGGAGCATTGGCGGGCGGTGATGGCGCATGAGACGGCGGCGCGGGTGCAGAAGGTCCTGCGCCGCACGCTCTACGACAAGGTGGCCTCGCTCGGTCCGGCAACCGTGGGCCGGCAGCGCTCGGGCGGCCTCACCCTGTCGATGATCGACGGCGTGGAACAGCTCGAAACCTATTTCGGCCAGTTCCTGCCGCAGTTCCTGATCGCGCTGCTGACGCCGATCCTGATCTTCGTCGTGATCTCCTTCATCGACCTGCCGGTGGCACTGGTCATGTTGGGCTTCGCGCTGGTGGCGCTTTTCGCCCCCGCGCTCTGGCACAAGTGGGACGTTCGGGCCTCGATTGCGCGCATGACGGCCTACAAGTCGTTCGCCGCGGAGTTCCTCGATTCGATCCAGGGCCTCGCAACCTTGAAGGCCTTCGGCCAGGGCAAGACTCGCGCTGACAAGCTGGAGGTCGAGGCGCGCGATCTCTTCCGCCGCACCATGTGGGTGCTGGGCACCAACTCGCTGGCGCGCGGCATCACCGACACGTCGATCGCAGGCGGCGCGGCGGCGGCGCTGATCTACGGCGCCTCGAGGGTAGAAGCCGGATCGATGACGCTGACGGCGCTGCTCATCATCCTGATGCTGGGCATCGAAATCTTCCGGCCGATGCGCGAACTGCGCTCGGTGCTGCACCAGGGCATGGTCGGCCTCTCGGCCGCGCAAGGCATCTACCGCATCCTCGACGACACGCCGTCGGTGATCGATCCGGCGCCGGCGCGGCTCGACGGGCTGCTGGCGCCCACCATCGCCTTCGAGGATGTGCGCTTCGCCTATCCCGGCACGCGCCGCACCGTGCACGAGCGGCTGAACTTCACGGCCGCCGCCGGCGAGCGGCTGGGCCTCGTCGGCTCCTCGGGTGGCGGCAAGTCGTCGATCGTGCGCCTGCTGCTGCGCTTCTACGATCCCGACCAGGGCCGCATCCTGCTGGGCGGCCACGACCTGCGGACGCTCTCCTTCGCGCAGATCCGCTCGCTGATCTCGGTGGTGAACCAGGACACGTTCCTGTTCCATGGCACCGTCGAGGAGAATATCCGCCTGGGCCGGCCCGGCGCCTCCCGCGAGGAGCTGGAGGACGCCGCCCGCGCCGCCAACATTCACGACTTCATCGAAAGCCTGCCGCAGGGCTACGCGACGATCATCGGTGAGAAGGGCATCAAGCTCTCCGGTGGCCAGCGCCAGAGGGTCGCCATCGCCCGCGCGCTGCTGCGCGACACGCCGATTCTCGTGCTCGACGAAGCCCTCTCCGCCGTCGATGCCGAGAACGAGGCAGTAATCCAGGAGGCGCTCGACCGGCTGATGCAGGGCCGCACGACCTTGATCCTGGCGCATCGCCTGTCGAGCGTCATCGACTGCGACCGCATCCTCGTGCTGGATCGCGGCCATGTCGCCGAGGAAGGAAGGCACGATGCGCTGATGAGCCGGGGCGGCGTCTATTCGCAGCTCATGGCCGAACAAGCGCGCGAGCAGCAGGCCGGCGTCACGATCGATTCCCTTGCCGCGCCGCAGCGCGCCGAGACGATCGCCAGCACGTCGGGCGGCGCGATGAAGCCCGTCACCGAAGGCATCATCAAGGCCGAGGGCCTCACCTGGTACCAGGTCGTGGTCGCCCTGATGAAGGTCATCATGCCGTGGAAGGGCAAGCTCACCGCCACCTTCGTCCTGGGCGTGGCGCGCGTCGTCGCCTTCATCGGCATCGGCGTGCTCTCGGCGCTGATCGTGCTGGCGCTCAAGAACCACCAGCCTTATGGCGGCCTCGCCATCGCGCTGGCGATCCTCGCGCCGGTCTCGGGCATCCTGCACTGGTTCGAATCCTGGCTGGCGCACGACATGGCGTTCCGCCTGCTGGCCGAGATGCGCATCGACGCCTTCCGCAAGCTCGACGCGCTGGCGCCCGCCTATCTCACGCGCCGCCGCACCGGCGATCTGATGGCGCTGGCCACGCACGACATCGAGCTGGTCGAGTATTTCTTCGCCCACACGGTGGCGCCGGCCTTCGTCGCCATCCTGATCCCCGCCGCCGTGGTGATCGCGCTCGCGGCAAACAGCGGCTGGCTGGCGATCACCCTGGTGCCGTTCCTGCTGGCCGTCGGCCTCAGCCCGTTCCTGATGCGCAAGCGTGTGGATCGGCTGGGCAGCCAGGCGCGCGAGGCGGCCGGCGAACTCGGCGCCTTCGCCGTCGACTCGGTCCAAGGGCTTGGCGAGATCGTCGCCAACCAGCAGGAGCGTGCGCGCGGCGACCGGCTCGACGAACTGTCGCAGCGCCACATCTCGCTGCGCCTGCCCTTCTTCAGCGAGCTGACGATGCAGCACGCCATCCTCGAGGTGCTGACGGGCCTCGGTGGTCTCGCCATCGTCGTGGTCGGCGCGATCCTCGCCTCGCATGGCGCGCTCGATCCCGGCCTGCTGCCGCTGATGACCATCCTTGCCATGTCGGCTTTCCTGCCGGTCTCGGAGATCGCACAGATCGGCCGCCAGCTTGCCGACACGCTGGGCGCGACGCGGCGCGTCTATGCGCTGGCCAACGAGCCGATCCCGGTGCGCGACGGCAAGGGCGTGCCGGCCAGGCACGGTGCGGCGGCGCTGGAACTCGATCAGGTGAACTTCACCTATCCCGGCCAGACGCGGCGGGCGCTGTCCGACGTCAGCTTCGCCATTCCCGCCGGCAAGACGGTGGCGCTGGTGGGGACGTCGGGCGCCGGCAAGACCACGACGGCGCAGTTGCTGATGCGCTTCTGGGATCCCGACTCCGGCCGCATCACGCTGAACGGCGCGGACCTGCGCGACTACAAGCTCGACGAACTGCGCGGGCTCGTCGCGCTCGTGGCGCAGGACACCTACCTTTTCAACGACACGCTGCGCGCCAACATCCTGATCGCGCGGCCCGAGGCGACGGAGGCCGAACTGCTGGCCGCCATCGAGCATGCCTCGCTGGGCGAGCTGGTCGCCGCACTGCCGCAGGGCCTCGATTCGCCCGTCGGCGAGCGCGGCACCAGCCTGAGCGGCGGTCAACGTCAACGCGTCGCCATCGCGCGCGCCTTTCTGAAGGACGCGCCCATCCTGATCCTCGACGAGGCGACCTCGCATCTCGACGCGGTGAACGAACAGGCCGTGCGCCGCGCACTCGATGTGCTGAAGGCCGACCGCACGACCATCGTCATCGCCCATCGTCTTTCGACGGTGCGCGACGCCGACCTGATCGTGGTGCTCGACGAGGGCCGCGTGGCGGAAAGTGGAACGCACGCCTCGCTCCTTGCGCGTGGCGGACTCTACGCACGATTGGTGTCGCGCCAGCTTGCGGCCGTCTATGCGCCGGCTGCACAGTGAGGGGATGAAGCGTACCCGCCAACTCCATATCAATCTCTTCATCCAGAGCCGCGGCCATCACGAAGCGTCGTGGCGGCATCCCGGTTCCTCCCCGCTGGCGCTGACCGACATCGAGTATTTCCGCGATGTCGCCCGGCGCGCCGAGGCCGGCCTCTTCGATTCGATCTTCCTGGCAGACCAGCTCGCTTTGGCCGATACCGTGGCGCATGCCGCCAGCACCTGGCTGGAGCCGATCACGACGCTGGGCGCGCTCGCCGGCTCGACCAGCCGCATCGGCCTGATCGCCACGGCCTCGACCACCTATTCGGAGCCCTTCAACCTCGCGCGCCAGTTCGCCTCGCTCGACCATATCAGCGGCGGCCGGGTCGGCTGGAACATCGTGACCTCCTGGCTCGCGCCGGCGGCGCGCAACTTCGGCGGCACCGGGCTGGTGAGCCACGACGAACGCTACGAGCGCGGCGAGGAGTTCGTGCAGGTCGCGAAGGCGCTGTGGGACAGCTGGGCCGACGATGCCGTGCTCGACGATCGCGCCAGCGGCCACTACGCACGGGCCGACCGCATCAAGCCGATCGACCACGAGGGCAAGTTCTATCGCGTGGCCGGCCCGCTCAACATGCCGCGCGGTCCGCAGGGACGCCCCGTGTTCGTGCAGGCAGGCTCGTCCGACACCGGCCGCCGCTTCGCCGCGCGCCATGCCGAGGCGGTGTTCACTGCGCAGATGGAGAAGAGCACGGCGCAGGAGTTCTATGCCGACCTGAAGAAGCTGGCGGCGGCGGAAGGCCGTCCCGCCGAGCATGTGCTAATCCTGCCCGGCCTCAGCCCGGTGATCGCCTCGACCGAGATGGAGGCCAAGCGGCTGGCGAAGGAACTGAACGAGCTCACCGATCCCGAAGTCGGGCGCAAGCGCCTGAGCGGGCGGTTCGGCGGCCACGATTTCTCGCACCTGCCGCTCGACCGGCCGCTCACGGAAGAGGACTTCCCCGATCCCGGCACGGTCCAGGCCGCGCGCAGCCGCACCGAAGTGATCGTGGGGCTGGTCCGTCGCGAGAAATTCACACTGCGCCAGTTGCTGGCCTATCTCGCCGGCGCCCGCGGCCATTACACCACCGCGGGCACGCCCGAGCAGATCGCCGACCTGATCGAGGACTGGTTCAACGACGGCGCCGCCGATGGCTTCAACCTCATGCCGCCCCTGCTGCCCTCGATGCTCGACGTGTTCGTGGCGGAGGTCGTGCCGATCCTTCAGAAGCGCGGGCTTTTCCGCAGCGCCTATGAGGGCACCACCCTGCGCGATCATTTCGGCTTGCCGCGGCCGGGGACTGCGTCATCCTGAAGACGTGAGTCCGGGAAGAGGCGATCCATGTTCAGTCATGTGACGATCGGCAGCAACGATGTGGGCAAGGCCAAGCCCTTCTACGACGCGCTCCTGCAGCCGCTCGGCCTGGTGCGCCACATGGATTATCCCAATGCCGTGGGCTACGGCCCGGCGGGTGGACGACCGCAGCTCTGGATCGTCAGCCCGATCGACAAGCGGGCCGCCTCGGTCGGCAACGGCATCACCATCGGCCTCGAAGCGCCCGATCGGAGCGCCGTCGACGCCGCCCACAAGGCGGCAATGGAAGTGGGCGGCAAGGACGAAGGCGCACCGGGCATTCGCGCGCACTATCACCCCAACTATTACGGCGCCTACCTGCGCGACCTCGACGGCAACAAGATCTGCGTGGTCTGTCACCGCAAGTCCTAGGCGATCCAAAGCCTGTAACGTCGCGTAGTTCAGTCCATGGCCCTGCTTCACCGTCGCGCCCTGCTGGCCTCGGCCGGCCCGGCTTTGTTGTCTCTGCCGGCCTTCGCCCAAGCCGGGCTTCCCGATCGTGCCATCCGCGTCTGGGTCGGCTTCGCGGCGGGCGGCGGCTCCGACGTCGTGGCGCGCGCCATCGCGCCGGCGATCCAGCAGCGCGTCGGCCGCCCCGTCACCGTCGAGAACCGTCCCGGTGCGGCCGGCGCCACGATGGGAGATGCGCTGAAGAAGGCCGCGTCCGACGGCGCGATCATCGGACTGTTGCCGAGTACCACGATGATCGGGCGTCTGACCTCGCCCGCGACCTTCCCGTTCGATCCCCTGCAGGACCTGACGCCGCTCGGCATGGTCGGGACGTTCGAGACGGCGTTCGTCGTCTCATCCTCGATCGGCGTAAGGACGATGGCGGAGTATGTGCAGTGGGTGAAGGACGGGCCGCCGGAGCGTCGCCGCTTCGGCAACGCCGCACCCGAGACCTTCTCGCAATACTTCGCGCAGCTCCTCGCGCAGCAGTACGAGCTCTCGCTCGATCCCGTTCCCTTCCGTGGCACTGGCCCGCTCTCCTCCGATCTCGGCCAGGGCCGCATTCCCGCCGGCTGCGGCGGCCTCGCGTCGTTCGTGCACCAGCATCGCAGCGGCAAGCTCAGGGTCCTCACCACGTCGGGACCGGCGCGCAATCGCGTGCTGCCCGATATACCCACGGTCGTCGAACTGGGCTTCCCGCAGCTTCAGCTCATCGACTGGTACGCCTTCTTCGCGCCCGGCAATCTGCCGCCACCTCTCATCGCCGCCTGGAATCGCGCGCTGACCAGTGCCGTGGAAGCACCCGATGTGAAGGAACAGCTCACGCAGTATGGCGTCATTGTCGGTGTCACCAAGCCGGACGAATGCGCGGTGCGTCTTGCCGCGGATTACGATCGCTGGCGGAGGCTGCTTGACATGCTGGGCATACGGGCAGCCAATTGAGCTTGATCAGGAGTAGGTCATGACAGAGCCACTGAAGGTATTCTGGCAGCCCGGTTGAACCAGCTGCCTGAGACTCAAAGAGTTTCTATCGGTCCGTGGGATCGACTTCGTCTCCGTAAATGTCCTCGAGGATCCGGCCGGCTTGGCCGAGTTGCAGGCACTGGGCGCGCGCTCGGTGCCCGTCCTGTCGCGCGGCAAGAAATTCATCTTCGGCCAGAGCACGCGGGAGATCGTGGCCTTCCTCGGCCTGCAGGAGAAATCGGGGCCTGAACTGTCGCCGGCCGAACTCTACGCCCGGCTCGACAAGTTCATGACCGCGGCCATCGGCCTGCTGCCGCTCATGCCCTACGAGAAGCTCCATATCCACGTGCCGGGCCGCCCGCGCAGCTATCGCGCGCTCGCCTTCCATCTCTTCCGGGTCGTCGCGGCGTTCCTCGATGCCGAGCAGGGCACGACCCTGGTACAGGCGGCGTTCCGCGAGGAGCCGGCCGCCGATGCCGACATGAAATCCGTCGCGGCCTATGGCGCCGCCGTACAGGAGCGGTTCCGCAACTGGTGGGCCCACGGCGACACCGGCGCCGCGCGAATGCTTGCGACCTACTATGGCGCGCAGAGCCTGCATGAACTGCTGGAGCGCACGACCTGGCACTCCGGCCAGCACGTCCGGCAATGGATGATGCTACTGGAGCGCGAGGGCGTGACCCACCACCGGCCGCTCGGCGCCGCCGATTTCGCGCGCCTGCCCCTGCCCCAGAACGTGTGGGACGGCTAGAATCGCAACCTCCGGAGGGGGTTGGGCGTTTGGTCGCTGACACACCCACCTCAATCTTTCCGGAGGAGCAACCATGCGCGCTGCCAGCCACGCCAACGGCAAGGATCTCGCCAAGGAGATCAACATGCTCAAGGCCCAGCTCGAGGAACTCACGGAGTCGATGAACGGCACCGGACACTCGATCGTTGCCAAGGGCGAGGAAGCCGTGGAGGACACGATCCGCGCGGCCCGCGAGCTGATCGCCAAGTATGGCGACACGGCCAAGGCGATTGCCCAGGATACGATCGACCTCAAGAACAAGGCGACGGACAAGCTGGTCGAGCACACCGAAGCCCGGCCGCTGACCACGGTTGCCGCCATCGTCGGGATCGGCTTCCTCGCAGGCTGGCTTTGTCGTCGGCAGTAGCCGGCCAAAGACTGTCCGGCCCCTCAAGGAAGAGAGACCCTCGATGATCGGCCCCATGCTCCGGGTCGCGGCCAGTGCTGCCGCGGCCCGTTCGCTGCGTACGGCTGCCCGCGATGCCGTCGACCGCACGCTCCTCACCGTGGGCGCGGCGCTCGCCATCGCCGTAAGCGCGGTCTGTCTTTCCTTTTCTGCTTATGCACTGATCGAGCGTCAGCTCGATCCGGCCAGCGCCTCGGCCATCGTCGGCGCCTTCTGGGGCGCGCTTGGCTTGGGCTACTTCGTGGCCACGCGGCGACGCCGGACCTGAATGGGTGCCACGGAAGCAAGCGGCGGCTTGACGGCCAGCCGCTGACTTACCGGCCGATCCTCGGACAAGAGAACTTCCAGCCAGCGCAGCGACGGCAGGTGCGCCGCGACCGTGCTGACCAGGATCAGCAGCGGCACCGCCACGATCGCGCCGATCGCCCCCCACATCCAACCCAGCAGCGCCACGCCGGCGAACACCGCCACCGTGTTGAGCGCACAGCGCCGGCTGACGAAAGCCGGTGTGATGAGTTGCGATTCGACGAAATGGATGGCGGCGAGCACCAGCGGTGCCGCTACCATGTGCATCCAGTCCTCGTAGGTAAGAAGCGCCACGAACGCCACCAGCCCGATGGCAACCGGCGGTCCGACGAACGGCACGAACGACGCCAGGCCCATCAGCACGCCCCACAGCACGGGATTGGGAAAGCCCAGCAAGGCCAGCACGATGGTCGAAGCGACTGCCACAAGCGAGTAGATGACCACCAGCGCGAACAGATAGGTACCGACGCGGTCGTTGATGTCCCGCATGACGCGCGCCATCCGCACCCGCGTATGGAAGTTGAGAGGAACCTTCAGGATCTGGCGCTTGTGGTCGTTGCGATGCGCCAGAAGCATGAAAGCCAGCACGGCCGCGTAGCCCATCTGGAGCAACAGCGCCGGCGTGGTGCTCATGACTTCCGAGATCAGGGACTTGTCGCGCACGACGATCTTTTCGGGTGGCTTCTCTTCCTTCGTGGTTTGCGCCGGCTGGGCCTGCGTCGCCTGCTCCACCCGGTCGGTGACCTGCTTCACGATGGCCAGCGACTTGCGCAGACCTTCGAGCTTCCGCTCCAGCGTGTAGGTGAGATAGGGCGCCTGCTCCGCCCAGCTCGTGATCGCCGGGGCCGACACCACCAGCAGGCCCGCAACGACAAGCGCCAGCAAAGACACCGAGGCACCTGCGGCCACGGTCGGCGGCAGGCGCAGGCGTTCGAGCTTCTTGGCGACCGGCGTCATAATGAGCGCGAGGACAATGGCGGCCGCCGTGGGGATCAGGAAGTCGCGGGCGAGATAGGCGACGACACCGACGGCGCAGACCGCCAACACGATCAGCGGACGACGGATGGCCGAGCCGCCTTGCACATGGACGGTCGGCACGCGCAGGACTGAATTTTCGGCCACGGGACCTCGCTGATCGGCAGTAACGCCGCGATGCAACCGGAGTTCCGCTCTGTTCCTCCCTGCGGGATGGACCGTTTGCCCGCACCTCCCTCCCGCCCCTACGCTCGCCCTCGCATGCCGACTTACGCCGATACCGTTCCCGTGATGGAGCGCCATCGTTTCGACGTGGACTCCCTCGGCCGCTACTTCCGCGCGAACCTCGCGGGCTATCGTGGAGGACTTGAAGTCCGGCAGTTCGATTCGGGTCATTCCAATCCGACCTTCTTCGTTGCCGCCGACATGGAAGACGGCCGCCGCGACTTCGTGCTGCGCAAGAAACCGCCGGGCCAGCTGGTCGCCTCGGCGCATCAGGTCGATCGCGAATTCCGGGTGATCTCCGCCCTCGCCGCCACCGACGTGCCGGTCGCGCCGGCCCGGCTGCTCTGCGACGATGACGCCGTCATCGGCCAGATGTTCTACGTGATGGAGGCGGTGCCCGGTCGCATCCTGGTCAACCCGGCGATGCCCGATCAGACGCCGGCCGAGCGCACGGCGATCTTCGATTCGATGAACGACGTGCTCGCCCGCCTGCACAAGGTCGATCCCGTGAAGGTCGGTCTCGGCGACTATGGCCGCAGCGGCCAGTACATCGCCCGCCAGATCTCGCGCTGGAGCCGGCAATATGCCGAGCTGAAGACCGAGGACATCCCGGCGATGGACAGGCTCTCGGCCTGGCTGCCGGAGAACGTGCCCGACGACGGCGATCCCACCACCATCGTCCATGGCGACTATCGCCTCGGCAATCTGATCGTCCATCCGACCGAGCCGCGGGTCGTGGCGGTCCTCGACTGGGAACTGTCGACGCTCGGCCATCCTTTGTGCGACGTCGCCTACAATTGCCTCGGCTACCATCTCAAGGAGCCGCCGCACGGCTTTGCCACGGTCGACTTCGCCGCCATCGGCCTGCCGACCGAGCAGGACTATGTGGCGGCCTACTGCCGGCGCACCGGGCGACGCTCGATTCCGAACTGGAACTACTACCTCGCCTTTTCCCTGTTCCGCCTCGCCGCCATCGCGCAGGGCGTCTATCGCCGCGGCCTGCAGGGCAATTCGTCCAACCCCGAATCGATCAAGATGAGCAAGTCCGCACGAGAACGGGCCGAGCTCGCATGGAGTCTGGTGTCCTAACAAAAGCGACGTGGAGGAAACAAAAAATGACAATGAAGAAGATCGGCCGGCGTACATCGATCCTGATGACCGGCGCAGCACTCAGCACGCCCCTCATACCGAGCGTCCGCGCCCAGCAGACCGGCCTGCCCGACAAGCCGCTCAAGATCCTGGTCGGCTTTCCGGCCGGTGGCGGCACCGACGTGATGGCGCGCCTGATCGCCGAGCCGCTGAAGCAGCGCACCGGCCGCAACGTCATCATCGACAACAAGGCCGGCGCCTCGGGCACCATCGCCGTGGGCGACCTGAAGAACGCCGGCACCGACGGCACGACGATCGCCTACGTGCCCTCGGCCACCATCGTGCAGAAGCTCACCATGCCGGCGGTGCCGTTCGATCCCATGACCGACATCGCGCCGATCACGATGGCCGGCACGGTGCAGACCGCCTTCTGCGTGTCGCCGACCATCGGCGTCAATAACCTCAAGGAATATGTCGAGTGGCTGAAGAAGAACCCGACTCGGGCCTCCTTCGGCACCACCGCGCTGGGCTCCTTCACGCATTTCTTCGGCGTCATGGCCGGCAAGGCCGTGGGTATCCCGCTGGAGCCGATCCCCTACCGCGGTGCCGCGCCGCTGGTCGCCGACCTGCAGGGCGGCCATATCGCGGCCGGCTGCGGCGGCATCACCGACTTCCTGGAGCATCACCGCGCCGGCAAGGTGAAGGTCATCTTCACTTCCGGCGTTAAGCCCACCACCTCGGCGCCCGAGATCCCGACCATCAGCCAGCTCGGCTACCCGCAGCTCTCGATCCTGGGCTGGTACGTCTTCTTCGCCCCGCCCAAGACGCCGGCACCGCTGATCGATGCCTGGGGCAAGGAGCTGAAGGCGGTGCTGGAGATCCCCGAGATCCAGAAGAAGCTGGTCGAGCTCGGCCTCGACGTCGAGACCTCGACGCCCCACCAGTTCACCGAGCGCATGGCCAAGGACCTCGCACACTGGAAGACGATCATCGACACGATCGGCTATAAGCCGCAGGGGTAAACCTACGGAGACGAGTGCATGCCGATCCTGAAACGGCCCGACGCCGAGATCCATTACGAGGTCCACGGAAAGGGCTTTCCGCTCCTGCTCTACGCAGCCGGCGGCCTGCGCTCGTCGATCGAATTCTGGGGGCCCGGCGCCGACGGCGCGCCGCGTCCCTGGATGGACCCGCGCACGGCGCTGGCCGACAAGTTCACCGTCATCTCGATGGACCAGCGCAACGCCGGCAAGTCGGTCGCCGACGTAAAGCCCGACCATGGCTGGCACACCTTCGCCGCCGACCACCTGGCGCTGATCGACCATCTCGGCTTCAAGCGCTTCGCGGTGATGGGCGGCTGCATCGGCGGCAGCTATTGCTTCGAGGCGATCGAACAGGCGCCGGATCGCGTCGCCGCCGCCGTCCTGCAGAACCCGATCGGCCTGTGGGAGAACCGCGACACCTGGGACGAAGCGGTGAAGGGCTACAGCGCGACCGTGCGGGCGCGCGATCCGTCGATCTCCGAAGAGACGATCCAGAGCTTCGGCAAGAACATGTTCGGCTCCGACTTCGTCTTCTCGGTCACGCGCGACTTCGTGAAGAACTGCAGGACGCCGCTGTTGCTGCAGCCCGGCACCGACAAGCCGCATCCCGCCCATACCAGCGACGAGATCGCCGCCCTCGCGCCCAACATCGAGGTCCAGAAGGACTGGCGGGCGCCGCACTTCCTGCAGGAATCGATCAACCGCGTCCGCGCCTTTCTCGAGAAGAACACCCTATGATCCGGAGACTCACGATCCTGCTCGCCACCTTGCTCGCCACGACCGCGACCGCCCAGGCGCAGGAAGTGTGGGGCGCCGTCGCGACCGACAACGAACGCCTGTTCGGCGTCTCGGCCGGCATGGCGACGCGCGAGGCTGCCGAGACCTCGGCGCTGGCCGAATGCGGACCGCTGGAGTGCCAGATCCGCATGGCCGCGCCGCAGCGCTGCATCGCCTATGCCCATAGCGACAACGGGCAGGCCTCGGGCTATGGCGCCGCCCCGACCCGGCAGGATGCCGAACAGTCCGCCTGGAACGAATGCAACGCGCGGGTGCCCAGCAACTCCTGCACCATCCGCAGCGCGCGCTGCTTCGAGTAGGCTTTCGCGTCGGTCAGGCCGGCGGCCGCGAATTCTCGTCGAGCCACTTCCGTGCCTCGTGCAGGCTGTGAAAGACCTTCACCGGGCGCAGGCCGCCGGTGAGCCTGGCGAACGCCTCGGCATTGTCGGCCGCCTGGCCGGGGCTGACGACGAAAGCCACCGGCCCCCGTGGCTTGTCGCTGTTGTGAGCAAGAACGAGATTGGCGATCGCCTCGACCCTGGCCTTGTCCATCGGCGAGGTGGGCGAGGAGATGTCGATGATCTTGCTGTAGTGGAGCATGTCGCCGGCCAGCATCTTCTGCACCGCGTCGCGGACATCGTCGGCCGTGAAAGCGCCCCGGACGACGGCGATGACCAGCCGGCTGGGATGAAAGACATCGACATGGATCGGCATGGATAGCGGTCCGGGTTGCCCACATTCTACCGCATCCGTGCGGCAGGGTGGCGCGATTACCATGCCCGGCCGTTCGTGCAAACAGGAGTAGTTTTGTGGAAAAGATCGCCGTCATCGTCGTTGTGGCCGCGGTAGCCGGCGCCGCGCTTTACCTGTTCGGCCGCAACGCCTCCTCCCGGCAACGGCTGATACGCTCCGCCGCCGCGACGATCGCCGGTGCACTGGCCGCCGCCGGCGCGGTCTATGGGCTCGAAGCCATGACCGGCGACGATACCCAGATGGTCGACAATGCCATGGTCGAAGCGCGCACCCTGCCGCTGGTCGGCCTGGTGCTCGCCGATGTGCCCGATGCCGAGACGCGCCTGCGCGCCTCCCTGAAGGAGGAGCTGCGCAATCCCACGACCACGGGCGCGCCGCGTCCGCTGGTGCTGATGAGCGAGCTGCGCGCCACCCATATCGTGCCGGCCCTGAAGGCGACTGACGCCGCCGACGCCGAGGGCGTTCTGGCCGCGCGCATTGCCCTGATGCGACATCTCCGCGGCACCAATGTCGCGGCCTGCCGCGAGCTCGCGTTGATCGGCATCCAGCATCCCGACCGGCTCGATGCGCAGGGCCAGAAGCTGATGCGCGAGATGCTGACGGCGATGGAGAAGGCCTATCGCTCGGGACGCACCGCGATGAAATCCGGCACCACCGCGCAACCGCCCGTACCGAACGATACCGAAGCGCGTGCGCTCCTCGTCGAGGGCGGGCTCACGCCGGCCGACTTCGAGAAGCTGCAGAACCTCGCGAAGCTTTCGGGCGAAGAGGCCTGCGAATTGGGCATTCGCCTGAACGCAACGCCGTCCAAGCTGCCGCCCGACAAGGCAGGCGGCCTGGCCCGCTATCTGGCGGCGGCTCAGTAGTACCAACCAGAAAGCACGAAAAGGCCGCAAATCGGGCTTCAAAAATCCTCATGCCACGCGCAATATTCACCCGCTCGCGCAAGGGTGTCGTGGGCAGGTGGGGGATCTCGATGTTCTTCAGGATTGGTGCCGCGCTTCTGGGCGCGATGACGCTTGGATTCCTGCCGCTCGCGCAGGCTTCAGCCGACATCAAGTTACAGGATATCAGCATCACGAAGTACGCTGACGGCAAAGTCGTCGGTCAGGCGCGCAGCGATGCCAACGGGCAATTCGTCTTCAAGGACCTGGCGCCCGGGACCTACACGATCAAGATCGACGGGCCGAGCCTGATGACGGCCGTCGCAAAGTCCAAGCAATCGACCCGTTCCCAGGCATCGTCACCGAATGCGGGCCGCGCCACGACCGGCAATCCCGGCCCGGCGGATGTGAGCGGCGACGGAAAGACGGACGTCGTCGTCTCGATGGGCCTGCTCCTTCCGGCCGTACAGAGGGCCAGGGAAGCCGCCACTCGGGTAGCACCGCAGACCTTCCGCCAACCGGCGACGGCGCGCGGTGTCGACATCACCTTCACCGTTCCCGCGTCGGCAGGCGCGACCAGCAGTTGGCAAGGCACCATCGGACGCGAGCCGTGAGGAGGAAACTTCCCATGCGTTCCGTCACCGTGCTTACGGCTCTCGCTCTCACTGCCCTAGCGCCCGGCCTGGCTCAGGCCCAGGTACCCAATCCAGTGGTGCAGAGCATCCAGGCCGGCTGCTTCATGCGCCAGGACCAGCCTTACAACGTGATCGTCAAGGTGGGTCCGGTCACGGCCAACTATCGCTTCATCTTCGTCAACACCGCCAACCAGCAGACGGCGCACGATCAGGTGCTGGGCCTCATCCATGCAGGCCAGGAGGTGCCGTTCCGGCTCCCCAACGCAGGCACCTACCAGCTCACCGTCAAGTATCCAACCAACGTCACCAACCAGACGCCGGCAACGGCGCCCGGGACCATCGCCGTCAAGCCGGTCATGGCAGTGGCAGCCAACGGACAGAAAGTTTGTCGGGACGCCACGCCGGTGTCGCCGCCATCGGGAACCCGGCCGACGAGCCGTTAGCCGGTATCAGCGCGTCAACGAGGGGAAATGTCATGCGTAAGAAAATAGCCTTGGCCCTGACGGGCATGGTGGCCTTCGACCTGGGAACCGTCGTCGTCCACGCTCAGTCGGCCTCGGTCGATTACTTCCTGAAGATCGACGGTCTCGCCAACGAGTTCAATTTCACCAAGATCGAGATGGACGTCCACAAGACGGCTGGCGCGTGCACCGCCAAGCAAGGGACGCTGGTCGAGTTCAAGGGCGAGAAATACTGCCGCACCGCCAAGGCCGGCGTCGCGACCAAGCAGCCGTCGACAGCCCTCCCGGCGACGGCCGGCCCGGCCACCGCTGTACCGTCGACGACCAGCCCGGCGACGGCGGCGCCGTCGAACCAGCGGCGGTGAGCGAAGAGACGCTGCAGCTCCTTGCCGGCGATCCCGAGCGCGACGCGCTGGTCGTCGGCAAGGTCGTGCTGGTCCTCGCCGACGAGCCCGTCACCCTCGAGCTGATCGTGCCCATGCGCCCGGTCGACTTCGAGGACATCCTGCCCATCCTGCAGGACCTCACCGACTTTGTGGTGGACCGCAGTGTCGTGGCGGCCGAGGCAGAAGGCCGCACGATCTCATGCCGCGCCGGCTGCGGTGCCTGCTGCCGTCAGCTTGTGCCGGTCTCCCAGGCCGAGGCACGCGCACTGGCGGCGCTGGTCGAAGCCATGCCCGAGCCGCGGCGCGGCGAGATTCACCGGCGCTTCGACGAGGCCTTGCAGTCGCTCCATGCTGCCGGCGTGGTAGCGGAGATCGACGCTGCCCGGGAAGACACCGCGGACACCTTGTCCAAGCTGGGCATCCGCTACTTCGGCCAGGGCGTGGCCTGTCCATTTCTCGAGGAAGACTCCTGCTCGATCCATCCCGACCGGCCGCTGAGCTGCCGGCAGTATCTCGTGACCTCGCCTGCCGCCAACTGTACCTCGCCTTCGCCCACGACCATCGAACTGGTGAACCTGCCGACGCGGCCTTCGAAGGCGTTGATGCTGGCCGATGCCGATGATTCCGGCGAGACCTGGATGCCGCTGATCTATGCGCTCGCCTATACCGGCCAGGTTGCTCCGGCCACGCCGACGCGCACGGCTTCCGATATCCTGGGCGATATCTTCGCCCGCTTTCGGACCGACGCCGCTAACTAGGCCACCAGCGGTGCGATCACGGCCTTCAGCACCGCAGCGACGTCCTGCGGGGACATGCGTACCTGCAGCCCGCGCTGGCCGCCGTTGAGGAAGACCAGATCGTGCGCCATCGCCTCGGCCTCGATGGCAGTCCGCACCGGCCGCATCTGGCCGAACGGGCTGATGCCGCCCACCTTGTAGCCGGTCATCCGCTCGGCATCGGCGGGCTTCATCATCTCCGCCGACTTGCCCTTGAACGCGGCGGCCAACTTCTTCATGGAGACCTCGCGGTCGGACGGCACGATCACGCAAGCCGCCTTGCCGTCGACCAGGGTCATCAGCGTCTTGAGGACGCGCTGCGGCTCCTCGCCCAGCGCCTCGGCCGCCTGCAGGCCGACCTTGTCGGCGTCGGGATCGTAGTCGTAGGTGTGGACGGTGAAGGCAACCTTCGCCTGCTCCAGCGCCTTCGTGGCGCGCGTGACCTTCGACATGCCTGCTCCTCGCTCGAGAGGAGCAGGATAGCGTCGTCGCCCCTCAGTTTCCCTTCAGAATTTTCGCCGTCGCGTCGGCGAAGACCTGGCAGCCCAGCACGATGTCGGCATCGTGGGTGTTCTCGGTGAAGTGATGCGAGATGCCGCCGATCGAGGGCACGAACATCATCGCCGCCGGCATTTTCAGCCCGATCACCTGGGCATCGTGGCCCGCGCCCGACGGCATGCGCACATGCTTGTCGGCGGCATGGACTGCGGCCGACTCCTCGATCGCTTCGAGGAAGCGTTCGTCCATCACCAGCGGCTGGGTGCGCGAGAGGTTCACGCACTCGACCTTGCAGGGGCTGTTCTTCTGGTGATCGGCGACGATCTCCATCAGCTTGGCCTCGAATGCCTGCAACACCTTGTAGTCGGCGTCGCGGAACTGGAGGATCATCTCGGCCCGGCCGGGCACGATCGCCGGCGCGCCGGGCTCCAGCACCATCTTGCCCACCGTCCACACGCTGCGCGGACCGGAGACGGCGGGGAACTTGTCCATCACGTCGTTGTAGAGCCGCATCATGGCGACGCCCGCATCCTTGCGGATCGGCATGGGCGTGGTGCCGGCATGGTTCTGGATGCCGCTGAAGGTCAGGCGGAACTGCATGATGCCGACGATGGCGGTCACGATACCGATGCGCTTCTCGCCCGCTTCGAGAAGTCCACCCTGCTCGATATGGGCTTCGAGATAACCGCGATACCTGCCTTCTTCCAGATGCTCGCGCGGCACGCCTTCGAGGCCCGCCGCCTTCAGCGCCTCGCGCATCGGCGTGCCCTCGTCACGGTGCTTGGCCTTGTCGATGTCGGCCTCGGAGAAGATGCCGATGAAGGAGCGGCTGCCAGTCATCTGGCCCCAATGGCCCTCCTCGTCGGCCCAGGAGGCGACGTCGACGGCGAGATGCGCCGTCTCGGGATCCTCCGCCAGCGCCCGCGCCACTTCGAGCCCGTAGATCACGCCCATCACGCCGTCGAGCCAGCCGCCGCGCGGCTGGGTGTCAGAATGCGAGCCGATCAGGATGCGCGGGCCGGTCTTCGGGCTCTTGCCGATCACGGTGCCGATGCCGTCGATCACCGGTTCGAGGCCGGCTTCCTTCATGCGCGCGGCGAGCCAGTGCCGGCTCTCGACATCCTGCGGCGACAGATGCGGGCGATGCACGCCGGTCTGGTAGCGGCCGAAATCGGCAATGCGCCGCAGGTCGCCGAGCAGTCGTTCACCGTTGATCGTGGGCATTGGGATGGCCTCAGTTCAGATGCGCCGCGACCCAGGCGGCAAGGGAAAGCACGCGGTCATCATCGTGACGCCGTCCGACAAGCTGGACGCCGAGCGGCAGGCCGTTCGGGCCGGTACCGGCCGGCAGGGTGACGCAGGGCGTGCCCGCGAGCGTCCAGATCGAATTGAAGACCGGATCACCGGTCGCGGCGAGGCCCTTGGGCGCCTCGCCCGGCGCGCTCGGCGTCAGCAGCAGGTCGACCTTGTCGAACAGCGAGTCGACATGGGCCTTGAAGGCGGTGGCCTTGCGCTGGGCCGCGACATAGCGCTCGAAGGAGACGGCGAGGCCGCGCTTCATCGGGCCGTTCATCAGCTCGTCGCTCACCTTGTCGGGATTGCGCAGCCGCTCGTCGGCATAGTTGCGCACGCTCTCGAAACCGGTGATCGCGGCATGGTCGTCGATGATGTCGGTGAATTGCGCGGCAAAGGCCACGTCGACCACCGACGCGCCCTTGTCGCAAAGCCGGGTCGCGGTCTCTTCCATCAGCGCCTTGGTCTCGGGCTCGGCCTTGTCCCAGACCGGCGAGCGGCAGAAGCCGATGCGCGGCCGGCCGATGTCATGATCGATATGCACGACGGGAAGCTTCAGCACGGCGGCGCGGAACAGCGCGATGTCGTCGAGCGTGCGCGCCATCAGGCCCAGCGTATCGACCGAATGGCACTGCATCTTGATGCCGACGCGGTTGAAGTCACCGTAGGTCGGCTTGTAGCCCACCACGCCACAGTAGGCGGCCGGCCGGATCACCGAGCCGCCGGTCTGCGTGCCGAAGGCCAGCGGCACATGCCCGTCGGCCACCGCTGCGGCAGAACCTGACGAAGAGCCGCCCGGCGTATGCGCAGCATTGTGCGGATTGGTCGTGGCGCCGGCGTGGCGGTTGGCAAACTCGGTCGTCACCGTCTTGCCCATGATGACGGCATTGGCGGTCCGGCAGAGCGCCACGCAGGCCGCATCGCCGAACGGCACCTTGCCTTCGAAGATCGGCGAGTTGTGGCCCGTCGGCATGTCGTAGGTATCGATGATGTCCTTCACGCCGACCGGAATGCCGCGCAGCAGCCCGCCGCTGGCCGCATCGGCGGCCTTGGCCTGTGCGATGGCCTGGTCGGGATCGAGATGGACCCAGGCCTTCACGACATCGTCGCGCTCGGCGATGCGGTCGAGATAGCCGCGCACCAGCTTCTCGGAGGTGAGTGTGCCGGCCTCGATGGCTGCGACGGCTTCGACGGCGGTGATCGTCTTCATGACAGCACCCTCCGCGCCCAGGCCGCGATGTCGAGCAGGCCCGCATCCTCATGCTGGCGGCCCACGAGCTGGATGCCGACCGGCAGGCCCGTCGGCCCCTTGGTCAGCGGCAAGGTCACGCAGGGCATCCAGAGATAGGTCCAGAGCAGGTTGAAGGTGGCATCGCCGGTCCGTTCGAGACCGGGAGGCGCCTCGCCCTTGGCCGGGGCGGTCAGAATAACGTCGATATCCGAGAACAGTGCGTCGACCGCAGCACGGCCGGTCTCCCCGAGCTTCCGCGCGGCGACCCAGGTCGCGTAGTCGATCTTCGAGCCGGCTTCGAGCTTGTCCTTCTTCAGGCTCTCGCTCAGCAGGCCGGGGAAACGGCGCGCTTCATCGGCATGGGCACGCGGCCCGTCGAAGGCCGACAGTGTCTTCTGGCCCTCGGTCATGTCGCGCACCGGCGCGGGCAGCTCGATCTCCTTCACTTGCGCGCCGGCCTTGGCAAAGGCCGCCGCCGCATCGTTCACGGCTTGCGTGCCCTCTGGCGAGAGCTCGTCACGATGATGCGTGAACGCGAACGCGATCCGCGGCGGCCGGTCGAGCTTGTTGATGGGCGTGAAAGGCATCGCCATCAGCGCGGCGCGGAACAGGGCAATGTCCTCCACGCTGCGGGCATAGGCACCGATCGTGTCGAGCCATTCGGTATTGGCCTTCATGCCGGCCGGCGCGAAATGGCCATAGCTCGGCTTGTAGGCCACGACACCGCAGAAGGCACCAGGCCGGATCACCGAGCCACCGGTCTGCGTGCCGGTGCCCAGCACGGTCTGGAAATCCGCGACCGCCGCGGCCGAACCGGACGAAGAGCCGCCCGGCGTATGCGCGGGATTGTGCGGGTTCTTGGTCGGACCGGGATGGCGGTTGGCGAACTCCGTCGTCACCGTCTTGCCGAGCAGGATCGCGCCGGCATCGCGCGCCAATGCGATCGTCGCGGCATCGGCCAGCGGCTGGTGCGTGCGGTAGATCGGCGAGCCGTAGGTCGTCGGCTGGTCGTAGGAATCGATGATGTCCTTCACGCCCATCGGGATGCCGTGCAGCAGACCCTTGCGTGGTCCGCGATCGAGCACCTTGGCGGTTTGAAGGGCAGCCTCGCGCGCGAGATGCGACCAGGCGAGCACGTCGGCGTCGCGTTGGTCGATGCGGTCGAGATGGGCGCGCACGATCCCCTCGGCGGTGGCCGCTCCGGAGTCCAGTCGTTGCGCGAGTTCGGTGGCAGTAAGCGTATTCAGCGCGGCCATGATCGGCAGCAAAACAGCAAGAAGCATGCCGCGTCCAGTGCGCTTCGGGGTGGCTCGCTTCGTGCTTCGTGCAGCGGAACCACGGAGGTTTTTTTATGCTTACCCGTCGCGCCGCCCTTCTCGCCGGCACCGCGCTTTCCTTGATCGGCACGAGCTCGGCAAAAGCGCAACAATCCGCGCCCCTGCGCATCGCCATGACGCTGGCCGACATTCCCGCGACCGACGGCGCGCCCGACCAGGGCACCGAAGGCATCCGCTTCATGGGCTACACGATCTACGATCCGCTGGTCGCCTGGGACCTGTCGTCCGCGACCGCACCGGCGAAGCTCGTGCCCGGCCTCGCGACCAAGTGGTACCAGGACCCGGCCGATCCGACGAAGTGGATCTTCGAGCTGCGCCAGGGCGTGAAGTTCCACGACGGCTCCGACTTCAACGCCGACGCGGTGATCTTCACCCTCGAACGCACCCTGAACGACAAGTCGCCGGCCTTCGATCGCACCGGCCGCAGCATCCTGATCGCCGCCGTCTGGCCGGTGATCGCCTACCGCAAGATCGACGACTACAAGGTCGAGATGCAGACCAAGGGCGTCGACACGATCTTCCCCTCGCTGCTCAACCGTTTTCCGATCGCGAGCCCGGCCAACTTCGAGAAGGTCGGCCGCGACTGGCAGGCCTATCGCAAGTCACCGTCGGGTACCGGTCCATGGAAGATGAAGGCCTGGACGCCGCGCGAGCGTGCCGAGCTGGAGCGCAACAACGACTACTGGAACAAGGAGCGCCTGCCCAAGAGCGAGCGCATGGTGCTGCTGCCGATCCCCGACGTCTCGACCCGCACGGCCGCGCTTCTGTCCGGCCGTGTCGACTGGATCGAGGCGCCCGCGCCCGATTCGCTCGATAAATTGCGCGCCGGCGGCTGCAAGATCGAGACGAACGCCATCCCGCACATGTGGCCCTACACGCTCAGCATGCTGCCGGGCGCGCCGACCGCCGACATCCGCGTGCGCAAGGCGCTGAACCTCGCGATCGATCGCGACGCGATGGTGAAGCTGCTGAACGGCCTCGCCGCGCCGGCCGTCGGCTGCGTGCCGGTCGATCATCCCTGGTTCGGCAATCCGACCTTCAAGATTCGCTACGATCCGGCCGAGGCGAAGAAGCTGCTGGCCGAGGCGGGCTACGGGCCGCAGAAGAAGCTCAAGATGAAGGTCGCGATCTCGACCTCCGGCTCGGGCCAGATGTACCCGCTGATCATGAACGAGTTCATCCAGCAGCAGTTCGCCGAGGTCGGCGTCGACCTCGAATTCCAGGTCATGGACTGGAACGCGCTGCTGAACTTCATGCGCCAAGGCGCCAAGGCCCCCGAGGCCGCCACGTTCAACGCCATCAACGTGAGCTGGAACACGATGGACCCGCACAACGCCTTCATGCGCTTCGTCGACAGCCAGCAGGTCCCGCCGCGTGGCTCGAACTGGGGCTACATCAACGATCCCGAGTTCGACAAGCTCTGCGCCGAGGCGCGCAGCACGCCCGATCCGGCCGAGCTCGACAAGGTGCTGGCGAAGATCAACACACGCATGGTCGACGAGGCGGTGTTCGTGTGGTTCGTCCACGACGTCTGGCCGAACGCGATCTCGTCCAAGGTGAAGGGCTACGTCCACCCCAAGAGCTGGTACGTCGACTTCTCGCCGGTGACGGTGAGCTAACCCGGTTTGCGCTGAGACCAACCGATATAGAGGCCGGCGCCGACGATGATGGCGGCGCCGATCCAGCCGACGAAATCCGGGAAGTCACCGAAGAAGAGATAGCCCACGACCACCGAGCCGATGAGTTGCATGTACTGGAATGGCGCCACGATGTTGGCCGGTGCGTAGGTGAGCGCGCGGGCCACGAAATAGTGGCCCATGGCACCGATCACGCCGAGGCTGCAGAAAAAGAAGATGTCGTGGGCGCTGTGCGGCGTCTTCCAGACGAAGGGCAGGACCAGCAGCATGCCGAAGCCGCCGACGACCGAGCTGTAGATGGCCGAGGTCTCAGGCGTGTCGATGGCGGAGATAAGCCGTGTCAGCACCTGGTAGACCGCGTAGCAGGCCGCGCTCAGCAACGAGAGCAGCGCCGCCCACTGGAAGACCGCGCTGCCCGGCTGGATCAGGATCAGAACGCCTACGAAGCCGACCAGCAGCGCTCCGATATGAGCGCGCGCCGCCCGCTCGCCCAGCACAAGCCAGGCGAGAGGCAGCACGAGCAACGGCGCCATCATGGTGATGGCCGCAGCCTTGCCGAGCGGGATGTAGACGATGGCGAGGAAGCTCGCGGCGTTCGACGTGAAGAGCATCAGTGAACGCATGAATTGCGTACCGAGGCGGCGCGTGCGCAGCATGCCCAGCCCGAAGCGCGGCACGAAGAAGATCAGCATAAAGACGATGTGACCGAAGGCGCGCGCCCACGAGATCTGCAAAGTGTTGTAGTCGGCGCCCAGGAACTTCGCGAACCCGCTCATGACGGGAAACAACAAGCCGGCCCCGCACATGAAGAGGATGCCGGCCAGAATGCGCTGGCCGGGGCGCGCCGGTGGAGGTACCGGCCGCGGCGTCAATGCCCGGGCTTCGCTCCCTGCAGCGCCTCCCAGACGCGCGCCGGCGTGGCCGGCATTTCGAGACGCTCGACACCGGCCGGACGCAGCGCGTCGAGGACGGCCGCCATCACGGTCTGAGGCGCGCCGATGCAGCCCGCCTGGCCCGAGCCCTTGACGCCCAGCGGATTGGCTTCCGTCGGCCTCTCCACCAGTTGGATGTCGAAGTACGGCAGGTCAGTCGCGCGCGGCAGCGTGTAGTCCATCAGCGAACCGCTGAGGAGCTGTCCGGATTGCGGATCGTAGACCGTGTGCTCCAGCAGGGCCTGACCGATCCCTTGCGCAAGGCCGCCCTGCACCTGGCCCTCGGTCAGCATCGGATTGATCAGCCGGCCGTAATCGTCGACCGCGGTGTAGCTCAGGAGATCGATGGTGCCCGTCTCAGGATCGATCTCGACCTCGGCGACGTGGCAGCCGCTCGGGAAGGTGAAGATGTCGGTGATGTTCAAGACATGCTCGCCGAGTCCGGGCGACATGCCGTCCGGCAGGTTCGCCGCCTCCTGGGCGCTGGCCGCCAGCGACGCGAGGTCGATGGCGCGGTCGCTGCCGCGCACCGTGAAGCGTCCCCGGTCGTAGTCGAGCTCATGCTCGCTGGCCTGCAATAGATGTGCCGCCAGTTGGCGCGCTTTTGCAAGGGCTGCATCCATCGCCTTGACCAAAGCCGCGCCGCCCATATGCATCGAGCGCGCGCCACCATGGCCGGCCCCGCTCCTCACGGCGCGTGTATCGGCCTGGACGTAGCGGAAAGCTTCGATGGGCAGGCCGAGATGCCGCGAAGCGATCTGGGCAAAGGAGGTCTCGTGCCCCTGCCCGTTCGATTCGGTGCCGACGGCGATCATGACGCTGCCGTCGGACTCGAAGCGCACTTCCGCGCCCTCGTTGGGCGCGCCACGAGACGTTTCGAGGAAGCATGCAACACCAAGGCCGCGCAGACGGCCGCGCGCGCGGGCATCGGCGCGCCGCGCTTCGAAGCCCGGGGCGCGCGCCACGGCGGCATCGAGATTGGCCACGAAGTCGCCCGAGTCGATGGCCATGCCCATCGCGGTCTTGTGCGGAAAGGACGCGATCAGGTTCTGCCGCCGCAGGTCCGCGGGATCGCGGCTGAGTGCACGTGCCGCCGCCTCGATGGCGCGTTCGACGATGTAATTTGCCTCCGGCTTGCCGGCACCGCGATAGGCATCGACCGGCACCGTGTTGGTGAGGGCGCCGCGCACGTCGACGGCGATCGCGGGAATGTCGTAGACACCGCCCTGCGCCGTCGAGGCCGCGACCACCGAGGCGCCGGGCCCGTTGCCCGACAGGTAGGCGCCGAGATTGGCGACCATCGCCACGTCGAGCGCCAGGATACGACCATCGGAGGCGAGTGCGATCCGCGCCGTCGCCTCGATGTCGCGGCCCTGGGCACCCATCACGAAATCCTCGGCACGATCGGCCAGCCAGCGCACTGGGCGCTTCAGGCGTCGCGCCGCCCACAGAAGCAGGATCCATTCGGGATAGAGGAAGTTCTTCATCCCGAAGCCGCCGCCGACATCGGGCGCGCTGAGCTGGATGCGCTCGGGCGCCACCTTGAAGATGAACTCCGCGAGCTGACGACGGATGCCGTGCAGCCCCTGCCCCGTCAGTTCGAGATCCATCGTATCGGTGGCCGCATCGTAGCGCGCGATGCCGGCGCGCGGCTCCAGCGGCACGACGATGACGCGATTGTTCGTGACATCGACCTCGACAATGTGCGCGGCGTTCTTCATCGCCTCGGCGACAGCGACATGGTCGCCACGCTGCACATGATAGACGAGGTTACCCGGCACTTCGTCCCACAGCGCAAGCGCGCCTTCGGTCAGCGCCGTGCGGCCATGGATCACCGACGGCAACGGCTCGTAGTCGATCTCGATCCGCTCCGCCGCCTCGCGCGCGATCTCCGCGCTGTCGGCCACGACGAAGCAGACCGGATCGCCGACATGGCGGACCCGGCCCGTCGCCAGCGCCGGCCGCGGAGGCACGATCATCGGCTTCACCGCGGCCAGGCAGGGCATGTGACCCAAACCATCCGCCACGAGATCGTCCGACGTCGCGACCAGATGCACGCCCGGCATCGAGGCCGCGAACGACACGTCGAGTGAACGGATCACGGCATGGGCGTGCGGCGAACGCAGGACATGACTGTGGAGAGCGTTTGGTTCCTCGATATCCTCGACGTAACGGCCCTGTCCGGTGAGGAAACGCACATCCTCGAGGCGGCGTATCGATCTTGTATCCTGGCTTCCATCCGCCACGTGGTTTCTCCCGAACCGTTCGTTTGCGACGAGCATACACCATTGACGGGCCGCAACGACGGGCGGAGGCTCCCGTCCCCTGGCTCACGACAAGTCTTTTGGAGGAAGCGAATGATCGATCTGCATTACTGGCCGACGCCCAACGGCAAGAAGGTCACCATCCTGCTCGAGGAATGCGGCCTGCCCTACAAGGTCGTGCCGGTGAACATCGGACAAGGCGACCAGTTCTCCGACGCCTTCCTGGAGATGAACCCCAATCACCGCATGCCGGTGATGGTCGACAACGCGCCGGCCGACGGCGGCAAGCCGCTGGTCGTGTTCGAGTCGGGCGCCATCATGATGTACATCGCCGAGAAGGCCGGGAAGTTCTACCCGCAGGACCTTCGCACCAAGCACGAAGTGAACGAATGGCTGATCTGGCAGATGGCCAACCAGGGACCGAAGAGCGGCGAGTGCGGCCATTTCCGCAGGGTCGACCAGGCCAAGGAAGGCGACCAGAAATACGCCATCACGCGCTTCACCGACGAGGTGAACCGTCTCTATGGCGTGCTGAACAACCGGCTCTACAAGCACAAGTACCTCGCGGGCGACCAGTACACGATCGCCGACATGATCTGCTACCCGTGGACGGTGAACTGGAAGTTCCAGGGCCAGGACATCGAGGAGTTCCCCTACTTCAGGCGCTGGTTCGAGGAGCTGGGTGCGCGTCCCGCCGTCCAGAAAGGGATGGCGGTCGGCGCCGACTTCTCGGTCGATCGCGAGAAGCTGCCGCCCGAGGAGCAGGAGCGTATCCGCAAGATGCTCTATAACCAGCGCGCCCGACCGGTTCGCGTAGCCTAGTCAAAAACGCTGCTCGCTGGAGAGGGGTGGCGCCACCTCCTCCAGCGACTTGCCTTCCGCCGCGACGCCGAGCTTCAAGGTCACCAGCGCCGCCGCGATCATCAGCACGGCGCCCAGCATATAGCCCCACATGATCTCGCCCGAGCTGCCGCCGGCGATCAGCACGCCGAACAGCCACGGCCCGCCGACGCCGCCGAACAGGGTGCCGAAAGCGTAAAACAGCGCGATGGTGAGAGCCCGAATCTCCAGCGGGAAGCATTCGCCGACGGTGAGATAGGCCGCACTGGCCGCCGCCGAGGCGAAGAAGAAGACGACGCTCCACATCGCCGTCTGCGTCGTGGCGTCGAGATGGCCGGCATGGAACATCCAGCCCGTCACCGCCAGCAGCACGCCCGAGATCGCGTAGGTGGCGGTGATCATCTGCCGCCGGCCGAGAGTATCGAACAACGGCCCCAGCAGCAGCGGTCCCAGGAAGTTGCCGATTGCGAAGGGCAGGATGTAGAGGCCGACCTTGTCGGCCGGCACGTTGTAGAACCTGGTGAGGATCAGCGCATAGGTGAAGAAGATCGCGTTGTAGACGAAAGCCTGCGAGGCCATCAGCACGATGCCGAGAGTCGTGCGACCGCGATAGTGCTTCAGCAAGGTGCGCGCGACGGAAATCATCGTCGTCTTGTGCGGATCGCCCAGCGACAGCATCTTCGTCACCGGCTCCAGCTTCTGGCCGGTATCGGCCACCACACGAGCCTCGATCTCCTCGACGACGCCTTCGGCCTCGCGCGGCTTGCCGTGGATCATCAGCCAGCGCGGGCTCTCGGGCAGGAAACGCCGCAGATAGAGGATGACGAGGCCCAGCAGCGCGCCACTGCCGAACGCGACCCGCCAGCCCATGTCGGGGTCGAGCACGTTGGGATCGAGCAGCCAGACCGAGAGCAGCGCGCCGCCCGCTGCACCGATCCAGAAGCTGCCATTGATCGCGAGATCGATGCGACCGCGCAGGCGCGCCGGGATCAGCTCCTGGATCGCCGAGTTGATGGCGGAATATTCGCCGCCGATGCCCGCGCCCGTCAGGAAGCGGAACAGCAGGAAGCTGTAGAAGTCCCAGGAGAAGGCCGTGGCCGCCGTCGCGATCAGATAGACGCCCAAGGTCACGTTGAAGAGCTTCTTGCGTCCCAGCCGATCGGTGAGATGGCCGAAGAACAGCGAGCCCAGCACGGCACCCGCGAGATAGGCGCTGCCGGTCAGGCCGACCTGTTCGGCGGTGAGCTGCAGGCGCGGGCTGGTCTGCAGCGCCGCCGCCACCGAGCCCGCCAGCGTGACCTCGAGTCCGTCGAGGATCCAAGTGATGCCCAGGGCAACGACGACCAGCCGATGGAAGCGGCTCCACGGCAGGCGGTCGAGACGGGCGGGAACATCGGTCTGCACAGGCGGTGCAACGCATCGGCCCGCCGAAGGTTCTACCCGATGGGTGCCTCCAGCTCCGCAAGGCTGGGTTGCCGCGTCGGAGATGGCGACAAGGCGAGCTGCCGCTTAAAGTGGCAGCATGACCGACAATACGATGGCAGCCGGCGCCGCGCCCGTTTCTGCCCCCGCGGCCCCGACCGTTTCGGCTTCCGCCAACAACACCACTTTCGCCGTCATCCTCTCCTTGAGCTTCTGCCATCTGCTCAACGACATGATGCAGTCGCTGGTGCCCGCGCTGTATCCCATCCTCAAGGATTCATACGCACTGTCATTCGGTCAGATCGGCTTCATCACGCTGGCCTTCCAGTGCACGGCGTCGATGCTGCAGCCGGTGGTCGGCATGTACACCGACAAGAAGCCCCAGCCTTATTCCCTGATGGTCGGCATGGGCTTCACCCTCGTGGGCCTCCTGCTGATGTCGCAGGCGAATTCATACCCGCTGATTCTGTTTGCCGCGGCGCTGATCGGCATGGGCTCCTCGGTCTTCCATCCCGAAGCCTCGCGGGTCGCGCGCATGGCGGCCGGTGGCCGCTACGGTCTCGCCCAGTCGCTGTTCCAGGTGGGCGGCAACATGGGCTCGGCCGCGGGTCCGCTGCTCGCGGCCTTCATCGTCGTGCCGGCCGGCCAGCAGAGCATCGTCTGGTTCTCGGCCGCCGCGCTGGTCGCGATGATCGTGCTGTTCCAGATCGGCCATTGGTACAAGGCCAACCGCGGCACGCAGAAGCCCGGAGCGCGCAAGACCGCCGCTGCCGCCGGGCACGTGACCCTGTCGAAGGGTCGCGTCGGTATCGCCGTGGCGATCCTGGTGGCGCTGCTTTTCTCCAAGAACGTCTACAGCGCCAGCCTCGGCTCCTACTTCACCTTCTACCTGATCCAGAAGTTCGGCGTGGAAGTGCAGACCGCGCAGCTCTTCCTGTTCGCCTTCCTGGTCGGCATCGTGGTCGGCACGATCCTGGGCGGCGTCGTGGGTGATCGGATGGGCCGCATCCCGGTCATGTGGTTCTCGATCCTGGGGGCGCTGCCCTTCGCACTGCTGCTGCCCTACGCCAACCTGTTCTGGACCGGCATCCTCGCGGTCACGGTGGCGATCATCATGGCCTCGGCCTTCTCCGCCATCCTGGTCTATGCGCAGGAACTCCTGCCCGGCCGGGTCGGGCTGGTGGCCGGCATGTTCTTCGGCGTGTCGTTCGGTCTGGGCGGCCTGGGCGCCGCCGCACTCGGCGAGATCGCCGACCATGCCGGCATCGAGGCCGTCTACAAGGTGACGCCGTTCCTGCTGCTGCTCGGCCTGCTCACGGCCTTCCTGCCCAAGCACCCGAGCGCCCCCAAGCTGCCGGCCTGATCGCTGGCGGGAGGCCTCCAGGTCTCCCTTTAGGGGCCTGTCGCCTGCCAACCGTTACGCTAAGGTGACGGTTGCATGGCACGCCCGATTGCATCCGCGTCACGTCTCGTAACGCCGGTTTCGACGGCCGCCTCTGGTATTGCCCATTCCGGCCACAGCGAAGCACGCTGGCGTGCGTGGCTGCGCCACACCCTGCCGGTGGCCGGCGTCGCGGCCGTCGTTCTGCTGGTCGCGGCCATTGCCGGCTATATCTACGACAGCAACCGGCGCGGCGCGCTCGGCCTGTCCAACGACCTGATCACCGCGATCGACCGGCGCGTCGCCGTGCAGATGCATGCCTATCTGCTGCCGGCGCAGCAATTCCTCGAACTGGCGGATGCTGCCGTGATGGGGCGCGACGTCGACGAGGGCGCGGCCGAAGCAGAGCGTTTGGCGCTCTCGGCCCTTGCCAACGTCCCGCCCGTCACCGCCTTCAGCTACGGCGATCCCGAAGGCGACTTCCTGTTCGTCATCCGCAACGACAGAGGCGGCTTCGACACCAAGCGCATCCAGGTCGAGGGCAGCAGTCGTCGCGTCACCTGGACCCGACGCGATGCAGCGGGAAAGGTGACGGCGATCGAGGACGATCCAACCGACACCTTCGATCCCCGGACCCGGCCCTGGTACCAGGGCGCGGAAGCCACAAGGAAGCCGTTCTGGACCGGCACCTATCTCTTCTTCACGGCCCAGAAACCGGGTCTTTCCTTCGCCATCCCGAGCTTCGGCGCCGACGGGAAGCTGCGCAATGTCGTCAGCGTCGACATCGAGCTCGCCACGCTTTGCGCCTTCCTCAAGGAGCTGGGAATCGGCGTCAGCGGCAAGGCCATCATCGTCGACAAGCAAGGTCGCGTGATTGCCTATCCCAGCGACCGATGGCTTCCCGCCGACCGTCCCGATGTCGTGCCGCCGATGCTCGACGAGCTGGGCGATCCCGTCCTGACCAATACCTACAACCGGCTGCGCGTCGAAGGGTATGGCCGTAAGATCCTGGAGGTGGGCGACCAGCGCATCATCGTCTCGTCGGAACCCGTCAACATCCTCACCGGCCGCGACTGGGTCACGCTGATCGTCGTGCCGGAGGCCGACTTCGTCGGCTTCGTCGCCAACTCCGGCTGGGCCGCGCTGGGCATGTCGATCGTCGTCGTGCTGATCGTGGCCGCGCTGGCGGGACTGATGACATGGCGCAGCGTCCAGGCGGACCGGCGCGTCTCGGCAGCGGCGACGCGCCAGCAGGCTCTCGAAGTGCGCACACAGACCTTCATCGGCCTGGCGCGTGGCGCCGCCGACAAAGAGGGCTTAGGTGGAGAGAGCCTGCAGGGCACGACGCAGAGCGCCGCGGAGGCCTGCGCTGCCAAGCGGGTTGCGATCTGGCGGCTCACGTCGGATCGGCGCGTATTGCAGTGCGAGGATTGTTTCGATCGCACCGCCAACGACCATACGTCGGGGCTCGAACTGCATCGCGACGAGCTGCCCCATCTGTTCGCGGCGCTGGCAAAAGGCCAGCCGATCGATGCCCCGAAGGCCAAGGACGACTCGCGAACGTCCGAGCTGTTCGAGCGCTACCTCAAGCCGCTGGAGATCGGCAACGTCTATCTGGCGCCGATCCTGGCCCACGGTCACACGATCGGCATGCTGTCGGTCGAGGGGCCGCGACGCGGCAACCGGGCGGCCGGTCTCGCGGCTTTCTGCGATGCGCTGGCCATCCTGTTGGCGCTGCGCTTCGCTGCCGCTTCGACGAGCCCTCTCACGACCGCCGCGCCCGCCGTTGCCGCTGCCATGCCGCCTCCGGTCGAAGCCAAGGCCAGCGACAGCTTCGCCCAGCGCGAGGCTCGCCTCGAACGCACCCTGCTGCAACAGGGCTGCGCACTCGACGAGATCCGCAAGAACGCCGCGAGTCGCGCCGCGGTCGGCGTGGTGAAGCTGCCGGACTGGACGACCATCGCACAGCGCCCGCCCGACGGCAGCGAACGCACGGCGATGGACGCCATCGTCCACGAGCTGCGAGGCATCATCGAGCAGAGCGGCGTGACCTACGCCGCCTTGCTCGACGACCAGATCGTCCTGGCCGCCTTCTCGACCGACGCCGCGACGCTGGCCGAGAATGCCCGCTGCGTGGCCACCGCGATCCTCGACCTGCGCGACCGGCTGGTCGAGCTCGAGGAGCGCTGGAGCGTCACTCTCGACTTTCGCCTCGGCGTCGACATCGGCGCGATCATGACCTCCACCATCGCCACCGATCCGCCGAGCAGCAACCTTTGGGGCGGCGCCCTGGGCATCGCCAAGGTCCTGGCGACGACCGCCAACCGGCGCACCATTGCGGCGTCGGAAACCACCTACGAGGTCCTGTCGGGCACCTTCCTCTTCCGCCCGCGCGGCAGCTACTTCCTCCCGGAGACCGGCACGATGCGGACTTTCGTCCTGGTCGGTCGCACATGAGCCTGGGCGCCGCGCGCCTCGTGCCGACAAGGCCATGGCCGCGCCGCGCCCTTGCCTTCGTGGGCGCGGCCACACTGCGCTGGACCAGCACCCTGCTCCTGTTCGTCTCCCTGGCCGCGACCGTCGCGATGCTGTCGCTGCGGCGACGGACCTGGCGCGCCCCGGTGTGGCAGGAGTTCAAGCGTGTCCTGTATGGCGTCGCGGTCCTGTCCCTGCCGACGACCGTCGCCACCGGAATCCTGGTCGGCATCGCGCTCGTGACCCAGGCCGTGTACTGGCTCGAAACCACGGGCCAAAGCGGCATGGTGGGCGCGATCATCGTCGTCCTGCTGATCCGCGAGATCGTGCCGATCCTGGTCGGGTTGATCGTGTTCGGGCGCAGCGGCACCGCCACCCTGATCGTGCTGGGCGAGGCGCAGACCTCGGGTTGGCTGCGGCTGTTCGAACTCCAGGGTCTCGATCCGCTCGTCATGCTGGTCGTCCCGCGCACCCTGGCGTTTGCGCTCGGTGCTTGCTGCATGGCCACGATCCTGCTGCTGTCGACGTTGCTCACCGGCTACCTGACGGCGCACGGGCTGGGTCTCGTGGCCTATTCGATCTGGGATTTCGCCGACCTCGTGCTGCGCGCCATGACGGTGAGAGACTTCATCGTCCCGCCGCTGAAATGCATCCTCATCGGCTTCATGGTCGCGCTCGTCTGCTGCGCGACCGGCCTCAGCCGCCGCGACCGGAGCGACGAGCTGCAGCGGCTGGTGCCGCGCGGTTTCGTCCGCGCGGCACTGGCCATCCTGACGATCAACGGCATCTTCGACCTGGTGGCCTGACATGCCCCCTCGGAGCGCCCAATCCATATTGTCGCTGCAGGGCGTAACGCTCGCGGAGCGACAACACTCGACCCGGCCGACCTGCCTCGACCTCGAACTGCCGCGCGGCACGCTGGCGATGATCCAGGTCGACGACGATGCCGACGCCGCGACCCTGGTCGACATCTGCCTCGGCCTGGCAATACCGGCCGGCGGCCAGGTGGGCTTTCTGGGTGTCGACTGGCAGGCCCTCGGCCCGCACGAACGCCTGGCCCGCCGGCGCAGTATCGGCACCGTCGCACAGGTGCATGTCTGGCCCTCGCACATGACCGTGCTGGAGTCCGTCCTCGTCGCACACCTCTATCATTTCAGCCGGCCACAACAGGAGGTCATTGCCGACGCGACCGCGCTGGCACGGCTGTTCGGCCTGCCGGGACTGCCGACGGGGCGCCGCGATACGACGCCGGCCCGCGCGCTGGCACGCGCCGCCTGCGTGCGCGGCTTTCTCGGTGCGCCCGATCTCGTCGTGGTGCAGGATCAGACGATCGAGGCAACCGCCGATCTCGCCGTGCCGATGGCTCAGGCAATCGCCGGTGTGAAGGATCGTGGCGCCACGGTTCTCTGGATCACGGAGAGTTTGTCCGCCCAGGCGGCACGGTTCGTCCAGCCCGACCAGTTGCTCAGGCTGGGCGACAGCGGATTGATGCGGGTTCGGAGGCTGCAATGAAGCGTTCGATCTTCGGCGTCCACCAGCTCGACGAGATCGTTGGCGCCGTCGTGCTCGTCTGCATCGGCGTGTTCGTGGCGGTGCTGATCAATGCCGGCCTGCTCAAGGACTGGTTCCAGCCCTCCTTCACGCTGCGCATCCTGCTGCCCGACGAAGGCGTGTCGGGCCTGGCGCCCGGTGCCGAGGTACAGGTGCTGGGCACGCGCGCCGGCGAGGTCCGCCGCATCGTGATCGATCCCAACCAGCGCATGCACGCCATCGCCCGGGTCGAGGACCAGATGCGCCCCTTCATCCGGCGCGATTCGCAGGTCTCGATCCGCCGTGTGTTCGGCGTGGCGGGAGCGGCCTATATCGACATCGCCCGAGGCAACGGCCCCGAACTCGACTGGTCCTATGCCGTCGTCACCGCCCAAAGCGAGCGCGGCGCCACCGACACGATCGGCCAGATGGTCGACGAGGTTCGCGCCAAGATCATCCCGGTGATGGACGATGTGCAGAAGGCGGTGATCGCCTTCGCCGCGGTGGCCCAGCGCGCGGCCGATCCGGGCGGTCCGCTGGAGCAGACCCTGACCTCCGCCGCCGGCATCGCGCGGCGCATCGAGAGCGGCGAAGGGCTCGCCGGTCGTCTGATCGCCAGCGACAAGATGGCGACCGACCTCGAAACGACACTGGTCAGCATCCGCGAACTCGCCAGCCAGCTCGAACGCACCTCCAAGGATCCGCGCATCGTGCAGATCCTGGCGCGAACCGATTCGATCCTGACGTCGTTGCAGGCCACGACGCGCAATCTCGCAGCGACGACGCCGCAGATCACCCGTAACGTCACGGCGACCACCGACGCCCTGCCCACAACGCTGCTGCAAGCCCAGCTCGCGGCGCGCGAACTCGAGCTGCTGCTGGGACAACTTCGCCATCACTGGCTGTTCGGCGGCGGCAGCGCGACCCAGGCCCCACCGCCGGGCCGCAGGGCGCCTGCGATCGAGGTGCGGCCGTGAGACCTCGGCCGGTTGTCGCGCTCGGCCTGGCCTTCGTCCTCGCGGCATGCGGCGGCGGCACGCCGGTCGATCCCGGTCCCCCGCCCGACACGAAGCTCGACATGGCCAGCAAGGCCGGCACCCAGGCCCTGTCGATGGGCATGCCGGCGCAGGCCGTCCGCCAGTACAAGCTCGCGCTGAGCCGCGCCTACGAACGCGACGACGCCGATGCCATCGCCGATACCGCCTACAATCTCTCGCTGGCGCAGATGCGGGCGGGCGAACCGAAGGAGGCACTGAGCACGGTGCGCGAGGCCCGCGCCGAACTCGACCGGCGAAAGGTCGCCATCCCCGCCGAACTGGCCCTCGTGCAGGCGGCTGCCGCTTATCGCAGCGGCGACCTGAATGCGGCCGCCGATGCTGCGCAGCAGGCGCTCCAGCTCAAGGCCGGCGATCCCGACACCGTACCGCGCGCCTGGTTCATCCGCGGCCTCGTCGCGGCCGAGCGCGGCGCTGGCTCCATCCTGGCACAGGCCATCGCAGCGCTGCCGCCCAGCAAGCAGGCCGATCTCGAGGCGGATCGGCAGGAGCTGCAGGGTCGCGCAGCCTTGCTCGCCGGCCGGCCGGGCGAGGCCCTGTCGTCCTTCGAGAAATCGGCGGCCAACCGGCAGCAGGCGCTCGACTATCGCGGCATGGCGCGGGCGCTGGCGCTCGCCGGCGAAGCCTCGCTGCGGCTTGGCAACACGGCGGAGGCCGCCGTCTTCTATCTTCGCGCCGGCCGGACGAGCCTGTTGCAGGGGGACACCGCGATGGCCGCGTCGACGCTGAAGCGTGCAGAAGAACTCGCGCGCCAGACCTCCCAGACCGATATAGTCGACGAAATCACGCGCCTCCGTAGAGCCGCCGCCAAAACGTAGGAGACAGATCTTGGTCCTCGGAATGTCGATCGCCACCTTCACCATCGTACACGTCGTCATCAGCCTGATCGCCATCGCCGCGGGCGCCGTCGCCTGCGCCCGTATGCTGGAAGGACGCCGTCTCGATACCTGGAATTCCGTGTTCCTGCTCTTTACGATCCTGACGACGGTGACCGGTTTCCTCTTCCCCATCGCCGTGTTCACGCCGGCACTCGGCGTCGGCATCGTGTCGTCGGTTGCCCTCGCGATTGCGCTGCTGGCGCTCTATGTCGGCCGCCTCGCCGGGGCATGGCGGTGGATCTATGTCGCGAGTGCCCTGTTCGCCTTCTATCTCAATGTATTCGTCCTGGTCGTGCAGTCCTTCCAGAAGATCGGCTTCCTGAACAGGTTCGCGCCGACCGGCGCCGAGCCTCCGTTCGCGGTCGTGCAGGGCATCGTGCTGCTGGGCTTCATCCTGCTGGGCTTCCTTGTCGTGAAGCGCTTCCGCCCGGTTTAAAATCAGGTCAGGCAAGCCCGGCCGAAACGATCCGGCCGGCTTCGGCAATCACCGCACTGCGCGCCTCGTCAGAGATCGTGGAGCCCGTATAGTAGGCCGCGATGAAGACCGGCGCGCGACCGGTTGGCCAGGCAACGGCAATGTCGTTGGCGCTGCCGTTGCCGCCGGTGCCCGTCTTGTCGCCGATACGCCAAGCGGCCGGCAGTCCTGCCCTCAGCCGCTTGTCGCCGGTCTTGTTGGCGACCAGCCAGCCGATCAGGCGTGCGCGTGAGCCCGCGGACAGCACGTTCCCCGCGACGAGCTTCTGCATCGTGCCGAGCATGGCAAGCGGCGAGGTCGTGTCACGCGGATCGCCCGGCGTGCCCTCGTTCAGCTCGGTCTCGATCCGGTCGAGGCGTGTCACCGGGTCGTCCAGCGTGCGCACAAAGGCGGTCAGTCCCGCCGGACCACCGAAGCTCGCGAGCATCAGGTTTCCCGCCGTGTTGTCGCTGAGCGTCATGGCCGCCTCGCAGATCGCATCGACGGTCATGCCGCCCGGCCCGGCATGGTCCTTGGTTGCCGGCGAGTAAGGCACGAGGTCGCTCGCGGCGAAGACGATGCGGCGATCGAGCTTCTCCTCGCCGCGGTCGATCCTGGCCAGCATCAGCGCGGCGGCCAGGAACTTGAAGGTGCTGCACATCGGGAAAAGCTCGTCGCCACGATGGGCAGTGCGACGACCGCTCGCGGTGTCGAGCATGGCGACGCCGAGGCGGCCGCCCTTTTGCTGCTCGAGTTGCCGAAGCAACGATGCCGTGTCCTCGGCGAAGGCCGGCAAGGACAGCAGCGGTACGACCAGCAGTGCACGGCGGGCGATCGAAACGGGCACGCGTTCCTCCTCATGAAAGGACGCGTGCGTAAGGGCCGAATATGGCGGCAACCCGGCCTGTTGCTCCCTCATGATTGCGCTAAGCTTGCCGCAATCAAGGAGGAACGCATGAAGGATTTCGCGGGCAGGATCGCCGTCATCACCGGCGGCGGCACGGGCATGGGGCGCGAGCTGGCGCGGCAGCTTGCGGCCGAGGGCTGCAACATCGCGCTGGGTGACGTGTCGGGCGGCGCGATGGCCGAGACCAAACGGCTTTGTGAGGCGGCAGGCCTGCAACAGGGCCAGCGCATCACCACGCACATCGCCGATGTGGCGGACGAGCCGCAGGTCGTGCACTTCCGCGACGAAGTGGCGGAGCAGCACGAGACCGACCGCATCCATCTCCTGTTCAACAATGCCGGCATCGGCGGCGGCGGCAGCTTCCTCGTCAACGAGCGCGACGAATGGGAGCGCACGTTCAACATCTGCTGGGGCGGCGTCTATCTCTGCACCCGGGCCTTCATGCCGATGCTGCGCCGCGCCGATGCGGGCCACATCGTCAACACGTCGAGCGTCAACGGCTTCTGGGCCTTCATCGCGCCCAACATCCCGCAGACCGCCTATGCCGCGGCCAAGTTCGCCGTGAAGGGCTTCACCGAGGCGTTGGTCACCGACCTGCGCCTGCATGCGCCGCACATCAAATGCTCGGTCGTGATGCCGGGCCATATCGGCACCTCGATCATCGCCAACTCGCGCAAGCTGCAGAGCGGCAACCAGACCGACGAGATCACCGCGCACGAGGTCGGCCTGGCGCGCGCCCGCATCTCCTCGATGGGAATCGACGCGACCAGGCTCTCCGACGACGAGGTGCGCAAGATGATCGCCGAGCGGGCGCAGCGCTTCCTCGAGGACGCGCCGACGACGGCCGCCGAAGCGGCGACGATCATTCTCGACGGCGTGCGCAACGAACGCTGGCGCATCCTGGTCGGCCGCGACGCCGAGCGCCTCGACACGCTCGTGCGCGAAACGCCCGAACAGGCCTACGAGAAGGATTTCTTCGAAGCCTTCGCGAAGGAGACCGGCTGGGTGGCCGGCGGCCGCTGATCGGCCGGCGACGCTACTTGGCCGCGGTGTCGCGCCTGGACATGACACCGGAGCTGAGCGGCGCCGTCTGCCGGTCGTCGGTGTCGGGAAGGACGACGTCGCGCATGTCCGTGGGCGACCGCTGGTTCGCGAAGGCCTGCCGGTCGAACAGGAACATGCGCCGGGCGTTGGCGGGCGGCTTGCGGACCGCCTCGCCGAGGCCCCTCTCGCCCTGGAGGACGACCTCGTAGCGGTCCGGATCGGTCGCCGACAGGCTGACGTAGCAGGCCGCCCGTACGGTGCCGGACCGGTTGAGCGCGACCTCGAAGGTCGGGCCCACGATCTCGGGCAGTGCAACGCCCGCCGCGCGCAGGTCGTCGTAGAGCCTGTCGACCTCGTCCTTCGACCGCATCACCGACCAGGTGGCGAGCTGCTCGGCGAGCTTGCCCTTGGCCTTGGCGGCATTCATGCCGTCCTGCACGCGCTCCAGCATGTACTGACGCACCAGCGGCGGCGCGATCGGGCCGACGATGAAGGACGAGAGCGATGCCGGCGTGGGCAGCGAATTGTTGCAGATGTTGACGGCCTGGTGGGACATCGGCAGCGCCGGGCGTGCGAGGCCGATCGGGCAGATATTGAGCGCCAGGAATTCGCCGATCGTCTCGACATACTGGAATTCCTCGACCGGCCGCGCCATCAGGTTGGCCACGAAGGCCGGCGGCAGCCCCATGTCGGCGGCGTAGCGGATCAGCATCGCGGCACCGCCGCGCGCATCGGCGAAGCCCTGGAGGCGGCTTGCGAGCGGATCGTCGTGGGTCACGCCGCGCAGGTCGGTGCGATCGAGGAAGAAGTTATGGAAGGCGACCTTGCCGCCGACCTCGACATTACAATCCGCCGGATAGGCCGCAGCGGTGCGCACGGCAGTGCCGCCGAGGAGTGCCAGCGCACAGGCCGACAGGCAGAGGTCTTCCTTGCGGACGATCGCGACGACCTTGAAGCTCCGCAGCAGCTCGCCGATCCGGATGCCCTCCGAGAGGCTGCCGCCCATGCTGCTCAATTCGATCGTGGCAAGCGGCATGCCGGGCTTCGGCGGCACCAGGGCCTGGAGCTTGATCAGCTGGCCGCGCAGCTTTTCGGCGTCGCCCGTTTCGATCATGCCGGTGAGGCGCAGCCTGGGGCTTTCCGCCGTGTCGGCTCGTGCAAAAAGGAGAGGAGGTGTGGACGATGCCACGGAGACGATGGTCGCGGCCTGAAGCTCTCCACCTCCCAGGATCGAAACGATCGAGGCGACCGCCACTACCAGAAAAGCAGAAAAAATCCGCATACTCGTCTCGCTTACTCTCAGCCGACTAAGGACCCCGACCCCCCGTCGAGCACCCGTCCGCTGTTCGCACCCCCGTGGACGCATCCCGCGTTTACAGAGGGAAGATCATAAATTTTATGGCGGTAAATAGACTCTATCATTGAAGGGAACCGCCACCATTCGGTTCCCTACCGTACAACGGGTACGCTAGCTGAAAGTTCCGCCAGCGCTCTACGAAAAAGGCTCCAGGCACCGCAGTGAACGGCGACCGGAGCCTCTGGCGTATCATTGCCGCCCGCCTGTAGACGAGCGTGCAATCGTTTCTTTGGTTTCCGGGCGCGCGACCCTAGGCCTTGAGATTGACCGCAGCTTCCTTGCCGCGCTCGACCTGGACATCGTAGCTGATCTTCTGGCCTTCATTCAGGCCGTTGAGCCCAGCACGTTCGACCGCGCTGATGTGGACGAAGACATCCTTGCCGCCCGTATCGGGCTGGATGAATCCGTAGCCTTTGGTGGCGTTGAACCACTTAACGGTACCTGAAGCCATATGGTTAGTGTTCCCTAATGTCCGGCGCGAACGTCGCGCCGCCGTCACGATAACAACATTTCACCCCGTCTGACCATCGCCTGTTCACGGCTGGCAATGACAATCATGGGTTGCCTCGAAAGCGCCGTTTTTGGGGTTTGACCGGCTCAAAATCCTCATGATGCGGGCCGGTAGGCCGCCCTCCGGCCAGGAGCCGTCGATCGCGCGCGCTCTTCACGTGTTCGTTATCGTCGACACCGTCAGCGCGCGGGCGGCGTGAAACCCTTGCTGCGGATCTTCTTCTCGAGGATGGCAATCCCGGCGGCGGTGTTGCCCTTGTTGCACTTGTCGATGCCGTCGATGACGTCGAAATCCGGCCGGGTGCCGCCGTTGCCACCGGCATCGCCCAGATATCGCGTCGCATAATCACCGAGCTTCTTGCAATAGGCCACATCATCGCTTTGGGCGGACGCTTCGCAGGCCAGAACTGTAGAGAGAAGAAACAATAAGGTCAGTCGTGTCATGGATCAGGAAGCTCACCGATATTGTCGGCCAGACGAAAGCACTGGCTCGAGGCCGCGATACGCGTTGTATGCTCGAACGCACAATAGGCGGGCTTTCGCGGTCCCGCCAAGCGAAAGGCCGTTCACGCGGCAGAGGAGGCGTATCTTGAAGACCTACCAGCATTTCATCGGCGGCCAGTACGTGGACCCGATCGGCGGCCAGTGGATCGACAGCATGGACCCGTATCGCGGCGAGGTCTGGGCCCGGATCCCGCAGGGCTGCGCGCGTGACGTCGATCGCGCGGTTGCGGTCGCGTCGCTTGCCCTGCGCGAAGGACCGTGGGCGACAATGTCGCCGTCCAATCGCGGCAAGCTGATGCTGAAGCTCGCTGACCTGATCGCCGCCAACGCCCAGCGGCTTGCGGAAGTCGAGGTGCGCGACAACGGCAAGTTGCTGTCGGAGATGCTGGGACAGGTCAACTACAACCCCGAATGGTGGCGCTACTTCGGTGGCCTGGCCGACAAGATCCAGGGCGCCGTCGTGCCGATCGACAAGCCCAACCACTTCGCCTTCACGCGACACGAGCCGGTCGGCGTCGTCGCGGCGCTCACCGCCTGGAACTCGCCGCTCCTGTTCATCGCCTGGAAATGCGCGGCCGCGATCGCCGCCGGCTGCACGGTCGTCGTGAAGCCGTCGGAATTCGCGTCCGCGTCGACCCTGGAATTCGCGGCCCTGACCAAGGAGGCGGGCTTCCCCGACGGCGTGTTCAACGTCGTCACCGGCTACGGCCAGGAAGCGGGCTCGGCCCTGGTCGATCATCCGGGCGTCTCGAAGATCACCTTCACCGGCTCGGACGCGACCGGCGCCAAGATCTATGCGCAGGCCGCCAAGACGCTGAAGCGCGTGTCGCTCGAGCTGGGCGGCAAGTCGCCGAACATCGTGTTCGAGGATTGCGACCTCGGTGCCGCCGCATCGGGCGCCATCTCCGGCATCTTCGCCGCCACCGGCCAGACCTGCATCGCGGGCTCGCGCCTGCTGGTGCAGAACTCGATCCGCGAGGAGTTCAGCCAGCGCGTCGCCGAGCTGGGACGCTCGGCCCGCAAGGGTGATCCGATGCTGCCGGACACGAATATCGGCCCGGTCACGACCGCGCCGCAGTACCGCAAGATCCTCGACTACATGGAGATCGCCAAGGCCGAGGGCGCGCGCTGCATCCTGGGCGGCGGCGCCGCGCCGTCGATGCCCGGCGGCCAGTTCGTCGAGCCGACCATCTTCGTCGACGTGCGGCCCGACATGCGGATCGCCCGCGAGGAAGTGTTCGGTCCGGTCCTGTCGATCATCGGCTTCGACACCGAGGAGGAGGCCGTGCGGCTGGCCAACGACACGATCTACGGGCTGGCGGCCGGCGTCTGGACCAAGGACATGAACCGGGCGCTACGCATGACCGCCGCGCTCAAGGCCGGCACGGTCTGGGTCAACACCTACCGTGCGATCAGCTACATGATGCCGTTCGGCGGCATGAAGCATTCCGGCATCGGCCGCGAGAGCGGCATGGAAGCGATCCACGAGTATCTCGAAACCAAGAGCGTCTGGATCTCGACCGCGGAGGGCTCGCCCGCCAACCCGTTCGTGATGCGCTAAGCCGACAAGGAAGAACTACGCCAGGCCGTCCTTCAAGCGAAGGACGGCCTGGCGGACGGGTTCGTCCAGCCCCTCTCCGCCCTTCTCCAGATGCGCGACGATCCCGGCACGCATGCGCGGGTCCCAGAATTTCCGGATATGCGTGGCGATGGCGGCCGCCGGATCGGCATTGCGCTGCGGCGCGAAGAACCTGCCGATCTGGTTGGCCATCATCACCAGCTTGTCCTGCGACATCCCCGCCTACTCCGCGGCAATGCGCCGGCTGAGCCGGGCCTGCTCGGCATACTCCTTCTGCCAGTCGCCGGGGCCGTTGGACGGCGACACCTGAACGGCCGTGACCTTGTATTCCGGGCAGTTGGTCGCCCAGTCGGAGAATTCGGTCGTGATCACGTTGGCCTGCGTGTCGGGATGGTGGAACGTGGTGTAGACGACGCCCGGCGCCATCCGGTCGGTGATCCTGGCCCGCAGGCTGGTACTGCCGGCGCGGCTGTCGAGCTTGACCCAGTCGCCGTCGCGCACACCGCGCTGCTCGGCGTCGTGCGGATGGATCTCGAGCAGGTCCTGGTCGTGCCACACGACATTGTCGGTGCGCCGGGTCTGGGCGCCGACATTGTATTGGCTGAGGATGCGGCCGGTGGTGAGCAGCAGCGGGAAGCGCGGCCCCGTGCGCTCGTCGGTCGGCACGTACTCCGTGATCAGGAAGTTGCCCTTGCCGCGGACGAACCCGCCGATATGCATGACCGGCGTGCCGAGCGGCGCCTTCTCGTTGCACGGCCACTGGACCGAGCCGACCTTGTCCAGGAGATCATAGGACACGCCGGCGAAGGTGGGCGTCAGCGCTGCGATCTCGTCCATGATTTCCGACGGATGCCGGTAGGGCATCTCGAAGCCCATCGCCCTGGCGATGGCCAGGGTGATCTCCCAGTCGGCCATGCCGCTCTTCGGCGTCATCACCCGGCGCACGCGATTGATGCGGCGCTCGGCGTTGGTGAAGGTCCCGTCCTTCTCGAGGAAGGTGGAGCCCGGCAGGAAGACGTGGGCGTAGTTCGCCGTCTCGTTCAGGAACAGGTCCTGCACCACGACGCATTCCATCGCCGACAGTGCCTGCACGACATGGGCGGTGTTGGGATCGGACTGGAGGATGTCCTCGCCCTGGACGTAGAGGCCCTTGAACGTGCCCTCGATCGCCGCGTCGAACATGTTGGGGATGCGCAGGCCGGGCTCCGAATCGAGCGGCCGGCCCCACATCTTCTCGAACATCTCGCGGGTCGCGTCGTCGGAGATGTGGCGGTAGCCGGTCAGCTCGTGCGGGAACGAGCCCATGTCGCAGGCGCCCTGGACGTTGTTCTGGCCGCGCAGCGGGTTCACGCCCACACCCGGCCGGCCGAGATTGCCCGTCACCATGGCGAGATTGGCGATCGCCATGACCGTGGTGGTGCCCTGGCTATGCTCGGTGACGCCGAGACCGTAGTAGATCGCGGCGTTGCCGCCGCTGGCATAGAGCCGCGCGGCGCCGCGGATCGCCTCGGGATCGACGCCGGCCATCAGCCCCACCGTCTCCGGGCTGTTCTGCGGCTCCGACACGAAGGCGGCCCAATGTTCGAAGGCGTCGCGGTCGCAGAATTCACGCACGAACCGCTCGTTGACCAGTCCCTCGGTGACGATCGTGTGCGCCAGCGCATTCATCAGCGCGGCGTTGGTGCCGGGCCGCAGCGGCAGGTGATAGTCGGCCGCGACATGTGGCATGCGCACGAGGTCGGTGCGACGCGGATCGACCACGATCAACTTCGCGCCCTGGCGCAGGCGCTTCTTCATGCGCGAGGCGAAGACCGGATGGGCGTCGGTCGGGTTGGCGCCGATCACCAGGATCACATCGCTTTGCTCGACCGAATCGAAATCCTGCGTGCCGGCCGAGGTGCCGAAAGCCTGGCTGAGGCCGAAGCCGGTCGGCGAATGGCAGACGCGGGCGCAAGTGTCGACATTGTTGTTGCCGAAGCCGCCACGGACCAGCTTCTGCACCAGATAGGTCTCCTCGTTGGTGCAGCGTGACGAGGTGATGCCGCCGATGGCGAGGCGGCCGTGCTTCTCCTGCAGGCGGCGGAACTCCGACGCGACCCGGCCGATCGCTTCGTCCCAGCTCACTTCGCGCCACGGCTGGTCGATGCTCTCGCGCACCATCGGCTTCAGGATGCGCTCCTTGTGATGGGTGTAGCCCCAGGCGAAACGGCCCTTCACGCAGGAATGCCCGCGATTGGCCTTGCCATCCTTCCACGGCACCATGCGCACCAGCTCCTCGCCGCGCATCTCGGCCTTGAAGCTGCAGCCGACGCCGCAATAGGCGCAGGTCGTCACCACCGAGTGCTCGGGCTGGCCGATCTCGATCAGGCTCTTTTCCGAGAGCGTTGCCGTGGGGCAGGCCTGCACGCAGGCGCCGCACGACACGCATTCGGAGCTGAGGAAATTGTCGAGCGAAGCGCCGGGCGAGACCTTGGAGTCGAAGCCGCGGCCCTGGATGGTGAGCGCGAAGGTGCCCTGCACTTCCTCGCAGGCGCGGACGCAGCGCGAGCAGACGATGCACTTGGAGGGATCGAAGGTGAAGTACGGGTTGCTCTCGTCCTTCGCCTGCTTGGTGTGGCTCTCGCCGTCATAGCCGTAGCGCACGTCGCGCAGGCCGACCGCGCCCGCCATGTCCTGCAGCTCGCAGTCGCCGTTGGCCGCACAGGTCAGGCAGTCGAGCGGATGATCGGAGATGTAGAGCTCCATCACGCCCTTGCGGATCTGCTTCAACCGCTCGGTCTGGGTCGACACGACCATGCCCGGCGCCACCGGCGTCGTGCAGGAGGCGGGCGTGCCGGCGCGGCCGGAAATCTCCACGAGGCACAGCCGGCAGGAACCGAAGGCCTCGACCGAATCGGTGGCGCAAAGCTTCGGCACCTGGATGCCGGCATCCATCGCCGCGCGCATGATCGACGTGCCGGCCGGAACCGTGACGGAATGGCCGTCGATGGTGAGTGCCACCTGCTCTGCCGCGCGGCTGGCCGGCGTGCCGTAATCGATCTCGGGGACGAGTGACATGAAGGGCCCCTATTCCGCGGCCACGCTGAGCGGCGGGCGGACAAAATCCTCGGGGAAATGCTTGATGGCGCTCATCACCGGATAGGGCGTGAAGCCGCCCAGGGCGCAGAGCGAGCCGAACTTCATCGTCTGGCAGAGATCCTCGATCAGCTTGAGGTTCGCTGCACCGCGCTCGCCGCGGATGATCTTGCCGATGGTCTCGACGCCGCGCGTCGAGCCGATGCGGCAGGGCGTGCACTTGCCGCAGGATTCGATGGCGCAGAACTCCATGGCGAAACGGGCCTGGCGCGCCATGTCGACCGTATCGTCGAACACGACGATGCCGCCGTGCCCGATCAGCCCGTCGCGCGCCGTGAAGGCCTCGTAGTCGAACGCCGTGTCGAACAGCGCGCGCGGGAAATAGGCACCCAGGGGACCACCGACCTGCACCGCCCGCACCGGACGGCCGCTCTGCGTGCCGCCGCCGATCTCGTCGACCAGCTCGCCCAGGGTCACGCCGAACGCCGCCTCGAACAGGCCGCCGTGCCTGATGTTGCCGGCGAGCTGGATCGGCATGGTACCGCGCGAGCGTCCCATGCCGAAGGCGGCATAGGCTTCCGCCCCTTCGGCCAGGATCCATGGCACGGTGGCCAGCGAGATCAGGTTGTTGATGACGGTCGGCCGGCCGAACAGGCCCTTGTGCGCGGGCAGCGGCGGCTTGGCGCGCACCTGCCCGCGCTTGCCCTCGATGCTCTCCAGCAGCGCGGTCTCCTCACCGCAGACATAGGCGCCGGCGCCGACACGCACTTCGATATCGAACCCTGCCGCGGCACCCAGCAGCCCATCGGCCTCGGCCAGCAGCACGGCGCGCTCGAAGGTGCGTATCGCATCGGGATATTCGGAGCGGATGTAGACGTAGCCCTTGGTCGCTCCGACGGCGAGGCCCGCGATCGCCATGCCCTCGATCAGCGCGAAAGGATCGCCTTCCAGAAGCATGCGATCGGCAAAGGTGCCGGAATCGCCTTCGTCGGCATTGCAGACGATGTATTTCCGATCGGCCGGCGCGTCGGCCACGGTCTTCCACTTGATGCCGGTCGGGAAGCCTGCGCCGCCCCGGCCGCGCAGGCCGGACTTCGTGACTTCCTCCAGTGTCCTCGCCGGCCCGAGGCTGCGGGCCCGTTCGAGCCCACGACCACCGCCATGGCGGCGCCAGTCTGCGAACGACAACGGATCGACAATGCCGCAGCGCGCGAAAGTGAGCCGCGTCTGACGCTTCAGGAAGGGAATGTCTTCAGGCCGGCCGAGATACAGGGGATGGCCGGCACTGGGCGGCAGCAATCCCGGAACATCGCGCAGAGTCACCGGCCCGAAGGCGATGCGACCGCCCGGCGTCTCGACCTCGACCATCGGCTCCAGCCAGAACAGGCCACGCGAGCCGGTGCGAACGATCTCGATGTCGATGCCCTGCCGCCTGGCCTCTTCGTGCAAGGCGATTGCAACCTTGTCGGCGCCCACGGCGCGGGCGGCGGCATCGCGCGGCACGAAGAAGCGCGTCGTCATCGCGCCACCTCATCGGCGATCTCGTCGATCGAGTCCGCGTTCAGCCGCGCCATCGGCTCGCCGTCGAGCATCGCCGAGGGCGCGGAGGCGCAGAGACCCAAACAATAGGTCGCCTCGACCGTGACCCTGCCGTCGGACGTGGTGCCGCCCCAGTCGAGGTCGAAGCGGTCGAGCACGCGGCGGGCAAAGGCCTCGCCGTCCATCGACTGGCAGGCCTCGGCGCGGCAGAGCTTCAGCACGTGGCGGCCTGCCGGCTCGCGACGGAAGTCGTGATAGAAGGAAACGACCCCATGCACCTCGGCGCGGGTGATGTTCAGCGCCTGCGCCAGGAAGGGAATGGCCAGCTCCGGGATGTAGCCGAATGCCGCCTGGAGATCGTGCAGGATGGGCAGCAACGGACCCTCCCGCCCGTCATGACGACGGACGATCTCAGTGGCCTCTGCCTCTTTCCAGCGCGACGACACTGTGCATTCCATCCAAAAGCGGCCGGCTGGTTGTTTCCACCGGCTCTGTCTTGCAGATGTTCTGCGCGCGAACGCTCGCCCTCAATAAAGCTGTTCAGTGGTGCAATAGAACAAACCTATCAAACCGCCTCCTTTGGGAGGCGCTTCGACGCCAATCAAACCAATGTCGCGGCCAACTGCGTGGCCTCGGAGACAAGGGCCGTCGCGAGGGGCGTCATGGGCTCGCGCCGGGGTACCACAAGGCCGATCGCATGCGAGGCGTCCGGCTCGACGATGGGGATCGAGCGCAGATGCTCGGTGAGGCCAAGCGTGTCGGCCAGCTTCTGCGGCATGACGCTGGCCCACCGGCCGGTGCGGACATGGGAGAACAGCACGATCATCGAATTGGATTCGAGCGTCGGGTCGGCCTGCCCGCCGGCCTCGGCCAGGAGCTGGTCGATGATGCGCCGGTTCTGCATGTCCGGCGTCAGCAGGCAGAGCGGGATCTTGCCGACCTCCGCCCAGGTGATGCTCTCGCGATCGCCGAACGGGCTGTCCTCCGAGGTGAGCAGCCGGTACTGCTCGGTATAGAGCGGCACGGCGCGCAACCGGCCGAGCGGCTCGTTGTCGATATAGGTCAGGCCGGCATCGACCTCGAGGTTCTCCAGCATCGACAGGATCTCGATCGAGGTCCGCGACAGGATGGTGAACTTCACGTTGGGATGCCTGGCGCGGAACGGCGTCGTGAGGGCCGAAACCATGGCGAGCGCCGTCGGGATGGCGGCGATGCGCAGCCGGCCGCTGAGCCCTTTCCTGAGCGAGCTCACCTCCTGCCGCATCGCCCGCGTATCGGCCACGATACCGCGCGCCCAGTCGAGCACGCGATCGCCCTCCGCCGTGAAGCCGATGAAGCGCGAGGTCCGCTGCACCAGCATCACGCCGAGCATGTCCTCGAGGCTCTTGATGCCGGCGGAGAAAGTGGGCTGCGTGACGCCGCACAGTTCGGCGGCCTTGCTGAAATTCCGCTCCTGGGCGAGTGCAAGCAGGAATTCCAGTTTGTCGATCATGGCGTCAGCCGGCGCCCAGCTTGTCGGCGTGCCACTTCATATGATCCTCGATGAAGCTCTGGATGAACCAGTAGGAATGGTCGTAGTCGGCGTGTCGACGCAGGACCAGTTCCTGCCCCGAAGCCGCGGCCGCCGCTTCAAGCGATCCCGGCTGGAGCTGCGTCTCGAGGAACTGATCCTTCAGCCCCTGGTCGACGAGGATCGGGACCGGCAAGCGCTGGCGGCGCATCAGCTCGCTGGCATCCCATGCCAACCAGCGTTCGCGATCCGACCCGATATAGTTGCCGAAAGCCTTCTCACCCCACGGCACGCCGGCGGGATTGCAGATCGGGGCGAAGGCGGAGACCGACCGGTAGGCTTGCGGATTCTTCAGCGCGACGATCAACGCGCCATGCCCGCCCATCGAATGGCCGAAAATCCCCCGCCGCGCCGTGTCGACCGGGAAGCTCGCCTCGATCAGCGCCGGCAGCTCCCGCGTCACATAGGAGTACATGCGATAGTTCCGCCGCCACGGCTCCGCCTCGGCATCGAGGTAGAAGCCGGCGCCGGTACCGAAATCCCAGTCGTCGTCCTCGCCCGGCAGGCCGAGGCCGCGCGGGCTGGTATCCGGCGCCACGAGGACGAGGCCGAGATCGGCGGCATGACGCAAGGCGCCGGCCTTGATCATGAAGGTCTCCTCGGTGCAGGTGAGGCCCGCAAGGAAGTAGAGCACCGGCCGGGGCCGCGCCGAGGCGCCCGGCGGGACATAGACCGAGACCTTCATCTCGGTGCCGGTCTCCGTCGAGGCATGGCTGTAGAAGCCGATCGTGCCCCCAAAGCACGACTGCTCGCTGCGCGTCGTCATCATCGCCATTTACTCACCACACCTGCTCGCGAACTACGGATTGCGAGCTTAGCCGGTCTCACTCGGCGCGGATATCGGCCGCCTTGATGACCTGGCCCCAGCGCGTCACTTCGGCCCGCAGGTATTCCTGGAAGCGCTGCGGCGTGTTGAGCACCATGTCGCTGCCCGAGGCGAGCAGGCGTTTGCGCACTTCGCCCTCGCCCAGCACCTGGCTGACATCGGTGTAGATCTTCTGCACCAGCTCCGGCGCCATGCCGGCGGGGCCGTAGAGCCCGTTCCAGGTCGCGGTCACGATATCCTTCTCGCCCGATTCGGCGATCGTGGGGACATCGGGCGCGAGCGGCGAGCGGGTCTCGCCGGTACTGACAATCGCCTTGAGCTTGCCCGTCTGCACATAGGGCATGGCCGACGGGATGTTGGCGAAGAGGACGCCCACCTGGTTGCCCATCACGTCGGCGAGCGCGGGTTGCTCGCCGCGGTACGGGACATGCACGCCCTTGAGATTGAGGCGCATGTTGAGCAGCTCGGACGTCATGTGCGGCGAGGAACCGATGCCGCCCGAGGCAAAGGTGACCTTGCCCGGATTGGCCCGCACGTAAGCCACCAGCTCCGCAAAGGTGGAGGCCGGAAAGGACGGATGCGCCACCAGCAGCATCGGCGTGGCGGTGAGGATGGTGATCGGCGTCAGGTCCTTGAGCGGATCGTAGGGCGACTTGGCGAAGATCTGCGGCGCCACCGCGATCGAGGTCTGGGGAGAGACGAGCAACGTGTAGCCGTCGGGCGCCGACCTCACCACCTGCTCCGCCGCCAGCATGCCGCTCGCGCCGGTGCGGCTCTCGATCATGACGGACTGGCCCCAGCGCTCCTTCAGCGCCTCGGCCAGCACGCGCGCCACGAAGTCGGTGCCGCCGCCGGCGGCGAAGCCGACCACGATCTTCACCGGCTTGTTCGGAAATGCCTGGCCGAAAGCCGGCAAGGCGCCTGCGGCCGTGGCTGCCAGCGAACCCATGACGGTGCGACGTGTGAACTTCATTATAGCCTCCCTTTATTCCTGTTCAGTTTTGCCGATTGTCGACGGAACGAATTTTTGCGTCAACGCAGTACCGCAGTCGGCCTCTTTCTGCTCGGTTCGGAAGAGCGTATAATTGGGCCGATGGCTGCAACCCCCTCTCGGATGCAAGGCCTTCTCGCCTTGCAAATAAAGATCTCCGGCTAGCTAGCGCTGATTTCGTGCATCCAGCGGCCGGAGGGCCGTTTTTTGTGCCGAAGTTCCGGGTGCTATCATGCGAATCCATCAACATCTGCTTTCTTTCGCCGTGGCATTGGCCCTGTGGAGCGGTGCTGCGAATGCCGGGTCGCCAGAACTCGAAGAGGCGGCGACCCTTCCGTCCACGGATTACCGTCGGGCGGCATGGATTGCGGTCGAGGTGCGCAATCACAACAGCGGTGCCAGCGGCGTGGCGGCCGTGCTCTTCGGCGTCGCGCAGGAACGCGGGCGCAACCGCCAAGCCAGCCTCCGGGTCCTTTGCCTGGACGGAGCGACGACCGTGCACCTCGATGTGGACGGCCTTCGGTCCAGCCTATGGGTCATCGGCCTGGGGGCGAGCCTCGACGGCAGCCGCCTCGACACGATCTTCTGGAAGTCCAGCCTCCAGGGCGGAAGCCTCGAACTGTCCGGTGAGCGGGCGATCGCTTTCGTGAGCGCCTTGTACGGCGGATCCGAACTGCGTCTCACGATCCCGCGGCCGCTCTCGGTTCCGTTCCTGCTCACCTTCGCCGTGAGCAACGCCGAACCGAGCATGCGTCTGCTGGCGGAGCGATGCCACTGGACGTCCGGACCGGCCCTCAGCGAAGGCGACGGAAAGACAGGGGGCGATCAGAAGTGAGCCTGAGCTGCGGATCTTTCGGTCGCTACATGTGAAGGAGGCGCAGGGCCGCGAGGTTGCACAGGTCGATCGAGCGGCCGCCAGCGCGCAGACCGATCAGGCCGTCGCGCGCGAATTGCATCAGCGTGCGTGACACGGTCTCGATGGTGAGGCCGAGATGGTCGGCGATGTCGGCGCGCTGCATCGGCAGATCCACATGGCCCTTGCCGCCAGCGAGACGTCCCGCGATGTCGAGCAGGAAGCTTGCGATCTTCTCCTGGGCGGTCTTGCGGCCGAGCAGCAGGATATGGTCCTGCGCCCGCTCGAGGCCGCGCATCATCGCGCTCCTGATCTCCTCGCCAAAGCCGGGATCGTCGGCGACGAACTCGCCCAGCCTGGACCGGCGAAAGGCAAGCACGGTCGTGTCCTCCAGCGTCTCGGCCGTGAAACGGTGCTCGGCGCCGGCTTCCAGCCCGAAGATGTCGCCGGGCAGGAGGAAGGCGTCGACCTGGCGGCGGCCGTCGCTCAGCAGCTTGCTGGACCGGATCGAACCAGTAACGACCTTGTAGAAGAACTCCGCCTCGTCCCCCTGGACATATAGCGCCTCCCCCCGGCACAGCCGGCGGCTCTGGCTCGCAAGAGCCGGGCGCCGAATGACCGGTGCGTGCAGGAAAACAGCGGTCGGCATGGCGTGTGAGCGAATGGCGGTGGCGGTCTGCATGGCGTCCCCTGCTGGATGCAACGCAATCTGGGTACCGCCGCCCCTTCCCTGCCACCATTCGGGTCTTGGACTAAGGGATTCTACGTAGCCGGATCGGCGGTCGGCGCCGCCGCCAGGACCATGCGCACCAAGCTCGACAGGCTGTCGGCCTGCATCTTGGTCATGACATTGGCCCGATAGACCTCGACGGTCCGGGCACTGATGCCGAGATCGTAGGCGATCACCTTGTTTGCCTTGCCGTCGACCAGACCCTGCAGCACCTCGCGTTCGCGCTCCGACAGGATGGCGAGCCGGGTGCGGATGGCAGCGATCCGCGCCTCGTGCGTGCTGTCGCGCGCATGCCGCGCCAGCGCCGTGCGGATGGAGCCGAGCAGCACTTCGTCGTCGAAAGGCTTTTCGATGAAGTCGACAGCCCCTGCCTTCATGGCCTGCACCGCCAGCGGCACGTCGCCGTGGCCGGTCATGAGGATGACCGGAAGCCTTGGCTTGAGCTCGGCCAGTCGCTTCTGCAACTGCAGCCCGTCCATGCCGGGCATGCGGATGTCGGTCACGACGCAGCCGTTGTGTATTTCCGGCAGCACCTGGAGGAAGGATGTCGCCGAATCATGGACACGCACGGCGAGCCCCGCCGTGCTGAGCAGGAACGCCAGCGACTGGCGGACGTCCGAATCGTCGTCGATCACATGAACGACCTGGCTAGACACGTTCCAAGTCCTCGGTATTGGCGCTGGGCAAGGTGAAGCGGAAGACCGTGCCGCCGCCCTCCCGCCGGTCGGCGGAGATCCTGCCGCCGTGCGCCTCGATAATGGTACGGCAGATCGAGAGGCCAAGCCCCATTCCCTTGCGCTTGGTGGTGACAAAGGGCTGGAAGAGGTTGCGCGCCACCTCGGGCGCAAGTCCGCTACCAGAATCCGCGACGCTCACCTCGACCAGACCATTCTCACGGGTCGCCGTCGCAATCTCGAGCCGGCGCGGTTGAGGCGAATCGAGCAGCGCCTCGATGGCATTGCGGATGAGATTGACCAGCACCTGCTGGATCTGGATGCGGTCGGCCAGCACGAGGACCGCCTGCGGATCGAGGCGGAAGACGGTCTCGATGCCGCCTTCGCGCGTGCCGATCAGCGCCAGGGTGCTCGCATCCTCGATCAGCCTGGGAAGACTCTCGACCGTGCGTTCGTTCTCGCCGCGCGCCACGAACTCGCGCAGCCGGCGGATGATCTGCCCGGCGCGCAAGGCCTGGTCGGCCGCCTTGCCGATCGCGTCGCGCAACACGACGGCGTCCTCACCGTCGAACCGCTGCAGGATCCGCAGCGAGCCCTTGAGGTAGTTGTTGATGGCGGTCAGCGGCTGGTTGATCTCGTGCGCCAGCGTCGAGGCCATCTCGCCCAGTGCCGTGAAGCGCGACATGTGAGTCACTTCCGACTGCAGCTCCTTCAGCCGCGATTCGGTGATCTGCTGGTCGGTGAGATCCCTGATGAAGCCGGTGAAATGGTGGCGGTCGCCGGTGCGCAGTTCGCCGACGGTGAGGTGCATCGGGAAGGTCGAGCCATCCTTGCGCTGGCCGACCACGATGCGGCCGATCCCGATGATCCGCCGCTCACCGGTCGCGAGATAGCGCCCGATATAGGCGTCGTGCCGCTCGCGATCGGGCGACGGCATCAGGATGCTCACATTCCGGCCCGCGATCTCGTCGTGGGCATAGCCGAACAGCCGCTCCGCGGTGGTGCTGAGGGATTCGATGCGGCCCTTCTCGTCGATGATGATCATCGCGTCGGGCACGGTCTGCAGGATCGACCGCAACCGGGCCTCGGCCGCCTCCAGCGCCAGGCCGAGCGAAGGCTCGCTCATTGTAAAATCGTGCTCATTTCCTGCGGCCGAAGATAGCACGCCGCGGCCGTCGCGCGGCAACGCGTCAACCCGCCGTCACGGACGAATGAAGGACAGCGGCGCATCCTCGTCGAGATTGTCGGCCGCCGCCGCGAGTTCCGCGGCGATGTCGTCGTTCGAACGGCCGAGCCGGAACAACCGGATCGCCTCCGACAGGAGGCAACGCGCGACGACGTCGGGCTCGATGCCCTTGGCCGAGGCTTCGGCCAGCGCTGCCTCGACGTGCCGCGAGACCAGGAGATGGGTGCTCATAGAGAGGTTCCTTCAGATGCCTCGGGAATGGCGGCCGTCGGTGTGGGCAAGATGCGGATCGAAGGCCGCGCAGACGAACCGCACGAACGGCCGGCCGCGATCGGTCACCTGCAGCCGTTCGCCGTCGCAACGGACAACACCGTCGTCGAGCAGATCCGACAGGGACTCGATATCCTTGGTAAACGTGTCCGGCGCCGCGTCATGGCGCTGGCGGACCTCGGCGAGATCCACCGAAAAGTCGCACATCAGCCGTTCGATGACCTCGCCGCGCAGACGGTCGGTGGCGGTGAGTTCGCGGCCGCGCATGGTCGCGAAGGCACCGGCCTCGATCGTCGCGACATAGCGCCGGGCGTCGGCGGCGTTCTGGGTGTAGCCATCGGGCAGGCTGGAGATCGCCGACGCGCCCAGCCCCATCACCGAGGGCTGGGCCTCGGCGACATAGCCCTGGAAGCTGCGTCGCAGCCCGCCGCTTTCTGCCGCGGTCGCGAGCGCATCGCCGGGCCGCGCATAGTGATCGAGCCCGACGCGGACATAGCCTGCCGCGACCAGGCGTTCCGCGACCAGCTCCGCCATCTCCATGCGCACGGTCGTGGCCGGCAGGGCGGCCGTATCGATCAAACCCTGCCGTGACTTCATCCACGGCACATGGGCATAGCCGAACACCGCGAAGCGGTCGGGCGTCAGCGCAATGGCGGCGTCCAGGGTATCGGCAAGCGTCTCCACCGTCTGGTGCGGCAGGCCATAGACCAGGTCGATGTTGATGCCCGCGATGCCGGCGCCGCGCAGCCGCTCGATGGCAGCGGTGGTATCTTCAATCGACTGCCGGCGATTGATCGCCTGCTGCACGCCGATGTCGAAATCCTGCACGCCGAGGCTCGCCCGGCCGACACCCATCTCGGCCATTGCGTCGACCAGCGTCCGGTCACAGAAACGCGGATCGATCTCCATCGACGTCTCGGCACCCACCGCACGCTGGAAGCGCGCGGCCAGCCGCCGCGAAACCTCGATGAGACGCGATGCGCCCAGTTGCGAGGGCGTGCCGCCGCCCCACTGGATCGCGCCGATCTTCATGCCCGGCGCGGCTTCGGCAGCAAGGTCGATCTCGCGCAGCAGGGCATTTGCATAGGCGTCGAGCGATTCCGGCCGGTTCACCGCCGAGGTATTGCAGGCGCAGTACCAGCAGAGCCGCGCGCAGAACGGCACGTGCAGGTAGACCGTCGAGCAGCCCCCGGCGAGCGCGGCAAGCCAGGCGCGATGCTCGACCGGACCAACGGCGCCGTGGAACTGCGCCGCCGTCGGATAGCTCGTATAACGCGGGACCTGCCGGTCATACCTCGCGGATGTCGTGGTCTCCATCGCCGCGATCTCTCAATGCGAGATCAGGACGGGGACGGTCATGCTGGCGAGCAGCGTGCGGCTCACCCCGCCCAGCACCATCTCGCGCACACGGCTATGGCCGTAGATTCCCATCACGATCAGGTCGGCCGCGAGATCGGCCGCCCGCGACAGGATCACGCCGCCGACATCGCTGTCGGTGGCGACGTCGCGCTGCACCGTCACCTTGACGCCGTGCCGCGCCAGCCATTGCGCCACGTCGGCGCCCGGTTCGGCACCATGGCCGTTGGACGACGTCCGCGGGTCGACCACGAGGATCGTCACTTGGGCCGCCGTGCGCAGGAACGGCAGCGCGTCGGCCACCGCCCGCGCGCTTTCCCGCGTCGCGTTCCAGCAGACCATGACGTTGCTTCCCGGCGGGCGGCGCACACCGATATGCGGCACGACCAGGCAGGGCCGACCGGTCGCCAGGACCACCGCTTCGGGAAGATCGGAGGGCGTCGGCGTCCGCTCGTCGGGATCGGTCTGGCCCAGGACCAGCAGGTCGGCGTAACGCGCCTGGATGATGAGTTCGCTGTCGATGAAGCCGTCGGCGACGCGCCATTCGGGCGTGAGCTGCCGGCCTTTCAGGGCCTTGTCGAACGAAGCGCGTGCCGCCGCCTCGTCGGCCTGGGTGCCCGCTTCGTAAGCGGCGAAGGCGCTGTCCATCGCCACGCCGCCTTCGAAGAACACCGGCGCCTGGAAAGGCGGCCGGACATGGACGCCGACCAGATGGGCGCCTACGCGTTCGGCCAGGTCCGCGGCGACCGCGAGCCGCTGCGGCACCTTGGGACTCGCATCGCAATGAACGAGGATCGTCTTGTAGCTCATGGGGACCTCCGCCGGCTGTCGTGCTGTTCTGTCACGGCGGTCGCGGGTCGACCTTGATTCAGGTCAAGACCTCGAAGCGATCGCCGGTGTCCAATCGCGCGATGACCGAGTGGATCTCGAAACTGATCGCCCTGTGCGGCAGCGGCCTTGCCACGGCCGGCAGCGAGCCGCTTGCCCTGCCGGCCGCCCTCTTCGTGGCCGGACTGGCCGGCGGCGCGCTGCATTGCTCCGGCATGTGCGGTCCTTTCGTGCTGGGCCAGGTGATGAGCGCCGGCAATGCCGGCTCGCAGCACTATGGCGAATGGCGCCGGCTGGGCGCGGCCGCGCTTGCGCCCTATCACCTCGGGCGCGCGACCACCTATGTCTCGCTCGGCGCCTTGTCGGGCGGTGCGACCGCTCTCTTCGCCTCGACCACCGGCTTCGCCTGGCTATCGTCCCTCCTTCTCGTCTCGGCTGCGTTGCTGTTGATTGCGCAGGCGGCCGGGCTCGTCGTCGGCCGCACGACGCCGTGGAGCGCGGCCCTCTCGCGTCTCGCCGCCCCGCTGTCGCGGTCGCACCGCGCGGCCGGGCGCTACGGGCAGGGCGTGTTGCTGGGATTCCTGCCCTGCGGCCTGCTCTACGGCGCGCTGGCTGCCGCTGCCGGCTCGGCGTCAATGGTCTACGGCGCTCTCGCCATGCTGTCCTTCGCGCTGGGCACGATGCCGGCGCTGGTGGCGGTCGGCTGGGGCGGCCTGCTGCTGCGGCGTCGCCTGCGCGAGGCCGGCCGATGGATTGCGGCGCCCATCCTCCTGGCCAACGCCGTGCTCATGCTCACCCTGGCAAGTCAGCGGATCTGATCTCGCCCGGCTGCTGCGGCTCGAAGCTCACCACGTCGCGATAGGCGTGCCACGTCGCATGGGCGACCACCGGCAGGACGACGACCAGGCCGAGCAGGCCCGGTACCATCGCCATGGCGACCAGCAGTACGATCAGGCCTGCCCACAGCAGCATCGGCCGCGGATTGAGGCGCACGGCGGCGACCGAAGTGGCGATGGCCTCGAACAGGTTCGAATGCCGGCGATCGAGCAGGTAGGGGATCGAGAAGGCGCCGATGACGAAGGCAAGCGCGGCCAGCACCGCGCCGATCGCCACGCCCGCCGCCAGGAACGGCAGGCTGCGCGCGGAATGCCAGACGATATCCATGAAGCGATCCCACGACGGCACGCCCTGGCCGTCGAAGAGCGCGAACAGGAGCTGGGCGATGCGCATCCAGGCGAGATGCAGCAACAGCAGCACGAGCCCCATCAGCGCGATCTGGTCGGGATTGCGCCGCCAGGCGCCGAGCGTCGTCTCGCCGTCGACCGGCAATCCGGCACCGAGCCGGCGGCTGGTCTCGTAGAGGCCGACGGCCATGAAGGGGCCGACGAAGAAGAAGCCGGCGCTGAGCGGCAGGACCAGCCAGGGCTGGTCGAGCCACAGCAACAGCACGATGGCTGCCCAGCCCGCAGCCACCGGTACGACGCCCCAGGCGAGGCCGCTCACCGGCGAGGCCCACAGGTCGTTCCATCCCGCGGCCAGCCAGATCCACGGCCGGTCGATGGGCACGCGCCTTATGTGCGGCGTCGGCCCCGGGAAAACGGCGACGGAGGAGCTCATGGCGTCTTTGTTCCGGACATGATGCGACACTTCATACCGGGAAGCGGCGCGAAGCCTTGACCCACATCAAGGGAGCCGCCGGCACCCCTCCCTAGTCTCCTCCCGTCAAAGCGGGAGAGATCATGTCGAATCCAGCCATCCTGCCAGCCGGCGCACTTCACGTGCCCTTGCCGCACCGGGCGACCGCGCCGCGCTATGTCGAGGATCCGATCCGCGCCGCCGTGGTGCTGTCGATGTTCTGGGGCATCGTGGCCTTTCTCGCGGGCGTGGTGATCGCCGCCCAGCTCGTCTGGCCGCAGCTCAGCTTCGACAGCCCCTATCTCACCTTCGGCCGCCTGCGGCCGCTGCACACCTCGGCCGCGATCTTTGCCTTCGGCGGCACGGCGCTGATCGGCACGGCCTTCCATGTCGTGCAGCGCACCTGCCGCGCCCGCCTGTTCGGCGGCGCGCCGCTCGGCTGGTTCGTGCTGCTGGGTTACCAGTTCTTCATCGTCATGGCGGCGGCCGGCTACCTGCTCGGCATCACGCAGAGCAAGGAGTACGCCGAGCCCGAATGGTTCGTCGACCTGTGGCTGACCATCGTCTGGGTCGCCTTCCTGATCGCCTATCTCGGCACCGTGATGAAGCGCGAGGAGCCGCACATCTACGTGGCCAACTGGTTCTACCTCGCCTTCATCATCACCATTGCGATGCTGCACATCGTGAACAACCTCGCGCTGCCGGTGTCGATCACCGGGACCAAGAGCTACGGCGCCTGGTCGGGCGTGCAGGATGCGATGATCCAGTGGTGGTACGGCCACAACGCGGTCGGCTTCTTCTTGACCGCGGCGTTCCTCGGGATGATGTACTACTACATCCCGAAGGCTGCGAACCGGCCGGTCTACTCCTACCGCCTGTCCATCGTGCACTTCTGGTCCCTGGTGTTCATGTACATCTGGGCCGGCCCGCACCACCTGCACTACACGTCGCTGCCCGACTGGGCGCAGACGCTGGGCATGGTCTTCTCGGTCATGCTGTGGATGCCGAGCTGGGGCGGCATGATCAACGGCCTGATGACCTTGTCGGGCGCGTGGGACAAGCTGCGCACCGATCCCGGCCTGCGCTTCTCCGTCACCGCCGTCGGCTTCTACGGCATGGCGACGTTCGAGGGCCCGGTCATGTCGATCAAGGCCGTCAACTCGCTCAGCCACTACACCGACTGGACGATCGGCCATGTCCATTCCGGCGCGCTGGGCTGGGTCGCCTTCATCGTGTTCGGCACGCTCTACTACATGGTGCCGAAGCTGTGGAACCGGCCCGCCATGTGGTCGACGCGCCTGATCGGCTGGCACTACTGGATCGCGACCATCGGCATCGTCCTCTACATCACCGCGATGTGGGTAAGCGGCATCATGCAGGGCCTGATGTGGCGTGCCTACGACGAGCTGGGCTTCCTGCAATACTCGTTCGTCGAGACGGTTGCCGCGATGCAGCCCTTCTACGCGATCCGCCTGCTGGGCGGGCTCTGCTTCCTCACCGGTGGCCTGCTGATGGGCTACAACATGTGGCGCACGATCCGCGGCGAGGCCGAAAGCCTCGCCACGCGTCCCCGCCCTGCCCTCGCGGCCTAAGGAGACGCGCGATGTTCATCCGTCACGAATGGATCGAGAAGAACGTCATCCTGATGCTGGTGCTGACGCTGATCACGGTGTCGATCGGCGGACTGGTGCAGATCATTCCGCTGTTCACCATCGAGACGACGATCGAGCGGATCGACGGCGTGCGGCCCTACACGCCGCTCGAGCTGCTGGGTCGCAACATCTACATCCGCGAGGGCTGCTACACCTGCCACAGCCAGCAGATCCGTCCCTTCAAGGACGAGGTCGAGCGCTACGGCCATTACAGCCTCGCCGCCGAGAGCATGTACGACAAGCCGTTCCAGTGGGGCTCCAAGCGCACCGGCCCCGACCTGGCGCGCGTCGGCGGCCGCTACTCCAACGACTGGCACGTCGCCCATCTCGTCTCCCCGCGCGCCGTGGTGCCGGAGAGCATCATGCCGGCCTATCCGTTCCTGGCCGACAAGCCGCTCGAATACGCAGACATCGCCCAGCACCTCAAGACGCTGCGCGCGGTCGGCACGCCCTACACCGACGAGATGATCGCCAATGCCAACGCCGACCTCGAGGCGCAGGTCAATCCCGACCTCGATCCGACGGCCCTGGAGAAACGCTATCCGCGCGCCGTCGTCGGCAAGTTCAACACCGACAAGACCGGCATCACCGAGATGGATGCGCTGGTGGCCTACCTGCAGATGCTGGGCACGCTGGTGCGCTTCGGCGACCTGCCGCCCGAACGGCTGCGGCAATAGGGGGCGATCATGGACCTCCATTCTCTGGGCGAGTTCCTCGGCTCGCTATGGACCGTGTGGGCGCTGCTCGTCTTCGCCGGCATCGCCTTCTGGGCGTGGCGGCCGCGCAACAGGAAGCGCTTCGAGAAGGACGCCCAAATTCCCCTGAACGACGACGATCGCTGAAGGACCCGTCATGCCGACCAAGATCGAGAAGGACAGACTGTCGGGCCGCGACACGACCGGCCATGAGTGGGACGGCGTCAAGGAGCTGAACACGCCGCTGCCGACCTGGTGGGTCTATACGTTCTATGCCTGCATCGTCTTCGCCGCGGTCTACTGCGTGCTCTACCCGTCCTGGCCGTGGCTGAACGGCCATACCGACGGCGTGCTGGGCTATTCGAGCCGAGCCGAGCTCACCCGAGAACTCGACGCGCAGGCCAAGGCACGCGCCGTGTTTGTCGACCGCATTCGCAAGACCAAGCTTGCCGACATCTCGAAGGAACCCGAGCTGTTCAACTTCGCGATGGCGGGCGGCCGCTCTGCTTTCCAGACCAATTGCATGCAGTGCCATGGCGCCGGCGGCGCCGGCAACACGGGCTTCCCCAACCTGGTCGACGACGACTGGCTGTGGGGCGGCAGCCTCGACCAGATCTACGCCACCATCCAGCACGGCATCCGCAATGCCGACGACCAATCGCGCCAGTCGATGATGCCGCGCTTTGGCGCCGACGGGATGCTGACCGGCGCGCAGGTCGCGGCCGTGACCGACTATGTGCTGAGCCTGTCCGGCAAGGCCAAGGCGACCGAGGAAGGCGCGCAGATCTTCAAGGACCAGTGCGTCGCCTGTCACGGCGCCGAGGGTAAGGGCAACCAGGAGCTGGGCGCGCCCAACCTCGCCGACGGGCTGTGGCTCTATGGCGGCGATCGCGAGCAGGTCTATCGCTCCATCTTCTATGCCCGCAACGGCAGCATGCCGGCGTGGAGCGGCCGTCTCGACGAGGCGACGATGAAGATGCTGGCCATCTACGTCCACGCGCTGGGCGGCGGCCGCTAGGCCCGATGAAGGCGGACAGGCAATGGACATCCGGGTCCAGGACGACGAGGCGGTCTCCCTGCGCACGCAGAAGGAGGCGATGCCGCTCTACGTCACGCGCATCAAGGTCTATCCGCGCGCGGTATCCGGCCTCTGGCGCCGGGTCAAATGGGCCGTCCTCGCCGTCCTGCTCGGCATCTACTACCTGGTGCCGTGGATCCGCTGGGACCGCGGACCCAACGCACCCGACCAGGCGATCCTGATCGACCTCGACGGACGGCGCGGCTGGTTCTTCGACGTCGTGATCTGGCCGCAGGAAGTCTACTTCGTCACGGGCTTCCTGATCCTCGGCGCTTTCGGCCTGTTCCTCGCCTCCTCACTGTTCGGCCGCGTCTGGTGCGGCTTCACCTGCCCGCAGACCGTATGGACCGACCTCTTCATGTGGATCGAGCGGCGGATCGAGGGCGACCGCAACGAACGCATGCGGCTCGACCGCCAGCCGATGTCGTTCAACAAGGCGGCGCGCAAGACGCTGAAGCACGCGGCCTGGCTGGTCATCGCCGCCGCGACCGGCGGCGCCTGGGTCTTCTACTACGTCGATGCGCCCGGCACCCTGGTGAAGATCTTCCGCGGCGAGGCCTCGATGGAAGTCTATGCCTGCGTGGCCCTGCTGACCTCGACGACCTATCTGCTGGCCGGCTGGGCTCGCGAGCAGGTCTGCACCTACATGTGCCCGTGGCCGCGCTTCCAGGCCGCGATGCTCGACGAGCAGAGCGTGATCGTCACCTATCAGAAGTGGCGCGGCGAGACGCGCGGCAAGCACAAGGCGGGCGACAGCTGGCAGGGCCGCGGCGACTGCGTCGACTGCAATCTCTGCGTCGCCGTCTGCCCGACCGGCATCGACATCCGCGACGGCCAGCAGATCGAATGCATCGGCTGCGGCCTCTGCATCGACGCCTGCGCACCGACCATGGACAAGGTCGGCCGTCCGCGCGGGCTGATCCGCTGGGACACGCTGGCCAACCAGCAGGTGAAGGAGCAGACCGCGGGCAAGACACGGGCGCGCTGGCGCCCCGTGCGGCCACGTACGATTCTCTACGCTGGCCTGCTGCTCGCCGTTACGACGGTCATGCTGGCGGCCTTTGCGCTGCGCACCCAGACCGATCTCGCGGTGCAGCGCGACCGCAGTCCCAACTTCGTGCGCCTGTCGAATGGCGACATCCGCAACGCCTACACGCTCAAGATCTTGAACAAGCAGCGCGACGAACGTCAGTACCGCGTGACACTCGACGGTTTGCCGCAGGCCGCGCTCGGCTTCGTCGGCGCCGAGGTCGAGGGCGACGGACCACGGGCGACCCTCACCGTGCATCCCGACGCGGTCGGTACTTTCCGGGTCTTCGTCACCGTGCCCGCCGCTGCCGCACCGTCCGGCGCGAAGCCGATCACCTTCGAGGTGAGCGACGAGGCGCGCGGCGGCACCTCTTCGCACGACGCGGTATTCGTCGGGCCAGGACACTGAGGAGAGACGCCATGACCGTCACCACGCAGGATACCGTCCGCCGCAGCCGCCACATCCCCTGGCTGTTCGTCCTGGGCTTCGCGATCGTCATCGCCGTCAACGGGACCATGATCTGGTTCGCGGTTGGCTCGTTTTCCGGCCTCTACACACCGAAGCCGCGCGACCGCGGCCTGCACTTCAACGAAGTTGTTGCCGCCCAGCAGGCCCGCGACGCGCTGGGCTGGTGCATTGCCCCGCTCTGGCATGTCGAAAGCGACCGGCTCGAGCTTGTCCTGTCCGACCGCGACGGCGCACCGCTCCCCGGCGCCCGTGTCACGGTCGAGCTCGTGCGGCCGGCCGAGAAGCGGCCGCCGCTCGCCGTCGCCCTGACGGAAGTCGGCGCCGGCCGGCATGCGGGCTCTGTCGCCCTGCCGGCGCGCGGCAACTGGGATCTCGACATCGTCGTGGAACGCGACGGCCAGCGCTTCGCCCAGACGCAGCGCATGTTCCTCAAATGACCGACGCCGCCCTCTTCGCCGCACCCGCTGCCGCCCGCACGCATCAGGCCTGTGCGCATTGCGGCGCGCCGGTGCGGGGTGCTGGCGAGTTCTGCTGCAGCGGATGCGCCAGCGCACATGCGATCATCGGCGCGGCAGGTCTCGACAGCTTCTATCGCCGGCTGGAAGAACGTCACGCACGGCGTCCCGACCCGTTCGAGACCGACTTCACGGCGCACGCGCGCGAGAACGGCAAGGGCGAGACTTCGCTCGACCTGCTGGTCGACGGGCTCGACTGCGCGGCCTGCGTCTGGTTGATCGAGAGCCTGCTGGCGCGCAATCCCGCGGTCACGAAGGCGCGCGTGCATCTCTCGACGCGGCGGCTCTCGATCGCCTGGCGCGGCACGCCCGCCGAGGCAAATGCGCATGCCGGCCTGGTCGCGGCGCTGGGCTTCCGCCTCGCGCCCTACGACGCGCTGGCCGCAACCGCCGAGGACGACCGCGAGGCGCGCGACCTCCTCCGCGCGCTGGGCGTCGCGGGTTTTGCCGCGGCCAACGTCATGCTGCTCTCGGTCGCCGTCTGGTCGGGCCATGACGGTTCGATGGGCGACGCGACGCGCACGCTGTTCCATTGGCTCTCCGCCGCCATCGCCCTGCCGGCCGTGGCCTATGCCGGCCGGCCCTTCTTCCGCTCCGCCCTCGCAGCCCTGCGCAACGGGCGCACCAACATGGACGTGCCGATCTCGATCGGCGTAACGCTCGCCTGCCTCGTCAGCCTGCACGAGGCCTGGGCCGGCCAGCAGCACGCCTATTTCGACTCGGCGATCACGCTGCTCTTCTTCCTGCTGATCGGCCGCTATCTCGACCGCCGCGCGCGCGGCCGCGCCCGGCGCGCCGTCCGCGCGCTGATGGCGCTGGCAAGCCGCAGCGCCACCGTCGTCACGGAGGATGGCGGCACGGTCTCGCGTCGCGTCGACTCACTGGCGCCGGGCGACCTGCTACTGGTCGCGGCCGGCGAGCGGCTGGGCGCCGACGGTATCGTGAGCGACGGCAGCTCCGCGCTCGATGCCTCGCTGGTCACCGGCGAGAGCGTGCCGCAGCCCGTGACGCCCGGCGCCCGCGTCTTTGCCGGCATGATCAACATGGGCGCTGCGATCCGCGTGAGGGTCACGGCCGCCGGCGAGCGCACCTTGCTGGCCGAGATCGTGCGGCTGGTCGAGGCGGCCGAGCGCGGCCGTTCGCGCTTCGTCGCGATCGCCGATCGTGTCGCGCGTGCCTATGCGCCGGTGGTGCACGCAACCGCGCTGCTCACCTTCCTCGGCTGGTTCTTCCTGGGCGGGCTCGCCTGGGACCGCGCGCTGCTGGTCGCGACGGCGGTGCTGATCATCACCTGCCCCTGCGCACTGGCGCTCGCGGTGCCGGTCGTGCAGGTCGTGGCGGCGACACGGCTGCTGCGCGCCGGCGTGCTTCTCCTCTCACCCGCCGCGCTCGAACGGCTGGCCGAGATCGACCATGTCGTGCTCGACAAGACCGGCACGCTCACCCTCGGCCGGCCCGAGCTGGTCGAGGCGCCCGACGACCCTGAGGCGAGGCGCTGCGCCGCCTCGCTCGCCGCCGCCTCGCGTCATCCGCTCGCGCGAGCCCTGGTGCGCGCCCTGCCCGAAACATCGGTGGCCGGCGGTATCGTCGAGCATCCCGGCCAGGGACTCGCCACCCAGGATGCGCGTCTGGGCTCAGCGACCTTCTGCGGAGTGACCGACGCGGTCGACGACGGGCGCTCCGAACTGTGGCTGGCGCGCACAGGCCACGCACCACAGCGTTTCGCCTTCGCCGACCAATTGCGTCCCGACGCTGCGGCGACGGTCGCCGCCCTGAAGAAGCTCGGCCTGACGGTCGAACTTCTATCCGGCGACCGGCCGACGACCGTCTCCGATGCCGCGCGTGCCACCGGCATCGAGACCTGGCATGGCGAGGTCACGCCGCCGCAGAAGGCCGAACGGCTGGCGGCCCTTGCCGCGCAAGGCCACAAAGTCCTGATGATCGGCGATGGGCTCAACGATGCGCCCGCGCTGGCAGCCGCGCATGCGTCGCTCTCGCCGTCCACGGCCGCCGAAGTGACGCAGAACGCCGCCGACGCGGTCTTCCAGGGCGATGCGCTCGCGCCGGTCGTCGAGCTGCTCGACGTCGCACGTCGCTCGGACCGGCTGGTCCGGCAGAACCTCGCGCTGGCGCTGCTCTACAATCTCAGCGCCGTGCCACTGGCGATCATCGGCGAGGTGACGCCGCTCGTCGCGGCCGTAGCGATGTCCTCATCCTCGCTGCTGGTGATCGGCAATGCCCTTCGGCTCGGGCTGCGGCCGCCCCCTCAAGAGAGGCGCTGATGGACAGCCTCCTGGTCCTGGTGCCGGCCGCGCTGCTGCTCGGCCTTCTCGCCCTCGCGGCTTTCCTGTGGGCGCTGCGCAACGGCCAGTACGACGACCCCGACGGGGCGGCCGGCCGCATCCTGTTCGACGACGACGACAAGTGAAGGAGAAAACGATGTCTCACTGGATCATGGGCGTGTTCGTGGGCCTGCTGGGCCTCGCCGGCCTGTTCATGGCGGGCGCCGCGCGCGACTTCGGCATCCTGGCCTTCGGCCTGTCGGTCAGCCTGTTCGCGGTCCTGTTCTGCGGATGGATGATCAGGACCGCGTTCGACGAAGCCGAACGCGGCATCGACGTTCCGCGCGAGCAGCCGTGACGCCCCCACGCCCCCTTAGGACTTGGGCAGGAAGTCGTTGGTGTAGACGTCGCTTGCCTTCACATCGGTCTTGAACTCGAAGGCCTGCTTCATGAACTTGAGCGTGCCTTCCCAATCCTCGGCCGCCATGTAGCCGAACGGCTTGCCGGCGGTCGCCTTGGTATGGAGATAGGGCGGCGTGCGCTTGAGCTGCTCGAGCAGCAGCTCCTTGTCGGCGCCCGGGCGCGCCGCGACCAGCGCGTCGACCGCGACCTCCTGATTCTTCAGTCCTTCGTCGAACGACTTGGTCGTGGCGGCGAGGAAGCCCTTCAGCAGCTGGGCCTTCTCGGCGGCCGTCTTCTTGTGCACGAAGATGCCGCCGCCCAGCATGTTCACGCCATAGTCGGCGTATTTGATCGGCGGCTCGATCGGCTTCTGGCGGGCGATGCGCAGCGCATCGGTGAATTCCCAGCCGATCATGAAGTCGATCTTGCCGGTCAGCAGCGAGGTGTGGACCACGGCGTGGCTGAGCTGGACCTTCTTCACCTTCGATTCGTCGATGCCGGCCGCCGCGGCGAAGGCCGGGAAGAGCTTGGTCGAATAGTCGTCGGGATTGTAGCCCCAGGTCTTGCCTTCGATGTCCTTGGGCTTGGTGATGCCCGACCCCTTCAGGGAAATAATGCCGTCGGGCATGGTCTGGATCATGCCGGCGATGGCCATGAGCTGGCGGCCCTGCGAGACGCCCAGCGACATGGTGGCGAGACTCGCGATGCCGATCGTGTCGGCGCCTTCCGAAATGGCGGTCATCGTCGACAGGCTGCCCTTGCCGTCGAAGATCTGCAGGTCGACGCCGGCATCCTTGTAGTAGCCCTTGGCCACGCCATAGAAGTAAGGAGCGTGATAGCCCGACGGCGTCCAGTCGAGCCGCAGGGTCGCCGGTTGCGCCTGCGCCCTTGCGCCGCTTGCCCCGAGGCCCGCCGCCACGACAAGACCACCACCCAGCATCGTCCGTCTTTTCATCGTCGTCATTTCAGTCTCCGCTGTTCCCTGTTCTTCTGATTGTCTTCTTCACATCGGCACTTCGCCGCGCACCCAGGTGCGATGAACGACGCGCACATAGCGGTCGCGATCGAAGGGCGTCCCGGTGTGCATCGTGCAGCGATTGTCCCAGACCAGGATGTCGCCGACCCGCCACTTGTGGCGGTAGACGAACTGGTCCTGGACCGCGAACTGCATCAGCTCCTTGATGAGGGCGAGGCCGGCCTCCGTCTCCATGTCGACGATGCCCCTGGGCGTGCGAGTCGACAGGCCCCACAAAGTGCGCCTTCCATCCGCAGGATGACGCCGGATCAGGGGATGGAAGACGTCGGGGAAATCGGCCTTCTCCTTTTCCGACAGTTCGCGATTCTGCCGGGCCGCCAGATTGGCGTAGCTGTGATGGACGACCAGCCCGTCGATTTCCTGCTGCCTCTCCGCGGGCAGCGCATTCCACGCTGCGCAGGTGTCGGCAATCAGCGTGTCGGAGCCCTCGTCCGGCACCTCGCGCGCATGCAGGAACGTGTAGGCCGCCGGGCGCTGCGCATAGTTGAGGTCGGTGTGCCAGGCTCCGCCCGGCTCGGGATCGCCGATCGGCTTGCCGTCGACGATCTTGTTGGAGATCACGAAGACCTCCGGCACGCCGGGGACGGTGAATTTCGGCAGGCCGCCGGGGGCGGGCTCACCGAAGGCGCTGGTGAACGCGACCTGGTCCTCGGGCGTGAGGTCCTGGTCGCGGATGACGATGGCGCCGTTCAGCGCCAGCACGTCGGAAATCTCCTTGAGCGTCTCCGGCGGCGCGGTCCTCACATCCACGCCGCTGATCTCTGCACCGAAATCGTGCAGGAGGGGCCGCGTTTCCATCCCGGTCACGCCCCCTTCTTCGGCAGGAACTCGTCGGAGTAGAGGTCGGCCGCCTTCACGTCGCTCTTGAACTCGAAGGCCTGCTTCATGAGCTTCAGGGTCTGGTCCCAGTCCTCGGCGGCCATGTAGCCGAAGCCCTTGCCGGCGCTGTACTTCGTCTGGAAGTAGGGCTCGGTACGCTTCAGTTGCTCCACCATCAGCGCACGATCGAGGCTCGGCCGTGCCGCGACCAACGCATCGACGGCCGCTTCCGGATTGGCCTTGGCCTCGTCGAAGCCGCGTACCGTCGCCGCCATGAAGCCGCGCAGCAGCGCAGGCTTCTCGGCTGCCGTCTTTTTGTGCACGAACATGCCGCCGCCCAGCATGTTCACGCCCGAATCGGCGTAGCGGATGATCGGCTCGATGGGACGCTGGCGCTCGATATTGAGCCCCGTCGTGCAATCCCAGCCAATCATGAAGTCGATCTTGCCCTGCAGCAGCGAGGGCAGGACGACGGCGTGGCTGAGCTGGACCTTCTTGATCTTGCTCTCGTCGATGCCCGCCGCGGCGGCATACATCGGGAAGAGCCGCGTCGCGTAGTCCTCGGGATTGTAGCCCCAGGTTTTGCTTTCGACGTCCTTGGGCTTGGTGATGCCCGAGCCCTTCAGGGAGATGATGCCGTCGGGCAGTGTCTGGATCATGCCGCCGATGGCCATGAGCTGGCGGCCCTGCGAGACCGAGAGCGCCATGGTCGCAAGGCTGGCGATGCCGATCGTGTCGGCGCCTTCCGAAATGGCGGTAAGGGCCGCGAGGCTGCCCTTGCCGTCGAAGATCTGCAGGTCGACGCCGGCTTCCTTGTAGTAGCCCTTGGCCAGCGCGAAGAAATAAGGGGCGTGATAGCCCGACGGCGTCCAGTCCAGCCGCAGGGTTGCAGGCTGCACCTGGGCCATCGCCTTGCCCGAGCTGAGAAGGGCGGCGGCCGTTGCCGTCCCGAACCCACGTCGCGTGAGAGCGAACCGTCCAGAACCCATGATCCAACTCCTCTGCCAACAGTTGGCATGGATTTGGAATGCAATTGGTATACCACGCCCGAACCGGGCGCGGATGAATCGAGGGAATGCAGGAATCGTGGCTGGTTTGAAGGTGAATGGGCGGTCGCACGAGATCTCCGCGACCCCGGGCACGACCCTCCTTGCCGTCCTGCGCGGCACTTTGAACCTTAAAGGGGCAAAAGAAGCCTGCGGTCGCGGCGAGTGCGGCTCCTGCACCGTTCTGATCGACGGCGTGCCGGTCATGGCCTGCCTCACCCTGGCCGCTCGCGTGCGCGGCGAGGTGACGACGGTCGAAGGCCTGGTCGAGGAATTCGAGGACCTGCGCGAAGCCTTTGCCGATTTCGGCGGCTTCCAGTGCGGCTTCTGCACCTCGGGCCAGCTCGTTCGCGCCGCCGCCCTGCTGCGGGCCGGCCTGCCGGCGACACGGGAAGAGGCGGAACGCGTCATCCGCTATGAGATGTCGGGCAATATCTGCCGCTGCACCGGCTACAACGGCATCGTCGATGCCATCTGGGCCACGGTGGAGAAGCGCCGTGCCCGCCAGCGGGTCGCGGCATGAGCGAATCTGTTCTGGGCCGCAGTATCAGGCCGCTCGACTGGGAAAAGTTCACCTCAGGCCGCTTCACCTATATCGGCGACCTCGCGCCCGAGGGATTGCTGGTCGGCCGCATCCTGCGCTCGACGCACGCCCATGCGCGCATCGTGTCGGTCGACACGAGCCGCGCACAGGGCATGCCGGGTGTCCACGCGATCATCACCGCCCGGGATTTCCCCGAAGGCGCCCGCTACATCCATGACGGCGCCGCCGACAGGACGCCGCTCGCTGTCGATGTCGTGCGCTTCGTGGGGCAGGAGATCGCGGCGGTGGCGGCGGAGACCGCCGAGCAGGCCCAGGCCGCGCTGGACCGTATCGAGGTCGTGTACGCGCCGCTGCCGACCGCCTTCACGATCGACAAGGCAATGGAAGAGGATGCGCCCGTCCTGCACGAGCGGCCGACCGGCCTTGCCAACATTGCCTACAGACTGGTCCGCCGGTGGGGCGACATGGCGAAGGTCAAAGCGGCCACCTCCCTCAGCGTCACAGGCCGATACTGGTTTCCGCCCCAGACCCATGTCTGCATGGAAACCAACGCGACCGTCGCCCTGTGGAAGGACGACGGCACGCTTCATATGTGGACGGGCACGCAGGCGCCGTTCTTCGTCGCCAAGGAGATGGCGCAGCTCCTGAAGCTCGACCAGTCCCAGGTCATCCTGCACGAGGTGGGCATCGGCGGCGCCTTCGGGGCGAAATCGCGCATCGCCGAGCACGAGGCGATCACCGCCGTCCTGGCGCGCGAGGCGAAGCGACCGGTGCGCATCGCCCTGACCCGCGCCGAGGAATTCGCCATGACCAAGACCCGGCATGGCTGGCGGACCGAGCTCACCTTGCACGCCGACGATACGGGATTAGTGCGGGCGGTCGACAGCACCATCAAGGTCGACAACGGCGCCTATGTGCACTCCGGCTGGAGCGTGATGTCGTCCGGTCCCAAGGCGCTCGGCACGCTCTATCGGGCCGAGGCGTTGGCGATTGATGCCTTGCTGATCGACACCAGCAAGCAGCCGGGCGGGCAGTTCCGGGGCTATGGAACGACACAGGCGGTCTATGCCCTGGAATCGCTTCTCGACGATCTCGCCGAGAAGCTCGGCATCGACCCGATCGAGCTCCGGCTGCGCAACGCCAACCAGCCCTTCAGCGAGACGCTGCAGGGCGCGCGCCTCCAGACGGCGCGCCTGGCCGAGTGCCTGAACGCGGTGCGCACGGCACTCGATTGGAACGCGAAGAAGAAGCAGCGCCGCCCCGGCCATGGCCTCGGCATCGCGTCGGGCTTCCATTCGTCCGGCACCTACGCCTTCCCGGGTTCCAACCGCAACGACAGCGTGATTGACCTCGATACCGAGGGCGGCGCCCTGATCCGCTTCGGCGGCGCCGACACCGGCACCGGCCAGCGCACCATCCTGACCCAGATCGTGGCGCACAATCTCGGCCTGCCGCTCGAGAAGATCCGCATCATCTCGATCGACAGCGACAAGACGCCCTACGATCTCGGGGCCTGGGGTTCGCGCGGCACCTACTATTCGGGCCACGCTGTCCTCAAGGCATGCCGGACCATCATCGAGCGGCTGTCGACCGTCGCGGCGCGCGAGCTCGGCAACCTGCCGATCCGCTTCGAGGACGGGCACGCCGTCTCCGACGCCGGCCGCGTGTCCATTGCCCGGCTGGTGGAACGGCATCCCGACACGGTCGACGGCATCCTCAGCACCGAAGTGTCCTATATCGACGAGACCTCGCAGCTTCTCGACGAGAATGGGCGCGGCAATTTCTCGGGCACCTACAGCTTTGCCGCGCACGGCGCCGAGGTCGAGGTCGACCTCAGGACCGGCAAGCTGCGGATCGTCGATTTTGCCGCTGCCCACGACATAGGCACGGCGCTCAATCCCGTGATGGTACATGGCCAGATCGCGGGCGGCGTGCAGATGGGCGGCGGCGCCGCCTTCGGCGAGGAGATGATCCACGAGCAGGGCCGCACCGTGAATCCGGCGCTGATCAACTACGCGATGGCGCGCGCCGGCGACCTGCCGCATATCCGCACGATACTGGTCGAGGGCGGCGATCCCGTCGGCCCGCACGGCGCCAAGGGCGTTGGTGAGCTGTGCAACACGCCTCCCGCCCCGGCCATCGCGAACGCGGTCTATGACGCGACCGGCGTGCGCGTCCACGAGCTGCCGGTGACGCCCGACAAGATCATGAACGGGCTCGCCCAGAAGGAAGGCCGGCGGCGCGACCACCAGCTCTGGCGGCGCCCCACCCGCTGGTGGATCGCGTTCATCCGATGGCTCTATCCGCGCGGGCTGCTGAAGCTGCTGCATGCCCATCGCCTGCGCCAACCGGCACCGCAGCGTCCTCCCGCGATCGATCGCATCGACATGCCGGAGAGCGTCGATGCCGTCGTGGCGTCGCTCAAGACCGGCGGCATCCCGCTGGGCGGCGGCACGGATATCCTGCCCGGCCGCCAGCAGGGACTGGGGGCCGGCGGCCACTTTGCCTCGCTGCTCGACGTGCCGGAGATGAAGGGCGTGCGGACCGAGGCCGACGGCTCCCTCGTGCTCGGCGCCGCGACGACCCTGGCCGAGGTTGCGCGGGCGACCGCGGGAGTGCCGCTCCTTGCGGAGACGATCGCCACCATCGCTTCCAGCCAGATCCGCGCCATGGCGACGGTGGGCGGCAACCTGCTGCAGGGAAAGCGCTGCTGGTTCTATCGCAACGGCTTCAATTGCTACAAACGCGCCGGCCTCACCGCGCCCTGCTACGCCATCGCGGGCGATCACCGCTTCTATCACGCCGCGATCGGCGGCCATCGCTGCCAGGCGGTGACGCCCTCCGATCTCGCGACGGCGCTGGGCGCCCTCGACGCCGTGGCCGTGATCGCCGGCCGCTTCGGCCGCCGGACGGTGCCCATCCTCGCCCTCTATTCCGGCCCGGGCGAGACGGTGCTGGGACACGAGGACGTGCTGGTCGAGATCCGGATACCCGCCGCGGCACTCCAGCGCCGCGCCCGCTTCGAGAAGCTCGGCCTCTGGGAAGGCGATTTCGCCGTCGCCTCCTGCGCGCTCTCCTATCTCGAAGGCAGCGATGGGCGCTGGCGCGACATCAGGATCGTGCTCGGCGCCCTGGCGCCGACTCCCTGGCGCGCCACGGATGCCGAGCGCGCCCTCGAAGGCACGCGCCCCACGCTGGCCGAGCTGCGCCGCCATCTCGACCGGCAGCTCGACCGCACGGCCCATCCGCTGGCGCGCAACGGCTGGAAGCTGGACGCCGCCGCCGGTCTCGCCGAAAACGCCGCGGAACGCCTCCTGGAGAAGACCGCATGAGCAAGGCCCTGGCCCCCCTCGTCCCGCTTGAAGACACCGCCGCCGAAACCAGCCTGAGCGACCTCGCCTATGAGCGGCTGCTCGATCTGATGCTGTCGGGCGAACTGCCGGGCGGCACGCCGCTGCAGGAACGCAAGCTCGCGCTCCGGCTCAACATCTCGCGCACGCCGATGCGCGAGGCACTGGCGCGGCTGGAAAGCCGGGGCCTCGTCGAGCGTCATCTCAATCGCTACCTGATCGTGCGCCGGCTCAGCCTGCGCGAGTTCGTCGAGGTGCTGAACGTTCGCAAGCTGCTCGAATCCGAGGCAGCCGCGCTGGCGGCCGTGCGCGTGCCCCTGACGGAGATCGCGGCCGCCCGCCAGCAGATCGCCGCCGTCCAGGCGGCGCCCGACGCGCAGAACGGCCGCGGTTGGGCCATCGACGAATCCCTGCATGCGATGATCGGCGATCATTGCGGCAACGAGATCCTGGCCAAGACCGCCCTCGAACTGAGGCAGCGCACGCACATGTTCGAGACACGCAGCGTGCCCGGCCGGCTGCACGACAGTTGCGCCGAGCATCTGGCGCTGCTGCAGGCGCTCGAGAACCGCGACGCCAAGGCCGCCCGGCGGTTGATGGCGGAGCACATCGAAAACGTGAAGACGAGCACCATCGAAAAGCTGACGGGCCCCTAGGTAATGTTCATCACCATCGAGAAAGTCTCCAAGACCTACGAGACCCGCGGCGGTCCGATCCGCGCCCTCGAAACCGTCGATCTCACGATCCGCGAGGAGGAATTCGTCTCCATCGTCGGGCCGAGCGGCTGCGGCAAGAGCACGCTCCTGATGCTGCTGTCGGGCCTGGTCGGCCATTCGACGGGCAGCATCACCATCGGCGGCAAGAAGGTGACCGCGCCCTATACCGATATCGGCATCGTCTTCCAGCAGGACGTTCTGCTCGAATGGCGCACGATCCTGCAGAACGTGATGCTACAGGCGGAGGTACGCGGCCTCGACCGGCGTGCGCTGAAGGACCGAGCGCTGCATCTGCTCGAGCTGGTGGGCCTCAAGGGCTTCGAAGGCATGTATCCGCACGAACTGTCGGGCGGCATGCGCCAGCGCGCCTCGATCTGCCGGGCCCTGCTGCACAGCCCGCCGCTGCTGCTGATGGATGAGCCGTTCGGCGCCCTCGACGCCCTGACGCGCGACCAACTCAACATCGACCTGCTGCGCTTCTGGCAGGAGAGCCCGACGACCGTGCTGTTCATCACCCATTCGGTGTCGGAAGCGGTGTTCCTCAGCGACCGGGTCATCATCATGTCGCCGCGCCCCGGCCGGATCGAGGAGATCGTCGACATCGACCTGCCGCGGCCGCGCCGCATGGCGATGCGCGAGCAGCCGCGCTTCATCGAATACAGCCGGCGCATCGGCCGCGTGTTCGAATCGATCGGCATCCTGCGCGAGGAATAGGCAATGAAGTTCCTCCGCCGTATCGAAATGCCCTGGGCGCTGGTGAGCGGCCTCGCCTTCTTTGCCGTCTGGCAGATCGCCGTCGTGGCCCTGAACGTACCGGCCTACCTGCTGCCGACGCCGACCGCCATCGTCGGCGACATGATCAAACACTGGAGCCTGCTGTCGCAGCATGCGCTGGTGACCCTGTCGGAGATCGGCATCGGCTTCCTGGTCTCGCTCGGCATCGCCATGCCGCTCGCCGTGCTCTTCACCTACTCGCGTATCTTCGAGAAGCTGTTCTATCCGCTGATCGTGGGCACGCAGACTATCCCCAAGGTCGCGGTCGCGCCGCTCTTCCTGGTGTGGTTCGGCTTCGGCCTGACGCCCAAGATCATCATCGTGACCCTGATGACCTTCTTCCCGATCGTCATCAACGCGGTGGTCGGGCTGAAGTCTCTGAACTTCCAGACCGTCTATCTCGCCCAGTCGATGGGCGCGAGCGCCTGGCAGGTGTTCTGGCACTTCCGACTGCCCAACGCCCTGCCCAGCATCTTCGCCGGCCTCAAGGTGGCGAGCGTCCTCGCCGTCATCGGTGCCATCGTCGCGGAGTTCGTCGGCGCCGACAGCGGCCTGGGCTATCTCATCGTGGTGGCCGCGACCGACCAGAACGTGACCCGCCAGTTCGCGGCCATCGCCTTCCTGTCCGCGGTCGGCATCCTGTTCTTCTGGTTCGTGGGCTTCCTCGAACGCCGCCTGCTGCCCTGGCACTCCTCGATCCGCCGCGACGAGAAGACGTCGTAAGAAGTGAAGGACTAAGCCAGGACGCCCTCCGTATAAGCCACGTCCGAGGTCGTGCAGCGGCGGAAGTCGCGCGGGTATTGCGGGTCCCATTCGCGGCCGCGATGCAGGGTGCAGCGATTGTCCCAGATCACGAGATCGCCAACCCGCCAATTGTGGATGTAGACGAACTCGCGTTGCGTCACCCTCTCCGTCAGGTCGCGCAGCAGGACACGGCCTTCTGGCACCGGCATGCCTTCGATGTGCGAGGCATGGCTGCCGAGATAGATCGATTCGCGGCCCGACTCTGGATGGCGGCGGATCAACCTGTGCTTCACCGGCGGCCAGGCCGCGTGTTCCTCGGGCGAGAAATCGTCGAAGCCCATCTGCATGCGCGCCGTCGTGTAATCGTGGATGGCGACCATGTCGCGCAGCCGCGCCTTCAGCTCCTCGGGAAAGGAGTCGTAGCCCGACCGCATGTCGGCGAATTCCGTCTCGCCGTCGCGCGGCGGGATCTGGCGGGCATAGAACATCGAGAGCGCGGCCGGTACCCGGCGGAAGGAGCTGTCGGTGTGCCACAGCCGGTTGCCCAGAGCGAACAGGCGGCGGCGATCGTTGAGGCCGCGCACGTTGTTCTCGCCGTCAAGGTTGGTGATGTCGCTGATGACGGCGGCGATGCCTTCGGCGCGGTTGCCCTTGCGGATGGCGTTCAGCGAAATCTCCAGCTCGCCGAAGCTGTTGGCAAAGCGCATGTGGCTCTCGTCGTTGAGAGACTGGCCGCGAAACAGCACGATCGCATAGGTGCTGATCGCCTCGCGGATGGCGGCGACGGTCGCCGCGTCGAGCGGCTGGGCGACGTCGACGCCGCCGATCTCGGCACCGAACAGCGGATGAAGCGGAGTGATCTCCAGAGCCAAGTGGACCTCCCAAGTGTTCTAAAGCGGATCGCGGAAACCGGCGGGACAGAAGGCCGGCGAGCACATCTCGTCGGCGGTGCGGCCGAGCGCATCGGAATTGTGCCAGGCGGCCCACATCGATTCGCCGGCCGCCTGCGCGGCGGCGCGGATCGCCGCCAACTCCAGGCCGGGAATGCGCTTGTCCTGCATGCGGACCTTGCCGGCGACGATGACGGTATCGACGTCGTCGCCGATGCCGCATTCGACCACCGCCTGGATCGGGTCCTTGAACGGCCCCATGCGCAGGGTGCCGCCGCCCGTCAGGTCGATCAGGATGATGTCGGCCCGCGCGCCGGGCGCCAGCTTGCCGAGATCGTCGCGGCCGAGCGAGCGGGCGCCGTTCAGGGTCGCGGCGCTGAACACGTCGGCGCTGGTCGCCGACTTGTAGTCGTGGCTCATCGTCTTGCCGTGATACGAGGCGTTGCGCATGTTCATGATCATGTCGCGCGGATAGGTGTCGGTCCCCAGGGCGATGTTGATGCCGAGCTCGCTGTAGCGCCGCCAGTTGTCGAGGACGCGCGCGCGCCGGATGATGTTGATGGCGCAATGGGAAATCGAGACCCGGGTCTCGCCCATCAGCTTCAGGTCACGCGCGCCGGGATAGTTCAGCCGCACGCTGTCGGACGGCAGGTTGCCGTGCCCGATGTTGAGCGTCGGCCGCAGCAGATCGAGCTCGTGCAGGATCTCGATCGGCGTCTTGCGATGCTCGCGCAGCACCTCGTAGAATTCGAGGATGCTGTAGGCCGCATGCGTCGCGATCGGCAGCCCCGTCTCGTCGGCATAGTCGCGGGTGCGCCGCAGCAGGTCGATGCTGGTGGTCTCGACCTCGCGAGGGACCAGGATGCCGTTGATCAGGCCCCCGCCTGCACCATGGTTCTTCGCGATCCATGCCTTGGCACCCTCGAACTGGCGAAGGCCGGCCTCCTCGTCGAGCATGCGCTTCAGCCGGCCGTCCTGGTCACCGACCCAGCGGCCGGAATCGTAACCCGGTGCCAGGTATCCCCGCACGCCGAGCGCCAGGCATTGCGCCATCAGCGCGTCCTGTATGAGCGGTCCGGCGCCGTACTCGACGAAGGTGGTGATGCCGTTGCGCAGCAGCTCGGCCACGGTGAAGAGCGCATGGAACTCGCGCGCCGCCGCGGCGCCCGGCTCGTCGGGGCCAAGATAGCGAACGTCGCCCTCGATGCGCGTGCCTTCCTTCGGGACACTGATCTCGAGGAAGGGCTGGCCGAAATAATCGCTGCGACCGGCACTGCTGATCAGGCGATGGGCCGCGCGATGGCCGGAATGGACATGCGTATCGATGAAGCCGGGCGAGACGAGCTTGTCGGTGGCATCGATCGTTTGATCGACGGTACCGTCGAAGGCCGGACCGACATAAACGATCGAATCGTCCTCGAAGACGACCTCGTGCCCTTTATCCAGCGTGTGATGGCCCGCCTGATGGCCGACCACCCAACCGCCTCGAATCAACGTCCGCATGCCGCATCGCTAGCGATCCGGGGGCGTCACCGTAAAGATCAGTTTTTAGGCCGGCTTGGACGAACTTTTCGCAGAGGTTCCGGCCGGCGCCGGCGATCGCGCTTCGGAGCGCCAACGCGCCAGCTCCGTCCCCAGTTCCTTCAGCAGGAGGGACGCCGCCATGTTGGGCACCCCTTCCTGGGGGATGCAGCAGCCGAGGACCGCCGAGGCGATGCGAGCGTCCCGCACGGGTACATAGACCAAGTCCGGACGCGCCGGATCGGGGCCGGAAAAGAGCGAGACCTGACAACCAATGCCGAGTCCGCGCGCCACCATGAGGGCGATGAATTCGAAGGAATTCGTGGTGATGCTGAACACCGGCTTCACCGCCATGCGCGCGAACAGCTCGTTGAAGATGCGCCGGGTCATGGAATCGCTGCTGGGCATGATGAAGCGCTCGTCGACGAGGTCGACTACCCGCACGGAGGCGCGCTTGGCGAGAGGGTGCTTGCGATGCACGGTCACGCAAGTCATCAGGTCGTAGGACAGCACCTTCTGCAGCCCGTCCGTGGCCTCGAGCGCATAGCCCAGGATGATGTCGAGCTCGCTGCGCAGCATCATGTCGGACAGGCGATTCGAGTTACCGACCGTGATGTCGTAGGTGATGCGCGGATACTTCTTGCCGAAGGTCTCGATAAAGGTCGACAGGAAGTCACGTGTCATGGTCTCGTTGACGCCGAGCCGCACGTTGCCGGTGTGCATGCCCTGCAGCACGTCGATCTCGACCCTTGCCGTGCTGAGTTCCCTCATCGCACGGCGCAACCGGTAGAGCAGCGCCTCTCCGGCCGCCGTGAGGCGAAGCCCGGCCCGCTCGCGGATGAACAGCTTGGTCCCCAGCTCCTCCTCGAGGAGCTGGATCTGGCGCCGGATCGCGGAGCCGGCGATGTGCACCTTCTCTTCGGCGACCTGGAAGGAGCCGTAGCGGGCCACTTCGTAGAAGTAGCGCAGCGCCGCCGTGTTGACGAAATGGGGCAGGAGTCCGAGGGCCATGGCGGACGATCCTACTCCATGGGCCGAGGTTCCGTACCCTCTGCCGTCTCGCCCGAGACCGGCGGACGCGACCGCTGCCAGCCGGCCGCCTGTTCGTAGGCGTGACCGGCCTGCAGCAGGGTCAGCTCGTCGTTCCGCCGCGCCACGAGCTGGAAGGCGAGCGGCAGTCCCTGGCGGCCGAAGCCGCAGCAGACCGAGAGGGCGGGATTGTCGCTGACATTGAACGGGATGCCGTAGCTCGGCCGCTCCAGGAAGCCCCACTTCGACACCGCGTCGATCGGGATCGCCTCGCCCGGCTGGATCGCCGTCACCAGGAGATCGTGCTCCCCGAAGGCGGCATCGAGCATCGCGGTCAGATGCACCCGGTGGTCCTTCGCCTCCAGATATTCCGTGGCGTCGATCAGCGCGCCCAGCAGGAGTGGCTCGCGGACCTGGTCGCCGTACAGGTGCCCCCGCTCGCGCAGCCACCGTTCGTGGACGGCGAAGGCCTCGGCCAGCAGGATGATCATGCCGACCGCGTTCCATTCGCCGAGCGGCGGCAGGACGACGTCGCGCACGCGGCAGCCCATCGCCCGGAACACTTCGAGCGCGTCGTCGATCGCGGTCACGCCATCGACGCTGATCGGCGCGTCCTTTTCGAAGAAGTGCCGGACGACGCCGATGCGGAGCCCGCGCAGGTCGGCACCGAGCAACGGCAACCGGTCCGGCGACAGCCAGGGCACGCCGGTCTCGGGCGTGGGCGTCATGGCGGCGAACAGGGTGGCGCAATCCTCGACTGTCCAGGCGAGCATGCCCACCGTGTCGAGGCTCTGGGCCAACGGGAAGACGCCCGCCGTGTCGATGCGCTGGCGGGTCGGCTTCAGTCCCGCGACCCCGCACAAGGCGGCGGGGCTGCGCACGGAGCCCGCCGTGTCGGTCCCGATGGCACCCAGCACCATGCCTGTCGCCGCGGCGACGGCCGCGCCGCTCGACGAACCGCCGGCGAAGCGGCTGGTGTCCCAGGGATTGAGCGCCGGCGGTCCGGGCAGTCCCCAGGAGGGCGTGCCGAAGGCGAACTCGTGCGTCGTGAGCTTGCCGACCATCAGCGCGCCGGCATCGACGAGCCGCTTCACGACCGGCGCATGGTGGGCCGGCACGTTGCCCTGCAGTTGCCGGGACTGCGCCGTGGTGGGAACGCCCGCCACGTCGATCACGTCCTTCACGCCGATCGGAATGCCGTGCAGCGGCCCGCGCCAGCGGCCCGCCTTGATCTCGCGTTCCGCCGCCTGGGCCGCGATGCGCGCGCTGCCGCAGGTGCGCGTGACGAAGGCGTGCAGGTTCCGGTCACAGGCCTCCAGCCGGTCCAGGCAGGCTTCCAGCAGGGCGAGCGGGCTCATGGTGCCGGCGCGGATCGCGCGGGCCGCATCCGTGAGCGAAGGAATCGGTTTCATGACCGGCGCGACGGAGACCGGGTCGCGGCCAAGCGCACCGTCTCCTTGAGCTGCTGCAGCCGGTCGGACGCCGCCACCAGTTCGACCGCCTGCTGCTCCGACAGCTCGATCCCGCGCGCCTTGAACTGCGCGGCTACGCGCGCCAGGCGGTCGGCGGCATCGACCGCGAGGCGCGGGTCAGGCGCTGCCATCGCGGGCTTTCTGCCAGGCGCGATAGTCGGCCAGCGCCGCTTCGCCCGGCGGGTAGAGACCGACGATGCTGCGGCCCTTGCTCACTTCCTCGGCGGCGAAGGTTTCGTAGCCGGTCTGTTCCCAGGCCGTCTCCGCCACCTTGTCGGCCAGCGCGGCCGGGATCACGACGATGCCATCGCGGTCGCCCACGATGATGTCGCCCGGATAGACCGCGATGTCGCCGCAGCCGATCGGCACCTGGACTTCCGCCGCCTGCAGATAGCCGAAGCTCGGGGTCGGCACGGTCGCACGCTGATAGGCCGGGAAGCCCAGCGCCTCGATGTCGGCCGTGTCGCGAAAGCCGCCATCGGTGACGATGCCGGCACAGCCGCGTGCCTTCAGCCGGCCGATCAGCAGGTCGCCGCAGGAACAGCCGCGCAGTTCGCCGCGCGTGTCCATCACCAGCACATGACCGGGCGGGCATTCCTCGAAGGTGCGCTGGTGCAGGTTGGCGGCGGTGCCGTAGCTCGCCTGGTCGCTGACATCCTCGCGCATCGGCACGAACCGCAGCGTATAGGCCTCGCCCACCATACGCGGCTGGTCCTGCGAGAGCGGGCGGATGCCGAGCGGGCACACGCGCTTCACGCCCAGGCGGTACAGCACGGTCGAGAGCGTGGAGATGCTCACCTCGTGGAGGCGGGACCGGTTGAGCGCACTCAGGCTCATAGCGGGATGGCGAGCAGCGTGTCGACTTGCGAGGAATCGAGGACGACCGTTCGCGAGCGCAGCAGGCATCGTTCGCCCTGGCTCACGAAATGGTCGCGATAGACGCCGGCCGCGAACAGGCTCTGCCGCCCGTCGAGCATGGTGCGGACGCACATGAAGCTGGTCTCCAGCCGCAAGCCCTCGCCGGCGGCAGCAACGGCGCGGGAATCCGAGAGGATGTGCCGGTAATAGTGCGGCTCGAAGACATTGGCCTCCTCGATCGCCTCGACCCGGTCGTAGAGCATGGCGTGGTTGTCGCACAGCATGATCGAGAGAGGCATGCCCTGCTCCTCGTTCTGCCGCGTCGTGATGCGGTAGAGGCAGGGATCGGTAAAGAAGGTCGGCCATTCCGACAGGCGTCCGTCGTCGATGGCATAGGCATAGTCGACCATGAGACGCCTGGCCTGCGCCTCCGACACGGTTCCCGACTGCACGATCGTGTCCATGATCAAAGCCCCATCAGGGCGCGATAGCCCGTCCAGAAGCCGCGCACGCTGCCCTCGGACACGCGCGATCCCGGGATCGGCTCGATGCCGTGTCCGCCCATCTCGATCACCGCCGCCTTGTCGAGATCGCCGGCGATGCCGCGCTGGACGAGGCCGCCGATCATGCCGTCTTCCATCGCGATGAGCCCGGCCGGTCCCATCATGTTAGCCTGCTTCAGGCGGCCATTCAGCTTGCGCTCGTCGTCATCCTCGAAACCGAAGGCGGTCCAGCGCAGTTCCGATTCGTGCGTTCCCTTCGGCACGATCGTGCGCACGGCCAGGCAGTTGCGAAGCTGCTGCAGGACGAAGTTCGGGAAGATCGTCTGGATCGTCATGCTGACGCCGTCGCCGAAGTCGTCCCAGATGTCGGTCATCGACGTGTCGCGCAAGCCGTGCCCGTAGGCCGTGAGCTCGCCCGAGCGCAGCGCCTTGTCCTTGTAGACCGCGTCGCCCTGGTCGGTGCTCATCTTGGAGTAGCTGATGTGCGACCAGCCGCGCGAGCCCATGACGATGCCGCCTTCCATCGTTAGCCGGTCCTGCTTCATGACGCCGTTGAAGGCGTGCAGGATCGACGCGTGATAGGGATCCTTCACGTTCTCGATGTAGAGCTTCCAGTTCGACGGCAGCTTCTGGCTGTATTGCCCCAGCACGCGCAGCTTGCGGCCGCAGACGCGCTTGATGTTGGCGATCAGGTCGGCGCCGACATACTCCTCGAACGGCGGCGTCTCGTCGCTGAAGGTGCCGAAGATCAACCCGCTCAGTCGATGCACGCGCATCTTCTGCAGGCCGTTCTCTTCCTTCTTGAAGGTCGACGCCATGCCGCCCTTGCCCGCGACGCCGCGCTCGAAGGCAGCCGACAGCATCTTGCCGTTCAGCGCGAAACACCAGTTGTGATAGATGCACAGGAAGCGGCTGGTCTTGCCGCGCGGCAGATAGGCGAGCGGCGTGCCCTTGTGCGAGCAGCGATTGACCAGCGCCTCGACGCCGCCATCGGCCTGTCGGACCACGATGACCGACGTTTCGCCGACCTGCGCCAGCACATACATGCCGGTGTCGGGGATCTGCGCTTCGAGTCCGAGGAAGTGCCAGATCGGCCCCCGGAAGATCGCGCTTTCCTCGCGTGCGGCGATTTCGGGACTCGAATAGACGCCGTAGGGAATGCGGCGAACGCCTTCTTCAGGCCAGCTGATTTCAGAGGAGGTTTCTACAGTCATGAGGGCCAAGACCTACCGCGTCGGGACAGAGCGTAAAGATCATATTTTCGGCAGCGCCGGGCGAAATATTCGAAGCGACGTGCAGGGACGGATTGGACAAACTGGCTCGCCCACAATGGCACCATAGATGCAACGAGCGCGCGAAGTTCACCTCCCGGAGAAGCCGTGACCCTGCCGCTTTTTGACTATGTCGCTCCGCGCTCCCTCGGCGACGCGTTGTCGATCCTCGGCACCAGCGGAGAGGCCGCACGGCCGCTGGCCGGTGGGCAGAGCCTCATGCCCATCCTTGCCTTCCGTCTCGCGTCGCCCGAGTTGCTGGTCGACCTCCGTCATCTCGATGAATTGCGCCGTATCGAGATCGGCCCCGAGGCGACGATCCTGGGGGCGCTGGTGCGCTGGTGCGAAATCGAGCACAGCAGCGCACTGGCGAACGCCCATCCGTTGCTGACCGCCGCGGTCTCGCACATCGCGCATTACCAGATCCGCAATCGCGGCACCGTGGGCGGCAGCCTTGCTCATGCCGATCCTGCGGCGGAACTGCCCGGCATCGCCGTCGCCTGCGATGCGATGCTCACCATCGCCAGCGCAAAGGGACGGCGCAGCCTGCCCGCCGCCGATTTCTTCCTGGCTCCTCTCACCACGGCGCTGGAACCGGACGAGCTGATCGTCGGTCTGAGATTGCCCGCCTGGCCGACGGGCCGCCGCTGGGCCTTTCACGAGTTCGCGCGGCGGCGCGGCGACTTCGCCATCGCCGGCGTGGCCTTGCACTACGATCTCGATGCGGCCGGCCAGGCGATGGACGCCCATGTCGGTGTCTTCGGCGTGGGCCCGACGGCGCTGCGTCTGGCCGAAGCCGAAGCAACACTGAACGGACAAATCGTGGATGGGGCCACAATCGGCGCCACCGCGGCCGCCGCCCGGCAGGCCGTCGACCCTGAGGACGATCTCCATGCCAGTGCCCGCTATCGCCGGGCGCTGGTCGGCACCTTGGTCGAGCGCGCCCTGCAGGACGCCGCAACGCGTGACGTCCCATGCTGATCCGCCTCGAGGTCAACGGCACTCCCATCGAGCGCGAGGTCACGCCGCGGCAGACATTGGCCGAGTTCCTGCGCTCGACCCTGCGGCTCACCGGCACCCATGTCGGCTGCGAGCACGGCGTGTGCGGCGCGTGCACGGTGATCGTCGACGGCGAGGCTGCGCGATCCTGCCTGATGCTGGCGGTGCAGGCGGACGGCAGCCAGGTGACGACGGTCGAGGGGATCAGCCCCGCCGAGGGGCTGAGCCCGCTGCAGTCGGCCTTCCGACGCCAGCATGCGCTGCAATGCGGTTTCTGCACGCCGGGCATCCTGATGACGTTCCATGCGCTGTTCGCGTCCGAACCCGAGGCCGATGAAGACCGTATCCGCGAAGTCCTGTCGGGCAACATCTGCCGCTGCACCGGCTACGTCGCGATCGTCGCGGCCCTGCTGGAAGCCCGCGACGCCTACGCCAGGCCGGTGGCGACGTGAGCCGGCGCAACAACTATGTCGGCAGCCCCGTCGAGCGCATCGAAGACCCGCGCCTGCTGCGCGGCGAAGGCCAGTATGTCGGCGATCTCGCGGTGCCCGGGATGCTGCACGCCGCGATCCTGCGTAGTCCCGTGGCGCATGCGCGGATCACCGGCATCGATGCGGCCGCCGCCCTGAGCTGTCCCGGTGTCCGCGCCATCCTGACGGCGCGCGACATCGCGGGCGACGTGCCCACGATCAACACGCGCGTTCTCGCCGTGCCGGCCATCGCGCCCTTCGCCCAGCCGGTCATCGCCCACGACAGAGTGCGTTACGTCGGCGAGCCGATCGCCGTCGTGGTCGCCGCCAGCGCCGGCGAGGCCGAGGATGCGGTCGGCCTGATCGACGTGACCTTCGATTTCCTCGAACCCGTGGTCGAGGCCCGCACGGCCGCCGAGGCGGCGCCGCTGTTCGACGGCCAGAGCAACCACGCCATCACCTACACGGCCGTCCGGGGCGAACCCTCGACCGAGCCGGACCTCTACCGGCGCCGCGAAAGCTTCTTCATCCATCGCCATACCGGCGTGCCGATGGAGCCGCGCGGCTTCCTCGCCGAATGGGACGATGCGCTGGGCCGCCTGAAGGTCAGCGGGGCGGCCAAGATACCCTTCACCAATCGCCGCACCCTCGCCGCCATGCTGGGCATGAGCGAACAGGCGATCGACATGATCGAGATGGATGTCGGCGGCGGCTTCGGCATCCGCGGCGAGTTCTATCCCGAGGACTTCCTCATCCCCTTCGCCGCCCGCCACCTGCGCGCCGCCGTGCGCTGGGTCGAGGACCGGCGCGAGCATCTGCTCGTCACCAGCCATTCGCGCGACATGCATGCCACGCTGGAACTCGCCTGCCGGCATGACGGCACCATCGTCAGCCTGCAGGCCGAGATCCTGGTCAATGCCGGTGCCTATGTGCGCGGTTCCGCGCCGGTCGGACCGCGCAACGTCTCGCAGTTCCTCTCGGGCCCCTATCGCATACCGCATATCGACATCGCCACGCAGGTCGTGGTGACCAACAAGGCGCCGATGGGCGTCTATCGCGGGCCGGGCCGCATGGAAGCCGACTTCTTCCGCGAACGCCTGTTCGACATCGTGGCGGGCGAGCTGGGCCTCGACCCGGTCGCCTTCCGGCGGAAGAACCTGGTCAGCTCGGCTGAGATGCCCTACCCGGTCGCCACCCTCTCCTCGCCCGAGAAACGCGACGAATACGACAGCGGCGACTATGCCCAGGCGCTGACGCGCTGCCTCGATGATTTCGGTTGGACCGCCAAGTGGCCCCTGCAGGGCCGCGACGTCGGCGGGCGCCGCCATGGCATCGCCGTCGGCTGCTTCATCGAGGGCGGCGGCATCGGACCGAAGGAGACCGCGCGCCTGATCGTCGAGGCCGACGGGACGATCTCGCTCAATGTCGGCTCGGCTGCGATCGGGCAGGGCCTGGAGACGTTCTGTGCGCAGATTGCGGCCGACGCGCTCGGCCTGCCCATCGAGCAGCTGCGCGTGCGGCACGGCTCGACGACGCTGCTCGAAGAGGGATGGGGCGCCTTCCACTCGCGATCGGTCGTCATGGGCGGCTCGGCCATCCTCGACACGTCGGCGAAGCTGCTGGCGGAGATCCGCGCCCGTGCGGCGGCCTGGTTCGGCTGCGCGCTCGAAGAGGTGACGCTGATCGATGACACCGCCCGCGTCGGGACCGGCCTTTCAGTGCCCTGGCACGAGTTGCGCGGCGACGGCTTGGTCGTCGACGGTGCCTTCCTGAACCATCGTCATACCTATTCCTACGGCGCCCATGCCGCGCATGTCGCGGTCGACCTGCGGACCGGTCATGTCGAGGTCGTGGACTATGTCGCCATCCAGGATGTCGGGCGGATCATCAATCCGCTGACCATGCGCGGGCAGATGACCGGCGCCATCGTGCAGGGACTGGGCGGCGTCTTCCTCGAGGAGCTGCGCTACGACGCGCAGGGCCAGCTCCTCACGGGGACGCTCGCCGACTACCTGCTGCCGACATCGCTCGACTTTCCGGTCATCCGGGTCGCAGCGACGGAGAATTCACCCTCGCCGGTCAATCCGCTCGGGGCCAAGGGCGCCGGCGAAGGCGGGATCATCCCGGTCGCCGGCGTCATCACCAATGCCGTATCCGCCGCCCTGCGACCGCTCGGCGTGGAGATCCATACCCTGCCGCTTTCGCCGTCGCGTCTCTGGGAGCAGATCGCCGACGCAAGCCCCGCCGACGCCGGCGAGGTTGCGCCCGCAGTCAGTGGATGAGCTTGCCCAGGATCGCGTCGACCAGCGCGAGATAGCGCGGCGTCGACCGGATGGCGTCGGTGCGGGGCCGCGGCAGGTCGATCTTTACCTCGCTCTCGATACGGCCGGGACGCGGCGTCATGATCAGCACGCGGTCGCTCAGGAACACGGCTTCGGCGACGTCGTGGGTGACGAACAGCACCGTCTTGCGGTTGGCGTCCCACAGTTCGAGCAGCAGGTGGTGCAGCTTCTGGCGCGTCAGCGCGTCGAGCGCGCCGAACGGTTCGTCCATCAGCATGATCGGCGGCTTGAACGACAGGGCGCGGGCGATCGACACGCGCTGCCGCATGCCGCCCGAGAGCTGGCGCGGATAGAGGTTCTCGTAGCCCTTGAGGCCGACCCGCTCCAGCAGCCGCATCGCCTCCTCGCGGCGCGGGACCGTCGCCTCCGCCATCACTTCCGACGGAAGCATCACATTGTCGATCGCCGTGCGCCACGGCAGCATCACGCTTTGCTGGAAGACGAAGCCGAAGCGGCGCGCCAGCCGCGCCTCGTTGGGCGTTTCGCCGTCGATGTCGATCGTGCCGCCGGTCGTGGCAATGAGGCCCGCGATCAGGCGCAGGATCGTCGACTTGCCGCAGCCCGAGGGACCGACGATCGACACGAACTCACCCGCCCGTACGTCGGTGCTGAAATCCTCGACGGCGACGACCTTGCCGCCCTTGCCGTCGAAGGTGATGCCGACATTCTTGAGCCGCATCAACGTGCGGCCAGCGGCTGCCGTATCGACCGGGCTCATGGGATGATGGCCGTCCATCACAACGGCACCAGCTGGCGGCTGCCGCCATCGCCGAAGCGGCTCAGCACGATGTGCTCGAGCCAGACCACGGCGCCGTAGAGCAGCAGGCCGATCAGGGTGATCTCGGTCAGCGCGGCAAACAGCAGGTCGGTCTCGAGATTCACGTTGGCGCGGATCATGAGGTAGCCGAGTCCGCGATCCGAGGCCACGAACTCGCCCACCATCGCCCCCACGACGCTGAGCAGCGCCGCCATCTTCAGCGCGGGAAAGAAGAACGGCAGCGCCGTCGGCAGGCGGATCTTCCAGAAGATCTGCGCCTTGCTGGCGGCGATCGACTCCATCAGCTCGATCACGTCGGCCTCGGCCGACTTCAGTCCCACGATCACGTTCACCAGGATCGGAAAGAAGGCGATGGTCCCCACGATGATGATCTTGGGCGTGAGCCCATGGCCGAACCAGATGAGGAAGAGCGGCGCCAGGGCCACCTTGGGCAGGACCTGGAGCACGACGATCAGCGGTTCGAGCAGGCGCTGCAGCCAGCGTGAATAGGCGATCAGGATGGCCAGCACGAAGCCGCTGGTCACCGCGGCGACGAAGCCCACCAGGATCGAGGACAGCGAGTACCAGCCGTTGGTGAGCAGGATGCCGGAGGAATCCACGAAGCGCTCGGCGATCTGCAGCGGCGACGGCAGGATGTAGGCCGGCACCCCGGTCACATCCGTCAGCACCTCCCAGACGATCAGCAGCAGCACGAAAGGCAGGGCATTGCGGCCCTGCTCGACGACGAAGTTTCTGCTCATGGCATTCTGATCATTGCGGTCCGGTCATTGCGTTCCGGTTAGGGCGTAACGTTCACGAAGCGGCCCTTCGGATCGACCTTCTTCTTGATCGTCCCGAACTTCATCAGATTGTCGATCGTCTCGTTCCAGCCGGCTTCGGTCTGCACCGGGATCTTGCGCCCACCCTCGCCCGGCACGGTCATCAGTTCGATCAGCATCGGCATTTTGGCCGCCTCGTGCTCGATGCTGATGTTCTTGTTGGCGGCGGCGAGGGCCGCGATCGCGGCCTTCGGGTCCTTGATGTTGAGTTCCAGGCCCTTCAGCGACGCGCGCACGAAGCGCTGCACCAGGTCGCCGCGCTTCATCGCCTTCTCGCCGGCCACGATCACCTGGCTGTAGAGATGGAAGTAATCCTTCACGTCGAACCGGATGACCTCGAAGCCCTGCAGCTTGAACACCGGATCGTTGAAATTATAGGTGTGGATCATGTCCACCGCGCCGCTCATGAACTCGCGCGTGCCGGGAATGGTGACCGGGATCTCCTGCATCTCGCAGGTCACGCCCGCGGCCTTCAGCATCGCCTTGGTCTGACCGTAGGTCGCGCTCTGCATGTAGACGCCGAACTTGCGGCCGCAAACATCCTGCGGCTTGGTGATGCCCGATCCCTTGGAGACGAAGATCGTGGTCGGCGTCTCGGGGAACTGCAGGTGCACCGAGGTGATGGGGATGCCGACTTCCCAGGCGCGGACGAGGCCGCCGCCGTCGACGAAGCCGAAATCGATATCGCCGTTGCCGAGCAGCTTGATGACCGTCGCTCCGCCGTCGCCGGGGATGATGTCGAGGTCGATGTTCTCCGCCGCGTAGAAGCCCTTCTCCTTGGCGAGATAGACGAAGGCGTGCGCCGCCGTGGGAATCCAGTCGAGGCGGATGGATGCCTTGTCCTGCGCCGCCGCGCCGCCCGTCATCACCGCGAAGGCCGCCGCCCATGACATCAATTTCTTGATCATCGCCCGCACCCCCGACCGAAAAGCAGAACCCGTTTCGTGCCCCAAGCGCTCCGCGTCATGCAGCAAGATGCATGCCGCCAAGAGCCATCCCACTGTCTCGACCTCCGCGCGCTTCCGGCACGACAGCGTCGATGCAGACGAACTAACCGTGCAAGCCGAGCGAGGGTAAAGATCAGTTTTTCGGGCGACCGCAGCGAAATTTTAGAGCTTCTCGATGCGTCGATCGCTGGCATGCTTCATGCCTCGCGATGCGCAAGCGGCGCGCCTCCGCACAAGGAGCAGCATGACAACCAGGATCGACAACGAGCAGCTCACCGCCGTTGGACCCGGCACGCTGATGGGCAACCTGATGCGCCAGTACTGGATGCCGGCGTTCCTGTCCTCCGAGATCGAGCCCGACGGCCCCCCGCTGCGCCTCATGCTACTAGGCGAGAAGCTCATCGCCTTCCGCGACAGCACCGGCCGCATCGGCGTGCTCGACCATCGCTGCCCGCATCGCTGCACCTCGCTCTTCTTCGGACGAAACGAGGAAGGCGGATTGCGCTGCGTCTATCACGGCTGGAAATTCGACGTCTACGGCAACTGCCTCGAAATGCCGAACGTGCCGGCGGCACAGGATTTTCGTGCCAAGGTGAAGGCGCGTGTCTATCCGTCGCGCGAGCGCGGCGGCCTCGTCTATGTCTACATGGGCGAGCGCAAGGTGCCGCCGCCGCTGCCCGAGATCGAGGTCACGCTCTGCCCGATGGAGGAGACCGCGGTGAGCTGCCGCCAGCGCGCCTGCAACTGGCTGCAGGCGCTGGAGGGCGATCTCGACACCTCGCATTTCGGCTTCCTCCACGGCGGCAGCATCGATCCCGCCGACATCGCGCCCGACAATCCCGACCGTTTCCAGATCCTCGACCGCGCGCCGCTGTTCCACGTCAAGGAGACCGCCTGGGGTACCGCCGCCGCTTCGTACCGACCGGCCGATGCGGGACAGCTCTATTATCGCTTCGCACAGTTCGCGATGCCGTTCTGGACGCTCTATCCCAACGGTCCACTCGACGACAACATCGTCGCCGACGTGTGGGTGCCGATGGACGACACCCACACGATGATGTTCAACATCACGTGGAAGAAGCGCCGGCCGCCGCTGGCGCTCATGAAGGACGGCAAGCCTTTCGCCGGGCTCGGCCGCATCCCGAAGCTGCAGCCCAACACGGCCGACTGGTACGGGCGCTGGCGGCTGGCGGCCAGCGCGGAGAACGACTACCTGATCGACCGCGACATGCAACGCACCCAGAGCTTCACCGGCATCGAAGGCGTGGCCCAGCAGGACATGGCGATGACCGAGAGCATGGGCGGCATCGTCGACCGGACGCTGGAGCATCTGTCGCCCTCCGATCGCATGATCACCGTGACGCGGCGGCGGCTGCTGAACGCGGCGCGGGCGCTGGCGGAGACCGGGAAGATCCCGCCGCTCGTCGACGATCCCGAAGCGGTCCGCGGTGCGCGGGCCGGCGACCTGCTCGCCCCCGCGGACCGGCCATGGCCGGAGATCTACGAAGAGGCACTGAGCGAAGCGCGCGATCCGACGGAGCGGCTTCATGCCGCCGAGTGACACGCAGACCCTGCCGGCAACCCGCGGCGCGGCGTTCAGGCTGGCCGAAGGACAGGCGATCGCCGTCATCAACACGCACGGCAGCCAGGTGGTCGACACCTGGGCCTTCTGCGCCGACGATATCGGCCATCACATGTCGATGCAGCACACGCGGGCGCACACGACGCGCCTCATGCCGGCGGCCGGATCGATCCTCTACACCAACCGGCGCGAGCCGATCCTGCGGCTGGAGGCCGATACGTCGGCCGGCGTGCACGACACGCTGATCCCCGCCTGCGACCGCTGGCGCTACGAGCTGCTCGGCCATGTCGGCTACCATCGCAACTGCTGCGACAACATGCAGGAGGCGCTGGGGACGCTAGGCCTGCGGGCGTCCTATGTTCCCGCGCCGCTCAACCTGTTCATGAACATTCCCGTCGACGAAACCAACGCGCTGAGCTTCGAGGCGCCGACCTCGAAGCCGGGCGACCGCGTCGTGCTGCGCGCGCTGCGCGACTGCATCGTCGTGCTGTCGGCCTGTCCGCAGGACATGGTCCCGATCAACGGCGCCAGCATGACGCCGATGGATGTCGAGGTCTCTCTCGTGCCACTCGGTCAGTCGGCGTAACGCCGACTTCATGCACCGCGCTGGAAAAGCGCAAGAGCATTATCACGTTCAACCGCGGACAATTGATCGGCAGACAAGCCCAACCTGCCGAGACTCTCAATCGACGCGGCCGTGGTGTCTTCGGGAGCAAACGGATAGTCCGAACCGAACAGAATCTGGCGATGGTCGACCAACTCGGTCAACGCGGCGAACGAATACCTGTTCGCCGAGAGGGCCGTGTCGAAATAGAGCTTCTTCAGCATCGCGATCACGCCCGGTTTCAGGATCTCCCGGTTCGCCGGTATTCGCTCGAGACGCGCAATGCGCTCCGCGAGGAAGGGGACAGTTCCTCCGGCGTGCGAGAAAATGAACCGTATGTTGGGGCATCGCTGGAAAATGCCGCTCATCATCAAGCTCACGATTGCCCGCGTCGTATCGAAAGGAAAATCGATCGTCGCCGCCGGCACTCCCGCGATGTGACAGGAACAGGGCCCCACGTCCGGATGCACGAACACGACGGCCCGACGCCGGTCGAGTTCCCGGAAGATGGGCTCGAACGAGGGGTCGCCCAGCAGGCGCTGGCCGTAGCTCGTCAGCAGGCCGATGCCGTCGGTGCCCGTCTCGTCGAAAACGCGCGATATTTCCGCGAGCGATTGCTCCACGTAGGGCAACGGAAGGAAGGAGAAGGTGCCGAAACGCCCGCCGTAATCCTTGCGGATACTTGCAGCGTCGTCGTTGAACGATCGAACGATCGCAGCGGTCTCCGCTTCCGGAAGGCCGGAAACGCCCGGCGCCGACATCGAGGTGTACGCCTTCTCGATGCCATGGCGGTCCATGACCTCGATGGCGATCTCGGGCGTCCATTTCGGCGCCTTGCCCGAGACGAGCAATTGGCCGATCGCCGCTTCTCCCACAGCCTCGACATATCGCGGCGGCAGGATGTGATGATGGACGTCGATGCGATGAGGGGCCGGCATTTCGGCTACGCGTCGAACATTGCCACGCAATCGATCTCGACGTTGACGCCCTTGCGATGGGGCGTGCCGCCGACGCAGGTGCGCGTCACCCTGTCGTTCTCGAAATAGCTCCTGAAGACTTCGTTGAAACGCGGAAAATCGTCCACGTTGCGCAGCACGACGCGGACGTTGACGACATTTGCCAACGTTGCGCCGCCGGCGTCGAGCACGCTCAGGAGATTATCGAGAGTCCGGCGCGTCTGCACCTCGATGTCTCCTTCCACGACGAGGCGCGTGCCGGGATCGAGAGGTCCCTGCCCCGACACGAACAGCATGTTGCCGAACCGGATCGCCTGGGCAATCGGCGGCGGCTTCTGCAGATCGGTGAATCCGGTGGTCGGCGCATTGCTGGATGTGACGAACTGTTTGGGCATGGGCTGGTCCTTCGTGGAAATGAATGGCCTGGAGCGGAGTCCGATCGAATTCTGGATGTCGCGGGAGCCGCGCCCTAGGGCGCCGGCATCACGGTGCCGCAGTCCTTGCAGGTCCGTGCCGCGACACTGTCGAAGAAGCGCTTGTAGGCCTGCGAGACGGGGTCTTTCCTGTAGTCGTCGACGACGAAAGTCTCCTCATGGAGAAATCCGCCGCACTTCTGGCAATACCAGTGAAAGCGGTCGATTTCGCCGGCTCGCCGTTGCCGCTCGAGGATCAGGGCGAATGCATCCGGCGGGAAGCGCGGCGAATGCGGTGTCCGCGCCGGCATGAAGTTCGTCGAGCCCTCCGGAATGACGGCGATCTCCTCTTTTCCCTCGGGCGTCCGGTAATGCAGGTTCATGGTCCCCTTGATCATGTAAGTGACCTCGTCACTTTCATTGACATGGAACTCGCTGCGATACTCCCGGCCTCGCGCGACGAACGCCAGGGATTCCGGCTCCTGCCACAGGACCTTCACGCGTCTGCCGCTCGTCGCCAGTTCCTCGGTGATCTCCGCAAGCTTCAGCACGTCCAGCTTTTCCATGAGCGCCTCCTGCCTGGTCAAAAGCCCGCCGACGCCGCGGCGACGAATTCCGGACGAAAGCCGTCACCCTCCGGCAGGATCGCGGCGACATGCGGCGCGGCGAAATGCGTGGGAAACAGCAGAGCGTGATCTTCGCAGCAATATTCGAGCATCCTGCGTCGCGTCGCCTGCGCCTGGGCGGGCAACTCGCAGAACCGGGTGTTCCACCCGGGCTCGTAGACCTGCACCGGGTGATGGAGAACATCGCCGCAGAACAGCGCTTTTCGATCCTGGTCGGCCAACTTCAGCACGACATGGCCCGGCGTGTGCCCCGGCGACGGCTCCACCGTCAGCCGATCGTCGATCGAATGATCGCCATCGAGGAGCACCGCCTGCCCCGACTGGATGACCGGCAGGACACTGTCGTCGTAGACGCCCGCCCGCCCCGGTGCCTTGGCGCGGCGATCACCGACATTCGGATTCCAGTAATCGTGCTCGATGCGCGAGAAGAGGTAGCGTGCCCTGGGGAATGTCGGGACCCAGCGGCCATTCTCCAGCCGGGTGTTCCAGCCGACGTGATCGGTATGGAGATGAGTGCACAGCACGATGTCGATATCTTCCGGCTCCGCGCCGGCGGCGCGCAGCCTCTCCAGGAAAGGCACGTTGAGCTGATGGAAGCGCGGCAACCAGGGCCGCTCCTTGTGGTTTCCCGCGCAACTGTCGAGCAGGACGGTGTGGGTGCCCGTTCGGATCAGCCAGGAATGATTGCTGGTAATGAGCTTGTCCGCCGCCGGATCGAAGTGGACCGGCACCATCCACGACAAATGGCGCTCAAAGCGCTCGCGGACCACCCCGCTCAGGAAACCCTCGACTGTCGAATCGTTGGGCCCCACCTGCTCCTCGATGCGCGTGACGGTGGTGTTGCCGATCTTCCAGGTAAGCATATCGGATCCCCTATCGTCCGCCGGCCCGCATCGAGTCGATGCGATCCAGGGCGCTGTAGGCCGCCGCGACAACCGGCAAGAACCACGGACGCCCGTCATAGAGCGGCGGACCGGGAAAGACCGGCTGGTCGAAAACGCAGATCGACTTCGATCGCTCCAGGATCTTGCGAGCGGTCTTGTGGCCGAGATAGTTCATCATCGCCAGGCCATTGCCGTTGCAGCCTGCGATATAGTGAAGTCCCGCCGATCCGCTCATATGCGGGATGCCGTCGAAACTGAAGGCAACCTTGCATCCCCATGCATGGCCGATCCGCACACCGTCGAGCTGGGGAAAGGTCTTCACCATCCGCCGGTAGAGCACGGCCGCGGACTCCTGCGGCGACACTTCGAAGGGCGAAGCACGGCCGCCATAGAGAAAGCGCCTGCCGTCAGGCGTGCGCCTGAAATAGGCGAGGAGCCGACGACCGTCGGCGCCCGTCCGGCGCTTCGGGATGAGCGCCTCGGCCGTCTCGTCGGCCAGGGGCTCGGTCACAATGATATGACTGGCCACCGGCACGATCCTCCGGGCGGTTCCGGCGGCCGGCACGCGCGCGGCATGGGCGTTCACCGCAACGACGACCGTATCGGCCGAGATCCGGCCGTCCGCGAGCGTGATGTCGAAGCCGGTCCCCTTGCGCTCGATCGCCGTCACCGTCGACGAATCGCGGAGCCGTACACCCGCCTGCCGGCAGAGCCCGAGCAGCCCGCGGAGGAAGCGGGCCGGATCGAGCTGCCCCGAGCGCGGGATGACCATCGTGCCGTAGAACGAGTCCGACGCGATCTCGGAATGCTGCTCGGCCCGCGGCACCATGTAGGCCTCGGCATCGAACAGCTTGTTCATCCGCTCAGTGCGCGCCGAAAGCTCGTCATAGTGGCGCATGGTCGGCGCGCACGAAAGCCGGCCGCGTCGATGATAGTCGCAGTCGATCGCGTTCGCGGAGATGAACGACTCCATGTAGGAAACCGACTCGGCCGCCCCGCGCGCAATCTCGCCCAGCCCGGGTGCCTGCGCACCGGCCCAACGGTGCCAGCGGGCGACTTTGGTGAGATCGAGGCCGAAGCTCACGCCGCCGCTGTTGCGGGCGCTGGCATTGAATCCGAATCTGTCGGCTTCGAGGACCGTGACGCCCACGCCATTGCGGGCGAGCTCGAGTGCAGTCGACAGCCCGGCATAACCGCCGCCGATGACCACGACATCGGAACGCGGCGCCAGCGGCTGCGGCGGCTCCGCGAGCGGCGGCGTCGCGTCCCACCAGATCGGTTGGGTGAGGAAGTCGGTGTTGGGGAGCTGACCGGCCGAGCGCATGATTGACCTTCCGTCCGAGGGCGCGAACTCAATCGTGCTTGGCCGCAATGACTTCGACTTCCAGACGAAGAGCCGGCTGGGCGAGCTGCGAAACGCCGAGCAGGGTCATCGCGGGTCGCGCGTCGCCCAGATACGGATTGCGTACCTTGGCGTAGGCCGGCTGCTCGGAAAGATCGACCAGGTAGCTGATGATCTTCACGACGTGGCTCATGTCCATCCTGGCTTCGGCCAGCAGGATGTTGATGTTCTCGTAGATACGGATGGCCTGGGCAGCGATGCCGTCCTCGATCACGCCGTCCTGACGGACGCCGACCAGGCCGCAGGTGTAGAGGTAACGCGCGCCGGGCTTTATTTCGATGGCGTTGCTCCACGGTCCGGGCGGCGTGCGAAGCAATGGCGAAGAGATCGGCTGGTTGACGGTCGCAAACACTTTAATTCTCCCTGATCAGCGATAGGCGCCCAGTTGCTTCGCGGCGGCTTCCGCGAACGAGGTGTCCGCGACGCTCGTCACCGGCACGGGCTGCTTCATGCTTCCGGCCGAAACCCACCACTCCATGTCGGACTGCATGCCAGCAATGTTGAGCTTCCCGTCCGGATCGATGCCGGGGAGCGCCATCTTCTTGTAGATCTCGCGATTCTTGACCGACGTGTTGCGAGCCAGGATGTCGATGAGCTCGTCGCGCGACGCCCTACCTTCGAGGGCGTCGTTGTAGAATCGCGCGGCCTTCAGGTAGGCGATCATGAACTTCACGCCCAGTTCCGGCTGCTTGACCAGCCGCTGGCCGAACATCAGCGCGCCATATTGCTGGTTCGGATAGATCGTGTCGGTGCGCTTCCAGATGACACCCAGATCCTTTTCCGCCGCTTCGGTGACCAGTGGCTCGATCAGGACGCCGACATCGACCTTGCCGGTGCCGAGGCCGGCGAGAATGTCGGGGAACGCCATGTTGATGACCTTCACCTCCGGCCACTTCACGCCAGCCGTCTGGAACAGCTTGTCGATCGTCACCTCGCTGCTCGCGCCCACTTTGTAGCCGGTGACCGCAAGCGTGCGTCCCCGAAGATCGGCAGCGGTCTTGACCTGATCAGCGATGTCCTTGCGCACGACGAAAGCGAAATAGCCGCGGCCCGGCGGCGTACTGCCCTTGTCGGCAACGATCCGGACGTCCATGCCCTGCCGGGCGGCATTGTAGAAAGCCGCTCCCGGAGCGCCGCCCGACGCGTCCATCGCGCCCGTGGCGAGCTGCGTCAGCATGACGGCCCCGGAACTCACCTGCACGAATTCGACATCGAAGCCCTGCTCGGCGAAATACCCCTTGTCCTTCGCGATATAGAGAGGCGCATCGGACACCGAATTATAGGCACCGACCTTGAGCTTGATCGGGTCGGCGGCATTGGCCGGGCCCCACGACAGCCCGAAGACCGCCATCGACAGCAGCAGAAATATCCTGATCGGTCTATTCATCCCAAGCCCCCATGCTTTGAGCGAGTGTTCGAGAAACGGGCGGCGTTCAGTCCCTGCACGCATCTTCCGGCATGTCGCCGACCAACGCCTTCAGCTTGATCAGCGCCGAGTGCAGGGCTTTGCGCTCGCCGGCGCTGAGATGGAGCAGCAGCGTGGCCTGACCGCGCCGCGCGGCGGGCATGATCTTCTTGTAGAGCGCGCGCCCCGCTTCCGTGAGGTCGATGGTCTGGCGCACCATGTGGCTGGCGTCCGAATCGCGACTGACCAGTCCGCGCTGCGCGAGAACCACGAGCGCGCGGCTCATCTGCGCCTTGTCCATCTCCGAGATGGTCCGGAGCGTCCGCGTCGAGATCGGTGCATGCCGCGCCAGGATGGTCATGGTCCGCCACTCGGGAAGCCCCAAGTCAAAAGGTTCGAGATACCGGCGTGTCACCTTGCGGTGAAACAAGGCGCTCAGATTGGCAAAGTGCATGCTGAGGAAGTCTTCCACCTCCAGCCTGCTTCCCGCCTTTCCCGGATTCAGCCAGCGCTCGATGGTTGGCTGCGGGAACGACGAAACGGGCTGGGGCTTGCGCCGCGATCGCGCCTCTGCACGCGACGCAGTCTCGATCTTCATCATCACGACCTCCGAGCAAGGATAGGCGTCGGAGTGTTGACAACGCAACACTTCTTTTGTCAATTCGTTGACATGACAACACTTTTTTCCAGGACACGTCCTGCGATGTTGGATCGGGATTTGCTAGAGCCCGGGCAGCGCGGCCGGCTTCCCGGCGGCTCGCGGCATCGATCGACTTGAAAGGAAACGGCGTGGCATCCGACAGTTCAGCGAGCGCCGGCGTTCAGCCCTTCCTCGCACCACCCAAGATCCACATCGTGGGCCTGGAAAAGACATTCAAGGTTGGGCGGCAGACCGTCGAGGCCATCAAGGGGATCAACCTCGATGTGCAGGCGGGCGAATTCATCTGCGTTGTCGGCCCGTCGGGATGCGGAAAGACGACCCTGCTGCGCATTCTCGCCGGCCTCGAGGCGCCGACTTCGGGAGAAGCGACGATCGAACACAGCGACCCGTCGAGTCCGCTGAATTCCATGATCTTCCAGGAGTCGTCGATCTTTCCCTGGATGTCGGTGCGCAAGAACGTCGCCTACGGCCTGATGCTGCGGGGCGCACCGGCCGATGAGATCGACAAGTCGGTCAATCACTTCCTCGCCCTGACCGGGCTGGACCGGTTCGCGGACGCCTATCCGCACCAGTTGTCGGGCGGCATGAAGCAGCGCGCCAGCGTTGCCCGCGCCTTCGCCAACAATCCGGAAATCCTGCTGATGGACGAGCCCTTCGCGGCGCTCGACGAACAGAACAAGGCGCTCCTCCAGGAGGAGCTGCTGCGGCTGTGGAGCGAGACCCGGAAGACGGTGATCTTCATTACGCATTCGATCGACGAGGCGCTCGTCCTCAGCGACCGCGTCATCGTGATGTCGCGCAGGCCCGGCCGCTTCAAGGCGGAGTTCAGGATCGATTTCCCGAGGCCGCGCAGGGTCTACGATCTCAAGGCGGATCCTGAATTCGGCCGCATAAGCCGCGAGATCTGGATGTTGTTGCGGGAAGAGGTTGTCGGCGCATGATCACTTCAATCGACAGGCGGGTGCGGATCGTCGCCGAACGGAATAGCGGACCGACGCTCATCCAGCGGATGCGTCGCTCGAGGTTCCTCATGGCGACTTTGTCCCCTCTTCTCATTCTCGTCGTCTGGGAAATCCTGGTAAGGCTGCACGTGCTCGATGCGCGGTTCTTTCCGACGCCATCGTCGATCATCGAGGAATTGATCTCGCTGCTGCAGTCGGGCCGGATCTACGTCAACATCGGTTGGACGCTGCAGCGGGTATTTATTGGCTTCGTGCTCGGCGCCGTTCCGGGAATCATCTTCGGCCTGGTACTCGGCCTTTCTCCAGCGGCTCGCGACTTCCTTCAACCCGCAATTTCGGCCCTGTATCCGGTTCCCAAGATCGCGTTGTTTCCCTTGATCATGATGATTTTCGGGATCGGCGAAGCCTCGAAGTGGGTGATCGTCGCCGTCGCGGTCTTCTTTCAGGTTTTCTACAGCACGCTGGCGGGCGTCGTGAACATCGAGCGCATCTATCTCGACGTCGCCTCGAATTTCAAGGCAAGCCGCTGGCAGACATGGAAGACGATCGCCTTCCCCGGCGCCTTGCCGTTCATCTTCACCGGTTGCCAGCTCGGCTTCGGGATGGCCCTGATCATGGTGATCATCGCCGAGAACTTCGGGACGGACGTCGGGCTCGGATATCAGATCTGGCAGTCCTGGCAGGTGTTCGAAGTACGCGACATGTTCGTCTACCTGCTGCTGGTTTCCTTGCTCGGCTATGTTTCGCAGGTACTCATCCTGCGGCTGCAGGGTGCCGTTCTTCCCTGGAAGAAGAGCGGATCAGAATAAGACGCAGCCTGTCGAGAGGGGCGCCGAGCCAGCCCTTATCGCTTGAGCCTCTGCACGGCCAGGAGCACGCGCTCCGGCGTCGCGGGAATATCCAGTTCGACCGGCATCCTGCCGGACGCCACGCTCGCGATCGCATCCTTGATGGCGACCCAGACCGCGACCGCGAGCATCAGGGGCGGCTCGCCGACGCCCTTGGAGCGGAAGACGGTCTCGGCCACCGCCGGGCGATCCTCGAGGATCCTGACGTTGAAGATTTCCGGCGCGTCGCGGCTGCCGGGAATCTTGTAGGTGGACGGGCCGACCGTCCGCAGGCGACCCTCACCGTCCCACCAGAGTTCCTCGCAGGTGAGCCATCCCATGCCCTGGACGAAGGCGCCCTCGATCTGGCCGACGTCGATCGCGGAATTGAGGGAATGGCCGCAATCCTGAACGAGGTCGGCGCGAAGCACCTTGGTCTCGCCGGTGAGCGTGTCCACCGCGACTTCGGCGACGGCCGCCCCGTAGACGAAATAAAAGAACGGCTCGCCCTTCATGGCGACGGGATCCCAATGGATCGACGGCACCTTGTAGAAGCCGGTGCTGGAGAGGGAGATGCGCTCCATCCAGCAGAGATGGGCGAACTCGCCGAACTCGAGGACACGGTTGGCGCCGGGCGGCCCGATATGGACGTGATTGTCGCGGAAGACCACGTCCTTCGGCTCCATGCCGAAATGCGCGGCGGCGAAGGCGATCATGCGGGCCTTGAGGATGCCGGCGGCGTTGAGGGCCGCGGCGCCGTTGAGGTCGGTGCCGGTCGAGGCCGCCGTCGGCGCGGTGTTCGGAACCTCCGCCGTCGATGTCGGCGAGACCCGCACGCGATCGAGATCGACCTGGAACGTCTCGGCCACGATCTGCGCGACCTTGACGAAGAGTCCCTGACCCATCTCGATGCCGCCGTGGTTGAGGCGGATCGAACCGTCCGTATAGATGTGCACCACGGCGCCGGCCTGGTTGAACTGCTTGGCGCTGAACGAGATGCCGTACTTCAGCGGGAAAAGCCCCAGGCCCCGCTTGACGATCGGGCTGGTCCGGTTGAAGGCGTCGATCTCGGCCCGCCGCCTCGTCCAGTCGCTGTCGCGCAGGACCTGCGTCACGCACTCCTGGATGAGATTGTCGCGGATGCGCTGCCCGTAGGGCGTCACGGAAGCGGTTTGCGGTCCATAGTAGTTGGCTTCGCGGACCTGCTCGGCGGACAGGCCGAGATGGCAGGCGATCCGCGCGACGGCGTCTTCCATCAGCACCACGCCCTGCGGCCCGCCGAAGCCACGAAAGGCGGTATTCGAGACGGTGTGCGTCTTGCAGGCGAAACCCTGCGCGCGGAAATGCGGAATGGAATAGCAGTTGTCGACGTGGGTGAGCGCGCGCGTGAGGGCCGCGGGCGTAAGGTCGACGCTGAACCCGCCATTGGCGGCGAGCGTCGAGTCGAGCGCGGTGATGCGGCCTGAATCGTCGAAGCCGATCTCGTAGGAGATGTCGAAGCCGTGCCGCTTGCCGGTGGCGATCATGTCGGTGGTGCGCGGAAGCCGCAGCTTCACCGGCCGGCGGGTCCGCCACGCCGCCACCGCGGCAGCACCGGCCACCCAGGAGGCATTGCTCTCCTTGCCGCCGAAAGCGCCACCCAGCCGGCGCACCGTCACGGCGATGCGGTTGAGGTCGATCCCGAGCAGCCGCCCACAGATATGCTGCACCTCGGTCGGATGCTGGGTCGACGAATGGATCGTCAGGTCCTGGTCTTCCCCCGGAATGGCCAGAGCGATCTGCCCCTCGAGATAGAAATGCTCCTGACCGCCGACGGCGAAGTTTGCCGCCAGCCGATGTTTGGCACTGGCCATCGCCCCGGCCACGTCGCCGTCCACAACGGCCTTGGGCGGCAACAGAAGCGACTGGGTGGCCATGGCCTGCGCGACGGTGAGGATCGACTGGAGAGGCTCGACGACGACGCGGACGAGATCCGCTGCGGCCCGCGCGATGTCCATCGTCCTGGCCACGACGATGGCCACCGGCTGGCCAGCATATTCGACCAGGTCCCTGGCGAAGAGCGGCTCGCCCGTCAGGACCGGCGCGACGTCGTTCTCGCCCGGAATATCGTCCGCCACGATGATCTCGATGACGCCGGGCAGCGCCTGCGCCTGGGCCGTCTCAAGCCCGAGGAGGCGGCCATGCGCGATGGGGCTCAGGACCAAAGCGGCATGCACCGTCCGCGGCGGTTCCGGAATGTCGTCGACATAGATCGCGGCGCCCGTCGTGTGCTTGAGGGCGCTGTCGTGCGGCTGGGAGGTATGGACGCCGCCCTGGGCCTCGCCGCGGACCCTGCTGACATGGTTCATGCCGCGTCGATCTCCACGGGAGCGTCCGATCCGGTGACGCGCCAGTAAAACCGCGTGAGAAGGTTTGCCGCCACCAGGGCGCGGTACTCGCCACTCGCCCTCGCGTCGCTGAGCGGCGTGAAATCGAGCGGCAGCGCGGCGGCCGCGGCCGCGATCGCCGTCTCGTCCCAGTCCCTGCCCTGCAGGGCGGCTTCGGCCTGTGTCGCACGCTTGGGAATTGCCGCCATGCCGCCATAGGCCAGGCGAACATCGACGATCCGCGTGTCCTCGAAGCGTACCCTGTAGGCGGCGCAGACCGCGGAAATGTCCTGGTCGCGCCTCTTCGAAATCTTGTCCGCGAAGAGATGATCGCCGGCAGCGAGTTTCGGCAGATGGATGGTCTTGATGATTTCGTCAGGCCGAAGTGCCGTCTTCCGGTATTCCAGGAAGAAGCCCTCCAGCGGCAGGCGGCGTTCGCCCGAGGCCTGCGAGCAAAGCGTCAGCTCAGCGTCGAGCGCCAGCAGGATCGGAAGGAAATCGCCGATCGGCGACGCCGTGCCGATATTGCCGCCCAAGGTGCCCATGTTGCGGATCTGCATCGAGCCCAGCCGGGACAGATAGGTCTGCAAGGTCGGGAAATGCTTCGCCAGCATCGGCAGCGCGGACGTGTAGGTGACCGCCGCTCCAAGACTCACTTCGCGGCCTTCGTCCGAGATCGTCGCAAGCTCGGGCACATGGCTCAAATGGATGATCGCCTCGGGCGGCCGCCGGTCGCGACTCGCCAGAAGGCCAAGATCGGTGCCGCCTGCCAGCAGGACCGCTTCCGGATGCGCCGCACGCAAGGCCAGCAATTCGTCGAGACTGCGCGGCGCCCGGAACCGCTGGTCATCCTCCGTCGACACGGCACCGGTCTCGCGTTCGAGACCGGCCAGGAGACCGAGCAAAGCCGGCTCGGATCCTCTCAGCGGATCCTGGCCGAGCGGCAGCGCCTTGACGATGGTCTCGACGATCGGACGATAGCCGGTACAGCGGCAGAGATTGCCCGCGAAGCTATCGTGTATGTCCTTCACCGTGACCGGCTCGTCGCCAAGCCCGAGCGCAACCGCCGACATCACGAAGCCGGGCGTGCAGAAGCCGCATTGCGTCGCGTAGCCCTCGGCCATGGCCGCCTGAAGCGGATGCGGCGTGTGGTCGGGCTCGACGAGGCCCTCGACCGTGCGCACGCCCTTGCCGTCGACCTGGCCCAGCACGGCCAGACAGGAATTGATCGCCCGGCGATGCAGCCGGCCATCCGCACCGGCCTGCTCCAGCAGGACGGTGCAGGCGCCGCAATCGCCTTCGGCGCATCCTTCCTTGGTGCCGCGCAGGCCCAGATCGTCGCGCAGCCAGTCGAGGACGGTTCGTGTCGGCGGCACGTCGCTCGCCACCACCAACCTGCCGTTCAAGACGAGCTGAATGGTTGCCGGATCAGCCATTGCGATGAGACAGCGTGTCCTCCCGATCGTCGGCGCTCATGTCACTCGACCTTGATGTTGGCACCGCGAATGACCTTCTCCCATCGCGCCGTCTCCACCTTCAGGTGCTCGCCCAGTTCGGCGGGCGTGGTACCGGCCGGCGTCAGGTTGAACTTCGCCAGCCGCTCGCGCAGTTCCGGCTGTTCGAGTGCCTTGTTGACGTCGCGATTGATCTGCTGGATCACCGCGTCCGGCGTGCCGGCCGGCGCGAACAGCCCATACCAGGAGGTCGCCTCGAAGCCGGGCAGGCCCACTTCGATCATGGTGGGGACATCGGGCAGGACGGCAAGCCGCTGCTTGCCCGTGACCGCCAGCGCCTTCAGCTTGCCGGCATAGACCTGCTCCAGCAGCGCGCCGTTGTCGAAGGTGAACTCGACCTGTCCCGAAAGGAGGTCCGACAGCATCGGCGCCGTTCCCTTGTAGGGCACGTGCATGACCTCGATGCCGGCCTGGTCCTTGAAGAGTTCGCCGGCCAGATGCATCAGCGAGCCGACGCCCGGCGAGCCGAAATTGTATTTGCCGGGATTGGCTTTGATCAGCGCCACCAGCTCGGTGACGTTCTTCACCGGCAGCGCGGCATTCACCATCAGGACGTTCGGCGCCGACGCGACCAGCGAGATCGGCGTGAAATCCTTCAGCGCGTTGTAGGGAAGCTTGTCGTAGAGCGATGCATTCACGGCGAGCGACGTCACCGCCAGGAGGAGGGTCTGGCCATCCGGAGCCGCCTTCGCGGCGGCCTCCGTGCCGACGATCGTGCCTGCCCCGGGCTTGTTGTCGACGACGACCTGATAGGGCCAGCGTGCCGAGAGTTCCTGGGCCAGGGAGCGCGCGACGAGGTCGACCGCGCCACCCGGCGGGAAGGCGACGATGATGCGCACGATGCCGTTCGGATAGGCCGCGGCGTCGGAGGCCCACAGGCCGAAGGCGCACAGGAGAAGAAGAAGTTTACGCATTTTCGACGCTAGCCCTCGGTTCAGGCGACTTGATGAAGCTGGCAGATGGGGCGCGCCATCCTTCGGCGGCCGTCACGCCGCCGCGAATGGCCCCTGGCGCAATCTCGCCCCACGAATCGCGATAGCTCTCGGGCAGGGCGCGGCTGCTCGGCGTCGAGAGCCAGAGGCGATAGAGCAGCCGTCGCCGCTCGGGCTCTTGGTGATCCTCGTAGCCGGCGCGGCAATGCCAGGTCACATGCCCGTTCAGAAGCTGCAGGTCACCGGGCAGGAACTCCGACTCGGCATATTGCTCGTTGGCGATCTCGCTGACGATGGCCAGCGCCTCGCGCTGCTTGTCGGTGAAGGTTGGCACGTCGGGGAAGCGTTGCGCCGATTCCATGTACAGGAACGAGAGCTGGCTGGTGAAACGGCCGTTCTCGAAGGCGAAGATGGGGACCTTGAAGTGAGGCCCTTCGTCCCCCGTCTGCTCGCCCTGGCGGCTGTGATGGAAATCGCCGTAGAGGACTTCGAGCAGGTCCGGGCGGCGACGCAGGATCTCGTTGTGGACGGTGGCCGAGCTGACGACGCGACTCTCGCCACCTTGCATCGCCCGGACGACACAGAGCAGGCCGACGACGTCGCAGCGGTCCGTGTGGAAGCGGGACAATCCCTTGCTGCGATAGTTGCGGGCGTCCGAGGACGACGACTGGACACCCAGGTCCGTGACCTCGCCCAGATAGTCGCCCTTCAGGCTCTGGGACAGGCCGGTTCCCAGATAGGTCCCGATGCCCCAGATCATCATCTTGTTCTCTTCGGGACTGTACCGGTCCACCGGAACGCCCCGGATCTGGACCATGCCGCGCCCCTCCTCGACTTCCCGGGCGATGTCCTCAAGCTTCGGCCGCAGCAGGGGCAGCGGGAAGGTCTCGGGCGACAGGTCCACGAGGGACAGGCCGCGGCTCATCGCGCCGCGAACCGCGCGACCGAGTTCGTCGGCTTCCGCCGGCTCGATGTGCCTGATCCAATCCGTCTCGCGCGCGACATCCTCGCGCGTCCATGCCGCGGGACCTTCCACCGGCTTGAATGGCTGGTCTTTCATCTTTCCTCCTGAGCCCGGAGCGCGTCGGACTTCGTGTCGCCCCTAGCAGGAACCATACCGCCCCAACGGTCACTCCGCGAGGAAGCGTCCCTTGGGATCGACCTTTGTTTTGACAATCCCGAACTTCACCAGATTGTCGACCGTTTCGTTCCAGCGGGCCAATGTCTGCTTCTCGATCTTGCGCGTCCCGTTCTCTCCCGGCACCGTCATCAGCTCCAGGAGCATCGGCATCTTGGCCGCTTCGTACTCGAGATTGATGCTGGGGCCGTTCGCCCGACCGAGCGCGGCGATGGCCTCCTTCGGGTCCTTGATATTGTCCTCGAGCCCCTTGAGGCTGGCCGTGATGAAGCGCTTCGCAAGATCGCCGCGCTTCATCGCCTTTTCGCTGGCGCCGATCACCTGGCTGTACAGGTGGAAGTAATCGCGCACGTCGAAATGGACGACGTCGAAACCCCTGAGCTTGTAGACGGGCGCATTGAAGTAATACGAATGCAGCATGTCCACCGAGCCGCTCATGAACTCGCGGATGCCGGGGATCGTGACCGGGATCTCCTCGATGGCACAGGTCACGTTGGCCGCCCTGAGCATCGCCTTGGCCTGATTGTAGGTCGTGCTTTGCGGGTAGACACCCAGCTTCTTGCCGCACGCATCCTGGAGCTTGGTGATCCCGGACGCCTTGGAGGCGAAGATCGTGGCAGGCGTTTCCAGGAACTGGACGTGGATCGAGGTGATGGGGATTCCGACCTCCCAGGCGCGCACCAGACCGGCGGCGTCATTCAGTCCAAAATCGATATCGCCATTGCCCAGCAGCTTGACGACGGTCGCGTCTCCATCGCCTGGGATGATCTCGAGGTCGATGCCCGCGTCGGCGTAGTAGCCCCTCTCCTTGGCGAGATAGATGAAGGCGTGAGCGGCGGTCGGAATCCAGTCGAGCCGGACCGTCGCCTTGTCTGCAGCACTTGCCGGCAGCGCCCAGGGGCACCAGCTCAACGCAAGCGCCGCGAGCGACGCCAGTAGTTTCATTCGCATTCCGCCCCCGAGGTGTGGTGATCCAGGGGAGCTAACGACGCGTGCTCAGGATGCGTAAAGAATAGTTATTCGCTCTACGGCGACTAAATTTTCGCGTCGATCAAAAGACTTAACCCGAGTTACGGTGGCGCCACTGAAAGGCGTTGGACTTTATCGGGTTGAGTATTGGTGAAACAGGAATAGGACGCGTCATGGCTTGGACCTGGAAACTCGAGGCTCGGACAGTGCAGTCCGCCCTTCTGGCAATGCTGCTCGGTGTTTCATCGGCCGTCCTTTTCTCTCCGGGCGCCCAAGCGGAACCCCAGAAAATGTCGCTTCGCCTCGACTGGTCTTCCAAAGGCGACCACGCGCCCTTCTTTCTTGCGCTCAGCCGCGGCTACTACAAGCAAGAGGGTATCGATCTCCAGATATTCGACGGAAAAGGCAGCCTCTCGACGTTGACGGCCGTTTCCGAAGGCAGCGACACGATCGGGGTGGCGAGCCTTGCGACGATGGCGCTTTCAGTATCGCAGGGGCGCCAACTCCTCGCGATCGGCGGCATATATCAGACACTGCCCGATGGAATCATTTCCTTGCCCGTGGCCGGGATCAAGAAGCCCAAGGACCTCGAAGGCAAGACATGGGGCTACAATCCGGAAGATTACTCGGCCCGTATCTTTCCCATGTTCGCCAAAGCGGCCGGGATCGACGAGAGCAAGATCAAGAAGATCCAGCTCAGTCCCAGCGTCGTTCTTCCGTCGCTCCTCCAGCACAAGATCGATTTCATGATCGGCTGGTACTGCACGAGCGGACTCAATATCGAACGGCAACAGCCCGTCGACTGGGCCGTGAGATACGCCGATGCCGGCATCAACATGCTGGGCGGCGGTATTGTCGTAACCAGGAAGACGGCAGCCGATAAGCCCGACGCCCTTCGCGGCTTTCTGCGGGCCACCGTCCGCGGATTCGACGAGGCAAGGAAGGATCCGGAAGCGGCGGTCAATGCGATGTTCGCTGCCCGTCCCGCCATCGATCAGAAGCTCGCCGTCGAGCAGCTCAAATGCATCGAGCCGTACTTCCACAGCCCTCGCTCCGCAGGCAAGGGCTTCGGGTACATGGCCGCGGAAGATTGGGAGCAGACCTTGACCCTGATGAAGGCAGCCTTCGAGTTCAAAGCCGATGTCAAAGCCGGCGACTTATACACGAACGAGTATCTGCCCAAGGCCGCCCAATAGAATCGCTCTCGGGAGGAGGATGTCGTGTTGGATACAGCGATCGGTTCCGGGATGAGCGTTCGTCCATTGAAGGGCACCTTTGGCGCCGAAATATCGGGTGTCGACATCACCACGGCCGAGAAAACGACGCTCGATCAAATCGCCGAACTCCTGGGATCGAGGGGTGCGATCGTCATACGCGGCCAGAAGCTCAGCCCTCACGATCAGGTCTCCTTCACGCGCCTTTTCGGGCGGCCCGCGTCAGGCGCCGGACGCCAATTTGCTCTTCCCGAAGCGCCCGAGGTTTCCGTCATCTCCAACAAAGTCGTGGATGGCCGGCTCATCGGGGATCCGGACCCTGGCGGCAAATGGCATACTGATCTGCCCTACGCCCAGCGACCGGCCGCGTACACTTTTCTACATGCCCTCGAGGTCCCCGAGGAAGGGTCGGACACATTGCTCGCCGACACCTGCGCGGCCTGGGATGCCTTGCCGATCGAAAAGCAGAAGCAGATAGACGGCCTGGTCATACATCACAGTTATGCGAAGCTGGCCGCCGCGTTGAATCGCCCTTTGACGGAGGAAGAGAGGCAAGAATTCCCTGACGTCCGTTATCCCGTGGTGCGGAGGCATCCGCGCGATGGAAGGCTTGCTCTTTGGGGTCTTTCCACGCGTACGACGAAGGAAGTCGTCGGGATGGAAGGCGAGGCCGGATTTGCGTTGATCAGGGAGCTCATCGACTTCGTGACGCAGGATCGCTTCGTCTATCGGCATAAATGGCAGCCGGGCGATATCCTTGCATGGGATAATCGCTGCACGATGCATACCGGCACACCCTTCGATCGCAGCCGCTACGTGAGAGTCGTTCACCGCACATGGGTCGAAGGCGAAGTTCCGGCCTGACCTGTCCCCCGGCCTAGAACTCCAGCAGATTGTCGCGGAAGTGCTTGTGCGCATAGGCCTTGCGCGTCAGGCCGCGGCGCTGCAGTTCGGGCACGAGGCCGTCGCAGATCTCCATGATGTAACGCCGGTCGAAGTGGGCGTTGAACAGCAGGAAGCCGTCACCGCCCACCTCCTGCATCATCTCCTGCATCAGGCCCGCGACGTGATCGGGCGTGCCCACCAGGTCGATGCCCTGCCGGCTGTTGATCCCGCTCGCCAGCGAGCGCGGCGTCTTGCCGATCCATTTGGCGAGCGAGGACTGGTGCCCGTTGGTCCGCAGGTGCTCGGGCAGCGGCTCGTCGGGATCGAACTGCGCGAAGTCGATATTGGTGAGGCGCGACATACCCGAGAGCTGCAGGTCGAGATGCTTGCCGAAATCCTCCTGCTCGAGCCGGCGGCGTTCGCGGGCCGCCTCCATCGTCGTGTCGACGATCGGATAGGCGAGGAACAGCACCTTGATGTCGTCGGGATTGCGGCCCCAGCCCGCGGCCTGGCGGCGGATATCCTCGCGGAAGCTCTTCATGCCCTCGACGGAGACGGCGTTGGTGATGATCGTGTCGGCCCATCTTGAGGCAAAGGCCTGGCCGCGCGCCGAGCCGCCGGCCTGGCAGATCGGCACACGCCCTTGAGGCGAGCGCGGCGCGTTGATCGGCCCGCGCACCTTGAAGTATTTGCCCTCGTGGTTGATCGGGCGGACCTTCTTGCCGTCGGCGAACATCGGCGTCTCGCGATCGAGCACGACCGCATCCGCATCCCACGCTTCCCACAGCTGGGTGACGATGTCGGCGAATTCGTCGGCGACCTCGTAGCGCTCATCGTGCGGCCGCTGGCCGACATGGCCGTAATTCTCGGCGGCGCCGTCGTTGCTGCCGGTGACGCAATTCCAGCCGATGCGCCCCTCGATGACGTGATCCAGCGAGTTGACGAGACGCGCCAGCAGGTAGGGCGGATATTCCGAGGTCGAGAGCGTCGGCACGAGACCGAGATGCTTGGTCGCCATCGCCAGCCACGGCACCAGCACGGCGGGGTCGAGCTTGGGCGAGCTGGCCGCGTACTTGAGATAGGTGTCGTGGCTGCCCTTGTAGGTGTAGGGCACCATCGAGGAATCCTCGATGATCATGTAGTCGAAGCAGCCGCGCTCCAGCCCCTTGGCCAGGTCGATGAAGATGTCCGGCATCATCCAGCGATGCTTGTCGTATTCAGTGCCGGGCCACATCGAGCGCCACGCCTTCGGGCCGTAGCCCTGCGACAGGAACCAGGCGAGATGGAAATGATCCTTGGCCATGCTCAGGCAACCGCTTTCTTCTGTAGGCTCGCGACGAACTCGGCCTGGCTCACGGCCAGATCGGGGCGATGACCGCGGTCGCGATAGAACGTCTCGTAGATCTTGAATTCCTCCAGCACGCGGCGCAGTTCGGTGACCGCGTCGTCATGCAAGTCGACCCTTGCATCGATGTCGAAATGATCCGGCTCGGAGGCGACGAAGATCGCCGCCGACCGCTCGGGGAGATGGCCGTCGGTACCGATCTGTCCGCCGGCATCGCGCCCGCCTTCCAGTGCCGCGAGCAACCGGAACTCCAGCTCGGCCGCGGGATCCTTGAGATAGCCGGCGACGATGCCCTCGATCACCTGCGGACCGGCGAGCACGTTGCCGAACGCCACGAAGCCATCGCCTTCATGATGGCCCGCCCAGGGACGGCAACCCGGACCGGTGTGCGCGGCGGTCCTGCCCTCGCGGTCGATGATGGCGATCTGGCGCCAATCGTGATCGGGATCGCCGGCCTTCAGCGCGGCCATCACGCCGGCCGGCGCCATGCCCTGCTGGAGCAGTTCGAGCGCGATCAGGTCGTTGTCGCGCTTCACATAAGCCTGGGTCTTGCAGACGCCGGCGCCGAAGCGGATGCCCTCGCAGCGGCCGCCGGCGGCAATCGAGAAGGTGGTGACGCCGAGGCCGAGGCGGCCGGTGTTGGGGCAGCGTGCGACAATCGAGAAGGTCATGACTTACTCCGCGGCCGGCTTGAGGGTTGCCATGAAGGCTTCCTGGCCCGGCGCATTACGCGGGTTGCGCCCGCGCTCGGCGTAGTAGGCCTCGTACTGCTTGTAGACCGTCCAGACGCGCCGCAATTCGTCGACCGCCTTGTCGTGCAGGTCGACGCGCAGGTCGATGTCAGGATGGATATGGCGCGAGGAGACCTGAAGCGCCGCCGAGCGCTCGGTCCGGTGGGTCATGGCGTTGCCCTGCCCGCCCGCGTCGCGGCCATATTCCAGCGCCAGCAGCAGCCGGTGTTCGAGGTCCGCGTCGGGCTCGGCAAGAAAGCCCTTGGCGATCGCCTCCACGACGTGCTGGCCGCGCAAGCCGTTTCCGGTGGCGATGTAGTTAGGACCGGTCGCCTCACCCGCCCAGCCGCGCACGTTGGCGCCGGTATAGGCCGCCACCGCGCCGGTGCGATCGATCACGCCGATCTGACGATAGCTGTGATAGGCGTCATTGGCCTTGAGCCGATCGAGCGCGGCCACAGCGCCAAGACCCTGCGACAGCAGGCGGAGCGCGAGCGCGTTGTTGTTCTCGTTGGCATTGGCCTGGGTGACCGTGACGCCGGCATTCGATTTCGTCGAATGGGTGTAGCGCCCCACCGTGATCGAGAAAGTGGCGATGCCGATGCCGACCCTGCCGGTCTTCGCGCAGCGCCCGAGGATCGTGTAGGTCATGCCTTCTCCTTCACGCGCCTGGCGTCGAGCTGCTTCACGAAGACGTCCTGCGGGATCGCCTTCGACGGATCGGTGTCGCGACCACGATAGAATTCCTCGTAGAGCTTGAACTCTTCGAGGACGCGCCGCAGTTCCTCGACGGCGGTCTCATGCACGTCGACGCGGACATCGACATCGGGGAAATCACGCCGGTCGACGACCTTGATCGCGGCGGAGCGTTCGGTGCGGTGTGCGTCAGCGGGCCCCTGCCCGCCGGCATCGCGGCCGCCTTCGATCGCACACAGCAGGCGATACTCCAGCGCATCGTCGGGACGCTCGAGGAACCCCGCGAGCATGCCGTCGAGCACCTGCGGACCGAGCAGCCCGTTGCCGAACGCCACGCAATCGGCGGCCTCCTTGTGGCCCGCCCAGCCGCGACAGCCGGCACCGGTATGCGCGGCGATCTTGCCGTCGCGGTCCATGATCGCGATCTGGCGATAGGAATGCTCGGTGTCGTTGCCCGCGAAGATCTCCATCACGCGCGCCGGCAGGTAACCCTGCGCCAGCAGCTTGATGCCGAGCGGATCGTTGGTCCGGTTGGGGAATGCCTGCGTCTTGCAGACGCCGACATTGGCCGCAACGCCTTCGCAGCGGCCGCCGACACCCAGCGAATAGGTGGCGATACCAAGGCCGAGACGGCCGGTGCGCTTGCAGCGTCCGATGAGCGAGTAGGTCACTGTGCGGCCTCCTGCTTTGCGGCGAGCGCCTGGGCGAAGGCATATTGCGGCATCGCATCCTTCGGGTTCCTGGACCGCTCCTTGTAGTAGCCGCGATAGAGTTCGTACTCCTCGAAGGCGCGACGCAGTTCCTCGACCGCCGTGTCATGCAAGTCGACACGCAGGTCGATCTCGGCATGATCGTAGTCGCCATCGACCATCACGGCGGCGGAGCGTTCGGGCAGGTGCCCGTCGTTGCCCGCCTGCCCGCCGGCATCGCGACCCGCTTCGATCGCGGCCAGCAGCCGGCGCTCGAACGACAGTTCGACTGCGCCTTCGTAGGCCGCGGCCATGGCATCGATCACCGGCTTGCCGGACAGGACATTGCCCATCGCGACATAGCCATTGCCGACCACATGCCCCGCCCAGCCGCGATTCTTCTCGCCGCTGTAGGCGGCGACCCGACCGAGGCGATCGATGACCGCGATCTGGCGAAAAGGATGGTTGGGATCGTTGGCCTTCAATTCATCGAGAACGTGGTCGGGCGAATAGCCCTGCGCCAGCAGCCTGAGCGCCAACGGATTGTTGCCCTGGTTCACGAAGGCCTGGCTCATGGTCGCGCCGACGTTGCCGCGCAGGCCGTTGCAATAGAGGCCGACACAGATCGAATAGGTCGCGATGCCGATGCCTACCTGTCCGCTCTTCGGACAGCGGGCGAGGAGTGTGAAGGTCATGAGCGTCTGTCTCCCGACAATTTTTGGGGCGATCCCTTCGCCGCCGCACGCACGGAGCGTGCCGAACCGCCGGCGGCTTCCCGCTTCAACGCCCCATAAGCCAGCTCGTGCAGATCCTGGAACTCGCCTTGAAGGAAACGCAGGAACTCCTCCGCCGCCAGCGGCAGCTGCCGCGCCGAATGCACGATCGCGTCGATGCTCGCGTTGTTCACCAGCCGATCCCTGAACGGCACGGCGACCAGTTCGCCCGAGCGTAGATTGTCCCAGGCCGACAGGCGCGAGAGGAACGTGATGCCATGATTCACCTTCACGAATTCGACCCTGAGCTGGAACGAATTGGTTTCGAGCGACGGTGCAATATGGATACCGGCAGCCTTGCAGGCGACGTCGATCAGTATCCTGCTGCCGGTATGCTTCATCGGCGACGCAATGGGCCAGGCCGCGCAATCGGCCAGCGAGATGCGAGGCCGGCTGGCGAGCGGATGATCCGCCGCCATCACCGCGACCAGGGGCTCGCGCATCTTGAACACCGTCTCCAGCTCGGATTCAGCCGGGGGATAGAAGGCGAGGCCAATGTCGGCACGGCCCTCGCGAACGGCCGCCAGCACCTGGTCGGAACCGTCGATCGTGACCTCGAACTGGATACCGGGATAGCGCCCGACGAAACGCGTCACGGCGCGTGGCAGCAAATGCGGCACCAGCGCTTCGATCGAGCGGATGGTGACGACGCCACGGCGCAGCCCTTTCAGCGCCTCGATTTCCGAACGGACACGCTCGATCTGCCGCAGGTTGATCTGGGCATGGCGCAGGAAGATCTCGCCGGCCGAGGTGAGCCTCACGCCGCGCGCGTGACGCTCGAACAGCGGCACGCCGAAATCTTCCTCGAGTTTCTGGATCTGTCGACTGAGTGCGGACTGGGCAATGTGCAGTTCCTCCGCCGCTTCGCGAATCGATCCGTGCCGCGCAATCACTGAGAAATATCGCAAAGACTGACTGATCATTTCGTGGACTCCGTCTGCCCCGAGACTGATGCCGTTTCGGCATCGCATCAACGCTGAAATGGCGCTTGTCCGATCACCGGGCAAAGCGCCCAATTTGGCTCTGTTCGCGGGAGGGGAACGTCATTCTCGACATGGTGGGAGAGGCCGTCGACCGGCTGATCACGATCGAAGCCAAGAACCACGGCATGCCGCACGGCATCCTGCTGCCGATGTATCTCGCGGCCCGCAAGGCGGCCGGCGACAAGCCGGTCACCATGACCGCCGCCAAGGGCCTCATGAAGGTGCTCGGCAAGGGCGACGTCGTCTTCATCATGACCGGCGCCGGCTACGAGCCGACTCTTCCGAAGGGCGAGAGCGACGGTCCGCCGGGCGCCGCGTCGCTCGCGCGCATCCTCTATCGTGGGCTGGGGGCCGTTCCGGTGTTCGTGAACGAGGCCTGCCACGCCGATCCCATCGTCGCGTCGAGCGAGGCCGCCGGCCTGATGGTCAAGCCGTTCGAGCAGGCGCGCGATCGCCATCTCGGTGCCGCCATCGAGAACGCGCCGGAGGACCAGTCGCAGATCAAGGCGTGGATCGCCGAGATCTACGCGAAGTACAAGCCCAAGGCCGTCGTCTCGGCCGAGCGCCTCGGCGCCGGTGCCGACGGCAATGTGTACACCGCGACCGGCCTGCCGCTCACCGGCCCGAAGTCCAAGTTCGAAGGCTGCATCGACATCGGCGGCGTCGTTACCGAGGCCAAGAAGCGCAAGATCTTCTCGGTCGGCATCGGCGATCACGGCAACGAGCTGGGCTTCGGCACGATCTACAACACGGTCGTGAAGACCATGCCCAAGGGCAAGGCGCTCGCCACCGTCGTGAAGACCGACGTGGTGATCCCGGCGATGATGTCGAACTGGGGCTGCTACGGCATCGAGGCGTGCCTCGCCTATCTCCTGAAGAAGCCCGAGCTCATCCATTCGCCCAAGATGGAGAAGCGCATCGTGCAGGCCTGCCTTGATGCCGGCGGGCTGGAAGCGATGTACTGCACGACCGAGTTCCTGGTCGACGGCCTCGACGGCGAGACCTCGATGGCCTGCATGCAGTTCCTGTCGAACATCGTGCGCAAGAATCTCGAGTCGCCCGACGCCGGGCTGACGCACTGACACCGAGAAACCCGGCCCCAATCCCGCGGGCGTCGCGCGTACTTGCGACGGCGGGCCTCACGGCCCGCGCCGGGTCCCTTATCCACGGAGGAAATGAGACATGGCTATCGACGAGATTGTCGGCGATTCGATCGACCGCGCCATCAACATCGAGATGCGCTTCCGCGCCGGCCTGCCGCGCGGCGTGACCTATCCGCTCTACGAGGCGGCCCGCAAGAAGCAGAAGAAGCCGCTCACCTGGCTGGCGGCCAAGCTTTTGAAGGACTCGATCAAGCCCGGTCAGAACGTGTTCGTCATTACCGGCGCCGGCACGCCGCCCGGCCTGCCGGCGGGCGAGACCGACGGGCCGCCGGGCGCGGCGGCAATCGCGCGCGCCATCGAGTTCGGGCTGGGCGGCAAGCCGATCCTGATCAGCGAAGAGCGCAACATGCCGGCGGTGATCAAGTCGACCGAGGCGGCCGGCCTCGCCGTCTATGACGAGGACCTGTTCGAGCAGCGCCGCTCCTGCGCCCTGGCCATCAACTTCCCGGTGGGCGATGCCGCCGGCAAGGAGGCCGCCGCCGCGCTGATCGAGAAGTACAAGCCGGCCGCGATGATCTTCATCGAGAAGGTCGGGCCCAACACCAAGGGCATCTATCACTCGATCATGGGCACGCCGCGCACGCCCGACAAGATCGCCAGCGCCTATCATCTGGCGGAGCAGGCCAAGGACGCGGGCATTCCCACGATCGGCATCGGCGATGGCGGCAACGAGATCGGCTGCGGCCTCATCAAGGAAGCGGTGGCCGAAATCCAGCCCTTCGGCAAGGACTGCGGCTGTCCCTGCCATGGCGGGGTTGGCACGGTTACTGAATGTGATGTGCTGGTCTTCGCCGCGGTATCGAACTGGGGCGCCTATGGCATCGCGGCAGCGCTCGCGGGTCATCTGGGAGACCGCGAGATCCTGCACGACGAGGCAACAGAACTTCGGATCGTACAGGCGAGCGTCGCCGGCGGCGCGATGGACGGGGCTTATTCCAGGCTCATTCCCTACGTCGACGGCACGTCGGACAAATTACAGGCCGCTTTGATCACGGTGCTGCACCAGATCATCGAGAACGGGCTGAAGGAATACGACAGAGGTTTCTAATCCAAAGGAGACGGCGATGAGTAAAGAGTTCCGGACGACAGGCAATCGAGGCATCACGCGGCGCGGTTTTGGCGCTGGAGCGCTCGGTACGGGACTCTTGCTGGCCGCGCCGGCAATCGCCCAGGGCAAGCGCGATCTGCGCGTCGGCACGTGGGGCGGCGAGTTCGGCAATCTCAGCCCCGTGATCCGCTCGGACATCCAGGGAAGCCTGGTGATGTACAACGTGTTCGACGGGCTGGTGACCATCAACTTCAAGGACCGCTCCATCATGCCGAACATGGCGCTGGAGTGGACCAATCCCGATCCGCTGACCTGGCGCATCAAGATCCGCGAGGGCGTGAAGTGGCAGAAGGGCTTCGGTGAATTCACCGCTGAGGACGTGGAATACACGTACAACTTCCACATCTCGTCGAAGAGCTTCCAGATGGGAACCTCGCTGTTCCCGATCGCAACGGTGAAGGCCGACGGCAAGTATGTCGTCGAAGTGAAGACCAAGATGCCGTTCGGCGCCTTCCCCGGCATCACCATGGGTTACGGCGGCACGATCATCTCGGCGAAGGCGCACAAGGAGATGGGCAACGACGCCTACAGCGCCACGCCCGTCGGCAACGGCCCGTTCCAGATCGAGAGCAAGAAGGGCACCGAGATCGTGCTCGCCCGGCATCCCGAATACTGGCGTCCGGGCTTTCCCAAGCTCGACAAGGTCGTCTATCGCGCGATCCCGGATTCGACCACCCGCCTGCAGGCCCTGCAGAAGGGCGAGCTCGACTTCGTGACGCATCCCGACCCGAAGGACATGAAGACCCTGCGCAAGGACACCAAGTATACGGTGAAGTCGACGCCGGGCTGGGCGTGGGACTACCAGCAGTTCAATCTCAAGGCCAAGCCGGACGCCCCGTACCAGAACAAGCTGGTACGCCAGGCGATCTCCTACGCGATCGACCGCGAGGCGATCGTCAACGAGATCTATTACGGCGAGGCCATCGCCACCGACAACCAGATCCCCGCCGGCTACATGGGCCATCGCCAGCCGATGCTGAAGTACCCGAAGAACGGCGACCTCAAGAAGGCCAAGGAGCTGATGGCCCAAGCCGGGGTGAAGGGCTACGAGGTCGAGGTCATCACTTCGGACAAGGACTGGCTGCGCAAGGAGCTCGAGCTGGTCGCCGCGATGGTCAGCCAGATCGGCATTACCTACAAGATCAAGAACATGGACATGGGCGGCTTCAACAGCCTGTGGCTCAACAAGAAGTTCGACCAGCATCTCGAGGACATCACGCTGGTCGCGCCCGATCCCGACGCGACCTCGTGGTGGTTCCTGCACAGCCAGGGCAACGCCTCGGGCTACAACGTGCCGGGCATGGACGCGATGCTGGATGGCGCGCGCAGCGAGCTCGATCCGGCCAAGCGCGAGGCCATGTACCACAAGATCGTCGACACGACGCTCGAGGAATGCCCGATCATCTATCACTGCAACACGAACAACATCCAGATCTACAACAGCAAGCTCCAGGGCTTCGAGCCGGCGCCGCAGGAATACACCGAAAAGATGGACACGGTTTTTTGGTCCTGACGCCGCATAAAGGATAGTCCGGTCGATGTGGTCCTATCTCGGGCGGCGCCTCATCCAGGTGCCGCTGGTTCTCCTCGTCGTGTCGCTGATGACCTTCGCCATCACGCGCGCGACGCCGGGCGATCCGGTGACGATCATGCTCGGCATGCAGACTTCGCCGGAGGCGGCGAAGGCGATGCGCGAGGAGTTCAACCTCGACCGTTCGCTGCCCGAGCAGTATGGCTTGTGGATCGGCAAGGTCCTGACCGGCGACCTCGGCCGCTCGATGCGGCTCAACGATCGCGTGACGACCCTGATCGCCGAACGCCTGCCGATCAGCCTCCAACTCGCCAGCGCCGGCATGCTGTTCGCGCTGCTGGTCTCGATCCCGCTCGGCGTGATCGCGGCCCTGAGACGCAACAGCTGGATCGACTATCTCTGTACCGGCTACACGGTGATGGGTTTCGCCGTGCCGAATTTCGGCCTGGCGTTGATCCTGATCTACGTCTTCTCGATCCAGCTCGACTGGCTGCCGATCACCGGCATCGGCTCGTCGGAAGCCGAGGCCGGCGGGTTCTGGAGCCACTATAGCCCCTTCATCATTCCCGCCGTCGCGCTGGGCTCGCTGCAGACGGCGATGCTGACCCGCCTGCTGCGCTCCAGCATGATCGACGTACTGTCGCAGGACTATATGCGCACCGCGCGGGCCAAGGGCCTGCTGCCGGCCAACATCGTGATCATCCATGCGCTCAAGAACGCGATGATCCCCTTCGTCACCATGGCGGCGGTGCAGTTCGGCTACATGATCGGCGTCCAGGTCACGATCGAATACATCTTCGCGGTACCGGGCATGGGCTCGGCGGTGCTGAACGCCGTGATCAACCGCGACTTCCCGGTGATCCAGGGCTTCACGCTGGTGATCGCGGTCTTCTTCCTGATCATGAACATCCTCGCGGACATGATGTACGCGCTGCTCGACCCGCGCATCCGGTACTGACCATGGCTGACGCGCGCGCCCTTCCCTCTCCCGCTCCCGCCCCCCTGAAGTTCCGCGGCTCGCTGGCGCTGGCCGCTCGGCAGTTCCCGCGCAACCGCGCCGCGACCATCGGCTTCGTCATCCTGCTGCTGATCTGCCTGGCCACGGCCTTGGCGCCGTGGGTCGCGCCCTACGACCCCATCCAGATCAAGCTCTCGATGAAGCTGAAGCCGCCGTCATTCGAGCATCCGATGGGGACCGACCATTTCGGTCGTGACATCTTCTCTCGAATGCTCTGGGGCGGCCGCACCTCGCTGGCCGTCGGGCTCCTGGTCGTGGGCTTCGCCTTCACCTTCGGCGTGCCGCTCGGCCTCGCCTCGGGCTACTTCGGCGGCAAGGTCGACAACCTGCTGATGCGGCTGGTCGACGCCTTCCTCACCTTCCCGCCGCTGCTGCTCGCCGTGGCGCTGGTCGGCCTGCTCGGCCCCGACATCAAGAACGTCATGCTGGCGCTCGGCCTCGTGCAGGCGCCGATCCTGGCGCGTATGATTCGCGGCAGCGCGCTTGCCATACGCGAGGATGTCTATGTCACGGCCGCGCGCGCCCTGGGCGCCAGCCCGATGCGCATCGTGCTCTCCCACATGCTGCGCAACATGGTCTCGCCCATCGTGGTGCAGCTCACCGCCGTCTTTGCGGCCGCCGTCGTCTCGGAGGCGTCGCTGAGCTTCCTGGGCTTCGGCACCCAGCCGCCCGAGCCGAGCTGGGGCCGCGACATGAGCGAGGCGCGGCGCTTCCTGGGCGATGCGCCGTGGATGTTCCTGGCGCCGACCTCGGTCATCGCGATCTGCGTGCTCAGCATCAACTTCATGGGCGACGGGCTGCGCGATGCGCTCGACCCTCGTGCCTGGCGCACGCGCCGCAGCGTGAAGGCCGACGCATGACCCTGTTGCGCGTTCGCAACCTCCGCACGAGTTTCGCCACCGACCGGGGCGACGTGCGCGCCGTCAACGGTGTGTCGTTCGACCTCGCCGAGGGCGAGATCCTGGGCCTGGTGGGCGAAAGCGGCAGCGGCAAGAGCGTGACGGCGATGTCGATCATGCGCCTGGTGCCCGAGCCGCCGGGCCACATCGCCGCCGACAGCCTGGCCTTCGATGGCCGCGAGCTGCTGCAGCTCAGCGAAGCCCAGATGCGCGAGGAACGCGGATCGAGCATGGCCATGGTGTTCCAGGACCCGATGCGCTCGCTCAATCCGGTACTCACCGTCGGTCGCCAGATCCTGGAGGTGCTGCGCCGCCACCAGAAGCTCGACGGGCCGACCGCCAAGCGCCGCGCGATCGAGCTGCTGGAGACGGTTGGCATTCCCTCGGCGGAGAAGCGCCTCAGCGCCTATCCGCACCAGTTTTCCGGCGGCATGCGCCAGAGGGTGATGATCGCGATCGCGCTGTCGTGCAATCCGCGCCTTCTGATCGCCGACGAGGCCACGACCGCTCTCGACGTTACCATCCAGGCGCAGATCATCGACCTGGTGAAGCGCCTGACGCGCGAACGCGGGACGTCGGTGATCTGGATCAGCCACGATCTCGGTGTCGTCGCCGGCCTCTGCGACAGGGTCAACGTCATGTATGCGGGCAACATCGTGGAATCGGGCCCGATCCGCGAGCTGTTCCATCGCCCCAGCCATGGCTACACGCTGGGTCTCATGGGCTCGACGCCGCGGGTCGACGGCGTCGGCCTGCGCCGGCTCACGCCGATCGAGGGTGTGCCGCCCAACCTCATCGAACCGATCAAGCTCTGCCCCTTCCTGCCGCGCTGCCGCGTCGCGGTCCCGGCCTGCCAGGCCACGCCTCCCGAGCGGCGCGACCTGGGCGGCGGACACTGGGCCAGGTGCCTCGCCGATCTCGCCCCCGCGGGTGCCGCCCGATGAGCACGCTTCTCGAGATCGAGGACCTCGAAGTCCAGTTCGGCCGGCCGGGCGCCCCGGGCACGGTGAAAGCCGTCGATGGCGTCACCTTCTCCGTCGAGAAGGGAAAGACGCTCGGCCTGGTGGGCGAGTCGGGATGCGGCAAGTCGACGACCGGCTACGCCATCCTGCAACTCGTGCGGGCCACCTCGGGCCGTGTCCTGTTCGGCGGCACCGACCTCTGCCAGCTCGGCAAGCGCGACCTGCGCCGGCTGCGGCGCAAGATGCAGATCATCTTCCAGGACGCGCACGCTTCGCTCAATCCGCGCATGCCGATCGGCGACCTGATCGGGGAGGCGCTCGACATTCACGGCCTGTATCGCGGCAAGGCCCGCGCCGGCCGCATCCGCGAACTGCTGGATATGGTCGGCCTGTCGGGCCATTTCTTCGAGCGCTACCCGCACGAGCTCAGCGGCGGCCAGGCGCAGCGGGTGGCCATCTGCCGCGCGCTCGCCGTCGAGCCCGAGCTGATCATCTGCGACGAGCCGGTGTCGGCGCTCGACGTGTCGATCCAGGCGCAGATCGTGAACCTGCTGCAGGATCTGCAGGAGCGGCTGGGCCTCACCTACATCTTCATCTCGCACGATCTCTCGGTCGTGCGGCACATCAGCGACCGCGTGGCGGTGATGTATCTCGGCAAGATCGTCGAGATGGCCAGCAAGGAAGAGATCTACACCGCGCCGGCCCACCCCTACACCAAGTCGCTGATGTCGGCGGTGCCGGTGCCCGACCCCGACATCGAAGCCAAGCGCCAGCGCATCATCCTGAAGGGCGACCTGCCCAATCCGGCCAATCCGCCGTCAGGCTGCCGTTTCCGCACGCGCTGCCCCGTCGCCGTCGCCGAGTGCGCCAAGGTCGAACCGCCGCAGTATCCGCTGGGCGGCGGTCACTGGGCCAAGTGTATCTGTTTAAAAGGAGTACCCTCGCATGCCTAAGCCGTTTCATCTCGCCTGGTTCCTGGGCCAGAGCTTCGCGTCCAAGAACTGGCGCTCGATATGGGCCGGCAGCGCCTCCGACGTTAAGCGCTGGATGATGCCCGACCTCTTCATCGACCTGGCCAAGGGGATGGAGCGCGGCTGCTTCGACTACATGATCATCGAGGACTCCTCGAACGTGCCCTATACCTACAAGGGTAACCACGACACCTACCTGCAGTACGCCCAAGGGTCTCCCAAGCTCGACCCGCCGGTCCTCGTGCCGTACCTGGCGCAGGCCACCACGCATCTCGGCATCGTGCCGACGCTTTCGATCTCGGAATACCCGCCCTATCTGGCGGCGCGTCTCATCAATTCGCTCGACCATGTCACCGAGGGCCGCATCGGCTGGAACTGCGTGACGGGCAGCAACGACGGCACCGCGCAGAACTACGGCCACGAGAAGCACCGGCCGCATGACGAGCGCTACGAGGTGGCCGACGAATTCGCCGACGTCGTCACCCGGCTGTGGGAAGCGTGGGACGAGGACGCGGTCGTGCTCGATCGCGAGACGCCGATGTTCGCCGACGGCAAGAAGGTCCGGCCGATCCACCACGAAGGCAAATACTTCAAGGTGCGCGGACCGATCAACGCGCCGCGCTCGCCCCAGGGGCGCGTGCCGATCGTGCAGGCGGGCGGCTCGGCGGCCGGCAAGAAGTTCGCGTCGAAGTGGGCCGACACCATCATCACCGAAGGCGCCAACGTCGCGAAGATGAAGGCCTATCGCGAGGAGGTGCGCGCCAACGCCGCCGCGATCGGCCGCAATCCGGACGACATCAAGCTCCTGTTCCTATGCTCCCCGATCATCGACACGACGATGGAGGCGGCGCGCGAGCGGCGCCGGCTGCAGCAGGAGGACTCGCTGAAGTATGTCGACATGCAGCTCGCCGGCATGTCGCGGCTGACCGGCATCGACTTCTCCAAGTTCGACCTCGACGAGACCTTGCCGATGGACCTGAAGACCAACGGCCACCAGTCCTCGCTGGCGCGCTGGCTCGGCAAGCCCCTGCGCGAGATCGTGCGCGGTTACGCCGCCAAGGGCAGCCTCGATTACACCGGCACGCCCGAGCATGTGGCCGGCGTGATGCGCGAGGTCATGGAGGAAGTGGGCGGCGACGGCTTCCTGATCTCCGATACCCCCATCGACCGCCGTGGCGTGATGGAAGTCTGCGACGGGCTGGTGCCGGAACTGCAGCGCCAGGGCCTGACCCGCAAGGCCTATGCGCACAAGCATCTGCGCGACAACCTGCTGGAATTCTAGACCAGCCGGTTTGCATATTTTGCCCTACGCGACGGCTCCCTCTCGGCGGCCGCGTGGGGGATGCTTGCCGTAAGCCTCGTTGGCGTCGGGCTCGGCATAGCCGACGAACTCGCGATAGAAGGAGTCGGCGTCGGCCGTGAACAGGTCGCGCGAGATCGCCAGCGCGATCGCATCGACTCCCCAGGGCAGGCCGTTGATGCCGCTGCTGATCAGCCCGACGCTGGGCACGCCGGAGATATTGAACAGGTGGAGATTGCGCAGCGCCCGGTCGGCTTCGGGAGTCCGGCCGACCGCCTGCATGGCCGGGCCGAGATAGGGATACTTGCCCAACCGCTGATCGACATCGTCGGCTTCGTCCAATTCGACACGATCCCGCCACAGCGTCAGGTGCGGCAGCAGCGGTGCGAGAAAAGGCAGGCGCGCGAGATCGATGTGGAAGCCCGTTCCCAGGATCGCGAAATCGGCCTCGACGCTGCGCTTCGGCGTGGTGATCCGCAGAGTTCCCTCCTCCGTCGGCGCCATGCCCGTCCAGCCCTCGCCGCAGCAGAGGATGAAATTGTCATGCGCCTGGCAGCGGTCGAGCGTGTCGGCCGGCGGTGGCGTCGGCAGCGACAGGTAATGACGCATGAAGCGCAGCCTGGTGGCATCGTCGAGCGAGCCGAAGTTGCGGAAAAAGCCCGAGGTTTCGAGGAAGCGCAGCGCATTGACTTGCGGCAGCTCGGGACGCCGCAGGAAATGCATGACGCTCGCGGCGCCGGCTTCGAGCGCCGTCGCCGTATTATCGAACGCCGAGGCGCCGGCACCCAGCACGGCCACCCGCTTGCCGGCGAGGGCGGCGAAATCGATGGGATCGGCGCTATGGGCCCACAGCGAGCGCGGCACGCCGTCGGTGAACGCTGGCCGGCGCGGCCCGCCCGAACCGTCGACACCGGTCGCCAGCACGACCTTGCGCGCGAGCACGCTGCGGGTGCCCTGCGGCCCCTTCAACTCGACCCTGAGATGCTCGCCTTCCATCGCGATGGCGGTCACCTCGGTCTCGCTCTCGACCGGCAGCTTGAGGACGGCGCGGACCCATAGCAGGTAGTCCATCCACTCGCCCTTGGGGATGCGCACGAGATCGCGCCACGCCGCCTCGCCCTTGCGCGCCTCGTACCAGGAGCGGAACGAGGCCGAGGCGATGCGGCCGTCGGGACCGGTCAGTTCCTTGATCGTCCGCAGGGTGATCATACGGGCCCAGGTGTTCCACGGCCCCTCCTCGCCCGGCGGACAGCGGTCGACCAGCAGGATGTTGGTGATGTGCTCGCGCAGCAGGCCGACGGCAAGCGACGTCCCGGCCTGGCCGGCCCCCACAATCACGACATCGAGGATCGGCTGTCCGGCGGCGCTCCGCGTGACGCGCGGCCAGACCTTGTTGGGATAGGCAAAAAGCTCCAGCTCGCGCGCGATCGCCTGTTCGAGCCGGTGCAGCGCGAGCGCCTCGGCGGCCATCGCTAGCGCCGCTCCGCGCGCGCCTGCAGGCGGCCCATGAAATCCTCGCACTGCGCGATCTGGTCGAGCAGAATCCATTCGTCGGGCTTGTGCGCCTGCTCGATCGAGCCGGGTCCGCAGACCACGGTGGGGAAGCCCGCCTTCTGGAACAGGCCGCCTTCGGTGCCGAAGCTGATCTTGCCGGTGCGGTTGGAGCCCGACAGCGCTTTGGCGAGTTCGGTGACTTCCGCCGCCTCCTCGGTGTCGAGGGCCGGCAGTTGCGACTTGAAGCGGAAGTCGATGCGCGCTTCCTCAGCCACCGCCTTCATCTCGGGCTCCAACACGTCGCGGGCATGCTCCTCGAGCCGCTTGAGATAGACGTCGGGATCGTCGCCCGGCACGTACCGGAATTCGAATTCGAAGGCGCATTCCTTGGGGACGATGTTCATCGCGGTGCCGCCCTGGATCGTGCCGGTATGGATCGTCGTGTAGGGCGGGTCGAAATCCTGGTCGAACGGGCCGATCGTCCTCTTCTCACGCGCCATGCTGCGCAGCCGGTAGACGAGGTCGGCGGCGATCTCGACGGCATTCACGCCCTGGTTCGCCAATGCCGAATGGCATTCGCGGCCATGGACCTCGCAGCGATAGCGCTTGTTGCCCTTGTGGGCGGTGACGACCTTCATGTCGGTCGGCTCGCCCACGACGCAGAGGCGCGGCGGCGCCGGCAGCACCTTGAGATGGTCGATCAGGCTCGGCACGCCCTTGCAGCCCACCTCCTCGTCATAGGAGAAGGCGAGATGGATGGGTGTCTCCAGCTTCGCGGCGGCGAACTGGGGCACCCGCGCGAGCACGACCGCGATGAACGACTTCATGTCGCTGGTACCGCGGCCGAAGAACCGGTCGTCCTTCTCGACCAGTTCGAAGGGATCTGTCGACCAGTCCTGGCCGTCGATCGGCACGACGTCGGTGTGACCCGACAGCATGTAGCCCGATCGGCCGGCATCGCCGATCGTGGCATAGAGGTTGGCCTTCTTTCCGGTGTCGTCGTGGATCAGGGTACTTTCGATCCCGTACCCCGACAGATAGTCCCGCACCCAGGCGATGAGATCGAGATTGGGATTGCGGCTGACCGTGTCGAACGACACGAGCCTGCGCAGGATCTCGACGGTGGACTCGGCTGGACGACGGGACATTGGCACCTTAGCGGAAGTCGGCGTGGACCTTGATGACGGCGGGATCGTAGCGCCAGTCCTTGACCGGCTCACCGTTGGCGAACTTGGCCAGCTCGCGCATCCAGATGCGGCGATAGAGGATCACCACCGCGTCGCCGCGGCCGAGATTCTCGCGCGGCCGGCCGGCGATCGGACCGACGCCCGCCTGCGCGATGTCGTCCTGCAGGAAGATCATGTGGACGCGGCTGGGATCGACGTCCTGCAGGCGCTTGCGGCCGGCCAGGATATCCTTCGCCAGCGCCTCGCGATCGATGTCGTGGCGGGCATAGGTCGCCTTGCGGCGCTCGTGATAGGCTGCGAGCTGCTCCGGATCGGCCTTGTTCTTCACAACGACGGTGAACTGGGTGTGGCGGTCGTCGTCGTGCGGCACCCACCAGCCGATGAACTCGCGATAGGGCACCGCCACGTCATCGGGCACGCCGCGCGTGTGATAGACGTTGGGGAAGCCGATCTGGCCGACATTGCGCCGGCCGCTCGGGCGCTGGGCGCGGGTCTCGACGCCCCACGGCGATTCCACCGGCGTCAGCACCGGACCATCGACCGTCTCGTCCCACGACACCGAAGCGTCGCGATGGGCGAAGGCAACGTGGCTGAGGTCGCCGGCATTCTCCATGTTGTTGAAGAAGCCGCAGGCGCGCGTGTAGCTGTCGGTGTGGGTCACCACATCCTCGCCCTCGAAGGCGGGATAGCGCGGGAACTCGGGCGCCTCGCCCTCGCCGAAGTACGCGAAGATCAGGCCGAGATACTCGCGCGTCGGATAGGACGGGATCCTGATCTTGTCGCAGAAGGCGTTCTTCTCGGCCGGCTGCTCGACGCACTGGCCGGTCGGGTCGAAGCGCCAGCCGTGATAGAAGCAGCGGATCGTGTCGCCCTCGATCCAGCTCGGGACCAGCGACATGTTGCGATGGGGGCAACGCGGCCCCGTGACCTGCGGCTTGCCGCTCTCGCCGCGATAGACGACGAAGTCCTCGCCCAGGATACGGATCGGCTTCACATGGCCGACCTCGAGATCGGCGGCATGGAACACCGGATGCCAGAAGCGGCGCATGTAGCGGCCGTTCAGGGTGCCGGGGCCGACGCGCTCGATATCGGCCAGGGTCACTTGAACGCGTTCGGTTGTATCGAGATCGATTGTCTGGTCAGGCATGGATCGACTCCGTCAGGGTGCCGTCGGGTACCTGTCGCAAGTGCCGATCGGCCTCCGCGACTCAGGTTCGGATCGACGAAGCTTCCTCCGGATTCGTGCATGTAATCCAATATCAATTGGGAGGGTGCGTGATATCGGTTTCAATATCGGCGCGCTCATCCGCAGTCGGGAAAAAGTCCAAGGAAACTCGCCACCAGCGGCGAGGCATTGTCCTTCTTGCGGATGAGTCCCAGTTCGATCAGCGGCGTCTTTTCCGCCAGCGGCCGAAACACGACGCCTTTATATTCGAGGATCCCTTCCTGCGAGGCCGGCGCCAGGGTGAAGCCGAAGCCCGAGGCGATCAGGGCGAACATCGTGGGGATGTGGGAGATCTGCTGGCTGATCTTCAGTTCGTGCCCCGCCATCCGGAACAGGCTCACGATGTAATCGAAGTAGGATGGCGCCACCTCGCGCGGGAAGGCGATCAGGTTCTCGAGCGCGAGATCGGCCATCTTCACCTTCGGCGATCGCGCGAGCTTGTGGTCGTGCGGCAGGGCCACGACCATCTCCTCGGCATAGATGGTCGTTTGGTCGAGGTCGTGATGGCGGACCGGCAGCCGCACGACGCCGACATCGAGCTTGCCGGCCACGACGGCGTCGATCTGTTCGGCCGTCGTCATGCTGCTGATCACCACGTCCACCGAGGGATAGCGCTTGTTGAACTGCGCGAGGCGCTCCAGCACGAACAGGTGGTTGCCGCTCGGCACCAGCCCGACCGAGATCTTGCCGGCCTCGCCCTGCTCCGCGCGCCGCGAGGCCCACTTGGCCTCCTCGATCTGCTTAGTGAGCCGCAGCGCATGGGCGCGGAAGACCGTGCCGGCCTCGGTGAGCTCGATGCCGCGCCGGTTGCGGTTGAAGAGGGAGACGCCGAGATAGGATTCGAGGCGCTTGATCTGCTGGCTGAGCGCGGGCTGGGCGACGCTCAGGCGGCGCGAGGCGCGCCCGAAATGCATCTCCTCGCAGATCACCAGAAAGTAATCGACATGGCGCAGGTTCAGCAGCCCGGCGCCGAACCGGCCGATCGTCCTTTCACTGGGTTCGTCCGCCCTGGCCAACAAGGGACCCCGCTTTCGACGGGCCATCACCCTGCCGGGCACCGGCGGGACGGCCCTATCGGTGAGGTTACAGCAAAGTATGGGCCAGTCGACCCGCAACCCTGCCCTTCAGAGATCGAGGACCAGGCGGTTGCCGCGGGCGCGCGAGACGCAGCAGAACATGGTGCGGCCCTCGGCGCGTTCCTGCGGCGACAGGATGCTGTCGCGATGGTCGACCTCGCCCTGGACGACCGGCACCTCGCAGCTCGAGCAGACGCCGATTTCGCAGGAGCGAGGAACCTGAATGCCCGCCTCGCCCAGCACCTGCAGGACCGACTTGTCGGCGGGCACGAGGAGCGTCTTGCCGGACCGGCGGCAGACCAGCTCGAACGCATGATCCTGCCCGGCCGGCTGGGCCTGGGCCGCAAACCATTCGCGGTGCAGCGTGCCTTCCGGCCAGGCCGCCATGGCCTCTCCGACCGCGTCCATGAGCGAGGCCGGGCCGCAGCAATAGACGAGCGTGCCCGGCCGCACGGCGCCCAGGGTGGCCCGCGGGTCGAACCGGCTCCCCGCCTGCTTGATGTAGGTCGAAGTCGCGTCGCCGAAGGCGGTGCGGGCCGAGGTGAACAGGTCCTCGGCCGGATCGCCGATGCAGTAATGCAGCTCGAATGAGGCGCCGGCCCCGGCTGCCGCCGTCAGCATCGGCAACAGTGGCGTGATGCCGATGCCCCCGGCCACGAAGACATAGTTCGCCGCCGGCAGCAGCGGGAAGTTGTTGCGCGGCAGGCTGGCCGCCAGGACGGTGCCCTGCACCACCGCGCGATGGATGAAGCTCGAGGCCGCGCCACCGGGCACGGCCTTCACCGCGATCTTCCAGCCGTCCGGCGTGCCGTCGCCGCACAGCGAATACTGGCGCACGACGTCGTTGGGCAGGCGGATGTCGATATGGGCACCGGGCTCGTAGGCCGGCAGGGGCTGGCTCGCATCGGCCGGGGCCAAGTCGATGCTGACGACGCTGGGCGATTCGCGCTCGACCGCGAGCGCCTTCACCAGAAGCGTCTGCTGACCGCCAATCACGATCGTGTCCACCTACAGCATTTCCAAATGCAATGCCGTCAGGCACGCAGCGACCGGGGCGCTTCGACATCGAAGGCCGGGAACGGCACCGTTCCGGCAAGCCGGCGCTTCTCGCGCACCGCCTCCGCGAAGTGGCAGGCCGCCTTGTGGCCGCCGCCGATGTCGCGCAGCAGCGGCACTTCCGACGCACAGCGGTCGGCCGCGAAAGTGCAGCGCTTCTGGTAGGCGCAGCCCTGCTCGACGCGCGCCGCCTCGACCGACGGCAGTGCGCGGATCTCCTGGCGCTTGGCGCGCGCCACCGCCGGATCGGCGACCGGCGAGGCCGCCATCAGCGACAGGGTGTAGGGATGCGCCGGTTCCGCCCAGAAGCTCTCGTAGCCAGCCTCCTCGACGGTGTTTCCGGCGAACAGCACGAGCACGCGGTCGGCGATGTGCTGCACCACCGCGAGGTCGTGCGAGATGAACAGATAGGTGAGGCCCAGCGTCTTCTTGAGATCGATGAACAGGTTGATGATCTGGCTCTGGATCGACACGTCGAGCGCCGACAGCGCCTCGTCGGCGATCAGCAGGCTGGGATCGGCCGCGAGCGCGCGTGCGATGCAGACGCGCTGGCGCTGTCCGCCCGAGAGCTGGTGCGGATGCTTCTCTGCCATCTCGTCGGTCAGGCCGACCTGGCGCAGCAGCTCGTCGACCCGCTTCTTGCGCTCCGCGCGAGGGATGCGGTGGAGCTTCATCGGCTCCTCAATGAGGCGCCGCACCGCCATGCGCGGATTGAGCGCCGCCTCGGGATTCTGGAAGACCATCTGGATGGCGGTGCGAACCCGGGGCTCGGCGCGCGGCGCAAGGCCGACGAGGCGGTTGCCGTCGAGATCCATCCCGCCCGCCTTGGTCGGGATGAGACCGGCGACGGCGCGCGCCAGGGTCGTCTTGCCCGAACCGGACTCGCCCACGATGGCGAGCACCTCGCCCGCCTGCACTTCGAAGCTGATGTTCTGGAGGATCGTCGTGCCCCCCAATTCGACCTTCAGACCTTCGATGGAGAGAAGCACGCTCATAAGGGGCGATCCTGCAACAGACATGCCACGCGATGGCCGGTCGCCACCGGCTTGAGCTCGGGCGCGACGTCGGTGCATTGCGCCATCGCGTACGTGCAGCGGGTGACGAAGGCGCAGCCCGCAGGCCGAGCGTTGAGCGCGGGAACGGTACCGGGGATTTCGGCGAGACGCGTCAGCTCGCGTCGGGCGCCGAGGCGCGGGGCCGCGCGCATCAGGCCCATCGTGTAGGGATGCTTCGGCGCGGCGAACAGCGTGTCGACATGGGTCTGCTCGACGATCTTGCCGGCATACATGACCGCCACTTCATCGGCATAGCCCGCGACGACACCGAGATCGTGGCTGATCAGCAGGACCCCCAGGTCCTCTTCCTGCTGCAGGGTCGCCAGCAGTTCGAGGATCTGCGCCTGCACGCTCACGTCGAGCGCGGTGGTGGGCTCGTCGGCGATCAGCAGCTTCGGCCGCGACGCCAGCGCCATGGCGATCGACACGCGCTGGCACATGCCGCCCGACATGCGATGCGGATAGTCGTCGATCGTGCGGCGCGGATTGCGGATGCGCACCCGGTCGAGCAGCTCCAGCGCCGTCTCGCGCGCCTCGCGCTTGGCGATCGGCTGGTGCGCGCGGATCGCTTCCATCATCTGGTCGCCGATGGTGCGGACGGGATTGAGCGAGGCCGATGGCTCCTGGAAGATCATCGCCATCTTGGCACCGCGCCGCAGGCGCATCTCGCTCTCCGGCAGATCGAGCAGCTCGTCGCCCAGGAAGTTGATGCCGCCGGCGGTGATCGTCACCTGCGGCTTGGGCATCAGGCCCATGATCGCCAGCGCCGTCATCGACTTGCCGCAGCCCGATTCGCCCACGATGCCCAGCATGCGCCCGGCCTGCAGCGAAAAGCTCACGCCATCAAGGATATCGCACGGCTTGCCGTCGATGACCGTCGTCGCATGGATGTCGGTCAGGCGGAGGATCGTCTGCCGGCTTGCCGCCGGGACGGGGCTAGTTGGTCGTGCGGCGGCTGTTGAGAGCATCGCTCACCCCTTCGCCTAGAATGTTGAGAGCGATCGTCGTCACGAAGATGGCGCCGCCCGGCAGCGCCACGAGGTACCAGGCCGTGCGCAGCGCGGCGCGGCCGTTGCCGATCATGCGGCCCCAGCTCATGAGGTTCGGGTCGGACAGGTTCAGGAACGACAGCGCCGCCTCGATCAGGATCGCCGAGGCGGTGATCATCGAGGCCATCACGAAGACCGGCGCGAGGCTGTTGGGCAGCATCTGCGTCACGATGATGCGAAAGCGCGACATGCCGATCAGCCGGCAGGAGGCCACGAAATCGCGTTGCCGGAGCGACAGCATCTGGGCGCGCACGATGCGGGCCACAGGCGGCCACGACACGATCGAGATGCAGACCACCATCTTGGTGACGCTGACGCCGAAGATCGACAGCAGCACGATCGCCAGGATGAAGCCCGGGATGTTCTGGAAGACCTCGCAGATGCGCATCAGCACGTCGTCGACATAGCCGCCGACGCCACCGGCCGTCGCGCCGACCGCGATGCCGATCAGGATCGCCGTCGAGGCCGACACGATGCCGATGCCGAGCGAGATCTGTGCCCCCGACAGGAGGCCGCTCAGCACGTCGCGGCCGAGCTGGTCGGTGCCCAGCGGGAAGTTCGGATTGACGCCCGGCCACACGAACGGCCGGCCGACCATCTCCATCGGATCGCCGGGATGGATGATCGGGCCGACCAGCGAGGCCAGCCACAGCGCGACCAGGATGGTGGCCCCGAAGGCGATCCGGCTGGAGGACAGGGTCTTCATCGAGAGCGTCATGACGGACTCCCGAACTCGATGCGCGGATCGAGCTTGATATAGAGGATGTCGACGATGATGTTCACGCAGACCACGAAGATCGACGAGAAGAACAGCAGGCCGAGCAGAAGCGTATTGTCCCGCTGCAGCACGGCGTTGAAGGCGAGCTGGCCCAGCCCCGGCCAGCTGAACACCACCTCGACGACCAGCGCGCCGCCCAGCATCGAGCTGATGTTGAGCCCGGCCATGGTGAAGACCGGCAGCAGTGCGTTGCGGAAGATGTGGCGGAACACGACCTGCGACCGCGGGATGCCCTTGGCGGTCGCGGCACGCACGAACTTCTGGTCGGAGACGTCGATCATCGTGGCGCGCGTCAGTCGCGCATAGGCCGCCAGGTAGAAGAGCGACAGGGTCAGCACCGGCAGGACCGCGTGCTGGAACAGGTCGAGCGCCAGGGCGCCCGGGCTCTGCGAGACGCCGACGGTCAGCATGCCCACGCTCGGCAGCCAGCCCAGGTGGATGGTGAAGACGACGATCAGCATCAGCCCCAGCCAGAAGAGCGGCGTCGCATAGCCGACCAGGACCAGGCTGGAGACGAGGAAGTCGACGATCGAGCGCGGCTTCAGCGAGGCGATCACGCCCAGGGTGGTGCCCAGCAGGAAGGAGATGAACAGCGCCGGCACCATCAGCAGCAGCGTGGCCGGCAGCCGCTCCAGCAGGAGCTTGATGACCCGGTCGCCGCTGAACATCGACTTGCCGAGGTCGAGCTGCACGAGCTGCCCGACATGCTTCATGAACTGGATATAGAGCGGCTGGTCGAGTCCCAGATGCTCGCGCATCGCCTGCAGGACGGCGGGATCGGCCGATCCCGAGCCGCCGGCCAGGGCGTCCACGACGTCGCCGGGCGACGCGTGGACGATCAGGAAGTTCACGGCGATGAGCAGCAGAACGGTGACGAAGCCCTGCGCGATCCGTCGGAGGATGTAGCGATTCGCGGAGGACATCTTCACCCTCCTCCTAGCTGCCGACGCTGACCGCGGTGAAGTCGTCGTAGACGCCGAGCAGCGGCCCCACCAGGTTCTTCACCCGCTTGTTGTAGATCGTGGCGTAGCGCTCCTCGGTGAGCGGCACGTTGGGCACGTCCTCGGTGATGATCTTCTGGATCTCGGCGAAGATCTTCTTGCGCTCCCCGGCATCGTTCTCGTTCTGCGCCTTGTTGAAGAGCTCGTCGACGCGCGGATTGCTGTAGCCCGAGCCGTTGCCGAAGATGACGCCGATCGTGTTGGTGACGTACTGGCGCTGCACGCCGAGCGTCGGGTCCATCATGTTGAAGGTCGCATAGACGACCGCCTGCGCCTCGCGGGTCGTGAAGGCGCGCTTGATCCAGGTCGCGGAGTCCTGCAGTCGCACATCGACCTTGATGCCGACCCGGCCCAGCGACTGGGCGATGTACTCGGCCATCTGCGGGATGTGCGGCGCCCAGGGCGCCGGCTCGATCGTGAAGCTGAAGCGGATGCCGCCGGCGCCGCGCTTCATGCCCGCCTCGTCGAGCAGCTTCTCGGCCGCCTTGAGGTCGTATTTGTACTGGGTCACGGCATCCGTATAGAAGCCGCCCGGCATCTTGGAGTTGATCGGACCGGTCGCGGGCCGCGCATAGCCGCAGTAGATCGTGTCGACGATGCGGGTGCGGTCGATGCAGTGCGCCATCGCCTTACGCACCTTGGCGTCCTGGAACATCGGCAGCTTGAGATTGAATTCGAAGAACGACATCGGGCCGAACGGCGTGAAGCCATCGGTCGTGATGGAGACGTTCTTCACCGATTCGAAGCGCTGCATGTCGGCGAGCGGCACCGGCCACGGCGCGCCGATGTCGAGCTCGCCGCTTTCGAGTGCGACCGAGCGGGCGCCGGCGTCGGCGATGTTGGTGAAGACGATCTGTTCGAGCAGCGGCTCGTCCTTGCGGAAATACTTGTCGTTGCGCTCCAGCAGCACGTAGGCGCCGCGCTTCCACTCCTTGAACTTGTACGGGCCGGTGCCGATCGGCGCGTTGTTCGCCGGATTGGCCAGCACCTCGCCCACCTCGTAGATGTGCTTCGGGACAATCGGCGTCTCCGCCGAATGCAGCGCCACCATGATGTAGGGCGCCGGCGCCTTCAGGCGGAAGATCGCCGTGTAGTCGTCCGGCGTATCGACGGTCTCGAGGTTGGCGTAGGTGATGCGGCCGCGCGAATGGAAGCGCTTGATCACGTTCTCGATCGTGAACTTGACGTCGGCCGAGGTGAACGGCTTGCCATCGTGCCAGGTCACGTCCTTGCGCAGGCGGAAGGTGATCGTCTTGCCGTCGGGCGCGACTTCCCAGCTTTCCGCCAGGTTGGGCTTGGGCTTGGCGAAATCGCCATCGTAGGTGAGCAGGCCGCTATGGATCTTCGAGGAGATGATCTGCACGGCGGCGGCGGTGTTGATCGCGAACTGCAAGGTCGGCGGCTCGCCGAACATCGCCATCGCGACGCGGCCGGGCGCCTTGCCCTGCGACCACGCCATGCCGCTGTAGGTGGTGAGGGCAGCGATCGCGCTCCCCTGGAGAAGGCTACGTCTCGAGATCATCGTGCGACTCCCACATCCCTGGTTTGGTCCGTGACTCTTTCACCCATATCGCCGGAGGCATCACAGCATTGAGGGCGATGTATCGATCGCCCGCGTGGCTCAAGACAATGGCTCAGGACGATGGCGATGGCTTCGTCTCCATAAGCTTGCCGCCGAACGTCTCGCTCGTGCGGAACTCCAGGAAAGATGCAAATAGCGCGCCCTCATCCTCGATGAAGAAGTCGCAGCTGATCGCTTCGAGCACGTCGAGCAGTCCGTAGCGGGCGAGAAACGGCGAAGACGCGCGCGGACCGGCCGCGGCGGCGGCACCGGTACCGAAGGCGAGCACGGGCAGGACGGTGCCGTCGGCGTCGATCAATCGCGCGCGCTCGTCCGTCCCGAAGTGATTGAAAAGATTGGCAAGCTCGCAGACATCGCCCGTTTCCAGACCCACCACGCAGCTCGCATGCGAGGACCTGTTGCGTCCCGGTGCGACGACGAGATCGGCGGCCGGCATTTCCTGCGGCGCCAGCGCAAAACCGTAACGGCCGCCCGCCTGCTTCAAGGTGCGCGCCCAGTTCGACGGCACCATGCCCTGATTCGGTCCGGCTGCAGCGAGCAGCGCCACGCGCTGCTCAGGCTCCAGGACCTTGAAGGGATGGCGCAGGATCTGCGCGACCGGCGACGATCCCTTCGTCTCGACCTGGGGCAGTGCCCGGCCGATCTGCAGGACCGAGCTTGCCCTGCCCTCGCCCAGCGCGGCGATCGCCCAGTCGAAGGTGGCGAGCCCGTCGCCCATCACCAGGACGCGCTTACCCGCGAGAGAGCCCGACGCCGGCAGCGACTCCGTCTCGTCGGTGAACGCAGTCTCCATCTCGTCGTCCGCCGCGGGTCCCGCGAGGACCAGCCGGCGGACATGCCGCACCGTGTCGTCGGTCTGCACGAGACGCACGCTGTCGGTGCCGATCTCGATGGCGGCGAGCGGCACTGCTTCGGGCTGCGGCACGTCGAGCAGCCGGGCGAGCCATCGGAGATAGGCCAGCCATTCCATGCGAAGGGCGGCGCCGGTCGGGATCTCGGATTTGCGGTCGTCCCAGCCCGACAGCCAGGCGCGGAAGGTGAGGTCGGGATGCCAGAACTCGCCGCCCGCCAGATCGAGGTTGGGCAGGCCGACGCGCGGCTCGGCCAAAGCGCCGTACATCTCGACGGCGTCGGCGACTGGATCGGCCAGCAGGATCTGCCGCGTGATCCGCTCGCGCCTCAGCGCATAGGAAAGAAGGATCGCGCGCCTGCCGTTGCCCAGGATCGCGACATCGGCGTCGCGGTCGCCGGCATCGATCATCCAGTCGCGCAACGGATAGAGATAGTCGGCCAGGTCGCGGGCCAGTCGGGCGGTGATGGCGTCGACGTCCCTCACGAGACGGCGGCCCGTGCCGTCTCGTCTCGCGCCTGCACGACCTCGAGATCGCGCAGGATGCCGCGCGCGAGGCGGGAGACCATGAACTTGAGGCCGTTGATGCCGCCCGAGCTGATCGGCCCCATCGAGGCGACGGCCATGCTGTTGACCAGATGGATGTTCTCCACCCACGCCGCCGCGCGGCGGTCGACGGCCTGGAGCTGGAACTGGGCCCCGAGATAGGGATAGCGGTCGATGCGGTGGTCGAGCGCGTCACCGCCTTGCGGCGCGGGCGCCCGATCGCCCCAGTGCCAGATCAGCGGCAGCACGCCGGCGAGTTCCGGGACGGGCGCAAGGTCGAAGGCGAAGCCGGTGCCCAGGATCAGGAAATCGAGATCGAACGCGCCGACCGGCGTCTGCAGCAGGAGGCCCTCGCCCTTGCGCTGCAGCCCATCGATCGAGGCGCCGAGATGGAGGCTGTGATTGGCGAGACGCCGCGTGCGCTGGAGCGTCTCCGGCGGCGGCGGCATGGCGGTGCCGAGGAACTGCCGGACATAGGCACGCCGGCGGGCATCGGGCAGGTGATGGAAGTTGCGCCCGAAGGCCGCGAAATCCATCCAGCGCACGACATTGACGGTCGGCAGTTCGCTCCGTCGCACGAAATGATGGACGATTGCGGCGCCCGCTTCCGCCGCCGTCGCGGCATTGTCGAACGCCGAGGCCCCGGCGCCGATCACGCCGACCGTGCGGCCGCGCAGCGCATCGAAATCGATCATGTCGGAGGAATGGGCGATGTTCTCGCGCCCCAGCCCCGCGACGAAGTCGGGCATCGCCGCGCCGCCGGCGCCTTCGAGGCCCGTCGCCAGCACCAGCTTGCGCGTCAGCAGCGTGTGCGGTGCCGCGGCACCGGCTTTCCGGCAGACGAGGCGGATGAAGCCCTCGGGACCGTTCGCGACTTCGAGCAGCCGCGTCTCGTTGGCGACCTCGATCCCGGTCTGCTCGCGCACCCAGTCGAGATAGGCCATCCAGTGCGCGGTCGGCATCAGGGTCATGCGTTCCCAGGTCGCGCGGTCCAGCACCGCGTCGTGCCAGGCGCGCACCGTCAGGGTCGGCACGCCGCAATCGGCGCCGGTCGGCCCCTTGGGCGTCCGCAGCGACGGCATGCGGGCATAAGTGTTCCACGGCCCTTCCTTGCCGCGCGGCCGGGCGTCGAGGACGGCGACGTTGGTCGTGCCTTCGCGGCGAAGCGCCCAGGCGACGGAGAGGCCGGCCTGGCCGGCCCCCACGATCACCGCATCGTGGCGGGGGACGCGCGCTTCGCTCGCCGGCAGGCCGGTCGAGAGAGGGGGCGCGCCATCCATGGGCATCTCAGAGGAATTCGCTCTTGATGGGCAACTGGCCGGCGTCGTAGCGCCAGTCGGTCAGCTTCTTGCCCTCGGCGAACTTCGCCAGCTCGCGTACCCAGAGGCGACGCTGCAGGATCAACACGGCATCGCCGCGGCCGAGATGTTCCTTGCCACGTTCCTCGATCGAACCGACGCCCATCTGCGCGAAATCGTCCTGCAGGAAGATCATGTTGACCCGCTGGGGATCGATCTCCTCCATGCGCCGCGTGCCGGCCAGCAGCTCGCGCGCGACCGTCTCGCGGGTCGGATCGAGATCGCGCTTCTGGGCGCGCTCCTCGCGGCGCTGCATGTAGCGCGGCGTGACCTCGGAATTCTTCGGCTGGATCACCACCGTGAACTGGATGTGGCGGTCGTCCTCGACCGGCACCCACCAGGCGATGAACTCGCGATAGGGCACTTCGGGATCGTCCGGCACGCCGCGGCCGTGGAAGATGTTGGGCATGCCGAACTGGCCGGTGACTTCGCGGCCGCTCGGGCGGACGGCGCGGATCGTCACGCCCCAGCAGGATTCGAAGGCACTGATGACCGGCCCGTCCGTCGTCTCGTCCCAGGCGACCGATGCGTCGCCGTGGGCGAAGGCGACATGGCTGAGATCGCCGACATTCTCGAGATTGTTGAAGAAGTTGCAGGCCCGCATGTAGGTGTCGTGCATCACCAGCACGTCGTCGGCCTCGAAGGCCGGATAGCGATCGAAGGCCGGCGGCTCGCCCTCGCCGAGGAAGGCGAAGATCAGGCCGAGATACTCGCGCGTCGGATAGCTCTTGATCCTGATCTTGCTGCAGAAGTCCGGCCGCTCCGCCGGCTGCTGCGTGCAGGCGCCCTCGGCGTTGAACTTCCAGCCGTGATAGAAGCAGCGGATCTCGTCGCCCTCGACCCAGCCCGCATGCAGCGGCATGCCGCGATGGGGGCAGCGCGCCTCGATCACCTGGGGCACGCCGCTTTCGCTGCGATAGACCGTGAAATCCTCGCCCATGATCCGGATCGGCAGGGTGCGCTTGGCAGCGATCTCGACGGAGTGGCAAACGGGCTGCCAGAACTGTCGCAGGTATCTTCCGGAGATCGTGCCGGGACCGGTCTTGCCGACGTCCCTGAAAGAGACACCGGACTTTTCCGTCATCCTGGCGTCGGCGAGAGTGCGAACAACGGCTGAGGACACGGTGGCTTCTCCCTTCGGGGTGCGACACGTGTATTTCGCCGTCCGCGCGAGCTTTGCGTCAAATATGTTGTTGCGACATGCGTGATATCGAATTGCTTATGCAATGAAGACACGGAAGGCGCTTGCGTCGCCGCTCCGCGTGACGCATCTCAGTCACATGAATCATGGTTCATCAAAGCGCGAGCCCACCGTCACTTTCGCAGGGACACAGGACGGTCGCGAGATTCCCTGGGGCAATGGCGGCGGCTCGAGCCGCGAACTGATCCTGCGTACCCAGCCCGACAGGCAGGATCGCCTGCTCTGGCGCATGTCGACGACCCGCATTCTGGAATCGTCTCCTTTTTCAACCTATGCGGGCTTCAAGCGGACCATCACCCTGCTGTCCGGAGGCGCCTTCACACTGGATTTCTTCGGCCAGGTGCCGGCCCACACCGTCTCCCGCTTCGAGCCGTTCGACTTCAACGGAGGATGGAAGACCCATTGCCATCTGTCGGGCGAAGCGGCGAGCGTCCTCAACGTCATGACGGACGATTCGGTGATCTATTCGCATACCTTGCTGATGCCCGGCGTCTCGGCAGAGCCTCATCAGTTGGGAAGCGAGGCGGTGTTGCTGTATGCGCTCGAAGGCTCGACACGCCTTGCCTCCGCTCTCGATCTCCCCGTCGCCTCGTTGAAGGCCGGGGAGATGCTGGCGTTCGAGGACGCAACGGGGGCGTCGCTCGACATGACGAGCGATGCCGATGCCAAGATACTCTGCTTCTCTTTCGCGGTTTAGCGATAGTCCGACCGTACCTGGATCTTCGCCGGGTCGTACTTCCACTGCTTGATGGGTTCGCCATTGGCGAACTTGGCCAGCTCCCGCAGCCAGATGCGGCGATAGAGGATCACGGCGGCGTCGCCGCGGCCCAGGTGATCGGTCGGTCGCGTCGCGATCGGGCCGACGCCCATCTGCGCGATATCGTCCTGCAGGAAGATCATGTGGACGCGGCTCGGATCGACGTCCTGCAGGCGCTTGCGGCCGGCCAGGATGTCGCGCGCCAGCTGCTCGCGATCGAGGTCCTGCCGCTTCAGCGCGGCGAGACGGCGCTCATGATAGGCGGCGAGGCCGGGCTGCGACTTCTCCTTGCGCACCACGGTGAACTGGGTGTGGCGATCGTCATCGTGCGGCACCCACCAGGCGATGATCTCGCGGAACGCCACCTCGGGGTCGTCGGGCACGCCGCGGATGTGATACTGGTTGGGGAAGCCGATCTGGTGGATGTTGCGCCGGCCGCTCGGGCGGACCGCATGGGCTTCGACACCCCAGTCCGACTCGACCGGCGACAGCTTGGGTCCATCCGTCATCTCGTCCCACGACACGGCGGCATCGCGGTGAGCGAAGGCGATGTGGCTCAAGTCGCCGGCATTCTCCATGTTATTGAAGAAGCCGCAGGCGCGCGTGTAGCTGTCGGTGTGCGTCACCACATCCTCGCCCTCGAAGGCGGGATAGCGCGGGAACTCGGGCGCCTCGCCCTCGCCGAAATAGGCGAAGATCAGGCCGAGATACTCGCGCGTCGGATAGGACGGGATCTTGATCTTGTCGCAGAAGGCGTTCTTCTCGGCCGGCTGCTCGACACACTGGCCGGTCGGGTCGAAGCGCCAGCCGTGATAGAAGCAGCGGATCGTGTCGCCCTCGATCCAGCTCGGGACCAGCGACATGTTGCGATGGGGGCAACGCGGCCCCGTGACCTGCGGCTTGCCGCTCTCGCCGCGATAGACGACGAAGTCCTCGCCCAGGATACGGATCGGCTTCACATGGCCGACCTCGAGATCGGCGGCATGGAAGACCGGATGCCAGAAGCGGCGCATGTAGCGGCCGTTCAGGGTGCCGGGACCGACACGCTCGATATCGACCAGGCTGACCTGGATGCGCTCGGGCGCGATACCCGCACCATCTGCAATATTCTGATCAGGCACTTCGTCCTCCATCCCAGGCACGGGCTTCGTGCAACCGCGAGAGCGTGGACGTTGACCTTTGCCAATGTGGGGACATCAATCAAATATCATTAGTTTAAGGGTCTCATATCCTTTTCGATATTGATCTGAACGCCATGTGCAGCGCAGGCACCGCAGGATAGCGCCAGGCGGAAAGGTTGGGGACATTGGGCACGCTTTCCATGCCGATGCCGAAATAGGCGTAACCGCCCACGGCCGGGCAGAAGGGGAATGCGAAAATGCACAGGACCAGCGCGATCGTCAGCGCGGTCAGTACCCGCCAGGCGTGCGGGCCACGTCCGATGACGCAGAAATATGGTTGAGCGCCTTCTCGCCAGTTTCACCCTGCTCTCTCGTGTCAATGCCACGAGCGCCTGCGCACTCTTGATCATCGCCCTCTCGGCCGCCGGTGCGATCTTCCTTATCGAGGAACTCGCCAGCCCCTTCACCGGTGTGCTGCACATCCTCAGCGAATCCCTGAGGAGTTCACTCGGCGTACTGGCGCCGTAAGCATCGTTGCCGGCGATCCTCCGCAAGTACCGCGACAAAACTCGGATCGGTTTCGATGTGCCGGGCATGCACATGCCCTAGAGTCTTTCCGTCTCATATCGAAGCGTAGCCGGCGTTTTTGATGTAGGCGGCGCATTCGTGGGGTGCGAAGCAT
>NZ_JBXAPM010000014.1:0-185782 GCF_058803965.1 Reyranella sp. GW821-FHT14A01
GGCGGGCCGTTGTCGGTCAGGATCACCTCGGGCAGGCCATAGCGCTCGAACGCCGCCTGCACGGCACTTTGCACCGTCGCACGGCGCTGGTTGTCGGCCGCCTGCAGGATCACGGCGTAGCGCGAATGGTCGTCCACCACCGTCAGCGGATGCAGCTGGCCACCGCCGAACGGCACGTCGCCCTTGAAGTCCATCTGCCACATCGCGTTGGGCTCGGCATGCTCGAAGCGCTTCCACACCTTGCGCCCCGCCGCCACCATCGGCTCGCCATGCCGGTGCAGGATCTCGGTGATCGTCGACGGTGCCGGCGGCGTCACGCCCTGCCGCCGTAGACTGGCCGCGATCTTGCGGCCACCCCACACCGGATTGGCCCGACGGACCGCCAGCACTGCCGCTTCCAGCGTGCCGTCCGTCCGCGACGGCGAGTGCTGCGGACGGCGCGGCCGATCGGCCAGTCCTTCCACCCCGAGCGTTCGGTATCTCTCCAGCCACTTGTACAGAATCCGCGGCTGGATGTTGAACCGACGGCATAGCTCACGCCGGTTCGATCCCTCCGCCAAGGCAAGGCGGCACAGCTCTTCCCGGCTCTTCTCCCGGTCCTGGAACGGCATCGGAAACCTCATGGGTACACTCCCTGGGAGTGTTCACCATGTCTCCGAACATCCGTTCACTATGTCTCCGGTCCGTACACGATGGGGAGGTGGCGGCATCTTACGCCGTCGGAGGGGTCATGGCTTTGCTCGGCCCATGACCCCATCGCCCCGTGTGACGGGGCACTTCCCCATCTGAATGGGGAAGCAGGCTCGGCCTCAGATCATCAAGTCGTATTGGTGCGCCGCATGCGCGGCGTCCAGGGCCGCGGTCCATTCCGCGATGGCGCTGGCATCCTTGGCGGCGATGTTGGTCAGGGAGAGTTCCGCCAGCGAGACGTCGGTCAGCTTGTAGGTCTGGTTGTTGCCCTCGATGGTGATGACGGTCGAGCCGTTCACCTCGGCGATGGAGAAACTGTCCTTCGCCATCCAGCTGAAGTCGAGCGTGTCGAGGGCGGTGTCGAAATCGATCGCCTTGTTGGCGCCCCAGGCCCAGGTGATCGCGAATGTATCGGCCTTGCCATTGCCCACATGGCCCTGGTCCGGCTCGCGATCGTCATTGACGATGGTGCCGGTGGCGGTCGCATCGGCAAGGGTGGCGCCGCTGGCGTCGGAGAGCGTGACCGTGAAGGTCTCGTTCTCCTCGAACACGGTGTCACCCTTGATATCCACATGCACCGTCTTCGAGGTTTCGCCCGCCGCGAAGGTGAGGGTGCCGTTGCCGGCCACATAATCCGAGCCGGCGGTCGCCGTACCGTCTGCGGTGGAATAGGCCACCGTCACGGGCCCCGTGGCGGCCTTGTCGAGCGTCACGGTGAACATGAAGTGCGCATGGTCGCCATTGCCCTCGGTGACGGAGAGGTCGGCGATCGAGAGGGCCGGCGGGACCGGGGCGCTGTCGTCGTCGATGATGGTGCCGACGGCGGTGGCGTCGGCGATCGTGGCGCCGACGGCGTCGGAGAGCTTGACCTTGAAGGTCTCGTTGCCCTCGACAAGCGCGTCACCCTTGATGTCGACATGGACCATCTTGGAGGTCTCGCCGGCAGCGAAGGTGATAGTGCCGCTGGACGCGACATAGTCCTTGCCGGCCTTGGCCGTGCCATTGGCGGTGGAATAGGCCACCGTCACGGCCTCCGTGGCGGCCCTGTCGAGCGTCACCACAAACATGAAATGGGCATGGTCGCCATTGCCTTCCACCACCGAGAGGTCGGCGATGGAGAGGGAAGGGGCGCGATCGTCGTCGACGATGGTGCCGGTGGCGGTGCCGTCGGCAATCGTGGCGCCGGCGGGATTGGACAGGTTGACCGTGAAGGTCTCGTCTTTCTCGGCAAGCGCGTCGGCCTTGATGTCGACATGGACCATCTTCGAGGTCTCACCGGCGGCGAAGGTGACGGTGCCGCTGGAGGCGACATAGTCCTTGCCGGCCTTGGCCGTGCCATTGGCGGTGGAATAGGCCACCGTCACCGGGCCGTCGGCGACCTTGTCGAGCGTCACCACGAACATGAAATGGGCATGGTCGCCATTGCCTTCCACCACCGAGAGATCCGCGATGGAGAGGGTGGGAAGTACATCGCCATCGTTCCCGGTGACGCCGTCGGTCGCCCCGGACGCCCCCGCCACCGTGCCGCCACCGGCAATGGGCAGGTTGAAGTCGACGATCTGGCCGTTCGAGGCCTGCCCCATGCCGATCTTGCCGGACAGATCGTCCTCGCGGACCTGGGTGAAGGTGAACTCGAAATTGGCCGAGGAGAGATCGGCCCGGGTGACGCCGAGCAGGATGAGCTTCTGGCCCGTGCTGAGATCCTCGATGACTGCGCCTTCGGGGCTGTCGCTCATCGTGAGGTTTTCGCGGCTGCCGTAGAATTTGAAGTTCACCACGTCGGTCGCGGGATCGAAGGCGACCCGGTCCACCTGACCGACTTCATGGGAGCGCATGTAGACGGTGTCGGCGGCGAGCACCGGTCCGTTCTCCCAGGCGAGCGCGCCGCTCAGCGCCTCTCGCAAATGGTTGTTGTCGATCAACGTGAAATTTTCCACCGAGAGGTCGGCGAGGCGAACGCCCTGCACGATCACCGTCTCGCTGTTCCAGGGGCTCCTGAAGCCGAAGCCCTGGGGCGTGTCGATGACGATGAAGGAATGGATGTTGGCGTTGCCGAGGTCGATCTTGTCGACTGCCGGATTGAAGCCGACGATATCGGCGCCGCTCACGGAATTGACGAGATAGACCTTGCCGGGGCCGTTGCCCGGATCCACGACCGTGTCGTCGTCGGTGATCTGCCCGATCGCCGTGCCATCGGCGATGGTTGCGCCGGTGGCGTCGGAGAGGTTGAAAGAAAAGGTTTCGTTCGCCTCCACCGCGGTATCGCCGTTGACCACCACATGCACGTGCTTCGAGGTTTCGCCGGCCGCGAAGGTCAGCGTTCCGGAGAGGGCGGCATAGTCGGAGCCCGCGGCTGCCGTGCCGTTGGCGGTGCCGTATTTCACGGTCACGGGGCCGGTCGCCGCCTTGTCGAGCGTGACGATGAACATCAGCTCGGCGGTGCCCGAATTGCCCTCGCGCATGGAAACGTCGCCCACCGAGAGCGCGGGCAATGTGGGGCCCGCATCGTCGTTGGTGAGGGTGCCGGTCGCCGAGCCGTCGGCGATGGTCGCGCCGGCGGCATTGGCCAGGCGGACGGTGAAGGCCTCATTGCCCTCCACCGCCGTTTCGCCGTTGACCGTCACCTGGATGGTCTTCGAGGTTTCCCCCGCGGCGAAGGTGAGGGTGCCGCTCGCGGCGACATAGTCGCTGCCGGCCGCGGCGGTGCCGTCAGCCGTGGAATAGGCGACCGTGACCGGGCCGGTTGCCGCCGCGGACAGGGTCACGGTGAAGGTCATGAGCTTGGTGCCGGCGTTGCCCTCCTGCACCGACGCGTCGGCGATGGACAGGCTGGGCATCGCCGGCTCTGTCGAGTCGAAGGCCTCGACCCATTCCTGGATCGCGTCCGCGTCCTTCGCGCGGATATTGTCCATGCTCAGTTCGGCGAGCGTCACGCCGTCGAGCTTGTAGGTCTGGTTGTTGCCGGCGATGGTGATGATCACCGAGCCGCCCACCTCGGCGATGGAGAAATTGTCCTTCTGGAACCAGCCGAAATCGAGCACGTCCAGCTCGGGATCGAAGCCGAGGACCGTATTGGTGCCCCACATCCAGTTGATGGTGGTCACGGTCGCCGCGCCGTCGCCCTCCGTCTGGCCGTCGTCCCCTGTATCTCCGCCGGTGGAGCCGCCGTCCGCCTGGGTGCCGTCCCAGCCCGAGAAGTCGGAAACGGTGCCGTCATTGTTGAAGTCGTCGTTCCAGAGTTCCTCGGCCATGGCGAGAGTCTTGCCGGCTTGCTGGGCGGCGATGAGGGCCGAATAGCTCGGCGTGTCATAGGCGCCGAACTGCTGGATGTATTTGAGGATGGAGGTGCCGTATTCGTCGGCCGAGGCGCTGCCGTTGTTGAGAAGGTCCAGCGTGCCCCAGGCCCCGCGCAGATGGGCGGCGGCAAGGATGCCGGTGAGGCTGAGCGTGACGGTGATGCTCTGGCCGTTGGTGTCCACATAGGTGCGCTGGGTCCCGATCAGCGCGTCGAGGCTGGTGCCTTTGGCCTCGAGCCCGCTCTCGATGACGTTGAGGTTGTAGCCGAAGGCATCGAGGATGATGGCTTCCTGGATGTCGGTCTTGAGCGTGGCGAAGCTGTCGACGCCGTTCTTGCCGGTGAAATGGCCGGTCCACAGGTTGCCGGTGTTGCCCTGGTAGTAGCCGAGATCGTTGAGCAGCGCCTCGCCGAACTGGTAGCCAACGAAGCCCAGCGCATTCACGGAGGTGTACTGCATGTCATGCCAGGAGAGCTGGCCGGCCTGATAGGCGTTCCAGTTGGCATCGCCCACCCAGCCGCGGATCTGCCATTCGGTGATCTGCCCCGAGAGGTAGCGATCGTAGTCGACACCCGATTCGAACGCCCGCAGAGCGTCCAGAAAGTCCGTGAAAGTCCCGTTCGACATAACTCGCGCCTCCGACTGCACCGCTGATATCTGCACGCAATACCCCAATACTATAGACGTTCGATGTCACTCCTCCTTCGAAGACTGCAATGTCGATAGCGGATGGGCTCGCAGCTCGCCGAGACGCTGGTGAAAATGAACCCCGGCGCCGTGTGGCCCTGGGTTCGAGCGGAGGTAAAGCCGGGGGGCGCCTTCCGTTTCGTTTGTTTCGTTTATTGCGTTTATTTCGTTTGTGCGCCTCGCCGATGTCGTCGAGGCGAAGGCGCGGAGCGAGCTCTGTTGATCTCGCGTCCCGTCTCCGATATCAGACTGCGAACCATTCTCATCGCAAAGGTATCTGGTGCAGCCGGCGGAAACGCTCGCCCTCTATCGGGAAAATCGCGACGAGCTGCTGAACTACGCGGCGCGGATCGTGCGCGACCGGGCGAGCGCCGAAGACATCGTCCAGGAGGCGTGGCTCAAATTCTCCGACCGGCTCCAGCAGGGCGGCGAGATCGGCCAGCCGCTGAACTACCTCTATACGATCGTCCGGAACCTGGCGTTGAACCTCGTCCGGCGCGCGGCCATGCAGAGCAAGGTCGTCGTGCCGGTGCCCGAGATCGAGAACGTCGTCCATGACGCGCCCTCGGCCGAGCAGGTCCTCTATTACAAGGACGAACTCAGGGTCATGGCCGACGCCATTGCCGAGCTGCCCGAACGCACACAGGTCGCCTTCCGCCTCTACAAGATCGAGGGCAAGCCGCTGCACGAGATCGCCGCGAGGCTCGACATCTCGGTACCCCGCGCCCACCAGCTCGTGAAGGAAGCGGGCCTGCACGCGGCGCGGCGTCTCCTGGGCGACGAGCGCTCGTCGAAATAAATTTCTTGATCGCCTTAAACCGGCAGCGCGTCCTTGATCTATCTAAGGGGGAACGCGTCTTGCGAACCCGCCGCGTGAACCCAGGACAGCCTTGAGCCGAGTGGAAACCCCAGAGCAGACGCCCCGAGAGCAGGCCATGGACTGGCTGCTGCGGCTGGAAGCCCATCCGGATGACCGCTCGGTCCGGACGGAATTCGAGACGTGGCTCGGCCGTCCGGCGAATGAGGCCGCGTTCGACGAGATGAAGCGCGTCTGGGCGCGGCTCGATGCTCTGGCAACTCCGGCCGATCGGCTGGAGACGGAGGCCTTGCCCTCGCTGCCGGCCATCGCCGCGGCCCCATCGACGCGCCCGAACCTGCTGCGCCGGTCACTGGCGCTGGCGGCCGTGGCCCTGATCGCCTGCGCCGCCGTCTTCTCTTATCCCGCGCTGCGCCTGCATCTCGACGCCGATCATCTCACCGGCACGGCTGAGACGCGTACGATTCGGCTGGAGGATGGCAGCCTCGCGATGCTCGACGCGCAAAGCGCCGTCTCCGTCAATTTCACGACCGGCCAGCGCGAGATCGTGCTGCTCGAAGGCAACGCCTTCTTCGAGGTCGTGCCCTCGACCGAACGGCCGTTCGTCGTGCGCGCGGGCGATGTCGCCGTGACGGTGGTCGGCACCGCCTTCGCCGTGCAGACCAATCCGCGAGAGGTCTCGGTATCGGTGCAGTCCGGGGTCGTGCGCGTGGCGAGTTCAGCGGGAGCACAGCCCGCGACACTGACACGCGGCGAGCGGCTGACGATCGACCGCGCGACACGGCACGACGTTCGCAGCGAAGTCCTGCCCGAAGACGTCGCCTCGTGGCGCGACGGCCGCCTCGTCGTGCACAACATGCCGCTGCGCGCGGTGGCCGACGAACTCGGCCGTTATCAGAGCGGCATGATCGTCTTCCAGGATTCGGCGATGGCGGACCGTCGGGTCAACGGTGTGTTCAATCTGCGGCGGCCTGCCGAGGCGCTCTCGGCGGCGGTCGATACCCAGAACGGCCGGATCCGCTCGGTCACGCCGTACTTGATACTCGTCTCCGCTAAATAGACGCCTCGCCTGCGCAAACTTTTTTGCACTTTTGCCTTAATCGGCTGGGCCCCGCTTTGTCGTGACAGATAGAGGCGGGTGCATCGCCCGCCTCGTGGTCCTCCGTGTACCCGCCGGCACGGAGCCGGGGGAGTGTCGAAGAGTGAGTCAGTCGAAGCGTAAGGTATTCGGCAAGGTCGTTCTGTTGACGGCGCTGATGGGCAGCGTCGCATTCGTTCCCGCCCAGGCGCAGGATGCGCTCGCCCAGACGGTGGCGGACGATCAGCAGCAGGCCCAGGCCGGCGCCGCGCCCGTCACCTTTAATATTCCCGCCCAGCCGCTGGCGCAGGCGCTGACGCAGTTCGGTCGCCAGTCCGGCCTTCAGGTCGCGGTCGATGCTGCCGCCGTCGCGGGCAAGTCGAGCGGTGGCGTCTCCGGCACGATGAGCGCCCAGAGCGCGCTGCAGCAGCTTCTGGCGGGCACGGGAGTCACCTATCGCTTCACCTCGCCGAACGCGGTCAGCGTCGTTGGAGCGGCACCCGGCGCCTCGGGCGCCCTGCAACTCGATCCCGTGCAAGTCCAGGGGAATACGGTTCCTGCACAGGCCGAGATCGGCAGCCTGCCGCCACCTTTTGCCGGCGGCGAGGTTGCCACTGGTGGGCGTGTAGGCGTCCTCGGTAACCGGGACTACATGAACACCCCGTTCAGCACGACGAGCTACACGCAGCAGTATCTCAAGGACAATCAGGCAATGACGCTGATCGACGCGGTTGCTGACGACCCGACGATCCGCGCGCTTTATGGACAAGGCTCCTACAGCGACGCCTTCATGATCCGCGGCTTTTACCTCGGACCGCCCGACATGGCGTTCAACGGGCTGTACGGCGTCAACCCGCAGAACTCGATCAACCTGCTGGGCATCGAGCGCGTCGAAATCTTCCGTGGTCCCAGCGCATTGCTCTCCGGCATGGCGCCTTCAGGCGCGATCGGCGGCACGATCAACCTGGTGCCGAAGCGCGCGACCGATGCGCCGATCACGCAGGCGACGGCGCGCTATTCCTCGGCGAGCCAGTTCGGCGGCCAGTTCGATTTCGGCCGCCGCTTCGGCCCGGACAATGCGATCGGCTTGCGCGTCAATGCCGGCTATTCCGGCGGACAGACGCCGGTGGACAATCAGTCGGACTCGCTGCTGGGCGTTACCGTAGGCGTCGATTTCCGGAGCGAAAACACGCGGCTCGATGCGGACTTCGGTTACCAGAACCGCAACATCATCGGCGCCCAGGGCGGCACTTCAGTGGCTGCAGGCCTCACGGTGCCGGCGGCCCCTAAGGCCACTCTGAACTACTACCAGCCTTGGGGCTTCTACGCGACCAACGATGCCTACGGCGACTTGCGCTTCGAGCATGACATCGTTTCGAATCTCACGGCCTATGTGAAGGTCGGTGGGAAGAGGACCAACGGCTCGTATGTCCTCGACTTTCCCATGATCAACAACACGCAGGGCGCGACGTCGTCGACCCCGAGCCGGTGGTTCCAGTTCAGCGAGTCGATCTCGACGGAAGCGGGATTGCGGGGCCGCTTCGAGACGGGCTTCCTCAAGCACGAGGCGGTAGTCAGCGGCTCGTGGCTCTCGCTCTCGAGCGGCGGCATATCCCGGCCACTCAGCCTGGTCCGTTCGAACATCTACTCGCCGATCGATGCACCGGCGGCAAATCTGACGAACATCCCGAATGGTGCGCCGCTGACTTCGAAGAACGTGCTCGGCAGCATCAGCCTGATCGATGCGATGTCGGCCTGGGACGAGCGCGTACAGTTGATCGGCGGTGTGCGCGTGCAGAGTGTGCAGACGTCCAACTGGAATGCCACGACCTACTTGCCGACCGCCGGCTACAGCCAGAGCGCCGTGACGCCATCGCTCAGCTTGGTCGTCCGGCCGTGGAAAGAGTTTGCCCTCTACGGCAACTACATCCAGGCACTGGAGCGTGGGCCGATCGCGGCGGCTGGTACGCTGAACGCCGGCCAGACCTTCGCGCCGTTCGTGTCGACGCAGTTCGAGGTCGGCGCCAAGCTCGACTTGGGTAATTTCGGCGCGACCTTGTCAGCCTTCCAGATCACCAAGCCCAGCGCCTTCGTGAATCCGGTCTTGAACATGCTCGTGGTCGATGGCCAACAGCGCAACCAGGGCATCGAGTTCACCATGTTCGGCGAGCCCATCAAGGGCCTGAGGCCAATCGGCGGCTTCACCATTCTCGACGCGAAGCTGACCAGTACGCTGAACGGCACGAACAACGGCAAGTATGCGCCTGCCGCTCCCGCCTTTCAGGCCAATCTGGGCGTCGACTGGGATACTCCCTGGGTGAAAGGCCTGACGGCCGGTGGGCGCATGATCTACACCGGCAACTCCTACATCGACCCTGCCAACAACTTCGGGACACCGGCCTGGACCCGCTTCGACCTGCAGGCGAAGTACGTGTTCGAGCGCGCCGACGGCAAGCCGATCGCGCTGCGCGGCCAAGTCCTGAACGTCGGTGACAACAATTATTGGATCGCCACGAGCGGGTATCTGACCCAAGGCCAGCCGCGGACCTTCATGCTGTCGCTGACCGCCGACTTCTGACGCAACTCCGAACCTCAAGGTCGTCCCCATGAGGCTTGTCTTCACCATCCTGCACCGCTGGGTCGGCCTCGTGATCGCGGGGTTCCTATTCGTCTCGGGCCTGACCGGAGCGGTGATCTCGTGGGACCATGAGCTGGACGACCTGCTCAATCCTCACCTCATGGAGGCGAAGTCGACCGGCCCCGCCCTGCCGGTCCTCGACCTTGCCAAGAAGGTCGAGGCGGCCGATCCGCGCGTGCAGGCTGTCGCCTTCCCGATGGTGGTCGAACCAGGCGAATCGCTGGCGATCGCCGTCCTGCCGCGTGTCGATCCCTCGACGAACCGGCTGTACGAAACGGAATACAATCAGATCTTTCTCGATCCGGCGACGGGAGAAGAGCTGGGACGTCGCAAGTACGGACAGGCATTTCCGCTGTCTCGCGAGACGTTTGTCTCCTTCCTTTACCAGTTTCATTACAGTCTCCACATCCCGGAGTTCTGGGGCATCAATCGGTGGGGCGTGTGGCTGATGGGCGGTATTGCCGTCCTTTGGACCATCGACTGCTTCATTGGCCTCTATCTCACGACGCCGCTCCGCCGCGGCCCCAATCCGGGCCGCCCCGCCGATGTCGAGCGAGTGCTGCGCCGTGGCTGGTGGTCGCGCTGGAAGCCGGCTTGGATGATCAAGACAAGCGGGAGCGCCTACCGGATCAATTTCGACATCCATCGCGCGTTTGCGCTCTGGACGTGGATGCTGCTGTTCATCGTGGCTTTCACGGCCTTCTCGCTCAATCTGACGCGCGAGCTGTTCTTGCCTTTGATGCAGATGGTTTCGACGGTCACGCCGACTCCCTTCAATTCGCGTCCGCTGAGCGACCGCCACCATCCGATCGAGCCGCGAATCAGCTATGAGCAAGCGATCGCCGCCGGCCGTGCCGAGGCCGATAAGCAGGGCTGGAACCTTCCGATAGGGCATATCTTCTACGCCCGCCGCCAGGGGTTTTACGGCATCCGCTTCTTCAAGGGCGACGCTCATGGCGCGGCCGGGGTTGGACCTCGCGTGATCTTTGTCGACGGCGGTGACGGCACGATCATCTTTGAACGTATTCCGTGGAAGGGCACTGTCGCGGACATTTTCATCCAGGCGCAGTTCCCCCTGCATTCCGGCCGCATACTTGGTACGCCGGGCCGCATCCTGATCTCGGTAATGGGACTTGTCGTCGCCGCGCTCTCGGTGACCGGCGTGGTGATCTGGTATCGCAAGCTTCGGGCGAGGCGGGCGGTGCAGCGGAGCCGCACGCCAAGATCGAAGCTGGCACCCGCCGAGTAGTCATTGGCGCGCTCCAATGAAAAACGGGGGCACTTGCGCACCCCCGTTTCGAAAATTCCTGTGTGGAAGACGTTTACGCAGCCTCGGCCAGCGCCACGCCCTTTTCCTTGAAGACCTGCTCGAGCTCGCCGGTCTCGAACATCTCGCGGATGATGTCGCAGCCACCGACGAACTCGCCCTTCACGTAGAGCTGGGGGATGGTCGGCCACTGGCTGAATTCCTTGATGCCCTGGCGCAGTTCCGGGTCGACGAGGATATTGACGCCGTGGAACTTCACGCCGAGCTGGCTCAGCACGTCGACCACCGCGGCCGAGAAGCCGCACTGGGGAAACACGGGCGTGCCCTTCATGAACAGCAGAACGTCGTTCTTGCCGATCTCGTCGCGGATACGCTCGAACACCTGGGGTTCGCTCATGATCGATCTCCGTGGAGCGCCACCGGGGCGCGGGGTATGCCCGAATATAGGGCGTTCAGGGGCGCTGCGCCATGGTGGTCAGCTTGAGGGCGTGCAGGACGCCGCCCATGCGGCCACCCAGTGCGCCGTAGACCATCTGGTGCTGCTGGATCTTCGATTTGCCGGCAAAAGCCGCAGAAATCACCGTGGCAGCGTAGTGATCGCCGTCTCCGGCGAGGTCCTGGATCTCGACTTCGGCATCCGGAATGCCGTCCTTGATCAGGCGAACGATGTCGTTTGCTTGCATAGGCATGAGAAATCCTCAGGCGGCGCTGTTCATGTAGCGCTGTTCATGTAACCCGGGAGCCAGGCCTCGTGGGCGTCGCGCAGCTCCTGCAACGGCACGCTGAGCAGCCCGTCGACCACGATGTCCGGCCCATTGGAATAGCCCAGCAGCACGGCCGGAACGCCGGCCTTCCGCGCGGCCTCGACGAGGGCGCCGCCATCGTCGGTGGCGATCAGGTAGCGGCCCTGGTCCTCGCCGTAGAGATAGGCATGGGGGGCAACGTCGCTCGGGGGCAGCTTGATGCAGGCGCCGACGCTGCCCGACAGGCACATCTCGGCCAGCGCCACCAGCAGGCCGCCGTCCGAGAGGTCGTGGCAGGCATGGACGCGGCGGCCGGCGATCTGGCCGCGCACGAAGTCGCCGTTGCGGCGTTCGACGGCGAGATCGACCGGCGGTGGCGCACCTTCCTCGCGGCCGTGCAGCTCGCGCAAGAAAATCGACTGGCCGAGCCAGCCTTTCGTCTCGCCGACCAGCACCAGGGCGAGGCCGGACTGGGTGAGGCGCGAACCCGCCGAGGCCGCGATGTCGTCGATCACGCCTACCGCGCCGATGGTCGGCGTCGGCAGAATCGGCCGGCCCTCGGTCTCGTTGTAGAGCGAGACGTTGCCCGACACGACGGGGAAGTCGAGCGCGATGCAGGCCTCCGCCATGCCCATGATGGCGCCGGCGAACTGGCCCATGATCTCGGGCTTCTGCGGGTTGCCGAAGTTCATGTTGTCGGTGACGGCGAGCGGCCGGGCGCCGACCGCGGTGATGTTGCGCCACGCCTCGGCCACGGCCTGGCGGCCGCCGGTCTCGGGATGGGCCTGCACGTAGCGCGGCGTGCAGTCCGAGGTCATGGCGAGGCCCTTGTGGCCGGCGCTCTTGGCGGTGCCCTTCGGCGCGGCGGGCACGCGCACCAGCGCGGCGTCGCCGCCCTGCGGGCGGATCGCCGTGTTGCCCAGGATGAGATGGTCGTACTGGTGCCAGATCCATGCTTTGCTGGCGAGATCGGGGCAGCTCATCAGCGTGAGCAGCGAAGCCTTCCAGTCCTTCGGCGCCGGCACCGTCGCGGCGTCCAGCTCGGCCGGCAGTGGCGTCAAGGTCCACGGGCGCTCGTACATCGGCGCTTCCGTGACCAGCGGCGGGATCGGGATGTTGCCCACCACATCGCCGTGCCAGGACAGGACCATCCGCTCGGTGTCGGTGAGATGGCCGATCACGGCGAAGTCGAGTTCCCACTTCTCGAAGATCTTGCGCGCCTCGTCCTCGCGGCCGGGCTTCAGCACCATGAGCATGCGCTCCTGGCTCTCCGACAGCATCAGCTCGTAGGGGTTCATGCCGGTCTCGCGCATCGGCACCTTGTCGAGTTCCATGACGAGGCCGAGGCCGCCCTTGGCTGCCATCTCGAACGACGACGAGGTGAGGCCGGCCGCACCCATGTCCTGGATGGCGATGATGGCGTCGGTCGCCATCAGCTCGAGGCAGGCTTCCAGCAGCAGCTTCTCCACGAAGGGATCGCCGACCTGCACCGTGGGCCGCTTGCTCTCGCTGTCCTCGTTGAACTCGGTCGACGACATGGTGGCGCCGTGGATGCCGTCGCGGCCGGTCTTGGAGCCGACATAGACCATCGGATTGCCGACGCCGGTGGCGGCCGCATAGAAGATCTTGTCGGTCGGCGCGACGCCAACGGTCATGGCGTTGACCAGGATGTTGCCGTTGTAGGCGGCGTGGAAGTTGGTCTCGCCGCCGACGGTGGGAATGCCCATGCAGTTGCCGTAGCCCGCGATGCCGGCCACCACGCCCGAGACGAGATGGCGCGTCTTGGCGTTCTTCGGGTCGCCGAAGCGCAGCGCGTTGAGGTTGGCCACCGGCCGCGCGCCCATCGTGAAGACGTCGCGCATGATGCCGCCCACGCCCGTCGCCGCGCCCTGGTAGGGCTCGATGTAGGAGGGGTGGTTGTGGCTTTCCATCTTGAAGATGGCGGCCTGGCCGTCGCCGATGTCGATGACGCCGGCATTCTCGCCCGGGCCCTGGATGACCCAGGGCGCCTTGGTCGGCAGCTTCTTCAGCCACACCTTGGAAGACTTGTAGGAGCAGTGCTCGCTCCACATGGCCGAGAAGATGCCGAGCTCGACCATCGTGGGATCGCGGCCCATGATCTTCAGCAGGCGCTCGTATTCATCCGGCGCCAGCCCGTGCTCGGCCACGATCTGCGGGGTGATCGCGGGTTCGTTCGGCAGCTTGACCGGCGGGTTCTTCTCTTGGGCAACAGTCACGAAAAATTCCTCACGAAAGCGCCTCGACCATGCCCTCGAACAGAGCCTTGCCGTCGGTGCCGCCGAACATCGGCTCGACCGCGTTCTCGGGATGGGGCATCAGGCCCAGCACCGTCTTGGTGTCGTTGAAGACGCCGGCGATGTTGCTGCTCGAGCCGTTGGGATTGCCGCGCCCGTCGACGATCGAGCCGTCGGGTCCGCAGTAGCGGAAGGCGATCTGGCCGCGATCCTCGAGCTTCTTCATCGTGTCGGCGTCGGCGAAATAGTTGCCCTCGGCATGGGCCACCGGGACCTTGATCACCTGGCCCGCCTGGTAGCGGTTGGTGAAGAGGCTCTGGCTGGTCTCGACCCGGAGATGCACGTCGGCGCAGACGAACTTGAGGTGCGAGTTGCGCATCAGGGTGCCCGGCAGCAGGCCCGCCTCGGTCACGATCTGGAAGCCGTTGCAGATGCCCAGCACCGGCACGCCCTGCGCCGCGCGCTTCTTCACCTCGGCCATCACCGGCGACTGCGCGGCCATGGCGCCGCAGCGCAGGTAGTCGCCGTAGGAGAAGCCGCCCGGCACCACGATCAGGTCGACCTTCTCGAAGTCGCCGTCGCCGTGCCACACCATCTGCGGCCGGCGCCCGGTGACCAGCTCGATCGCCTGGGCCACATCGCCTTCGCGATTGGAGCCGGGGAAGACGAGGACCGCCGCTTTCATTTCATGATCTTCCGCTGGGGGCGCGCCACTCCGTGGCGCGTCATTGTTGATACAGGCGAAGATCGCGCCACTGGAGTGGCGCGCCCCCAGCCAAGACGCGACTCCATCGCTAGCCCACCAGTTCGATCGAGTAGTTCTCGATCACCGTGTTGGCGAGCAGCTTCTTGCACATCTCCTCGAGGCGGGCCTTGGCCTTCGCCTGGTCGGTCTCGGTGAGCTCGAGCTCGATGAACTTGCCCTGGCGGACGTCGCCGACCTCGGGGAAGCCGAGGCGATTGAGCGAATGTCCGATGGCCTTGCCCTGGGGATCGAGCACGCCGTTCTTGAGCGTCACGTGGACTCTGGCTTTCATGTCGCCTCTTTACTGCAGCGTGGTGGGGCCGCGCACGTCGCCCGGTCCCTGGTCGATGAGGATGCCGAGGCGCCGCGCCACTTCCTGGTAGGCTTCCTCGACCTTGCCGAGGTCGCGGCGGAACCGGTCCTTGTCCATCTTCTCGTTGGTCCTCAGATCCCACAGCCGGCACGAATCGGGGCTGATCTCGTCGGCCAGCACGATCCGGACCATGTCGTCCTCGTAGAGGCGGCCGAACTCGATCTTGAAGTCGATCAGCTTGATGCCGCAGCCGAGGAACAGGCCGAACAGGAAATCGTTCACGCGAAGTGTGAGGGCCACGATGTCATCGAGGTCCTGCGGCGTCGCCCAGCCGAAGGCCGTGATGTGCTCCTCGGTGACCATCGGGTCGCCCAGCGTGTCGTTCTTGTAGAAGAACTCCATGATCGAGCGGGGAAGCTGCGTGCCTTCCTCGACGCCGAAGCGCTTGGCGAAGGAGCCGGCCGCGACGTTGCGGACCACAACCTCGAGCGGGATGATCTCGACCTGGCGGATGAGCTGCTCGCGCATGTTCAGGCGACGGATGAAGTGGGTCGGCACACCGATCTCACCGAGCTTGATCATCAGGAACTCGGAGATGCGGTTGTTGATCACCCCCTTGCCGGTGATCGTGCCCTTCTTCTGGTTGTTGAACGCGGTGGCGTCGTCCTTGAAGTACTGGACGATCGTCCCGGGCTCGGGCCCCTCGAACAAGGTCTTGGCCTTGCCCTCGTAGATGCGGCGACGGCGGGACATGTCTCACTCCTGCGCGGGCGCTGCAGATCGCCCGCCGTTCGGCCGGAATATGGCGGAAACGCCATGCCCCGGTACTGGGGAAAAATCCATTGAAAAAGGTGACGGTGCCGTCATATTGACCTTGTAACAGGAGGCCTCACATGGCCCAGCAAATCACTTACGACAAGGCCTATGACACGGTCGGGCCCGGAGATTTTCCGGCCATGCTGGACGTGCCGCGTTACGGGCGTCGGACAGATGCCTTTGACGGCATCATTTCGGCCACCCACGACCATTTCTGGGACCCCCTGGACCGGAATTACATCGATTTCGACCTGCCCTTCGACATGACCCGGACTCCGATCATGCCCCTGGACACGGTCGTCGAGCTGAGAAGCGCGGTGGCCGACCGGCTGGACGAGGGCCAGAGGATCGGGCTGGGCAACGATGTCATGCACTGGTCGATCTCCAACCTGCTGCACGGAGAGCAGGGCGCGCTGTCGCTGTCGGCCAGCCTCTGCCACATCCTGCTCGATCCCGGCGCCCAGGAATACGCCGCCAACCAGGCGCGCGAGGAAGCGCGACATGTCGCAGGGTTCACGCGCTATATCGGCAAGCGCTGGGGCGCCCCGCTGCCGGTCGGCAAGACGATCTCCAGCGTACTCACAGATCTGGTGACGACCCAGGAGGTCTACAAGAAGATCGTCGGCATGCAGATGCTGATCGAAGGCATCGCCATGGGCTCCTTCGCGACCCTGAACGCCAAGACCAACGACCCGGTCCTGCGCCGGCTGGTCCAGCTGGTGATGAGCGACGAGGCCTTCCATCACCGGTTCGGCCGCATCTGGGCATCCCGGACCATCAGCCATCTCAGCGAGGACGAGCACAGGAAGGTCGAGGACTGGGCGGCGCAGATCTTCCAGACGCTGCTGTTCAACCTGATCAACGCCGAGCAGAAGCAGGTCATCTACGCCAAGTACGGGCTCGACTGGCAGTGGGTCCGCGACGCGATGAAGGAGGTCTTCACCGACGAGGACCGCCGCGCCAACCTGAAGGACAGCACCAACATCTTCCGCGTCCTCATCAAGACGCTCCTCCATGCCGGTATCATCACCTCCCGCACCGCGCCGCTTTACGGTGTCTGGGTCGACATGAAGGAGCTGGAAGCCGAGGGCGACGGCATCCCCGGCGACATCGTCGCCGAGGAGATGATGGTCACGCTCCGGGAGATCAACGCCAAGCGGAAACGGATCGCGTCGAAGGATGTGGTGGCCGCGGGCTGACGCAGGAAAGATCCTTCGCTTCGCTCAGGATGACACTGTTGTTGAGGTAGACGCAGTGCGTCGATCTCAAAATAGGTGTCATCCTGAGCGAAGCGAAGGATCCTTAAATCTTATCATCTCATTGGAGCGCGCCACTGGAGTGGCGCGCTCCATTAGGGCTTCCGTGCGAGCACGAAGCAGGAGAGGCCTGCTAGGCGGTTCAACGGGAACAGCGGGAGTTCGGCGGCGCAGATCGTGGTGAGGATCGCGTTCGTGACGGGGCCTTGCTTCTTCAGGCTGCTGCGCGGTTCGGTGGTGTTGCGGTCGGAAAGGCGGACCGCCGCTGCCAACGGAAACACGAAGCCGAAATAGTAGCTGCCGCGCACGATCTCGAGGCCAGCATCGCGCATCGCGGTTTCGATCTCGGGCAGAGTGTAGCGGCGCTTGTGCTCCAGGAAGACGTCGTGGCCGCTCCACAGGAAGGCGAAGGCCGGCACCGTCACGAGGAAGTGCGCGCCCGACGGCACCTTCTCCGCATAGTGCCGCAGCAGCCGGCGATCGTCGTCGACATGCTCCAGCACGTCCATCATCAGCACGAGGTCGCAGTCGGTCGGGCCGGTGTCGCGGCGGTAGCGCACCGGCTTGCCGGCGACGCGGTCGTCGCGGTCCGCGGGGTAGCCGATGTCGACGCAGAGCGCGCTCTCGGCCGGCGTCGCCTCGAGAAGATGGCGCGAGAAGAAGCCCGAGCCCGCGCCGATGTCGAGCAGGCGCTTGGGCGCCAGCGAGCCCACGGCGCGGCGCAGCGCGGCGGCCTTGGAGCGATAGTACCAGTGGCTGCCGATGCCGGCGCCCAGGATGTCTTCTTCCTTGAGGTCCATTGCGGCGTCAGGTCACCGGCGGCTTCGGCGCGACATCCTCATAGACGCCCTCGACGACATAGATCGGTCGGCCCTTCACCTCGACGAACAGGCGGCCGAGATATTCGCCGATGATGCCCAGCGACAGGAGCTGGATGGCGCCCATCAGCAGGATGGCGATCAGCAGCGAGGCGTAGCCCGGCGTGTCGACACCGAAGATCAGCACGCGGGTGACGATGAACAGGGCGTAGAGCACGGCCACCGTGGCGATCGCGAGCCCGACATAGAACCAGGCGCGCAGCGGCGCGGTCGAGAAACTCACCACACCGTCGATGGCGAAGTTCCAGAGCCGCCAGAAGTTGAACTTGGTCGTGCCGGCGACCCGCTCGGGCCGCTCGTAGGGGATGCCGACCGAGTTGAAGCCGACCCAGGCGAACAGGCCCTTCATGAAGCGGTTGCGCTCGGGAAGCTGGCGCAGCACCTCGACGGCGCGGCGGTCGACCAGGCGGAAGTCGCCGACATGGGCCGGGATGCGCACCGGCGACATGGAATTGAACACCCGGTAGAACCAGCCGGCCGAGACGCGCTTGGCCGGCGTATCGGCGTGCCGTGACGCGCGGATGCCGTAGACGATGTCATAGCCCTCGCGCCAGCGCGCGATGAAGGCGCCGATCAGCTCGGGCGGATCCTGCAGGTCGATGTCCATCGGGATCAGGATGTCGCCGCGCGCATGGTCGATGCCGGCGGTGAGGGCGGCCTCCTTGCCGAAGTTGCGCGACAGGTTGACGATGCGGATGCGCCGGTCGGTGCGGCCGCGATGGAACAGGCGCGCGAAGGTATTGTCGCGCGAGCCGTCGTTCACGAACACGAGTTCGAACCGGACGCCGTCGCGCTCCAGCAGCGGCACCACGGTGGCGAGGAAGAGGTCGACCGTCTCCTCCTCGTTGAACACCGGCACGACCAGTGACAGAAGAGGATCGACCGGCCGCCGCGCGCGCTGGGCGGCGAGCTGGTGTTCCAGTGCCGCGTCCTTGTCGATCACGAAGGGAAGGGATTGCTCGGGCACGAGATTGGCGGGATGAGCTAGGCCACCGCTTCGACGGTGCCGTTGAGGTCCATGATTCCCAATTCGACGATGAGCTGCGGCTGGCGCTTCAGGGCCTGGTCGCGGAAGGCGCGCAAAGCCTGGCTGAGCATCTCGGTCTCGTAGGCCTTGTCGGTCTTCAGCCGGTCGCCGTAGGCAACCGCCGCGGCACCGCAGTCCCGATGCGCCATGCCGATCAGGCGCTTCACGTTGTGGAGCTGGCAGGAGATGTCGAGATTGGCTTCCCAGGCGGCGCGCCATTCCTGGAAGATCGGCGCCACCGCGGCGACCGGGCCGCCGGCGATGTTGAACTGGCTGTAGTTGTTCTGCCAGCCGCGCGAGGTCATGTACTTCCAGGTGTCGGTGGTGAAGCGCGGGTCGATGCACTTCATCAGCATCGCCTCGTAGCCCTCGTCGAGGGCCAGCGCGGAGCCGGCAGAGGCGATCGCAGCGGCGCCCAGGCCCAATCCCATCAGGTTCCGCCTGGAAAGGGCGGCCAGGCAGCCGCAACCGGCATGATGCTTGTGGGTCATCGGAAGGTAGCCTTGCCCTGTTGTGCGAGGCCGCCGTTGGAATCGGTGACCCATGTTGTGACCGAGCCGTCCTGTTCGCGGCGGCCCCCGACCGTGAGCGTGGCGCCGCCGAAGACCGGCGACAGGGCTCGGAATTCGAAACTCCTGGCCACCTTACCCGCGTTGGAGCGCCGCGCCAGTTCGATCTGCAGCATTCCCATCAGCGGGCCGTGCACGATCAGGCCGGGATAGCCTTCGGTGCCGGTCACGTAGGGCTGGTCGTAGTGGATGCGATGGCCGTTGAAGGTGAGGGCGGAGAAGCGGAACAGCAGCACCGGGTCGGCCAGGATCGAGCGCGTCCAGGTGGCGTCGGTCGGTGCCGGCTTGGGCGGCCGCGGCGTCTCGCCGGGCTTCGCCGCCTCGCGGTAGACGATGTCGTGCTCCTCGACGAAGGAGACGCCGCGGGGGCCTGAGATGGTGTGCTGCACGGTCACGAACACCATCGATCCTGTGGAGCCGGTCTTGGGTTCGACCGACTTGATCTCGGACAGGCGCCGGATCGTCTCTCCGACCCGGATCGGCTCGCCGTCGAAGGAGAAGCGGCTGCCCGCCCACATGCGGCGTGGCAGCGGCACCGGTGGCAGGAAGTCGCCGCGTTCGGCATGGCCGTCGGGCCCGATCTTCGACTGCGGCGCGATCTCGAGGAAATAGAGCCAGTGCCAGAGCGGCGGCAGGGGATCGCCGTTCTTCGGCTCGGGATCGCCCTTCTCGTCGAAGGTCGCGGACAGGGCGCGGACCGGGAAGGGGGCGGCGAGATCCTCCATGGACTGCGTCCGGCCGATCCAATCTTTGAGCTTTTCCAGCGACATGATGGGGTTTCCTCTTTGCCGGCGTGACACTGCCACTGCGAACGTGGGGTGGAAAGACAGTGTCGCGACCGCTATATAGCGGCCCAACAAGACATGCCCAAACGGAGCGGCCGATGACCACGTTCGACGATCGCGAGAAGGCCTTCGAGGCCAAGTACGAGCACGACCAGGAACTGAAATTCAAGGTCAATGCGCGCCGCAACAAGCTCTTGGGCCTGTGGGCAGCCGGCCTGCTGGGCAAGACCGGCGACGATGCCGAGGCCTATGCCAAGGAAGTCGTGATGGCCGATTTCGAGAAGCCGGGCGATTCCGACATCCTGCACAAGCTCATGAAGGACTTCGCCGCCGCCGGAAAGCCGATGGAGGATCACACCATCCGCAAGCAGTCCGAGCGCCTGGCCGACGACGCCCGGAAGCAGATCATGACGGAAGTCCGCTAAGGCGGCTCGGGCTTCATGTTCCTCTCCCCCTATCGGGGGCGAGGAGTCTGATTTAGGCTGTCTCCCATAAGAAAAGTCTTAGGGAGGCATGAGTGCCGATCAATCGTCGCAAGATGTTTGCGTATGCCGGCGCCGCCGTGGCGGCGCCGGCGTTGCTGCGCGAGGGCCATGCGCAGGCCGCGGAAGTGAACCTCAAGCTGCATCACTTCCTGCCGGCGGCCTCGAACATCCACCAGAAGTTCCTGACGCCGCTGGTGCGCAAGATCGAGGCCGAATCCAACGGCCGCATCAAGATCACGATCTTCCCGGCGATGCAGCTCGGCGGCGCCCCGCCGCAACTCTACGACCAGGCGCGCGACGGCGTGGCCGATATCATTTGGACCCTGCCGGGCAATACGCCGGGCCGCTTCCCGGCCAGCGAGGCGATGGAGCTGCCCTTCGTTGCCGACAAGCTCGGCATCGTGAACGCCAAGGCGTTCCAGGAATATGCCGACACCTACCTCAAGGACGAGTTCAAGGAAGTCCATCTCATCTGCGCTTGGGCGCACGATGCCGGGCTGATCCATGCCAACAGGCAGGTGAAGACGATGGAGGACCTGAAGGGTCTGAAGTTGCGCTTCCCGACGCGGCAGGCCGGCGAGGCGCTGAAGGCGCTGGGCGCCAGCCCGATCGGCATGCCGATCCCGCAAGTGCCCGAGAGCCTCGCGCAGAAGGTGATCGACGGCTGCGTCGTGCCCTGGGAGGTCGTGCCAGCGATCAAGGTGCAGGAGCTGCTGAAGTACCATACCGGCATTCCCGGCTCGCCGACGCTCTACACCGCGACCTTCGTGCTCGCCATGAACAAGGGCAGCTACGACAAGGTGCCGGCCGACCTGAAGAAGGTGCTCGATGCCAACTCGGGCATGGCGGCCGCCACGATGGCCGGCAAGACCTGGGACGATGCCGGTGCGGCGGTGCTCGAGATGGTCTCCAAGAGGGGCGGCAACGTCATCAGCGAGATCTCGGTCGAGGAGGCGGGCCGCTGGCGCAAGACCACGCAGCCGGTCATCGACGCGTGGATCGCGTCGGTGAAGGACCGTAACCTCGACGGCACCAAGCTGGTCGAGGCGGTGCGAACGCTCGTGCAGAAATACAAGGTGTCCTGAGCCCCGCATGGGCTGGATGCAAAGGGCCGAGAGGCTGGGTGCGGCGCTTGCTTTGGCGGGCGCTGCGCTGTCGCTGTTCATCGCCGGTCTCGTGACGGTGAGCGTGCTGCTGCGCTGGGCCACCTCGAACGGCCTGCCGGGCGACTTCGAGATGGTGCAGATGGCGGTCGCGCTCGCGATCTTCTCCTTCCTGCCCTACACGCAGCTCCGTCGCGGCAACATGCTGGTCGACACCTTCACGAACCGCCTGCCGCCGCGGGCGATCGCGGCGATCGATGCCTTCTGGGACGTGGTCTACGCCGCGGTCGCGTCGCTGCTGGGCTGGCGGCTCTCGGTCGGCGCGACGGACGCCATCAACTCGCACACGACCACGATGGTGCTGGGTCTGCCGGTCGGCTGGGCGATCATGGCCTGTGCCGTGATGGCGGGCCTGCTGGCGCTGGCGTCGCTCATCACGGCCGCCGGCCGTTTCGGAACAGAGACGTGACCGGCACTTCCGCTGCCATTGCGGGTTTCGTCATCATGCTGCTGCTGATGGCGGCCCGCATGCCGATCGGCCTGTCGCTCCTGTTCGTGGGCGGTGCCGGCTATGCCTGGCTGGGCGGCTGGCCGACCTTCCTGAACTACATCAAGGCCACGCCCTATCACGACTTCTCCAACTACACGCTCTCGGTCATCCCGCTGTTCATCCTGATGGGGGCGCTTGCCGAAAAGTCGGGCCTCTCGACGTCCTTGTTCCGCGCCGCTTCGAGCCTGATCGGCCATCGCCGCGGCGGGCTGGCAATGGGCCTGATCGGCGCCTGCACGGCGTTCGGTGCGATCTGCGGATCGTCGGTGGCCACCACGGCCACCTTCGCGCGCGCCGCGCTGCCGGAATTCGAGCGCTACCGCTACGATGCGGGCTTCGCGACCGGCACCATCGCCGTCGGCGGGACGCTCGGCATCCTGATCCCGCCCTCGGTGATCCTCGTCGTCTACGGCATCTCGACCGAGCAGAACATCGCCAAGCTTTTCATGGCGGCCTGCATCCCGGGTTTCATGGCCGCGATCTTCTACTGCATCGTCATTGCCCTGGTCGTGCGCCGCCGCCCCGAACTGGGACCGGCGCTGCCCCGCGTGCCGATGGAGCAGCGGTTGCGCGACGTCGCCGCCGTCTGGCCCGCCGTCCTGGTGGCGCTGGTCGTCATCGGCTGCATCTATGGCGGAATCTTTTCGCCGACCGAGGGCGCGGCGGTGGGCGTCATCGCCATGCTGGTCGTGTCGGTGCTGGTGGGCGGCATGCGCTGGGCCGCGCTGAAGGCGGCGCTGCTGCAGACCGCAGAGACCGCCGGCATGATCTTTTTGATTTTGCTGGGCGCCGACGTGTTCAACGCCTTCCTGGCGCTGTCGCAGCTTCCCGTCGCCGCCGCCGAATGGATCGGCGGCTCGGGCTTCACGCCCTACGGCGTCATGGCGCTGATCCTGCTGTTCTACATCCTGCTGGGTGCGGTCATGGACGAACTGGCCATGATCCTGCTGACCCTGCCGATCTTCTTCCCGATCGTGCAGGCGTTGGATTTCGGCATGCCGGCCGACGATGTCGCGATCTGGTTCGGCATCCTGGTGCTGATCGTGGTCGGCATCGGCCTGACCGCGCCGCCGATCGGCCTGAATGTCTTCGTGGTTTCGGCCATCGCCCGCCACGTGACGCTGACCCGCATCTACCGCGCCGTCCTGCCGTTCATCGCTGCCGACCTGATAAGGCTCGGTCTCGTGATGGCCTTTCCCGCGCTCGCTTTGGCGACGGTGCGGTTTCTGACGTGAGGCTCGGCTTAGCCAAACACCCGCTTGAAGATCGTGTCGACGTTCTTGGTGTGGTGGCGCATGTCGAACAGGGCCGTGAGCTCGTCGTCCGCGAGGAACTCGGCGATCTCCTTGTCGGCGCGGCACAGGGCCAGCAGCGAGGCGTTGCCGCGCCAGGCTTCCATGGCATTGCGCTGGACCGCCGCGTAGGACGCCTCGCGGCTCATGCCCTTCTGCGTCAGCGCCAGCAGGATGCGCTGTGAGAAGACGAGGCCGCCAAGAGAATCGAGATTGGCCTGCATGCGCTCCTTGTAGACCACCAGGTTCTCGACCACGCCGGCCATGCGGTTCAGCGCGAAGTCGAGCGTGCCGGTTGCGTCCGGCGCGATGTAGCGCTCGGTCGAGGAGTGCGAGATGTCGCGCTCGTGCCACAAGGTGACGTTTTCCAGGGCCGGGACGACGGCCGAGCGCACGACGCGGGCGAGGCCGGTCACGTTCTCGGTCAGCACCGGGTTGCGCTTGTGCGGCATCGAGGACGAGCCCTTCTGGCCCGGCGAGAAGAACTCCTCCGCCTCGCGCACCTCGGTGCGCTGCAGGTGACGGATCTCGGTGGCGAGGTTCTCGATCGAGGAGGCGACGATTGCCAGCGCGGCGAAGAAAGCGGCGTGGCGGTCGCGCGGGATCACCTGCGTCGACACGGTCTCGGAGGCCAGGCCGAGCTTCGCGGCGACGTGATCCTGCACCCGGGGATCGACCGAGGCGAAGGTGCCCACGGGGCCGGAGATCGCACAGGTGGCGATCTCGGCGCGCGCCGTCTCCAGCCGCTTGCGGTTGCGCGCGAAGGCGGCGTAGTGGCCGGCGAGCTTGACGCCGAAGGTCGTGGGCTCGGCATGGATGCCGTGGCTGCGGCCGATCGTGACCGTATCCTTGTGCTCGAAGGCGCGCTTCTTCAGCGCCGCCAGCAGCTTGTCGGTGTCTTCCAGCAGGATGTCGGCTGCCTGCGTGAGCTGGACGGCGAACGCCGTGTCCAGGATGTCCGACGACGTCAGGCCCTGGTGGACGAAGCGCGATTCCGTGCCGATGTACTCGCCGAGCCAGGTCGTGAAGGCCAGCACGTCGTGCTTGGTGACCCGCTCGATGGCATCGATCTTCTCGATCTCGCCGGCCGGATCGGCCTTGAGGGCGGCCATCGCCTTGGCACCGCCGTCCCAGATCGCCCTGGCGGAGTCCTTCGGGATGATGCCGATCTCCGCCATGCCGTCGCAGGCATGAGCCTCGATCTCGAACCAGATGCGGAAGCGGTTCTCGGGGGTCCAGATGGCCGCCATCTGCGGCCGCGAATAGCGCGGGATCATGGCCGGGCTTTTAGCGCCGAAGGGACGTCCGCGCCATGTTAGAAGTCGCCGCATGGAGCCCCTGAAGAACTGCCCCCGCGAGACCCTGGCCGCCGTGCGCGGGGTCCTGACCGACATCGACGACACCGTCTCCAGCGACGGAACGCTGACGGCCGAGGCCTACGGCGCCCTGGAGGCCCTGAAGAAGGCCGGGCTGCTGGTGATTCCCGTAACCGGCCGGCCGGCCGGCTGGTGCGACCACATCGCCCGGTTCTGGCCGGTCGACGCCGTGGTCGGCGAGAACGGCGCCTTCTGGATGTGGCACGACCGGGCCCAGAAGCGCCTGCGCACCCGCTTCATCCAGTCCGAGGCCGAGCGCGCCGAGGGGCGCCGCCGGCTCGAGCTGGTACGGACCGAGATGCTGCGGGAAGTGCCGGGTGCCGGCATCGCCTCCGACCAGCCCTATCGCATGGCCGATCTCGCCGTCGATTTCTGCGAGGACGTGCCGCCGCTGCCGGCCGCCGACATCAAGCGCATCGTGGCCATCTTCGAACGCAACGGTGCCAACGCCAAGGTGAGCTCGATCCACGTCAACGGATGGTTCGGCGACTACGACAAACTCACGACCAGCCGCACGATGATGCAGGAGCTGTTCGGCGTCGACCTGGCGGCCGAGAAGGCGACTTACGTCTTTTCAGGCGATTCGCCCAACGACGCGCCGATGTTCGGCTATTTCCCCAATGCCGTGGGCGTGGCCAATGTCGTGGACTTCGCCGACCTGCTGGAGCACCGGCCGCGCTGGGTCACGAAGGCCCGCTCGGGCGCGGGCTTCGTCGAGCTGGCGACGACGCTGCTGGCGGCGCGGGCTCAGCGCGGCTCCGGAGGCCCAATCAGCAGGGAGCCGTAGTGGGTGACGCTGTCGCCCTGGCTCCATACGCCCACGGGCCCGGGCTGCATCAGCGTCCGGTCGGTGACGTCGAATAGCTTCTTGCCGTCGAGCGCCACCTCGATCCGATCGCTGACGGCGATCACCCTCAGCGAATGCCATTGGCCCAGCGCCACCGGCGCCTCCTTCATGCCGAGCTGGCTGCGCTTGCCCTTGTCCATGCGGTAGAGGCGGACCGAGTTGTCGCGGGCATTGGCGCGCACGACGTAATAGTCGTTGGCGCTCTGGGCGCGGAACATGAAGCCGGCAACCTGGTCGCGCGATCCCGAAACCGGCTTGAAGCGCAGGGTGGCGTCGAAGTCGCGGCCGGACGCCTGCTCGGCAATGCACAGGGGGAAGCGTTGGTCCGTCGCATCGGGCTCGCGCTCGACCAGCGCCCAGCCATCCGGCCCGTCGGGGTCGGCGACGGCGCGCCAGTCGGCCGGCCGGCCGATGCCCGTCTTGCCCTGGGTGCAGCCGACACGGCCGTCCGGCGTGGTGAGCGGCACGACGAGCTGTGCCGAGGCGGGAAGGGCGGTGAAGAGGAGAGGAAGGAGCAGAAGCAGGAATCGCATCGGCAGAGAGTAGCAAAAAACGCGGCAAGCTTGACCGCAGATGCGGGAGGGAGGAGTTTACGCGCGGCCGTATTTCGGACGAAATCTTCAAGGGGGAATTCAATGCGTCTTTGCACCATCCTGATCGGCGGCAAGCCGGTCGTCGGCGTCAAACTGGGCGACGGCAAGATCGTCGATCTCAGCAAGCAGATGCCGCGCGGGCCGAAGTCGGTCGTCGAGATCCTGGCCGGCGGCAAGAAGGTCCAGCAGGAAGTGCTCAAGGCCTGTACCAAACTCAAGGCCGGCGCCCTCGTGTCGGAGAAGTCGGCCAAGTACCTGCCGCCGATCCCCGCACCCGGCAAGATCCTCTGCATCGGCCTCAACTACCGCAAGCACGCCGAAGAGACCGGCAGCCCGATCCCGCAGTATCCGGTGGTGTTCACGCGCTTCAACAACACGCTGGTGCCGCACAAGGGCAAGATGCTGTCGACCACCCATTCGGAGGAATTCGACTGGGAGGCCGAACTCACCGTCGTGATCGGCAAGAAGTGCCGCAACGTGCCGAAGGAGAAGGCTCTCTCGGTGATCGCCGGCTACGCCTGCTTCAACGACGGCTCGATCCGCGACTGGCAGAAGAAGTCCGGCGGCCAGTTCACCCTGGGCAAGAACTTCGACGGCACCGGCGGCTTCGGTCCCGACATCGTGACGCCGGACGAGCTGCCCAAGGGCGGCGCGCCGCTGCGCATCATGACCCGCGTCAACGGCGTCACCATGCAGGACAGCAGCACCGACGACCTGATCTTCGACGTGCCGACCCTGGTGCATGAGCTCAGCAAGTGCATGACCCTCGATCCGGGCGACATCATCATCACCGGCACCCCGTCGGGCGTGGCGATGGCCCGCAAGCCGCAGCCCTGGCTGAAACCGGGCGACGTCTGCGAGGTCGAGATCGAGGGCATCGGCGTCCTGCGCAACACGATCGCCCAGGGCGCGTAGGCGCTCTTCGGACATCGCTTCAAGACCGACGGCGGCCCCGCGAGGGCCGCCGTTTTCATTGGAGCGCGCCACTCCAGTGGCGCTCATGGTTCATGAGGCGCCACTGGAGTGGCGCGCTCCAATGACGGTTAGCGCCGCGGCAGCTTGTCGAGGCCGCCGAGCATCAGGTGGGTGGCGAACTCGGCGGCTCCGGTGGGGTCGACCGGGTCGCGGGCGACCATGACCATGGAGATCTCGAAAGCGATGCCGGCCATCGAGGCGCTGAGGTAGGAGACGTCGACATTGGGCAGGATGCCCCGCGCGATGGCCGAGCGGATGTCGTCGTTCAGCGCCACGGCCAGCGCGCGCACGTCGGGCTTGTCGAGGAGCGTGCGCACGGCGGTGAAGCTCGAGCGTGCCAGCGCCAGCAGCTCGGGATCCTCGGCCAGGAAGTTGAAGTAGGCAGCATAGTGCTGCCGCACGAACTCCTCGGCCGTGGCGGCGCGGGCGCGGCCGTCGCGATGGCGCTGCAGCAGCACGCCGGTCAGCTCGCCGACGACGGCCTCGAAGATCTCGTCCTTGTCCTTGAAGTAGTTGTAGAAGGTGCCCGAGGCGAGATCGGTGCGGCGCACGATGTCGCGCACGCTGGCCGCGCCGTAGCCCATCTCGGCGAAGACGCCGCGCGCGGCCTTGAGCAGGGCCGTGCGGTTCTCCGCCTTGTTCTGTTCCCGGCGGCCGGCGCGCTCGGCGCGGGACTCCGTCTGTGTCGTTCCGTCGCCAGCCATGTCTCGACGCTCCATCATCGTCCCAGTTGCGCGAGTTCGTGGCGCAGGCCCGCCACCATGTCGTCCATCGCCCGCGCCGCCGCATGAACCGTGCCGCGCATGCCGACGAAACCATGGATCAGCGTCTCGAATTCGCGGTGGATCGCCTTGACGCCGGCCGCCTGCAGCTTCGAGGCATAGGCCTGGCCTTCGTCACGCAGCGGATCGAAGCCCGCGGTGAAGACCAGGGCCGGCGCCACGCCGGAAAGCTCGTCGGCGCGCAGCGGCGAGGCGCGCGGGTCGTCGACCTCGGCGACGGCATCGTTGAGGTAGTGCATGCGGAACCAGGCCATGTCGGCCTGGGTCAGAAGGAAGCCATCGCCGCAGCATTTGTGGGAGTTGGTGTCTCCGGCCATGTCGGTGGCCGGGTAGATCAGCCATTGCAGGCAGGGGGGATGCGGCTCGGCGCGCACCGTCCGGGCGACCACGGCGGCCAGCGTTCCGCCTGCCGAATCGCCGGCCACGACGATGCGGTCGGGGTCGAGACCCAGCGAGACGGCGTTGCCCGCCACCCAGCGGTAGGAGGCAAGCGCGTCGTCCACCGCCGCGGGGAACTTGTGTTCGGGCGCCAGCCGGTAGTCGACCGCGACGACGGCGCAGCCCGACCGTGCGCAGAAATAGCGGCAGGCGAGATCGTAGCCTTCGAGGCTGCCGATGACCCAGCCGCCGCCATGGAAATACACGATGGTGGGCAGCAGGCGCGCCACGGCTCCGGCCGGCCGGTAGATGCGCACGCGCAGGGGGCCGGCGGGGCCGGGGAGGGTGCGGTCGAGGATGGAGCTTACCGGCGCGGGCCTGCCGCCCAGCAGCTTCATGAAGGCGTCGAAATCGTCGCGCGCCTCGGCGACGCTCAGGGAATGCACCGGAGGCTGGCCGCTATGGGCCAGGAGTTTCAGGAACCATTGCGTCCGGCCGTCCAGCGTGCGGCCGTCGACCTCGACCGGCGGTCCGGCCAGGATGTTGACCCAGGAAATCGGCATGCGCAGGGCCAGGTTGGCGACCTTTCCCTGGATCTCCCGCGCGATCTCCTTCATCGACATGATGAGTAAGTAGCATTGCCTCAGCCCGTTGTGGAGCCCGACGCCACTGGCTAGTTTGGCGCGCGATGGCTGCCGCGGTGCCCGACTTCTTCTCAGACGCGCTCCGCCGCGAGATCATTCGCAGCGAGCAGCAGCGCATGCGCGCGCTCGCCATCATCCTGGCGATCTTGCTGGCGGTCACGCTGATCGTGGCCAATTTCTTCCCGGATTATTCGGCGCGCATGTTCCAGCATGCCGTGCCGGGCTGGATGCCGCTGGTGGGCGTCGCGCCGTTCCTGCTCTACGAGCTGGGCTCGCTCACCTTCCTGCGCTACCGCGCGGCACGGGATCTCGATTTCCCGAGGGTCGCGCGCTTCGGCAACGCCCTGATCGAAACGTCGCTGCCGGCCGCTGTGATCGTCACGCTCAGCCACTACATGGACCCGATACTGGTCTTCAGCTTCTGGCCACCGCTGCTCTATTTTCTCTTCATCCTGCTCTCGACCCTGCGGCTCGACTTCTGGCTGTCGGTCTGGACCGGCAGCGTCGCGGCCCTGCAGCAGATCGTGCTGGTCCTCTGGCTGGTGCCGCTAGAACCATGGGGGAACATCCCGCAGGAAACGCTGCTGTTCCATTTCAGCCGTACGCTGATCCTCTTCGCGAGCGGCCTGATCGCGGGCTTCGTGGCGATCAGCCTGCGCACCCAGTTCGAGAAATCGGTGCGGGCGGTGGCGTCGCGCGATCGCGTCACCAACCTGTTCGGCCAGCATGTCTCGCCCGCCGTCGTCGACCGCCTGCTGGCGACGCGGACCGATCCGCCGAGCGAGATGCGCACGGTGTGCGTGCTGTTTCTCGATATCAGGGGATTCACGGCGATGACGCGCAAGCGCTCGGCCGAGGAAACCGTGGCGTTGCTCAATGCCTTCTTCGCCGAGATGATCGACGTGGTCGACCGCAATAACGGCATCATCAACAAGTTCCTGGGCGACGGTTTCCTCGCTCTGTTCGGCGCGCCGCTCGCCGATCCCGCTGCCGCGCGCAATGCGCTGGCGGCGGCGCAGTCGATGATCGCGGCCGTCGAGGAATGGAACCGCACGCACCCAGGCTGGGCGCTCCGCGTCGGCATCGGCATCCATCTTGGTGACGCGGTGACCGGCACGGTGGGCTCGCCGCAGCGCAAGGAATATACGGTGATCGGCGACACGGTGAACCTCGCGGCGCGGCTGGAGCAGCTCACCAAGGACGTGGGTGCGAAGCTGCTGGTTTCCGATTCGGTGTATGACGCGACGCCGTGCGACGGCGCGGTCGATCTCGGCCCGATCGCGATCCGCGGCTACGAGGAGAAGGTGCGGGTATGGCGGATGGCCTGACCTGGTATTTCGCCTACGGCTCCAACATGGATGCCGCGCGCCTGTTCGACCAGCGGCTGGCGCCCAGGGGCGTGCCGCGCGGCGACCGCATCGCCGGCCGCCTCGACGGGTGGCGCCTCGTCTTCGACAAGCCCGAGCGGAACATGGGCGGCGGCGCGGCGGCCAACATCGTCCCGGCCGACGGCGCTGTGGTGCATGGCACGCTGAACGCGCTGCCCGACGAAGGCTTCATGGTGCTCGATATCTACGAGGGCGTCGCCGATCGCCACTACGAACGCCGCACCATCCGCGTGGTGCGCGGTGACACCGGCGAAGAAGTCGAGGCGATCGTCTATGTCGCCCTGATGCAGGGCGAGGGCCTCAAGCCTCAACGGGCCTATCTCAACTGCCTGCTCGCCGGCCGCGATCTGCTGCCGGCCGACTATTGGGAACAGTTGGCCAAGACGCCGACGTTCGACTGAGCAAGGATCCTTCGCTGCGCTCAGGATGACACCGATTTCGGAGTTACGCAGTGCGCCAATGCAAACAGGTGTCATCCTGAGCGAAGCGAAGGATCCTTAGGCAGCTACCCGCCCAGCAGGTGGCGGCGCACGTAACCCTTCAGATCTTCCATCGACTGTTTGGCCGCCGCGTCGTTGGCGCCGCCGCTGACGCCCAGCGTCTTGCACGCGGCCATGGCCTTGGCCAGCGCGCCGGGGACCGGCTTGCCGTCGGGGCCGAAGGTGACGATACCGCTGTCACGCGTGATCCAGGAGCGGTCGGGCTGCTGCTGGTTAACGCACTTCGAGTAGTTCTCGCCGCGCGGATTGGAATAGGGCGGGCCGTAGTCGAAACCGTGCATGGCGCCGGGGAAGACCTTGGTCTGGATCGTGGCGCCTGCAGCGCGCAGCGCCTCGCCGTAGGTCTGGCAGGGCTCGAAGCCCACATAGCTATCGGCGCCGCCCAGCAGCTGGTAGATCGGCGCGCCGGTCGTGCGCGGCTGGTAGTACTGCGCGGTGCACGCCGGATAGAAGGGCACGTGCAGCGCATAGCGCGGCCCGCCCGGCGTTCCGCCGGCGGCGAGGATGAGCTGCTCGTGCGAGGCCATCAGCGCCGAGGTGCCGCCCTTCGAGAATCCCATGATGCCGATATGGCGGCGGTCGATGCGCGGATTGGCGGCGAGCGCCTTGAGCGCGGCCAGCGCGTCGAGGTTGAAGTCCTGCCCGGTGACGGCGGACTGGTCGGTCACGGTCGAAGTGACGCCGCGCGGCTTGAAGGAGTCGATCACCACGGTGGCAACGCCCATCGGCAGCAGCTCGCGGACGTAGCGGGCCTCGCGCTCGCCGACGCCGCCGCTGCCGTGATGGATCACCATAGCCGGTACGGGACCGGCTGCAGAAGCGGCCCAGGTGATCTCGGCCGTCACCTGGACGGGCTGGCCCTTCTGCCGGCTCTCGAAGGATATCGTCTCGCGCTGCTGCGCCTGCGCGCCCGTCAGAAGAGCGGCGCAGGCCAGCAGGGAACAGGCGGCGACGCGTGCCGCCCGCAGCAACATCAGGCCGGGACTTTCTGCTTCTCGGCCGTGATCTTGTTGGCCATCGGGTCGTAGCCCTTGAGCTCGGCCACGTCTTCCTCGTGCCAGAAGTTCAGCTCGATCATGACGCCGTCGGGGTCGTGCACGAAGACCTGCTGCAGCGGCCGCGCCGGCACCTTCTTGACCTCGAAGGCCACGCCGTCCTGCTTGATCTGGTCGAGCGTGCCGCGGATGTCGGCGCAGTTGATGGCGATATGGTCGATGGCGCCGCTGCCCTGGTCGGTGCGGCCGCTTTCGGAGATGAGATGCAGGATCGCCTTCTCGCCGGCGTACATCCAGGCGCCGGGGAAGGGGAAGGGCGGACGGTCGCCGTTGATCAGGCCGACATAGCGCTCGTAGAAGCGCACGGTGGCCTCGAGGTCAGTGCAGTAGATGTTGTAATGGTCGAGCGAGAGTGCAGGCATAGGGCTTCTCCCAAGATTTGGCAGGCTCCGAGCTTACAACAGTCGGGCGGGCTCGGGGCAGCAGGAATCGCCGGATTCAGCCGCTCTGCGCTACGGCTTCCTCGCGGCCCAGGACATTGTTGAACAGGACCGGCGGCACGGCGACCCGGCTGTCGTCGTAGGCCGCGCGCAGGGCTTCGGGATCGGTATCGGGGCGGCTCGACAGGTTGGCCAGCCGGTCGATGAAGGGGCGGTCGATCCTGTCGTTGTCCATCACCATGGCGCCCCAGGTGTCCCACGGCAGCATCTCGTGACCGTTCAGGGCGGCCACGTCGCGGATCACGTTGTCGGCGATGAACCACCAGCCCTTGAGGTGGAGGATGCAGAAGTCGTCCGCATCGGCCTTGCCTTCGCGGCAGACCGTCCAGGCATCGCCCGCGACCAGGAACTGGTCGCGCGGCACGTCGAGCGGATCGATGGCGACGTTGAAGAGCTGCCTCTGGTGCGGATCCATCTGGGCATCGACCAGCACCCAGCGCTGCCCAGCCTCGTTCCAGTATTCCGTGACCCAGTGGTCGTAGAACTTGCCCTTCTCGAAATAGGCGGCGAAGCCGCAGCGTGCCCGTGCCGGGATGCCCTGTGCCCGCAGCAACGCGACGTGGATCAGCGAGAAATGGCGGCAGACGCCCACCTGGCGTTCGGCCGGCGCGCGAGCCGCCGTGAGCGGACGTGCGTCATCGGCGGCGATGCCGTCGAGAATGCCCTCGACGGAGCGGACATGTGCTTCGGCATGCTGGGCGTCGTCGAGCTGCACGCCGTAGGTCGGGGCGACGTGCTCATGCATCAGGATGCCCTGTACGATCTCGGCAAGGGCCTTCGGTCCGCGCGGCAGGCCGTCGAGAAGGTCCGAGCGGCGACCCGGCGAACTCAGACCGGCGGGCTGGAGCCATTGTTCGACGTTCATGCGAACAGCTCCTCCAGCCGGTCGAGCGCCATGCCCCAGCCGCCGCGATGACCGTCGCGCGCCTTCTCGTCGAAGAACTGCTCGTGGGTCAGCGTCAGGATCGTGCCGTCATTGTCCGGCTTCAGGTCGATCGTGACCTGCGATTCGCGCTCGGGCGTGCTCTGCCAGGCCCAGGAGAAGACGAGCCGGGTCGGCGGATCGATCTCGCGATAGACGCCGCTCACGCTGTGATGCTCGTCGTCCGGCGTCCAGAACTGGACGCGGAAGCGGCCGCCGACCCGGAGGTCGGTCACGGCGATCGGTGTCTTGTGGCCGGTGTTACCCCACCATTGGATCATTTTTTCCGGCTGCGTCCAGGCTTCGTAGACTTTTTCGGGCGGGGCCTTGAGGCGGCGCTTGAGGGCGAGGCTGGGCTTGCTGGCCATGTGTCGTCTTTCTCCAGGAAGGCGGCGAGGCGGTCGAGCTGTTGCGTCCAGTAGCGTTCGTAGTGGGCAAGCCAGTTCAATGCCTGCTCCATCGGCTCGGCCTTGAGCTGGCAGGTGACGGTACGGCCGGCCTTGGAGCGCACGATCAGGCCGGCCTCGGAGAGCACGTCGAGATGCTTCATGATGGCCGGCAGCGACACCGGGAAGGGCCGCGCCAGCTCGCTCACGGTGACGCCGTCTTCGGCGTCGAGGCGGGCGAGCAGCGCCCGTCGCGTCGGGTCGGCGAGGGCTGAGAAGGTGCGGTCGAGGACGGCGCTTTGATTGTTAACCATAGGGTTAACGGTTAGGCGGCTCCCTCGGGCAAGTCAAGAGGCAGCCGGTCTCAGCCGAGCTTCTCGATCAGCGCCTGGGCGGCGGCGGGATTGCGGACCTTGGCGCCGGAGATGAAGTAGACGAAGGCGTCGCCTTTCTTCGCCCAGGCCTTGGCACGCTTGGCCCACTTGTCGATGTCGGCGGGCTTGTAGCCGGTCTTCACCTTCTCCTCGGCCTGCATCAGCCGGGCGTAGGTGAAATCGGCGGTCGGCTCGTCGATCTCGGGGAAATCCTTGTCGTGGGCATAGACGATCGCCGCGTTGTACTTGCGGGCAAGATCGTAGAAGCGCTCGTCCTTGAAGCTGTCGTGCCGGACCTCGAGCGCGTGGCGCAGCTTCAGCTTGCCGACCTCGCGCGGCAGAAGCTTCAGGAAGGCCTCGAAGTCTTCCGGATCGAACTTCTTGGTGCCCATGAACTGCCAGTTGATCGGACCCAGCCGGTCCTTGAGCTCGACCAGCCCCTGGGTCACGAAGCGCTGCACCGATTCGCCGGCATCGGCGAGGACCTTCCGGTTGGTGCAGAAGCGCGAGGCCTTCACCGCGAACACGAAGCCGTCCGGTGTCTCGTCGTGCCACTTGGCCCAGCTCGCGGGCTTGAAGCTCGAATAGTAGGTGCCGTTGATCTCGATCGAGGTGAGCTGGCGGCTGGCATATTCCAGCTCGCGCTTCTGCGTCAGGTCTTCGGGATAGAAGACGCCGCGCCACGGCTCGAAGGTCCAGCCGCCGATACCGACAAGGATTTTTCCACTCATGCCGCGGAGTATAGCGGCAAAAAAAGAACAGTAATTCCGGAATGCGATTGGACCGGAGTGAACTGAAAGGCGTTTGCCTCCGTACTGAGAGTGCGGCCGTGGGAAGCCGTGCGCGTTGCGTAGGATTGGGGTGGGTGTTGGCGGATTCGGGTGATGCAGGCGCGTCAGGCCTGTCGATTCTCGTTGTTGAAAGCGATCCGGCGGCGAAGAGCGTCCTCGTGGAGCATTTGCGGCGGCACGGGTTCAGGATCGTCGAAGCGGAGCATGGTGGACCGGCCATCCGGATCGCCCATGCCCAGGCCTTCGATTATGTGATTGCCGACATCGACTGGGCGGGCGTCAGCGACGGTGCGGCCCTGGCCCGGTGGTCGAGGACCAGCCGCCCGGAATCGCGGGTGATCCTGACGTCGACGACCCTGTCCCACTGGTTTCCCGCCGGCAGCGCGATGGCCGGCCTGCCGATCATCAGGAAGCCTTTCCGCCAGGAAGACCTCGATCGCTTCCTGGCGCCGGTGGCGGTTACGGCAATGCCGGGTTCGTGAATTTGGCCGTGCCTGCCGCCGGTCACATCTCCCAAGGGCAGGGCGGCTGCGTCACGGGAGTCGGATTGCCAATTGCAGAGACGAAGGATCTTCTGAGTGAATCCGGGACGGCGGCTTTTCGTGGATCCGCGATCTCCAGGTTGGCGGTCACCTCGGCGGCCCATTTGTGCCGCAGCAGTGAATTGCAGGAATCGCGCTCCTCGAACGTCAATTTTTGATCGGAAGGCGTGCTGGGAAAGGCCGCCTGGGTCAAGGCGGCAGACCAGGCGCGCAGCACCTGATACTGGGCGAGCAACGCATAGATCCGCAGGGACTGCTCGGTGGTCAGCGGCCTGCCCTCGATCGGACTGGCATTCTCGGCCAGGCCCTTGCCGATGTTCTGGAAAGCCGATTTGAAATTGCCGCTGGCGACCTTTGGATTGCCATTTAGGGTATTCCTGAGCCCCAGATTGTGATCGAGCAGGCCGCTCAGGATGATCATGGTGAACCGGTCCCGCTTGAGAAACGGTTGCTCCCGGAGCAGCGCCGCCGCCTTGATGCTGCTCTCGTCGGCGCACCTGCGATGGTTCTGGGCCTCGCACGGATCGGCTTCATTGCCGGCAATAGACCCCTGCAGATCGTCGAGCCGCCAACTCGCGAGAGCCAGGAGTGCGTAGGCGGATCCGGTCAGCTTCTGCTTGTCGAGGGCCGCCCCTTCCTTGTCGAGCGCCTTGCGCACATTTTCCCGGGCATCCGCATAGTGGATCACCGCTCCTCCGGACAAAGGCGCCGCCTGCGGTCCAGGCTTGATGGCGTCGGGAGGAGGCTTCAGAGGATCGACACTCTGGGGCGGCGTGATGGCCGCGAGCGGTTCGCCGAGCACCGCCTGGTTCTCGATGGCGGCACCCCTGCTGAACGATTCCTGTGCGTTTTGGAGATGGCGCTCGGCGCAGCCGGCGGTGGCCAGCAGTATCCCCAGTACAAAGACGGTGCGAAGCTCACCGAAGAAGGTGCTTGCCGCAACGGCTCGATCGCGTGTCATGAGGGTTCCCTTCGATCAACTGCAATTAAGCGGTCAGTTTCTCTGCAATCGTTTCGCCGAGCTGGCTCAGTGACTGACCCTTGGAAATGGCGTCGACGAGAGCTGCTTCGACTGCGTCAAGCTTCGGCCCGTTCACGGGTTTGGTTTCGGGCAGTACTGCGATGACATCGAAGGCTGCCTGGACCAGGCCGACCTGGAACGTCGTTCCCGTGACACGCCACTTCGCAGCATCGCTTCCATTCACCTTTACCTTGGCCAGCGCCCTGAAGACCGCTTCCAGGACCGCCTTGAGCACGATGGAGCCTGGCGTCGCCTCCTTCAGCAGGGGCTGGTTGAGCGTGGCTGCCTCGACGCCTGCTGCGATGATCACGACCGCGTCCGCCGCGGACAACTTGCCGACGCTCTGGTCGGACAGCGCTTTCAGCATCCCGCTCAGGGCGAGCTTGAGGTACGTGTCGCTGCCGGGTAGTGCCTCCATCAGCTTAGGATTGGTCGCAACTGAATCGATAACGGCATCAACCAACTGAATCATGTCGTCGGTTGTGAAAGTTGACAGGCGACCGGGGCTGGCGGCCACACCGGCAAGCACGTCGAGCACTGTCGTTGCCGCTCCACGTGCAAGGTTTTGCTTTGGATCAAGCGAGTTATTGGGCCAAAGCGTGTCGATATGCCGATCGGTGGCGGTGATCACGATGGCGGCGGTATCGGCGAATGCCCCTTGAAGGGTGGTTGGCACTCCCGCCTTGGAGAATGATGTGAAGAGGTCGGCGAGTAGTGGCGACAACCGCTTCTCGGTCTCGCCCTCCATGCGCAGTATTCCAGGATTGTTGCCAACCGCTGCGAGGGTCGCGCGGATCATCGTCTCGAATCCTGCGGTCGAGACGGCGCCCGCGACATCGATTTTGACATGACCGGCAAGGTCGGCAGGCAAGACCAGATCGAGGAAGACCTTGCCGACCTGCTGCACAACCTTGGTTTCCGGGCCGCTAGCCTCGTCGAGGATCTCGAAGAGCGCGGGATTGTCGAGCACAGTCTCGGCCGCCGCTCGCAAGGTAGCTGCTGCGAGGCTCTGTACGATGAAGCTCCTCTCCTCCAGCGCATTGGTGTCGAGATTGTCGAGAGTTTCCTTCGGGATTGCCTGGATGGCTTTGCCGAGGTTGCTTGTCATGGCCTTTATCAGCGCGCTTTCGCGTACGCCGTTGGTGATCAGGCCAGGGTTTGCGGCCACGGTATCGAGCACCGCGACCATCGTATCGGTGACGATTTTGGTTTTCTTTGCATGGGCAAAATCGACGTTTTGCATGGCTTGCAGAAATGCCTTAAGGGCCTTGCCCTCCGGGCGGCTGGTCGAGATGGCGCCTGGATCGTTGGCGAACCACAATACCGCGACGTCCACGACGGTGCCCAAGGCGATCTGCCAGGCAACCGGTGCGTTGGGGTCGCCCTTCGTCCACTGTCGGATCGACAGCATGGCGAGCACGGCCTCGTTTGGGGCGATATCCGGACTGGCGGTCACCACTACGAACGGCGGGGGGTGAAGGACGTCCAGCCAATAATTGCGAAAGGCGACGGCTGCGTACTTCTGCTCATCCGGAGGTTCGATGCCCGTCGCGTTGAAAGCCTTCGCGATCGGCAGGACGATCTCTTTCTGACGCTTGAAGGTCTCGAGAAGCCCGGGATCGGTCGGGGGCGGCTCGGTCCTTATGAAACCGGCCACGACTCCGAAATTTGCTGTCACGCCCTCTGCCATCACGCGTGGCAGCGGGAGCGTGATGGGCGCCTCCTTGATGGACGCGGCATAGGCCTCGCGCAGGCCGCTGTAGAGCTTGACGCCTGCCTGGATGGCGAGAATGACCAGTTCGACCGGGATTGTGATCATGACGTTCGCTCCCCCTGAATTCGTAACCCACGGCGCGCTATGTGCGCCCGCCAGGCGCAGTTGCAACGGCGACGATCGCAAGAGAACTGACGCGCGCGCGACCGCGCTTTGGCTTTTGCTGCCAACACGGCAAGCCGGCGTAGGGGGGGCTTGTCGAGGCCCCAACATGTTCGTAGCGTCTCCCCCGCTCGACAGCGTGGAGTATGCTGCTGCCCGCGCAGGTTGTCTGCAGCAATCTCCATCTCCTTAAGCCCTGACAAATCTCGCAATAAAATTGGCATTTCGCTGCTGGACGACAATTGCAAGGGCGAAAATGGGGTACACGGAAGAGTCGTTGGATATGTAGGAATAGCCCTTTAAGGTATATCGCTCGTTGAGCGTATCGATCAGCTTGCGTGTGTCCGCAACGACGGGGAGGTTGCTATGCGCGTGCTTGTGACGGCGAGCCAGTGGCGGAAGCTATTCCCCAACGCGCCGCAGAGCGTGATCGATGCGTTCGATGCCAATGCCGGCGTCCTCGATGCGGCAGGCATCACGAACAGCAAGACACATTTCGCCTTTGCCTTCGCCAATGTCGATCATGAGTGCAACGGCTTTCAGATCAAGAACCTCATCGAGAATATCAACTATAGGGCCGACCGGCTGGCGGCAGTCTTTCCCAACCGCTTCGGGTCGGCGGACGACGTGCGCTTGAAGTATGGCACCGAGCCTGGCTGGCAGAAGAAGGCGTTCGACGAGATCTACGGAAAGCGCATGGGCAACCGGCCGGGGACAAGCGATGGATCGACTTACATCGGCCGGGGTGGACCGCAGATCACCGGACGTGACGGCTATGAAGAGGTAGGCCAGCGGTGCCAGCTTGACCTCGTCGGCAATCCCGATCTCGCGACGCTGCCGCAGCACCAGCCCGCGATCCTCACCGCGTTCTGGGACTGGAAGAAGCTGAACGCCTTTGCCGAGAGCAACGACTTCGAAGGCTGCGTTCGGGCCTGGAACGGAGGCCTTAACGGATTCGAGGACCGTGAAGCCCGGATGGAACGGCAGAAGCCGATCATCGATAGCCTGGCCACGGCCTGAAAGTCGCTTTGGGGAGGTCCGTCATGTCGTCATCGACGGGTGCGGTCATGCAGAAGGGCTTCGCCTGATGCCCGACGCCGGCCCACCGACCAACATGGCGTTGGTGAGACTACCGATCGAAGGCCTTGCGAGCGGCGAGGCCAATGCGTTCGTGGCGAAACGGGTTATCGCCGCGGTAAGCGGCTTCGATCTCGCAGGCGGCGTCGACGTCTGATCGGGCGGCGCCGAGTCCGGGCGAAGGTCGACGCGAGTGGGTTTCCCTTGATGTATCGGAACACACCGGAGGATCGCCGACATGCCCCGCAGCACTGAAGAGCAGCGCGTAATCTGGCGGGAATTCGAATGTGCGGAAGAACGAATGATCGTTATTCCCTTCGGACCCGATCGCATTCGCGTGGCGCCTCCCACGGCCGAGGCCTGGCAGGCGCTGGCCGCCGTGCTGGCCCATCACGGTTACCAGATTCGGACGGCCGATACGGACAGCTATAACTGTCGCACGATAAAGAGCGGCACGGGTCGGAGCCTTCACTCCTACGGGATCGCGCTGGATGTCAACTGGAATACGAATCCGTGGCTCGATCACGAGGGCAGCCGCGCCGTGCGTTTCTCGGACAAGGCAACGCAGCAGGAACGGGCAGAGGATGTCCGGTTCGGCAAGGCCGACACGGACATGACACCGGCCATGATCGAATCCGTGGGAAAGATCCAGACCAAGGATGGTCTCCGGATTTTCGAATGGGGCGGCCACTGGCAGACGGTCAAGGACTGCATGCATTTCGAGATCGACGTGGCGCCGGCGGAGCTTGCGAAGGGCATTGATAAAGGCACGGTCGAGGGGTGGGAGGTATTTGCCGCCGAGGCGGCCATCCCATCCTCGGCATCGATGACCCAGTCCAGCACCGCCCATTCCCCAGCTTCACCCCTTCCGGGAGGACCTTCGATGAGCAACGCCGCCAATCCGCCATCACCGTCCTCGGCACATGTCGTCATTGCGCGCGACGGGTTGAACCTTCGGAGCGGACCCGGAACGGACTTTTCCGTGCTTCAGACTCTCCCGCCCGGGAAAGCGATCTTTGTCATCGGGCGTCAGGGTGATTGGGCGCAGATCGACATCGAGGGGGATGGTCTGGCGGATGGCTTCGTCGCATTCGCATTTCTGCGCGCCGCCGGCACGCCGCCGGCGCCTTCCACGCCAATGCCTGCCCCGCCGTTACCGGCTGCCCCTGCAGGGATTGCCGGCGGGATCCTGAATGGAGTCACGCCCGCATTGGTGAAGCGAATGTTCCCGGCCACGGGCCTGGGCCCGATCACGGCCAACCTGCCGTTCGTCCTGCAGGGCCTGGCGGATTGCAATCTGGGCGATCGCGCGATGGTGCTGATGGCGCTCTCCACGATCCGGGCGGAGACGGAGGGCTTCGTCCCGATCGACGAATTCCGCAGCATCTTCAATACCCAGAGCAATCCGTTCGACCTCTATGACGCTGGCACCGAAATAGGGGCTCGACTTGGCAATACCGTGCCCGGCGACGGTCCGCGCTTCAAGGGGCGGGGCTACATTCAGCTGACGGGACGAGAAAACTACAACCGCATCGGGGCGCAGGTCGGTGAAGACCTTGTGAACAATCCCGATCGGGCGAACGATCCGCGCATCGCCGGCCGCATCCTGGCCCAGTTTCTCGCAAACAAGCAGCAGGCAATACGAGACGCGTTGGCACGCGACGATCTCCGCCGCGCCCGCGTCCTCGTGAACGGCGGCTCGCATGGCTTCGATCGCTTCAAGGATGCCTATGATCGGGGTCTTTCAGCACTTCCCGCTTAAGCAGGCCTGCGTGCTCGCCTACGGATCGACCCGGTAGAGGCGCCACCGCTTCGGCACGCCCTTGAGCTGGTGGAGGCCGCGATCCTTGAAGCGGACGTCGGAGTCCGACAGCAGATCCTTCACCGCGCGCGAGACCAGGACCTCGCCCGCGCGTGCTTTGGCGGCGACTCTCGAGCCGATGTGGAGGGCGAGGCCGACCACGTCGGGGCCGCTCACCTTGTACTCGCCGACATGCAACCCCGCCCTGATCTCCAGCCCGAGCGTGCGCACGGCGTCGCGGATGGCGGTCGCGCACTGGACCCCCGCGGCCGGCGCCGGGAAAGTCGCAAGCATGCCGTCGCCGGTCGTCACGACTTCCTTTCCGCTCGACGCCTTCAGTTCCTTGCGAACGGCGGCGTAGTAATGGTTCATCACCTGCGTCCACCGCGCATCGCCCAGCCGTGCGGCCTTTTCCGTCGACTGCACGATGTCGACGATCAGGATCGTGGCGAGCGCCTGTTCGAGTTCGGCGCCTCGTCTGGCGGGCCGGCGACGGATGGCGATGCTCGAGGCGAGCGGCTCGTAGTCATGGCTGCGCCGCCGTGCGACGGCGTTCCTCACATAGTCGGTGGCGGCTTTCACGGAACCGCAGCGGATTTCCTTCTCGCGCGGCGGGACCGTCCAGTAGACCTTGCGTCCGTCGCCCACGCCATGGACTTCGACCGCGCCCCATTTCAGGAAAACCGTCGGGCCGACCCGGCGGATCCACCAGGCCTTCGACGTGTAGCCGGACACGTTGGATCGATGGACACCGATGCGAAGGAACTTGGACATGTTCGTGGGGCGCGGCTGTTCCGTATGGCACTCGCTCAGGAAGGAAATGTGATCGTGCCTTCCTGGCTTGGCAACAAGGTTCCCCGATCCCGGAACCGAGCCGGCAACCTCAACTCGCGAAGCCAAAACGCCCATTATGGGCGGCGATCGGATTGCGAAGATAACGGAACGTTGAAAATATCCCGCCCCTGCCGGGGGACCGTATGCGCGCGCATTGTCTGAGTGTGATTCTGTTTGCGGCAATAGTTGCCGCGTGCACGCCGATCGAGGATCGATCCAGCGTCGTCGCTCCGGCTCCGGGTCAGCAGGCGACGGTCGGCGTCGGCGACATCGTATTCGAAATCCGCAAGCGCGAATCGCTGCCGGATGAATTTGGCGGCGCCGATATGTTCGGGAGAACCCGCGACACCGGCCGCATCACGCTTCGTTATACCGGCGTGCAGGATGGCCGGGCATACTTCGTCCGCAACGACGTGAACGTCGATACGGACGAAACGACCCGGTCACACTCCCCGCGATACATCCCGGTCCCGCAAAATACGACGACGACGACGGGCAAGACCGGCAATCAGTCATTCCAGAGCAACTCCACGACGACGGGAATGATCGTCGTTCCGCCGAAGCCGATCACGCGCACCGTCACGCAATCAGGCGATATCAGCGTGTCTGCGCCGATCGGCGGGACACTCATCGTCGCGGGGCATCGGGTGAACGTGATAGCGGCTGACGAGTCGGCCATCACCTACACGGCGAACTAGCCTGTCCTGGATCAAGGCGAGCAGGGCAGTCCCAAACCTCGGAAGCCATGGCTTCATCGCCAGTCGGGTGCAACGCCAGGCTGATGGGCGGGGAGGCCGCCGCGAGCATCGAGCACGCGTTGGTCGAGGCGGCTGCCAATGGCGGCACGCCGCCGGACCTGGAGCTTTTCCAGGATATTGTGGATGTGGTTCTTGACGGTCGCGGGACCGATCCGGAGCTCGATGGCGATCTCCTTGTTCGACAGGCCCGCGCATACCAGGCGGGTTACCTGACGTTCGCGGGGCGTGAGTGGCGAAGAGGGCGTCTGGGGCGGCGCTCCCGACAGCGCCGCGATCCGACGGCATAGCATTGCCGCGAGTTGAGGGGTGCAGCCGACCTCGCCCGCAATCGCCTGCTCGACGACCCGCTCGAGTTCGGCCAGCGTGCCGTCGCACCCGACAAACCCCATCAGGCCCGCCTCCGCGCAGGCGACGCTGTTCGCCTCGCTGCTGATGCCGAAGCCGACGATCGGGAGCTGGGGGCATGCCGCGCGCAACTGGCGAGCGAAGAAGAGCGATTCGGGTGAGGAGGCGTCGAGCAGGATCGCATCGACATCGATCGTGGAGATTGTCCTGACGGCGTCGACGCCGCTGACCGCATCGACGACCGCGAACCGTCCCATTCGTGCAATGCTCGTCGCCACGCCTTCGCGATGGAGAAGCACACTGCTCACGACAAGCAACCGAATTGCCCCGGTCTTGCGCGCATCGCCTGTCGCATTGGGTCTCATGGCTCGAAACTCCATTCGCACAAAACACACGCCTGTGATGTTTTTTGGGCGGGACCGGTTTTCGGCGAGGGCAAGTGGACGATACCACTGTGGCGAGAAGCCTCAAGCTGCATATGCTGCGTCCCGATCATGCAGAATTAGGGGATTCCGCCGGTTGCCGCCCCATCCCGTCCAGAGGTCCATGAAGTTCTGCTTCCTACGATCTGGACCATTCGGACTATTGCGCTTGATTCATCTTGATTCATCCGGCGGCTCCCTCCGGTTCGCTGGCTCGGAGGGGAGCCAGACGGCCTGGGCCAAGAACCAGACCATCGGAGATCCGACCGGGCGATAGGCGCTGTGCCCCAAATCCTTAAGCTGACCGCATTGCTTTGTCTGGAGGAGGCGACGATTGCGATCCGGATTCAGCTCGGCCCGATGCCCACAATGCTCAGCGAGATCGTGGTCCAGATGCTAGCGGAACGCGACACGATCATCGTCGGGCGGACCGCACCGGGAGACGATCCGCTCGCAGCCGCGTGTGAAACCGGCGCGCAGTTGATCGTCATGCAGTCGCAGGCCAGCGGGAACGAAGTCGTCGAGCAGATATTCGCTCTTCCGGACTTCGGCATTCTCCTGATCTCGCACGATGGCCAACAGGGCAGGCTCGTCCGCTTCATGCAGGAGCCGGTGACACTCGATCGCGCGTCCATTTCCGCGCTTGTCGCCAAAGTCGCGGAGCACGCCTGATGGCCAACTACCGTGCCATTGCGGCTGCCAGCGCCACCATCCTCGGGCTGATGCGCGACCGGTTCCCCGTCGCCGATTTCGGCTCGCCGCTCACTATCGAGCTCTACCAATCGAAGGATTTCCACAATCCTATGAAGGAGGGAATCGCGATCTGCCTGTGGCGTGTCGCGCCCAATGTCACGCGCCGCGCGCTGGGGCCGCGGACCGACATTTACGGCCGCCGCTTCAAGCCGTCGCTACCGCTCGACCTTTACTACCTGATGGTACCCTTCGCGGAGGGTTCCGAGCGGCAGCAGCGCCTGCTCGGCTGGATGCTGCGCACCATGCACGAGCTGGGGCCGCTGGTGCCGAGCCAACTCAACCATTTCCTCGCCGAAAGCGACATTTTCGCCCAGAGCGAGACATTGGACCTCGTCAACGATCCGCTGACGCTCGCCGACCAGCTCACCCTCTGGGACCGGATCAAGCACATGCCGCCCTGCGCGACCTATGCGATGCGGATGCTGCTTCTGGACAGCGACGTGAGCCTCGACGAGTACCCGATCGTTGTGGAGCGCGAGTTCGATGCGGGAGTCCTCGCGTGATGGCGGTCAGGATCCTGGAGCGGCTAGTCCTGCCGGCACCCTTCGGCTTGCGCTTTCGTGACGTGGCCACAGGGCAGTTCGTGATGGGAGGTCTCGAGGTCACGGTCACCTCGATCCGAAACCCGGCGCGGACGGTGTCGCTCGCGGTCAATGGCAAGGGCGTATGGTATGCGCGGCGACTTCCCGGCCTGTCGGACGAGGCGCTGGCCGGTACCGCCGACTGGGCGGCGCTGCAGCAACCGTGGCGAATTGTCGTGAACGACACGGCCGGGCATTTCCTGCCGCTTGAAGTCGTGCTCGACCTGCCGGTGCGCGGCCTCGTCACCTGGCCCGGCTGGGTTGCGCTGCCGCAAGGGCCGCTGGCTCCCCTCACCGACACCGACGGCGCGAGCCCGCCCACCGTATCGCTTGACGCGTTGCCACTCTTCTCAAGCGCGGGCCGTGTCTCGCCGGCACCGCTCGCGGAAATCCGCTGCCAGCTCCAGCGGGACGATGGCGGGCCCGCTGCCTGGGCGCTGCTCACGGCCTCGCATGGTGGGCGTGTCCGCGCGCTCGGCCAGGCCGATGCGGAGGGCAGGGTGGTACTCCTCTTCGCCTATCCGGAACGGCCGCGGCCCTCGCTCGCAACGTCGCCGCCGGCGATCACCGATTTCCGCTGGTCGATCGAGCTCACGGCCTACTGGAATGGGCTCGATCCGGGGGTCGCGCCGGACTTCGGCGAGACGATGGCCCAGCTCGTCCATCCACGCCTGCTGTTCGAGGCGACCGTTTCGCCGCCCCAGCCGTTGCCCTCGCAACTGCTGAGCTTCGGCCGGCCGCTGGTATTGCGCACTGCCGCCACGCCCACCGGCCCGAGCTCCTACCTCGTGATGGCGGCGTCATGAGCAACCAAGGAGAAACCTGATGCCCGAATATCTCGCCCCCGGCGTGTTCGTCGAGGAGGTCTCCTTCCGCGCGAAGTCGATCGAAGGCGTCTCGACCACCACGACCGGCTTCGTCGGTGCGACGCGCTACGGGCCGATAGACATAGAGCCGGAGATCGTCACGAGCCTGGTCGAGTTCGAGCGTGCGTATGGGGGTAAGGCCAAGATCAACTTCTCCGACGGCGGCGAGACCGACAACTACATGTGGAATGCCGTCCGCGCGTTCTTCGAGGAGGGAGGCAAGCGAGCCTACATCGCGCGGGCCTTTACACCGACGGCTGGGTCCAACCTGATCGATAGTTGTTCGAAGGCCGACACCGCAACGGGCGGTGGCTCGCCTCCTGGCCTGCTCGACTTCGCAGTACGGGCGCGCTTCCCCGGCCGTGCCGGGGATGCCCGCGTCACCTTCACGCTCTCGCTCGGGCAGAACCGGCTGGCCCGCAACTTCGATGGGACCCTGTCGCTCAACGGCATGGCCACCCGCGATGTGGTGTGGGTGGGCGCGCCCGGCTCGGGCTTCCGCCTGCTGCTCTGGGACGAGCTGAACCGGGCCTGGAAGCTGAGCACGGGCAGCGACGACCTGAATGCCGCGACCGATCTCCTGTCGCTCTTCCCGGCGCCTGTCCCGCCGGGCACCGCGCTCGACGTCCGCGCCGTCACCGTCACCGTGACCGTCGAGCCCATCAGCGGCGACTTGCCGACCTTCGTCGCCGGCGAACTGCCGCTCGATCCGCACCATCAGCGCGGCGGCGCGCCGGACTCGCTGTTTGCATACTTCGCGGAAACCCCCGCGAGTCTTTCCCGTGCGCGGACCATTCCGATCGTGATCGGTGAGTATTCGGGCCACGGCCTTCAGGTGCTCGACGACCTGCGCGACCTGCACGACCTTCCTGCCTCGCCGCCGCAGCCGACACTCGACACGGTACTGATCGACCGCGAGAGCAGTAATGCCGCGCGCAGCGTCGTCGTGCGGCTGACCGGCGGAAGCGATGGCGCCATGCCCACGCCGGCCGCCTACGCGGGCATGACCGACGCCACCACCAACCGCTCGAGCGGTCTGGTCGCGTTCGAAGCGCTTGAGGATATCTCGATCGTCGCCGCGCCGGGATCGATGGTCACCGAGACCCCCCAGTCTCGCGCGATCATCGCCAATCTCATCAGCCACTGCGAACGGATGAAGTACCGCATCGCGGTGGTCGACAGCGCCAAGGGCCAGACGATCTCGGAGGTGCGGGCACTGCGTGGCCTCTACGACAGCAGCCACGCCGCTTTCTACTATCCCTGGGTGCGGATCCTGGATCCGCTCAGCGGGCAGGAGAATTATCATCCGCCATCGGGCTTCGTCGCCGGCATCTATGCCCGCAACGACATCAACCGCGCGGTCTACAAGGCGCCCGCGAACGAGGTGGTCGGGCTCGCGATCGGCTTCGAGACGATGCTCAACAAGGCGCATCAGGAAGTGCTCAATCCCGAGGGCATCAACTGCTTCCGCTTCTTCGAGGGCCGCGGCATGCGGCTTTGGGGCGCCCGCACGATGTCGAGCGATCCCGAGTGGAAGTACGTCAACCTGCGGCGCTACTTCGCCTATCTCGAGCGCTCGATCGACAAGGGAACGCAATGGGCGGTGTTCGAGCCCAATGGCGAGCAGCTCTGGGCCAACGTCCGCTCGACGATCCAGGATTTTCTGCTGAACGAATGGCAGAACGGCGCGCTGCTCGGCGAGAAACCCGAGAAGTCCTTCTTCGTGAAGTGCGACCGCTCGACCATGTCCCAGAACGACCTCGATAACGGCCGGCTCGTCTGCCTGATCGGGGTCGCACCGTTGCGGCCCGCCGAGTTCGTCATTTTCCGCATCGGCCAGTGGACGGCCGACCGCAAGATCTAGGGAGACTCATCATGGCCGTTCTGCGCGATCGCCCGTACGTCCAGTTCAACTTCCTGGTGGACATCGGTGATGGACAAACGGAGGGACCGGCGGCTGGCTTCCAGGAGCTGTCGGGGATCGGCATGGAAGTCACGGTCTCCGAATACCGGACCGGCAATTCGAAAGAGAACTCGGTGATGAAGATCACCGGCATGAACAAATCGACCGACGTCACGATGAAGCGCGGTGTCATCGGTTCGCTCAACCTCTACCAGTGGCTCGACGACATCCGCAACGGCAACCAGAATGCGCTGCGCACGGTCCGCGTCACGCTTCAGAACGAGGACCACACGGCGGCGGTCGTGACGTGGAAGCTGCTGCGCTCCCGCATCATCAAGTCGACCATGGGACCTTTCAATGCGAAGGGGACCGACGTCGCCATGGAAGAGATGGTGCTGGCATACGAACGGCTGGAGATGGAGTGAGCCGGTGTATGCGCGCCGCCTCCTGCCCGGCATCGCCGTCGCTGTGCCGCCTGCGCCGTTCCCCGACGCGCTGCCGCGGATGGACGTAGCGCTGTTCGTCGGTTTCGCCGAACGGGGACCCGTCCACTGCCCGGTCGCGATCGAGAGCGTCGATGCCTATGCCGCGGTCTTCGGCGGCGATGTCGTGCTTGCCCATGGTGCGAAGGGACAGCGGCCGGCGGTGGCGGCGCTCGCACCGTCGGTGCGCGGCTTCTTCTCGAACGGGGGCACCCGCGCCTATGTGATCCGTGTCGCGCGCACAGATGCGCTCGAGCGGCGGTGGCGTGGGGCAGGGCCGGCGATCCGTGACATCGCTGTCGCGCGAACTTTCACACTGCCGACCAAGCCCGGCGCCATCGCTGTCCAGGTAAAGGCGAGCAGCCTCGGCAGCTGGGCCGACGACCTGCGCGTCGCCGCTCGCGTCGATCGCAGAGGAGGGCGGCTGCGGCTGATGCTGCGGGCCGAGCGCGGGGGGACGGCGGTCGTCAGCGGCCCGTTCGGCACCACGCCGGGCGACGCGGACAGCTGGTGGAGCGAGCGAGACGACGACGCGTACTATGCCGATCCCGCGGCGCTCGCCGGCGCCCGTGGCTGGCTCGCGCCCAAAGGGACGCCCGTGTCCTGGGACCTGGGCGCACTCACCGACTTCTGGTCCGAGCCGGTCGGAGCCGATCCCGATCCTCGGACGCCGCTCGAGCGCGACGGCCTCTCGCGCTTCGATGCGGAACTGTTCCTGGATCCTGCGCTCGCGACCGCGTCGGTCGGCACGCTCGCCGAGATGGCGACGCGAATGCGCGACATCGACCGACTGCCGCTGTTCGGTCTGCACGGGGCGTTCGCGGTGCCGGGCGGCGCCGATTTCGCCGAGCCCAGCATGATCGTGGTGCCCGACGCCATCCAGCCGGGCTGGAGCCCGCGCGGATCCGAGCCGCCGACCCCACCGGTCAATGCACCCGGCGCGATTCCGCCAGCCTGGCTCGACCACATCGGCTCGTGCGCCGTTCCGCCGGCCAAGCCCGACCTCGCCGCGCCCGATGCGACGCGCTTCCTCGACTGTACGACGCGGCTGCTGGCCGCTCCGGTCTTTGCCCCGATCGACAGCCGGCAGCCGGCAGGGTTGGTCGATCTGAGCTGGTCGGCCTCCGAGCTCGGCGCGCTCTATGTGCTCGAGGAAGCCGGCCGCGCCGACTTCGTCGGCGCCGAGGAGATCTGGCGTGGGGAGGCGCTTACGCATCGCCTCCTGATCGAGCGCGAGGGCGCCTACTACTACCGTGTCCACGCCGAGATCGGGGGGAATGTCAGCGCAGCGTCCGTCACCGGCTTCCTGGTCGAGGACAGCGCGTGGGCCGCGACCGAGCCGGCCGACTACGATCCGCAGCCGCTCCTGACGGTCCAGGCGGCCCTGCTGCGGGCCTGTGCGGCGATCGGCGACCAGTTCGCGCTCCTTGCCCTGCCGCGCCATTTCCGTGTCACCCAGGCGGCTGCGCATGTCGCAGCACTTTCGGCGCGCTTCCCGACGAACGAGGTGCGCGCGCTCAGCCATGCGGCGCTCTATCACCCCTGGATCGTCTCGCCGACGGTCGGTGCCGCCGAACCCGATCAGCTTGTCGTGCCGCCCGAGGGCGCGGTCGCGGGCACCTTTGCGCGCCGGTCGCGCCAGCGCGGGCCGTGGCTGGCGCCCGCCAACATCCCCATCGACGACAGCATCGCGCTTGCGCCCGTATTCGCCGACCGCGACCGCGAGGAATTCGCCCGCGCCCGAGTCAATCTGGTGCGCCACGATCCGCGCGGCTTCATCGCGTCGGACGCGATGACGCTTTCACCCGAGCATGATTGGGGCGAAGTCAACGTGCGCCGGTTGATGAGCCTTTTGCGCCGCATGTGCCTGCGCCAGGGTGCGATCTTCGCCTTCGAGCCGAATGGCGACACCACCAGGCGGGCGATCGAGCGAACCTTCGGGCACATGCTCGACGAGATGGTCCGCCGCGGCGCCTTCGCAGGGAAGGGGAAAGCGGACAGCTACCGGCTCTCCGTCGACGCCAGCGACAGCGATCGGATGAACGGCCGGCTGGTGATCGAGATCGGCGTCGCACCCGCCCAGCCGCTTCGCTTCCTTATGCTTGTCCTGGCGCAAGCCGGCGAGCGCTTCACCGTCGCCGAGGAGCGCTGACATGCCCGACGCGACGCCGCGCCCCTATCCCTTCCTCGCCTTCAATTTCGCCGTCGAGATTCATCGGGCGGGGGACAGCAAGCCGCTCGTCCAGGCCGCCTTTTCCGAGTGCGACGGGCTCGAGATGACGATGGACATCAAGACCATCAAGGAAGGCGGCGCTCCGGGCCGGGCGGTTCGCGTGAACGGCCCCGTGAATTACGCCAACCTCTCGCTCAAGCGCGGGATGACCGACAACTTCGATCTGTGGACATGGTTCGAGGACTCGGTCGCCGATCCGCGGCTGCGCGCCGACGCCGAGGTCGTGCTGCTCGGCCCCGATGGCGCGAGCGAGCGGGCGCGGTTCCAGCTTTCGCGTTGTGTCCCGATCAAGATGAAGGCACCCGCCTTGAGTTCGACCGGCACTGCGGTCGCGATCGAGGAACTGCAGATCGCATACGAGACGCTCAAGTTCGTGCCCGGAAAGGCGCCCGCATGACCGAGCTTGCCAAAGCCCAGCTCATCGAGCTCGACGCCGACTTCAAGAAAGACAAGCCGGGCGGGCGGAAGGTGAGCGTCCAGTTCAACCCCGAGACGCTCAAGGTCACCTTCGCCAACCAGCTCGTCCAGGCCCAGGGGGGAGACCAGGCGGCGGGCAACACCGGACGCCAGTTCGTCGGCGCAGGCACCACCAAACTTGCGCTCACTCTGTGGTTCGACGTGACGGCGATGACCCAGGACGCCGTCGACGACGTACGGCGACTGACGCAGGAAGTTATCTTCTTCATGACTCCGAAACCCTACGATTCGGACAAGAAGAAGCTGGTGCCGCCGGCGACGCGGTTCGTCTGGGGATCCTTCCTGTTCGATGGGATCGTCGAGGGGCTCGAGGAGACGCTCGAATTCTTTTCTCCCGAGGGCAAGCCGCTGCGCGCGCAGGTGGCGCTGACGCTGAGCCAGCAGAAGATCTTGGTTTCCGAGTTCAAGGGCGATGGCAGGGTGCCGTCCTCGCCCGGCCAGACGCCGATGTCGCAGGCAAAGGCCGGCGACAACATTCAGGGCATGGCGGCTAAGAACGGGCGGCCCGATTGGAAGGGCATCGCCGCCGCCAACGGCATCGAGGACCCGCTGCGCCTGTCGCCGGGCCAACTCATCGACATCAACGCCACGGCCGGCGCCAGCGTCGGCTTTTCCGGCAGCACCCTTGCGCCGCCCACCATCGCGCCGCCGAAGTTCACCGTCGGCGCACGCTGAGCGCCCAGAAAGGACCCACGCATGGCCGTCGTCATCAACGAGTTCGAAGCGGTCTCGGAACCCGCGCCGGAAGGCAAAGGTGAAGGCAAGCCCAAAAGTGCCCGCCGCAAGATCGAAGTCGAGCAGCTCCGCTCGGCGCTGCGACGCATGGCGACGCGGCAGGCACGGCTGAGAGCCGATTGATGCCGGCCACCGCCTCCAACGTCACGCCGCTGCCGATGCGGCCGGCCCGCCCGACGATCGAGATCGACGGGCGGCGGGTCGACAGGCTCGAATCGGCTCTGCTCGCGATGGAGATGGCCGATAGTGTCGAGGGGATGGCCCATGCCGAGCTGAGCTTCGGCAATTGGGGCGGCGGCGACACGCCGGGTTTCCAGCACTTCGATCGCTCGACGATCGAGTTCGGCAAACCCCTCAAGATCAAGCTCGGCGACGACCTGCTGTTCGACGGGCGGATCGGCGCGATCACCGCGGACTATCCCGATGGCGGCCCGCCGACAATCGGCGTGCTGGCCGAGGACCGGCTGCAGGACCTGCGCATGACGCGCCGGACCCGCACCTTCGACAAGGCGTCGCTCGCGGATGTGGCCCGCAAGATCTCGTCGGACCACGGCCTGTCGCCCCGGATCGACGTCCAGGCGGCGACCCAGCCTTGCATCGCGCAGCTCAACCAGAGCGATCTGGCGCTGCTGCACGATCTCTCGCGCCGCGAGGATGCGGTCGTCTGGGTAGAGGGGAGCGACCTCCATGTCGCGAAATTGCGGCCGGCCGAGCGAGTCGAGCTGCGCTGGGCAGGGTCGCTGCGCGAATTCCATGTCGAAGCCGATCTCGCGAGCCAGCGGACCGCGCTGGTCGCGTCCGGCTGGAACGTCGCCGACAAGGCCGTCGCGAGCGCGCGCGCGACCGATGCCGCGATCGCCGGCGAGACCGGCTCGACCGACAGCGGCGCCCGGATTCTTCAATCCGCCTTCGACGAGCGCGTCGATACGATCGCGCACGCGCTTCCCCGCGACAATCTCGAGGCTCGCGCCGTGGCGGAAGCGAGTTTCCGGCATATGGCGCGGCGCTTCGTGACGGGCGAGGGGGTGGCGGAGACCAGGGCGGCACTCCGTGTCGGCGCGACGCTGGTGCTCAGCGGGCTCGGCAAGCTGTTCGACGGCGAGTATCGCGCGACCGCCGTCACCCATCGCTTCGATCAGGAGGCCGGCATGCGCAGCGAGTTCCGCTGCGAGCGCGCCGGCCTTGGGAGGCTCTGAACGTGCTGCTCGATCTCGACCGCGGCGAGACGCAATTCCACGAACGCCAGAGCGATGGCTGGGGCGGCCGTTGGTACGGCGTCGTCCCGGCGACGGTGTCCGATATCCAGGATCCGGATGGGCAGGGGCGCGTGAAGATCAAGCTCGACTGGTCTCCCGACGGCGGAAGCGGCCAGGGTTACGAGGCCTGGGCGCGGATCGCGACGCTGTTCGCCGGCAACAACCGGGGGAGCTGGTTCATTCCCGATGCCGGCGATGAAGTGCTGGTCGCCTTCGAACATGGTGACCCTCGGCGCCCCTATGTCCTGGGCGGCCTGTGGAACGGCAAGGACAAGCCGCCGCAGTCGATGTCCGGCGGCAATGCGCTCAAGGTCATCCGCAGCCGCAACGGGGTGAAAGTCACGCTCGACGACAGCGACGGGCGCGAGACGCTGAAGCTCGAGACGCCGGGCGGCCAGACCCTGACGATGAAGGACGGTCCCGGCGCCATCACGATCGAGGATTCGAACGGCAATTCGGTGAAGCTGGAGACGGCGGGCGTTACCGTGACCGCCTCCGCCAAGGTCACCGTCAATGCGAGCCAGGTCGCGGTCTCGGCGGGGATGGTCAAGGTCGATGCCGGCATGTCGACCTTCTCGGGTGTCGTGAAGTGCGACACGCTCATCGCGACCACGGTGATCTCGTCGACCTATACGCCGGGCGCGGGGAACATATGGTGAGCGCGGTCGCCCACAAGGTCACCTGGCAGGCGCCACGGCCGCTGTGGCGTGGTGCGACGCCCTATGAGGCGCGGCCGCAGATCCTGCGTTTCGCGAGCGACGACTTCATGGAGCAACTGCTCGCCACGCTCGCCGAAGAGCCGGCGCGCCTCTCCGACCGGATCGCCCGGCCGGAGACATGGCGGACGCCGCCGCAGCCGGCAGATCTCAAGGACCCGATCGTGCGCGTCCCGCTGCCGGAGCCGATCAAGCAGGCGAAGCGCTGGCGGCTGTGGCGCTCGGCGCCCTCGGCGCCGCCCGTGCCGCCCGCCGAGAAACCGCTCAAGCTCTACCAGCCTGCCCACCAACGCTACTACCTCGTCTCCGGCACGCTCGCCTGCCAGATCCCCGGGCTGCCCGAACGCGCACTCGAGGGAGGGCATGAGCGCGTCGCATTCGTCCTCCGGCGGTTCTTGCCAATACCGGGCGCCACGAAACCGGACGGCAAGCCGGATCCGACCCTTTTCGAACATGCCTATATGAAGGCCGGCGACGAGGCGCGCTGGCAGCGTGTCGGCGGCGGAACCGAACTCGCTCCGGGCGAGGAGCAACTCCCGCTCTTCCCGCTCCAGCACCATGACGAGGCGGGCGCCCCGCGCACCTTGTGGGCGGGGCTCGTCCCCGTTGCCCGGCGCGAGGAATATCTCGGCAAGCCCGTGGTGAGCACGCCGGTCTCGCTGATGGAAGGCCAACTCGCGGCGCTCAGGCCCTCGGCGCCGCCACCCCGTGCGAAGAGCAAGTACGCGCGCACCGCACAGCTCCGCATCGAGTTCAGCGAGCCGTGGAAGGCGATGATTCGCGCGGCGATCAAGGCTGGCAGCGAGTTCGAAATCAAGACACCCGACGCCCAAGAAACGACTGAGGAACGCAAGGAGCGTGTACTCAAATACAATTACCAGTTCCAGCATCAGTCCTGGCTTCTGCTGGTCGACCTGCGCAAGTGGATCGACAACTACCTCCCCGGCGTGAAAGCGGCTTTTGCCGGAGAGGCCGTCCCCACGATGACACCCAACGAGAAAGAGGTGTGGAACTTCCTGGACATAGTCAACGCTGAAGACATTGGCTCGACCATGTCCCCCGAGCCGATACCGAAAGTGACGATGCGCGACGCGCTCCAGCGGATCCTTGATTTCGAGGACCTGCTCGAAGGGGCCACTACCCAATACACGCCCACCAATCAGGTCCCGGCCGACTGGCCTAATTTTCACTTCCCGCTGGCCGGGCTGAGAGTCCCGGAGTCCCCCGTGTCCGTTGCGCGTCCCGGCGGGGCCTACAGGTATGTCTTGCCGCCGCAATCGGAGCCGCTAGTACCACCGGCGCCGCCGCTCGGAGATGTCGGCACGGCGCTCGATCCAGCCGGCGTCACGGAGTCGGAGGCACAGGGCATCGAGACTCCTTCGGACTCGCCTCCGGACCTTCCTCCGGCCTCTCCTCCGGACACCGCCGATCCCATGCCAGATGTCCAAAAGCTCGACCGTTTCACAGCACTGCTCGCGCGCGCGCTGCTCGATGACATCGAGGACGAAATCAAGCCGGTCCCGCCGCCCCCGATCCCGCACGCGATGAAGTTGCGCGACGTGCTGATCAAGACCGCCGGCGATCAGGGTCTGTTCGTGATCCGTATGGTCCACTTGAACGAGGATTGCGGACCGCTCCATCCACCGACGCTCTCCGCACCCAGCGAGCGCTTCCAGCTTGCGAGCTTCTTCGATTCGGACGCGCCGGTCCGCCCGATCACGATCACCCTTCCGTCGGACACCAGCCCGGCCGGGCTGCGCAAGCATGGTCGCGGCGCCGCCTTCGTGATGTCGGACATGCTGTGCGGCCAGGTGCAGCGGGCCAAGGGACTCGGCTTCATCGATCTCGTCCTCCAGGTCCTGCCCTGGCCGTTCCACAAGGACATCGCCGTTGGCGACGGCGGTGCCTGCAAGGGGGGCACCACCGAAATCGGCATGATCTGCTCGCTGTCGATTCCGATCATCACGCTCTGCGCGCTCATCCTGCTGATCATCATCGTGACCTTGCTCGATTTCATCTTCCGCTGGCTGCCGTGGTTCATCACCTGCTTCCCGGTGCCTAAGCTCAAGGGAAAGACATCATGAACCCGTTCGGCAAGAGCCTCGGCTTCCCGCCTCGGGTCGGCCCCGATGGGAGAATGCGCTGGTCCGAAGGCGAGGAGAATATCCGCGAGTCCATCGCGATCATCCTCAGGACCGAGGCCGGTGAGCGCGTGCAGTTGTCCGATTTCGGCGCCGGGCTCGGCCGCTACCTGTTCGAGCCGAACAATCCCGCAACGCTTGTCCGCATTGCCGCCGCGATCGAGGATTCGCTCCGTCGCTGGGAGCCGCGCATTGCGCTCGATGGCGTCACCGTCGTGCCCGATCCGGTCGATACGACCGCCGCGATCGCGACGATCGGCTATCGCCTGGTCGCCACCGGTGCCGCCGAGCGCACCAGCGTCTCGATACCGTTGGGGAGGAGTTGATGCCGCTTCCCGCGCCTCGCATCGATGATCGCGACTATCGCTCGCTGGTCGATGAGACCCTCGCCCGCGTTCCCATCCACACGACCGAATGGACCAACTTCAATCCGTCGGATCCGGGCGTCACCATCGTCCAGCTCTTCGCATTCCTGACCGAGAACCTGATCTACCGGGCCAACCAGATTCCCGAGCGAAACCGCGCCAAGTTCCTGAAGCTGCTTGGCATTCCCCTGCGCACCGCCAGCGAGGCGCGCGGCATGGTCGCTTTCCGCAACGAGAACGGCGCGCCGGCGACCGAGACGATCTCGCGCGATTTCGAGCTTCTCAGCGGGACCATGCCGTTCCGTACCGTCAACGGCCTCGACGTGTTGCCGGTCGAGGCGCGGATATTCGTCAAGCGTCCCGTCCGCGATCCGAGCCCGCAGCTCCGGCAATACTACGAGCTGCTCTATGCATCCTACGGCTCCTCGTTGCCCGCCGATCTCACGCTCTATCAGAGCGAACCCTTCGACCCGGCGCAGGGCATACTCGACCTCGCCGACACGATCGACCGCACCCTGTGGATCGCGCTGGTCGCCCGCAAACAGGATCTCGTTCCGGGCGAAGATCCGACCCGCACCGTCCGCGAGGCGATCGGCGGACGGCACCTGTCGCTTGGCTTTGCTCCCACCGACGATATCACGCAGCTCACGCTGCCGGTCGGTGGCGCCGCACCCGCACCCGCGGATCTGCTGAGCTACGACATCGCGCGTCCCGGCGCGAACGGCGAACTGCTGTTCCTCAACGGCCGGCCGGCGCCCGACTGGCGGTCGCTGGTCGCGCGCAGCGACTTCGATCCCTCGCGCGACGCCGGCGTCGTCGAAATCAGCTTGCCCGAAGCCGATGCACTCAAGCTTTGGAACAATCTCGATCCCCTGGAAGCGGGAGTAGGCGAGCTGCCACCGGCGATCGACGACAGCGAGATTGTCGACGCGCTCGTCACCTGGATCCGCGTGCGAGCGTCGGCTGCCGCTGACATCCGGCTGCGCTGGGCAGGGATCAACGCCGTTGCCGTGCGCCAATTCGAGACGGTCCGCGCCGAGCGGCTCGCGGACGGGGACGGCAGCCCGGATCAGACGCGGCAGCTCGCCAAGGCGCCCGTGCTGGAGGATAGCGTCGCGATCGTCAGCGTCTCGCCCGAGGGCGTCGAGACGAGTTGGACCGCGATCGATGACCTCCTCGCCGCCGAGCCCGAGGTGAGAGTTCCCGGCGCGAGCCAGACTCTTGCCCCCGCGACCTCCTTCCGGGTCGACGCGGAGGCGGGCATCGTCACCTTCGGCGATGGTCTCGCGGGCAAACGGCCCGGCGCCCGCGACCGTCTCTATGCGCGCTACGACTACAGCGAAGGTCAGGAGGGCAATGTCGGCCCTGGCGCGATCAAGGCGGGCCCGCTCGCACCCCAGGGGTTCAGCGCAACAAACCCGATCGCGACCTGGGGTGGGGCCGACGCCGAAACCGTCCGTTCAGGCGAAAAGCAGGTCCAACGGCTTCTCCAGCATCGCGACCGGCTGGTCACCGAGGCGGACTTCCGCAGTATCGCCTGGCGTAGCCCCGGCACCTCGCTCGGCCGCGTCGACGTACTCCCGGCGTGGCATCCCGACCTCGCTCCGGCGGCGATCGGCAGTGTGCCGGGAGTCGTGACGTTGGTCGTGGCTCCAAGGCACGACCCGGCCAATCCCGCCGCACCGCGCCCGGACACACCCTTCCTCGACGCCCTGTGCCGCTATCTCGATCCGCGCCGGTTGGTCACGACCGAACTCGTGCTGCGTGGCCCGCGGTACAAGCGCATCTGGATCTCGGTCGGGATCGAAGTCGGCGGCGGCTACACCGTGGCCGAGGTCGCCGACGCGGTGAAAACGCGGCTGCGCGCCTATCTAAGCCCATTGCCGCCCGCCGACAGTGACTTCTCGACGACCGATGGACCCCTCTACGGACCTGAGACGGATCCGGCGCTGCGCGGCTGGCCGCTCGGCCGGCCGGTGCATGGACGTGCCCTGATGGCCGAGGCCGCCCGGGTGCCGGGCGTGATCGAAGTCGCCGACGTCCAGCTCGCGCTCGATAGCGGTGCGAAGCTCGACCCGATCGACATTTCCGGCATCGAGCTCCCCGAAATCGCGGGAATCTCGGTGGTCGGCGGTGATCCGATCGACGTCGCGCTGTTGCGCGGCGACATCGGTTCGTCTCCGGCGCCAGCGGGAACGCATTTCCTGCCCGTGCCCGTCGCGGCGGGGAGGTGCTGATGAACCCCGACGGTCAGCGCTTCCATGTGATGCTCGGCGAGGCCGATTGGGGGCGCGGCCTCACCGACGCTGACAAGTCACTCGCATCGGTCTGGGCGGCGCCGATCGGCGAGCGTCCTGCCGAAGCGCCAGGATGGGACGAGGAGCGCGACGAGCTGACGCTGGCACCGCTGCGCGACCGGTTGCTGCCGACGTCGGGCGAGGCGCCGATCTCTCCCGAAGACCGCCGCTCCGCTGCGGCCGACCGGTTCGGCAACGTCTACTGGATCGGCGATGACGCGCGACAGCTCTATGTCCGCTCCCGGGGCGACGGATCGATCACGCGCTTCTGGCCGGATCCGCGCGCCGAGCGCCCGGCCCACCGTCTGTTCACGCCGCACGACACGCCGGTGCGCGCGCAGCCGAGTTATCGGGCGCTGGCTACGACGGGGGACGGCTGGCTCGTCGCGGCCCGCGATGGCGGCTTCGACAGCTTCGACCTGGTCGCCGGCGGCCCGCCGCTCCAGTTCGAATGGCCTGTCGGTGCCGCGATCCACGTCACCGACCTCGAGCCGCGTTGCGAGAGCGGCTTGTGGTTGCTTGACGGTCCCGGCCGGCAGCTTTTCGAGCTCGACGCCCGGCTCGCGCTCTCGGGCACCGGGCTGGCTCCGCCCGCGCCCGAGCTGTTCCAGCCGGTCGAGGGAGAGGTGCGTACCAGTGCCTCGGCAATGCCCGCCGAGGGGTACGACCTGACGGTCCTCGATCCGTCGATCGATCCCATCGCCATCGCCGCCCTGCCGGGCAGCGCGGTCGCCATACTCTCGCGTGCGCCGGCGCGGCTGTTCCTGTGGCTGGGGGAGGGGACGACGTCTCCAGAACCGCTGCCGCTCGATTTCGTGCCGCACGACCTGGTGGCGGGACAGGTGTTGCTCCGCGGCAGCGAGAACGCGTATCGCGTGCTCGTCTCGGACGCGACCGGCAACCAGCTTCGCGCCTTCCGCATCGAAGGGGAGGGGGCCGCAATCCATCTCGCCGAGACCACCGAAAGCCTGCCGATCCGGCGCTATCGCGGTCGCGCACTTCTCACGGTCGAAGGTAATGCCAGCTACGATAGCGGACCTGATCCGAACTGGCCTCGTGTCGTCGAGCGTCCGCGACAGCAGTTCCGCGGCCTCGCCATCTTCCGCACGCCGATCTTCGACAGCAGGACGCCGAGCGTCGTCTGGGACCGCCTGCGGCTCGACGGTTGCATCCCTGCGGGCAGCAAGGTGACGGTCGAGGCGCGGGCGAGCGACGAGCCTGGCGATCTGGGCGCGTGGAAGAAGCAGCCTTCGCCGATCCTGTCTCGCTCGGGAAGCGAGCTCGCCGGCCATTCGGCGGCGGCGCTCGTGCCGACGGATGCGATGGCCCAGCACGGCACCTTCGAACTCCTGTTCCAGCAGATCGAGGGGCAGTTCCTCGAGGTGCGGCTGACGCTCGCCAGCGACGGCGATTCGAGCCCGCGGCTGCGCGCGCTGCGTGCCTCCTGGCCGCGCATCTCCTGGGCGGAGCGCTATCTGCCCGCCCTCTATCGCGAGGATCCGGAGCCCGCCGATTTCCTCGAGCGCTTTCTGGCCAATATGCAGGGGACGACGAGCGTGATCGAGGCGCGGATGGTCGCCGCACACACCCTGTTCGATGTGAGGACGGCGCCGGTTGCGGCGCTCGGCTGGCTTGCCGAATGGTTCGACGTGGCGCTCGATCCGTCCTGGAACGAGGCGCGGCGGCGACTGTTCATCGCCCATGCGATCCGCTTCTTCGGCTGGCGCGGCACGATGCGCGGCCTCGAAAGCGCGCTCGCGCTCGCTTTCGATCAGCCGCTCGACGGCACGTTGTTCAGCGACGGCGACTGCTCTTGTCCGGGCGCCATCCGGATCGTCGAGAGTTACCGCACGCGGACGCTCGGCAGGATCGGCGCGGGCGATGCGAGCCGCCTACCGGACGAGCCGACGCATGACGCCGGCCTTTCCGAGCGTGACAACTGGGTCGCATTCCAGCGTGCGACGGGCGCGACCGCTCCGATGACAAGCCTGCCGCGGCTCTCGGTACCCCCAGCCCATGCCGCCGCCTGGAAAGAATTCCTGAAGCTCGCCTCGCACAACCGCGCGTTCTGGCAGCGCTTCCTCGCCGGCCGCTATCGGCGCCTGCGCCTTCTCAATCAGGCGCATGGCAGCGACTGGAAGTCGTTCGGGGAGATCGCGCTGTGCGATAGCGCACCTGCGACGGCGTCGGCGCGCGCTGACTGGGAGCAGTTCGAGAAGCAGTTGCTGCCGATCGACCGGACCGCACATCGCTTCTCGGTGCTGCTGCCGGTCTCGGCGACCGACGCTACCGACAGCGAGACGCTGAAGCGCCGCGAGGCGCTCGCGCGGCGGATCATCGACCTCGAGAAGCCCGCGCATACGGTCTTCGATATCCGCTTCTACTTCGCGATGAACCGCATCGGCGAAGCACGGCTCGGCTACGACACCACGATCGGCGCGGGAAGCCGCGCTCCCGAGCTGTTGCCGCCGGCTATCCTGGGCAGGGCCTATATCGGCGAGAGCTTCGTCGGGCCCAGTGGCCTGCCGCTCACACCAGATCGCGCGAGGCTCGCATGTTGAGCCGCGCCCGCATCCAAGCACCGGAGGCGATTCATGGCCTGCTGTAACGCCACCACCGCGACCATGCCGGCGATCGGCACGCCCGATCCCGGCCAGCACGTCAACTTCGTCAAGGGGATGGTGCTGGGCGTCGCCGACTATGTCCAGGAGCACGCCTATCTCGTCGGACGCAGCGAGTGGATGGTGCGTGACCTCCTCGGATATGGCACGGCGAGCGGCCTTGCCGTCACCATGGAGGACGATGGGAACAACGGTCCCCGTGTCCGTGTGTCGGCCGGATCGGCGGCGGCGCCCTCGGGCAGGATGATCTGCGTCGGACGCGACCAGTGCGGCTCGATCAACGGTTGGCTCTCCGATTCGGACCATGCCCGTCGGGTGGCCGCACGCATGTCCGGTTCTCCGCCCTTGCCGACGGTCACCCTCTACTTGACGCTGTGCTACCGCGACTGCGCGATCGCGCCGGTGCCGGTGCCGGGTGAGCCGTGCCGTTCCGAAGCGGCTTTGATGCAGCCTTCCCGCATCGCCGACGACTACTGCCTCGATTTCCGCCTCGATCCACCGGCGCAGTGGGAGGCGGATGCGATTGCTGCCTTCTCCGCCTGGCTCGATGACATCGTCGACGAAGGGCCCGGTTCGCCGCCGCTCGCTCCCGAAGAGTGGGCGGCGGCAGTCCGGGCCGCGCTTACCGCTGTCGTCGACGAAGTCGACGACGCCTCGCCGCCCTGGAGCTCACCTCCGGTGCCACCGCTGCCGCCCGGCGTCGCGATCGACGACTACGACGAGTTTCTGAAGCTCGCCTGGCGAATCTGGATTACCGAGTTCCGACCGAAGGTAATGGCGCGCCGATGCGCCGATCCCGCCGCTGCCGAGCACGACTGCGTTCTGCTCGCTGCGCTTCAGGTCCCGCTCTCGCATGTCGGCGGCGATCCTGCGACGGGGTGGAGCGTCGATGGTGACAGCACATCGGTGATCATCGACGAACGCCGTCGGCCGCTCATCGCGCCGCTCCACCTCGTCCAGACCGCACTCGGCATCATGACCGACGAGGGCATGGGAGGCTGGCTCAGCCCACCCCCTGGCCCCATCGGTCCTGCCGGGTCGCAAGGGCCGCCAGGACCTCAGGGGCCGGTTGGCCCGCAAGGCCCTGCCGGCCTCGCGGGGGTGCCGGGCCCCGTGGGACCACCGGGGCAACCAGGAGCACCGGGGCAATCAGGACCACCGGGACCATCGGGGCAAGCAGGAGCACCGGGGCAACCAGGACCACCGGGACCACCGGGCGCCACTGGCCCGGAGGGGCCGCGGGGGCCGATCGGTCCCCCAGGCGGCAGCGGTCCTTTCCGTCTGCGCACGTTCATCGCACAAGGCACGCGCGTGATCGATATCCCGCAACTCGGTCACGAAAAGTTTGACGCCTTCATTGCCCTCAATCCGGCGACTGTCGTCATGCCGCTCGCGAGCGAAGTGGGACTGGGCCGCGTCTATGTCTTCCGCGCGATGGAGGGAGTAGTGAGTTTCAGGCCCGCCGCCAACGATATTATTGAGGGCATACCCCGAGCGATCGAGTCGGGCCAGGCGCGCACGATGCTCTCGGACGGGAAGAGCATGTGGATCCAGATCGCGGACCATAATCCTTAGCCGGAGGGAATGAGCGATGCCTGATGAATTCGTCTCGCTTCAAGATCCGCTCGGCGAGGACGCGATCCGCACGGTCAACTTCTTCAACGGCCGCCTGTTGACCGGCAACGATATGGGCCGCGAGCAAGCGGCGCGGCGCGAAGCGGCGGCGCGACTGGGCCTTGCGATGGGCGACGGCATCTCGTGGGGGTTGGAGGTGGCGTTCCGCGGCAACATCGCGCCGGGCGGCCGTCCGGCGGCATCGGTCCGTCCCGGCATAGCGATCAACCGGCTGGGCGCGACCTTGTGCCTGAAGCAGCCTGTGACGCTTGCGCTGGATCGGGCCGCCACGCCCGGCGCGAACAACGTCGCCTGCCTCTTCAGCGACTGCGCGCCGCTCGCCGATGGCGACTATGTCGCCGGCGCCGGCCTCTACCTCCTCACGATCGCTCCTGCCTTCACCAGCGAGGGGCGGGCAGCCGTGAGCGGCATGGGCGACGCCACCGGCCGTTGCGCGCTCGACGTGACCGTCGAGGCGTTGCAGTTCCGCCTGCTCGAGATCCGTGACGAACTTTTCACGGCCAGTCCCGCCCAAGCGGATTTTCGCAACGCCATCGCCTATGAGGCGTTCGGCGCCGGCGTCGGCCCCGGCTGGCCGGCCGACCTGCTGGGCAGCGATCCGCGCCGCGACGACCTGATCGAGGCGCTGCGGGGCCACGGGCTGGGCGATGCCGAGGTCCCGCTCGCGCTTCTCGCCTTCAATGCCGCCGGTCACGTCTTCACCGACAATTGGAGCGTCCGCCGTCCCGTGTGCCCGCGCGATCCCGAGAGTGTCGTCAGCACCATTTCGGAACCGCGGCGGCTGGGGCTGGGGAGAGCGATGTTCCGCCAGTTCCAGGACGAGATAGACGGCATCGATCTCGCCGCGACGATCGCGAAGGAGCGCTTCGCCTTCCTGCCGCCGGCTGGTCTGCTGCCCGGGCTATCGGACAAGCAGGCCGGCGCCTTCTTCTCGGGGCTGACGGTGCGTGGGCCGTTGCACATCGATGCCAGTGCGGTCGAGCCGTTGCTGCGCGAGAGCTTCGTCGCGCCCGCGATCAGCACCAAGAGCGATCACGCCATCTGGCTCTACCGCATCGCTCAGACCCTCATGGCGCCGAACCGTGCCGACATCCTGCTCTTCGCCAACGGCCACCTGCCGTATCGCGGCGATGCGCGATTCAATCTCAGCCACTGGAACTACGCCAACTACGCCCTGATTCCCTGACGGAGGGATGGACATGCCGACATTCAATACGCCCCTGGACCAGACATTCGCGTCGCAGGCACTTGCCACCGGTCAGCGACTGAGCCAGCGCGACCGCACCCTGATCGAAACGCTTCTGACCGATCGCGGCATCCTTGGGTTTGCCACCGTCGGCCCCCAGCCGGTTCAGCCCACACCCGCGACTCCGGACGCTCCGGCGCCTGCGGCAGTCGCGACGCCCCTCGAACCCGCGGTCCGGCTGGCACTCACCACCGTCAAGCCCGGCGATCTCATCACCGCGGACTTCATGAACAATCTGGTCGAGGCTCTGCTTGCCCTCGATGGCAGGCTCAAGGCGCTGGAGGGCCGGTCCGGCGCGAACCCGGCGCCGGCTTCGCCGGGGACAGCGCCCGCTCCGTCGGCGACGGGTCCGGTCCCGCCGACACCGCCGCCGGCGACGCCAAACACATGAAGGCCGCGATGCCCGCCGTCCAGGTCGGACGTGCAAGGCTCGCCAATGCTCGGCCGGGAGATCGCGAGAGGCTGTCGGCGGCGCTCGGCCTCGCGTCGCCTGCCGCGACGGGAATCGGCGAGCGTGCGCTTCTTCTCATCCGCCGGATGCATATGGAGCGCCCACTCCGGGTAGCGGGGCGCGAGCGCTTCGCCGGCGAACTGATCGACCGGATCCGGGCTGCCAAGGTTGCCGCACGGCGCGGGCTGTCGGCGACAGGGGATAGCGTCTATTTCGAGGACGAGATCGCGCTTGAAGTCGCGATCGTGCGCGCCTGGCTGACCGGCGATCGACTGCCTGCCGTGGTCCTCGAAACGATGCCAGGCAGCGAGACCCCCATCGTGCGTTGGCGGCGATTTCTCTTCCAGGATCTGCGCCTGCTGCCGCGCCTCGTCACCGCACTTGTGGAGGCCGGCCTTGCCGCGCCCTGGTTCGCCCGGTTCTCCGATGGCGAACTTGCGTTTGCGGTCGAGACCCTTCTGCGCAGCCATGGCACTGCTACGGTGCCGTCATCGCCCAAACCTGGCGCGACCCTCGATCCGCGAGAATCCAGCCCTCGGCGGCACTTGGCGCTTCCATCGACGGTATCGGCCGTGATCGCGAACGCCATCGCCCTCGCCGAGAAGGTGTCGTCTCGCGAGAAGGTGCGCATCTTCATTGCCGCCTGCCTGGTCGCCGTGCGCCGGCCGGCGCTGATGTCGACCCGCATCCTCGGCACAGCCCTCGCAGACATGGCGCGTGCGCCGGAAACCATGCGCGCGCCGAGCTCGGGCGGCCCGATTGCGACGGTGCCGCCGTTGCCGTCTGTCGTCGTCGGCGCGGCTGATCAGCCGTCGTCGGCGATGCGCATCTCCGCTGGCCACGCACAGCCGAACGCGACTGCGCCGCACGATCGCGCTCTGGCAGCGCCGGGAGCAGCCTCCCTCCCGATAGCAACGCACGGCAATCGCCCGGTCATCTTCGAATCCGGCCTCCCAGGCCTGCCTGTTGAGGCCCCCGGCCATGTAGGGAAGCAGGCGCCGGTCATCAGCGACTACGCAGGCCTGTTCTTTTTCCTGAACGTGTTTCTGGCCCTCGGACTCTACGGTGATTTCACCGATCCCGAACGCCGGTTGCGCGGCCTCTCGCCGTTCGAGTTGCTGCTGCTGCTCGGCAGGCGCTGGCTCGGCAGCCGGCTTTGCGACGGCTCCGGCTCGACCGAGCTGGTCTTGCGGGGCCTGGCCGGACTCGGCCCGCGCGATCGCGTCGGCCGGTATTTCGAGGCGCCGGTCTGGCGGGTCCCGTCCGCGTGGCTCGCGCCGTGGCCGCGCAGGCGCGCACGCAGCGTCCCGATGCGCGGCGGGGTCAGCCATTGGCATCACGCGGGTTTCCCGATCGCCGACAGGTCGAAGGTTCGCCACTCGGCAGCTTGGTTGCGCCGCCGCTGGGTTGCCTGCCTTGGACGTTACATCGAGGCCAGGACCATGGCCGCGCTTGGAGCAGGGGATGCGAGGACAGCTATTGCAACGGTCGTCCAGTCGCGCGGCGCGATCTCGATCGATTCCGAGTGCGTTGATGTCGAGTGCGCGCTCAACGACCATCCTCTGGCGGTGCGGCTTGCGGGCCTGGACCGTGATCCCGGCTGGATTCCGGCCGCGGGTCGCAGCATCCGGTTCCACTTCACATGAGTATCGCCACTCTTGGCCGCGATCCGGCGACGCATCTGCGTCTCGCGCTGCTCGGGACGGGGGCGCTCCTCGCCGAGAGGATTGGCGAGCAGGCGCCCTGGCTCCGCGAATATGCCGACGAGATCTCCAGGCTCGCGGGTGAGAAGAATATCTCGGCCGGGCAATGGTCGGCGATGGTGGCCCGCTGGTCCCTTGCCGCGCCGCAGCTTCCCCTCAATCGACTCGGCGCTGTGCTCGCGGACCCGCTGGCGGTCGAGCTTCTGCTCGCGATCGGGCTCGCCGGCGAGGACGCGCGGATCGCCGGCCTGGTCGGGCAGAACGACCGGTTCACGCTGGCGACGCTCACCGCGCTCTGGCGCCATCACGACGGCCGGGATGATCCAGGGGCCGTCCGGACATCGATCGGCCGGTTGGTCCGCACCGGCCTGGTCGTTGTCACGAACCCGCAGGCGCCGCGCTTCGATTGGGAGCTTACCGTCTCGACGACAGCCTGGGACGCGCTGAGCGGCGACACGTCATCACCGGCCGGAAGCCGGCTGTCGGCGGTAGAGGAGCTGAAGCCGTTCGAGACGATCCTTGCGGCGGAGGACGTGATCGCGCATGCCCGCAGGCTCGGCGAGGCGATGGTGCGAAACCCGATGCTCGCGGTGCTGCTGCGCGGTCCCACGCGCAATGGCCGCAGGACGATCGCGAGAGCGCTGGCCCGCGCGATCGAACGGCCGCTGCTCGAGGTCGAGGCAGCCGCCTTGGACAATCCGGAGGCGTGGCGCCAGATCGGCCTGTTTGCCTTCCTCCACGACGCGGTCGTCGTGATCGCAGCGGCGCTCGGCGCCGGCGAGGTGCGCGATGTGCCGGCTTTCGCCCTGGAGCCCATCCGTCTGATCGTCATCGCCGGCGCGAGCGGCGGCTTCCGACTTGGCGACCGGCCTCAGGCGACGCTCACAGTTCCCGCGCCCGACCGCTTCGAACGCGCGGCACATTGGCGTGCGGCACTCGTCGAAGCGGGCGGCGGTAGCGTCATGGTGCTTGCCGACGCCTTCCGGCTGACCAGCGGCACGATCCATCGCGCGGCGGTGGGTGCGCAGCTTGCCGCTCACCAGGCAGGGCGCCGCGAGGTGACCGGACCGGACGTGCGGGCGGCGTTGCGCGACCTGCAGGACAGCCGGCTCGAGAGCGTCGCCGCCCGGGTGGATCCCGGCAAGCGCCGCGAGTTCCTCGCCCTCGACGACCTGGCGAGCGACGAGATGGCGGCGCTTGCCAGCCGCTGCCGCAATCGCGAAGCGCTCGGTGCGCATGCGGGGCCCGGGCCGGGTGCAATGGGCGTGCGCGCCCTGTTCTCCGGGCCCTCGGGGACGGGCAAGACGCTGGCGGCTCGCCGTCTTGCGCACGATCTCGCGCGCGACATCTGGCGGATCGATCTCGCCGCGACCGTCAGCAAGTACATCGGCGAAACGGAAAAGGCACTCGACCGCGCTTTCGCCGCGGCGGAAGAGCTGGACACGATCCTGCTGCTCGACGAAGGCGACGCCCTCATGGCGCGCCGCACGGATGTCGGGAACTCCAACGACCGCTACGCCAACCTCGAGACCAACTTCCTTCTCCAGCGCATCGAGACCTTTTCCGGCATCCTGATCGTCACCACCAACGCCTCGGACCGGATCGACAAGGCCTTCCAGCGGCGCATGGACGTGGTCGTGCCTTTCAGCGCGCCCGACGAGCTGCGCCGGTACCAGATCCTCGATCGCCATCTAGGCGACCATCGCGCTGACGATGATCTGGTGCAGGAGATCGCGGTGCGTTGCGCGCTCTCGGGCGGTCAGCTCCGCAACGTCGCGCTGCATGCCCGGCTGCTGGCACTGGAGGCGGGCGCGGCGATCGGCGACGAGATCCTGCGGCGCGCGGTGTTCCGCGAGTATCGAAAGCTCGACGCGCACTGCCCGCTGAAGCCGCTCCTGGCGGCGGTCGGCTGAGATGGGCGCGGCGGCGGCCGTCCGGCAGAGCGCGGCACCGGCCGTTGCCGTTGCGCGGGCTCCCGAACCCGGCCGGGCACACGATCGCCGGCGCGTGCAGGCGTTCAAGGTTTCGAGCCCGGATGACGCCGCGGAGCGGGAGGCACAGGCAACCGCCCGCGCGGTGCTGGCGATGCCGGCGCCGGCGGTGAGTGCACGGGCCCGGGTGCCGGTGCTCGCCGCACGAGCGCCTGTTGCGCGCGCTCCCCCGGTGCCGACGCCCCCTGCGCCGAAAGAGGACGAGACCTCACCGGAACTCACCGAGGCGATCAGGTCGGAGCTTGGCCGCGGCCATCCGCTTCCCAATGAGACGCGCGAGTTCATGGAACCGCGTTTCCGCGCCAACTTCTCGGGTATCAGGATCCATACCGGCGGCAAGGCGTCGAACCTCTCGAGCCGGCTGGGCGCGCGCGCCTTCGCCTATGGTCGCGATATCTTCTTCAACGACGGCGCATTCCAGCCCGACAGTCCCGAGGGCATGGAACTGATCGCGCATGAGCTGACGCACACCATCCAGCAGCGCCAGGTCGTCCAGCGCGAGATCCAGATCAACCAGACGAGCGAGCCGCACGTGCAGCGCGGGCTGATCAGCCGGGCGCTGGACTGGGTCGCCGACAAGGCTAACTACATCCCGGGCTTCCGGCTCTTCACCATCGTGATCGGCGTCAATCCGATCAACATGGCGAGCGTGGATCGCAGCGGCGCCAACATCCTGCGCGCGCTGATCGAGTTCATTCCCGGTGGCCCCAAGATCGTCGAGGCGCTCGAGAACCACGGCGTCTTCCAGCGGGGCGGGAAGTTCATCGAGGACCAGTTCCGCTCGCTGGGCATGGTCGGGCGCGCCTTTCGCGACGCGCTGATGGAGTTCCTCGATTCACTGGGCCTCAGGGATATCGTCCGCCCCGGCCAGGTGATCGATCGCGCGATCGCGATTTTCACGGCGCCCGTGAAGCGGCTGATCGACTTCGGCAAGGGGCTGGTCAAGGGCATCGCTGACATCGTCAAGGACGTGATCCTGAAGCCGCTCGGCCGCTTTGCCGCCGAGAACGTTCCCAAGTGGAACCTGCTCGTCGGCGTGTTCGGCAAGAATCCGGTCTCGGACGAGGGCGAGAGCCCGGCCTCGGCCCTGATCGGCGCCTTCATGGAATTGATCGGCCAGAAGGAAATCTGGGAGAACATCAAGAAGGGCAATGCCGTCGACCGGGCGTGGGCATGGTTCCAGGGCGCCATGAAGGGCGCGCTGTCGCTCGTCACGTCGATCCCTGGCCGCGTCATGGGCGTCATACGGTCGCTGACGATCTTCGATATCGTCACCATCGTCGGCGCCTTCGGCAAGATTCTGGGCGCCTTCGGCAGCTTCGTCGGCGACTTCATGCGCTGGGCCGGCGGCACGGTGCTGAACCTGCTCGAGATCATCCTCTCGGTGGTCGCGCCGGCGGTGGTTCCCTACCTCAGGAAGGCTGGCAGCGCATTCTCGACCATCATCCGCAATCCCATCGGCTTCGTGCGGACGCTGGTGCGCGCCGGAATCCAGGGCTTCCGGCAATTTGCGTCGAATTTCCTGACCCATCTCAAGGCGGCGCTCATCGGCTGGCTGACCGGCTCCCTCGCGGGCTCCGGGGTCTACATTCCGACCGGCTTCACGCTTCTCGAGATCCTCAAGTTCGTGCTTTCGGTGATGGGTCTCACCTGGGCCAACATCCGCGCGAAGCTGGTCGCCGCGACCAGCGAGACCGTGGTGAAGTCGCTCGAGACCGGCTTCGATATCGTCAAGACGCTGGTCACCCAGGGGCCCGCGGCGGCCTGGGAGAAGATCGTCGAGACGATGACCAATCTGAAGCAGATGGCGATCGACGCGGTGATGGACTTCGTGAAGTCCAAGGTCGTCGAGGCCGCCGTGACCAAGCTCCTGTCGATGCTCAACCCGGCCGGCGCGTTCATCCAGGCGATCATCGCCATCTACAACACGATCATGTTTTTCGTGGAGCGCATCCGCCAGATCGCGCAGGTGGCGGCGGCCTTCATCGACGGCATTGCCGCGATCGCCGCGGGCAACATCGCGCCCGCCGCCAACAGGGTCGAGCAGACGATGGCCGGGCTGCTGACGCTCGTCATCAGCTTCCTCGCGCGCATCTCCGGCCTGGGCAAGGTGAGCGACGCGGTGCTGGCCCTGGTCAAGAAGATCCGCGACCCGATCGACAAGGCGCTGGACAAGGTGGTGGCGTGGATCGTGGCGCAGGCACGGCGACTGGTTGCTTCACCGAACCGGAGCAGGGGGGTAGATGCTCGTACGCCGGCAGAAAAGGAGGCTGCGGTTATCGCTGCGAAGGAAGAGGCAGAGCGCGCGCTGTTTGACGTTCATTCGACCCCGGACAGTCTTCCAGCCTCGCTGGCAGCAATCCAGAAACGTCATGCGCTTACACGCATCACGCTCGAACGCGGAGATGGCCAGTATGACGTACTTGTCGAGATCAACCCGGCTCGCCGAACGAAGCGCAAGCGATTTGATCCTGCAAATCTCGCGGTAAACGATGTCATCCTTGTTCTGTACAAGGACCCGCGTTGGCTCGATCCGGACCGAGAGAAGTGGATTCCTAGCATCGTGGTAATGTTGGATAGTGGGCGTGGTGAGTTCAGATGGCGCTCAGCTAACCAGAAGGTGGAGCGTTACGGGCGCCTGACGTTCGACACACACGAAAAGAACTGGAGGAAGGGCCACACTTCGCAACGACTCATCCCGGAAGATGAGATCATTGAGGAAAACAAAAAGCAGGAGTGGGAGTCATTTGAATTGCGCGCACGGTGCTCAATTATCGGCATCATCGGAAGCAGTTCAATCCGGGCGGAATGCAGTGGGAGCATATTATAGAGCGCTCTGCTGGTGGCAGGAATGCCTCTGGCAATCTCGCCCTCACTGCTGCAACAACCAACAATAGACTCGGTGTGCTATTCGGTAAGCCGTACTCCTCTGGCGAGGCACCGGCCGGTCAAGGCGGAACCCAGGACTTACCCCTTCGCGAATATCTTCGTGGAAAGTCGCTATTCGCCCAGAATACCTGGAAGCAGCATTTCTACGCACAGTTGCGAATAAGCCTCAAATGGAGTCGGTCAGAGCGCGGCATTTGGAGAGATCTCAATTGACCCGCCGGCCTCAACTATCAGCTGCTCTCGTCAACACGAATGCCCAAGCCTACCTGCTCAAATCCTGCAAACATTCCCAAGCTATCATCCCCGACAGCACTTATGCCGGAAGTCCTTACCGTCCAGAGTGACCATTCCAATAGGTCGGACTATGCCCCTGCCACTATTGTCCTGCATTATGCCTACCGCTGATAGGCGACGTTTTGTGCCGAATGCCATCGAATATTTTCTGAACCAGGACTACGCCGAGCGCGAGCTGGTGATCCTCGACGATGGCAAGGATTGTGTAGCTGATCTCGTCCCAAATCATCAGCGCATCCGCTACCTCCGCGAAGAGGTGAGGCGGGTGGTTGGCGACAAGCGGAACCGGCTGTGCGAGCTGGCGCAGGGGGAGATCATCGTGCACTGGGACGATGACGACTGGCATGCGCCGGACCGGCTGAGCCGTCAGGTCGCGGCGCTCGATGCCACTGGCGCGGAGATCGTCGGGCTCGACCGGATTGCCTTTCTCTCCGATGACGGCTCGCAGGCCTGGGACTATCGGTGGGCCGGGCGCCGGCGCTGGGTGTATGGCGCGAGCATGGCCTATCGGCGGACGCTCTGGCAGCGCCGTCCCTTCCACCAGATGCGCGCCGGCGAGGACACGCGCTTCGTGTTCGACGCGAGCGATGCGCGCGTCCATGCCATGGCCGAAGGGGATTGGCTGATCGCACGTGTCCATTCCGGCAACACCAGCGCGAAGCGCACGCAGGCAGGCTATTGGACCGAGCGCCCACCCGCACCCTTGGTCGACCGGATCGCCCAATGGTCGGTCACGGGCGTGCCGACCCCGCCGCGTCCTCTCGCCAATGTCTACGCATTGCTGGCGCACGAGCGGCCCGAATGCGTGGTCGACCTCGTCCGCAACCTTCGTTTCCATGACCCGACGTCGCCGATCCTGCTCTACGACGGCAGCCCCGGCGGCCGACTGCTCGATCCGCGCCTTCCCTGGGCACGCTGGGGCGTCGAAATCGTGCCGGAGTGCCGTCCGATGAAGTGGGGCTCGCTCCACGGCTTCGCGCTCGACTGCATAGGGCAGCTTCGTGGCCGGACATACGACGCGCTCACCATCGTCGATTCCGACCAGATGATGCTGCGCGCAGGCTATCCCGCCTTCCTGGCGGCGCACGGCGGCGTGTCCGGGGTGCTGTCGAGCGACGCCCGGCCGCAGGGAGCCGACACGCGCATTCCGCCCGCCGTGACGGCCCAGGCCGAACGCGCCCTCTGGCAGCCTTTTCTGGACCGGTTCAAGGACGGAGACCTGGCGTTCGTCCATTGGACCTTTTGGCCGGCCACGGTGATCGGCGCGGAGTGCGGCCGCGCCATCGCGGAGCTCTTCCGCGATTCGCAACTCGCTTCGATCCTCGCCAGGTCGCGGCTTTGGGCGACCGAAGAGGTCCTGATCCCCACGCTTGCCCGCCTGCTCGGCTTCCCGGTTCAGCAGAGTCCCTGTCGCGGCGACTGGACCCAGTATCGACGGCGCTGGAGTCAGCGCGACGTGGACGTCGCCCGCGCCGATCCCCGGACCTTCTGGATTCACCCCGTCCCGCGTACGCTGGACGATCCGCTGCGGAGCCATCTGCGAGCAGCCTGCAATCATTATCGCTCCGCACCGCCCGCACCCCTTCCGGGGCCGGCAACGGAGGATGTCGCGATCCTGGCGCAGATGCGCGCGATCCCGGGCTGGCTGAGCGACGCCGAGGCGAGCGCGGTGCTGACCGCCGCCCGCAAGGCCCTGGCGCGCGATGCGGCGGCCGGCCACATCGTCGAGATCGGCAGCCATTGTGGCAAGGCGACGCTCCTGCTCGGCCGCGCGGCGCAGGCGGCCTCCATCGAAGCGCGGGTGACGGCGGTCGACCGCTTCGACGGGGTGACGGGCAGTCGCGAGGACAAGCTGTGCCGCGAACAGGCCACGCGCGGGCGTTTCGACCAGATGCTGTCGGCGTCGGGGCTGGGATCGTTTGTGTCGGCCCGGACCGGCGAGGCACCCGAGGTCGCGACCGACGCGCCGGTCGATCTGTTGCTGATCGACGGTCTGCACGACTATCCCGCCGTCGCGGCCGATTTCGCGGCGTTCGAGCAGGCGCTCACGCCCAACGCCCGCGTCGCGTTTCACGACTACGCCGACTACTTCCCGGGGGTCGTGAGCTTCGTCGACGAGATCGTCGCTTCCGGCGAATGGGAGATCGAAACGGCGGTCGACACGCTCCGCATCCTGCGGCGCGCAGCGACGACTCCCGGCAAGGTGGAACCGGCGCTGGCGGAGCAGGCCTGACCGGCGGCGATCGCCGGGTTATCCGGTGCGCGTGAAGACGAGTCCGGTCTGCGCGGTGAAGCCGCTGTGGTTGTTCGAATGGGCGCGCACGCCGGCCGTCGCTTCCGCATCGTGCCGGAAGCCGGCCGCCGCGAACCGGGTGATCCAGTAGTCGCTCCACTGACAGTTGACGTGGTGATGTCCAGGCTGACCGGGCACCGCGGCCGTGATGAAGACCTGGCGGCATCCCGCGAACGTGGTCATGAAGTTGGCCACATAGGGTTCATCCACATGCTCGACGAACTCGACGGCCCAGCCGAGGTCGTAGGGACCGGCATCGAGCGGTCCAGTGGCGTAGTCGTGCTCGACGATATACGGAGAATGGCGCGCATAACGCGGATCGCCATCGACGCCGCGCGCGACAAGGCCGCGGGACAGGGCATAGCAAACCATCCCGCCGGGCCCGCAGCCGACATCGAGGAAGCTGCGGGGCCGGAACCGGTCGACGAGGTAGTCGAATGCGCCTTCGTCGAACTGGGTCAGTTCCTCGTGTCCCCCGAGATGAGCGGCCGGCGTCTCCTCCGGAATGCCGCGGTCGACGGGCGGATGACCGAGCGCGCGCCGAAAGAGGCAGCCGAGGAGGCTGCCATCCGCGAGCAGCAGATCGGCCGGCATGTACGCCAGATGGCGTGTGCGCACGTCGTTGCGGATCGTGTTGTTGGACAGCATGTAGGTCCAGCAGTCCGGTTCGAGCCCGGCCGCGTGCCGGCTGTCGTCGCGCCGGATCGCGAGCCGGGCGCTGTCGTTCCAGGCAAGCGGCATCACCGTTCGCGTGGGAAGCAGCAGCGCGTCGCGACCGTGGGCCTTGATCGCCTTGTCCATCGGGGTGGAGGCCAGGTCGAGCCACGCGATCGGGCGGGGACCCCGCAGTCGCCTGGCAACACGGGCGTAGTGATCCATGATGACCTCGCCTCCGGCTTGCGCGGCCATGAAGTTGCAACTCGCATAGCCCTGCGGCTCGCGATAGCCGATGAAGCGGTGCGTCTCGGCCGCTTCGAGCAGCGGCGACAGGCTGCGCATCACGATGCAGTCGGCATCGATGTAGAGCCCGCCATGGCGCGACAGGAGCCAGGCGCGGACGAAATCCGACACGTGGTTGAGGCCAAGGCCGTCCAAGGGTATGTCCCGGTCGTCGGTCCACAGGCGATCGAACGCGGCGCAGTCGAGCAGGTGCAGGTCGGGATGGTGCCGGCGGGCCGTTTCCAGGCAGAGATCGATGTAGGGCGGCCTTGGCCCTTCCCAGAACATCCAGATGGGCGCGATCATCGCAGGTGACCTCCCGTCCGTCAGAGCAGCCCCAGACTCCTGAAGCTCGCATGCCCTTTGCGGCCGATCACCAGGTGATCGTGGATCGTGATACCCAGCGCCTCCGACGCCGCCTTGATCTCGCGCGTCATCTCGATGTCGTCGCGGCTGGGCTTGGGATCGCCGCTGGGATGATTATGGACCAGGATCAGCGCGGCCGCATTCAATGCCAGCGCGCGCTTCACGACCTCGCGCGGATAGACGGGGGTGTGGTCGATGGTGCCGCGCTGCTGGACCTCGTCGGCGATCAGCACGTTCTTGCGGTCGAGGAAGAGGATGCGGAACTGCTCGGTCTTCTCGTGGGCGAGCGCCGCGTGGCAATAGTCGATGAGCTGCTGCCAGTTGGTCAGCACCGGCATGTCCTTGACCTTGCGCTCGGCCAGCCGGCGCCCGACCTCGCGCATCGCCTTGAAGTGGACCAGGGTGCGCTGGTCGATCTCGAATTCGCGTAGCTGCGCGGGTTCGGCCGCGAAGACGTCGCCCAGCGTGCCGAAGCGCTCCAGCAAGGCCTTGGCCATCGGCTTGGTGTCGATCCGTTCGATCGAATAGAAGAGCAGCAGCTCCAGCAGCTCGTAGTCGGCCAGCGACTCGACGCCAGCCTTGATCACGCGCTCGCGCACCCGGCCGCGATGACCGTGATAGTGCGGCCGGGGCGGCGTCGGCTCGCCGCTATTGTGGCCGGCCGATGCCGCGGGCGCCGCTTCGAGCGCAGCGGCCAGCCTGGCGGTTGGATCCTCGCCGGTGAAATCCCAGCATTGGTCGAGACGGTTCCAGGTGCCGCCCGCTTCGCGCAACAGGATGCGGTGGGGCAGGGTATTGCCGCTCACGCGCCAGAGATTTTCGGAGGATTGCAGGCGAAGGCCGGCCGCCAGCAGTGCGAGCAAGGTGTCGTCATTCGGCGCCGGATCAGCCGCCGTCTCAACCGGAACCGCCTTGAGAGTTGCCCGCTTCGCCTTCCCCATGCGGATACGATCCGATGGAACCGCGGCGGAAAGGCGGCAGGAAAGGGCTGAACCCAAGACCTTGGGCCTGTAGCCTGCCCCATCGATCTTGCGTCCTGGAGGGCCAAATGCCTGACCGGCTCCGGAATTCATGGGCCTGCACCGTGATCGTGGCCCTTCTCGCGATGCTGGCGCTCCCGGTGGAGGCCAGGGAATGGAAGGTCGAGAATGAGCTCAGGGGCGAGCCGAAGAAGGACAAGCCCGGCGCGTTCAAGAAGGCCCAGGATGTGAGCGGGATCGCCTGCACCCGCGAGTCCGGCTTTCCACGGCAGTGCCTCGTGATCGACGACGAGGTGCAATGGGCGCAGCTGGTGATTCTGCATGAGAACGAGATCGTCGCCGGCCAGACGATCCAACTGATTGGTAACACGCACGACGGCGAGCCGCTCGAACTCGACGGCGAGGGCGTGGCTTATGCCGATGGCTATTCCTACGTCATCGGCTCGCATGGCAGCCCGCGTCACAAAACGAAGAACGAAGCGACGCGCGAAGCCCGGGTCACGGCAAGCAGTCAGCTTGTGCGGTTCAGGATCGACAGCAATGACATCACGAAGGAGGGGCGTCTGAAGGTGACGCCCAGGATCGAAACGACGGCAAAGCTTCGCAAGGCCCTGGCAGACCATTCCGCTCTCAAAGATTTCGCCGAGAAGGATTTGGACAAGAACGGCCTCACCATCGAAGGCGTCGCGATCAAGGACGGTATCCTCTATGCGGGATTGCGAGCGCCGATCCTGGCTCCTGGTCGGGCCACGGTGGCAACGGTTCCGGTGGAAGCCTTGTTCGACGGCAAGCCTGGACTCCCGGAGTTGAAGTTGCATTCGCTGACGGTGGGCGAAGGCAACGGGGTTCGCGATCTCGTGCTCTACAAGGGCGAATTTTTGGTTTTGGTGGGTTCCTCAGCCGAGTTGAAGAAAGGCGATCCTGGAAAGTACTTCATCCACCGGTGGTCCGGTGAGGGCGACGTCACGGGAGTCGGGGCCGAAGTCCCGGTGTATCCGGGCAAGGACGGCGACGACGCAGAGTATCCCAAGCCCGAAGCCATCCTGCCTCTCGAACAGACCGGCGATGGCCTGCGTCTCCTTGTGATCTACGAAGGCGCCAAGGAGGGACGGCCACGGGATCTCACGATCCGCTAGATCGGGCTGCGACGGTAAGGCGGCAGGAAAGGGCTGAAGCCGAGACCTCGGGCCTGTAGGCTGGCGTGATGTCAGCCGACGACTTCATCGAGATCGACGCGGCCTGCGCCGCTTTCGCCCATCAGGAACGGATACCGGGTCTCGCCCTGGGCATCGTGCAGGACGGCCGCCTCGTCCACGCGACGGCGATGGGGCTCGCCGATCGGGAAGCCGGCCGTCGCGTCGAGGTGGGCACTGCCTTCCGCATCGCCTCGATGACCAAGAACATGACCGCGCTCGCGATCCTCTCGTTGCGCGATCGGGGATGGCTGCAGCTCGACGTGCCGCTGGCGCACTATGTGCCGCAGTTCAGGGCGGTGAAGCCCGCGACCCGCGACAGCGCGCCGGTCACAGTGCGTCACCTGTTGACGCACACCGCGGGCTTCGTCACCGACGATCCCTGGGGGGACCGCGTGCTCGGCATGTCGCCCGCCCAGCTCGATCAGGTGATCGCCACCGGCCACCTGTTTGCCCGCCCGCCGGGCCTCGCCTTCGAATACAGCAACCTGGGCTACGCGCTGCTGGGGCGCGTGCTGACCAATGTGAGCGGAGAGCCCTACCAGGTCTATATGCAGCGCACCTTCCTCGAGCCGCTCGGCATGGCGCACACCACCTTCGACGCACCGGCGGCGGCGAAGGGAGACTATGCCTGGGGCTATCGCCTCGATGGCGAGACCTGGTCGCGCGAGCGCATCGAGCCGGACGGCGAGGTCGGCGCCATGGGCGGCCTCGCGACGACCGTGCCGGACTATGCCCGCTACGTGGCGTTCCTGCTCGACGCCTGGCCGGCGCGCGACGATCCCGAGAGCGGCCCGGTCCGCCGGTCGAGCGTGCGCGAGATGGTGTTGTGGCACGCGCCGCCCTTCGTGCCCGATTCCGGGCCCGGCGCCCGCGCGGGACAGCCCAGCGCCTATGGCTACGGTCTCACCCATACGACCGACGCACTGCTCGGCATGCGGATCCATCACGCGGGCGGCCTGCCGGGGTATGGCTCGCACGTGCTGACGCTGCCGGCGCGCGGCTGGGGTGTCTTCGCCTTCGGCAACCGGACCTATGCAGCCATGTCGCGGCTCACGCTGACCGTCGCGGATATGCTGCACGCAGCGGCGCCGCCGCTTCCCCTGGCGATGCCGTCAGCGGCGCTCGCGCGCGCCGTCGATGCGGTCGTCGCGGCCTATGCTTCGGGTCGCATCGAAGGCGGCGACCGGCCGTTCGCGGTGAACTTCCTGCTCGACACGCCGGCGCCCCTGCGCGACGCCGAGCTCGCGTCGCTCAAGCAGTGGCTGGGCGAGGGGCGTCTCGGGCGCATCGAGCCGATCCATGCCTCGGGTGGACGCTTCGTCATCGACTGCGCGCGCGGCCGATTGAACGGCACGATCATGCTGTCGCCCGAGGCCGATGGCGGTATCCAGAAGCTGGTGCTGACGGCCGAGGGCGCCTGACGACGCTCGGCCGCCCGCCGGTACCGTTTACGCGACCCGAACGAGCCGTGGGGGCGTGTGTTTGCCGCGCACCTCGGCTTCCTCGTACTCGGCCGATGCGATCGCGCGGTCGAGCGCGGCCCGCAGGGCCTTGGCCGAGTCGAGCGTGATCTCAACGCCGGCGCGGGCGCTGGCATCGAGACGCTCGTTGAAGAAATCGAGGGTGATGACGTCGCCCAGCGGCGCATGTCGTGCGTGGTCGTAGGCGACCACCGCCCGGGTCAGCGGAAACCACTCGTCCCCGCGCTTGGCCATGCCTTCGGCCTCGGTGATCTCGACGATCGAGGTGCACATGGGCGGGCTCCTACTTCGCGAGGTGGGTCCGGAAGAAGGCCCAGATCTTGCTCCAGCCGTCCATCGCCTGTTCGGGCCGGTAGAGCGGCCGGTGCCAGTAGAAGAAGCCATGGCCGGCGCCGTCGTAGCGGTGGAACTCGTGCGCCTTGCCGTGCTTCGCCAGCTCCGCCTCGTGCTGGTCAACCTGCTCGGGACTGGGCGCGCGATCGTCGTTGCCGAACAGGCCGAGCAGCGGGCAGGACAGATCTTTCGTCATGTCGATCGGCGCGACCGGCGTCTTGGCGTTGAGCTCCTCCTTGCCCATCACCACGCGGCCGCCCCACAGCTCGACACAGGCGTCGACGTCCTTCTTCTGGCAGGCATAGATGAAGGCGTGCCGGCCGCCCGAGCAGGAGCCGAGCAGGCCGACCTTGCCGTTATGTTCGGGCTGCGCGCGCATCCACTTCACCGCGGCCTCGGTGTCGCCCACCATCTGGGCGTCGGCGATGCCGCCATCGGCGCGCACCTTCGCGGCGACGTCGTCGGGATTGCCGTCGCTGCCGCCGCCCTCGCGCTCATAGAGATTGGCGCAGATCGCGATATAGCCATGGTGCGCAAAGCGCCGCGTCGTCTCGATATAGAGCTCGCTCCAGCCGGGGAGATGGTGGATGAGGACGACGCCGGGGAAGGGACCCTTGCCCTCCGGCTTCGCCACGTAGGCGGTGATCGGTGTTCCCCCGTCGCCCTTCAGGGTGACGTTCTCACAGGTCATGCCACGGTAGAACGACATCGGCTTTCCTCCTTGATGATTGGGGTCGGGCGCCCGCTTACGTAAGCAGCTGAAGGCTTGCGAAGCCATTGAAAAAGAAGTCAGCCGGTCTGCGCGAACTGCTCGATCAGGATCGACTTCACGCACGAGACGAGGGGGCTTTGCGAGGCGCCGGGCGCAGACAGCAGCGAGAACTCGACCGGCGGCAGCTTCGGCAACCTCCGGCCCGGCTTCACGATCCGCACGTTGGCGGGTCGGGCCGAGTCGTTCAGGCAGGTGACGCCCAGCCCGGCAAGCAGCGCCTGCTGCGCGCCCGCAACGCCGGAGGCCGTATGGGCCACATAGAAATCAAGCTTGCGGCGACGCAGCTCCTGCAGGACGAGCCTGTGCAGCGAGCAGCTCTCGGGCAGCAGGATGAGCGGCAGCGGCCCACCGGCCTCGAGGTCGAAAGCGTCCGGCGCGGCGAGCCAGTGCAGCGGCTCGCGCGCCAGCTCGATCGAAGCCGCCGTCTTCGCCGCGCGCGACCGGGCGATCCGCATCGGTATGCCGATGTCGAATTCGTTGCGATGCAGGGCGTCTTCGATGCCCATGCTCTTCTCGATGGAGACATGGAGCCTGAGTTTTGGATAGTTCCGGCGGATGCGCTTCAGGATGGAGGTGACGGTACTGGGACGGAAATATTCGGTGATCGCCAGCCGCAGCTCACCTTCGATCCGGTCGCCCCTGACGTCCCGTATCGCCTGTTCGCTCAACGCCAGCAAGCTGCGCGCATGATCGAGCAAGCGTTCACCGGCGGGCGTCGGCGTCGCGCCGGTCTTGCCGCGCAGCAGCAGCCGGACATTGACCGTCTCTTCGAGCTTGCGGATCTGCTCGCTGAGGGCGGATTGCGAGCGGTGAAGCCGCGGCGCGGCGGCGGAAAGGCTTCCCGCCTCGGCAACGGTCACGAACGTATGAAGCAGTTCGAGGTCGAGGCGTGCCATCATCCATCCGATTATCCGATGAATGAGATCGTATCTTCCCGCTTTTCAGGAAACAACGCCGACAGCATCCTGAGGGTGAAAGGAGTCATCCACGATGACGGGACCGGGAGATATCGGCGGGCGGATCGACACCGCCTGCATGGCGAGCCTGATGGAGGCCGTGCAGCAATACTTCGATCTCATGTACGACTGCGACACGTCGAGGTTCGACGATGTGTTCCATCCGACCGTGCATCTGCACGGCTTTCGTGACGGTGCAATGCAGTCGTGGTCGGCCGCGGTCTACCGGGACATCCTCGACCGCCGCGACTCACCCAAGTCGCAGAACGCGGCGCGCGCGGACGATGTCCTTCTGGTGGATTTCGCGTCGCCGACCCAGACCATGACCAAGGTCCAGGTCCGTATCGCCACGATGCGCTTCACCGATCACCTGACATGGCATCGCATCGAGGGAAGATGGCGGATCACCTCGAAGGGGTTCCACCTTCACTCCGATTGAGGGAAGCGAAAGGGACGCTACCCCGGCGTCGGCTGTAGCGTCTTGGCCTGGACATCGTACGGCGGCTTGGCCAGTTCCTTGGGCGAAAGCGTGAAGAACTCGATGCCGGTTTCGGTGACGCCCACCGAATGCTCGAACTGGGCGGAGAGCTGCTTGTCGCGGGTCACCGCGGTCCAGCCGTCGCTCAGGATCTTCACCTGCCAGGTGCCGGCATTCACCATCGGCTCGACGGTGAAGAACATGCCGGGCTTCAGCACCGGGCCGGTGCCCTTCTTGCCGTAGTGCAGGATGTTCGGCGCGTCGTGGAAGATGCGGCCGAGCCCGTGGCCCGAGAAGTCGCGCACGACCGAGAAGCGCTGTGCCTCGACATAGGATTGGATCGCATGGCCGATGTCGCCGACATGGGCACCGGGCTTGGCCGCCGCGATGCCGCGCATCATCGCCTCGTAGGTGACGTCGCACAGGCGCCGCGCCTTCACGCCGACATCTCCGGCGAAGTACATGCGGCTGGTGTCGCCGTACCAGCCGTCGAGGATCACCGTCACGTCGATGTTGACGATGTCGCCGTTCTGCAGCCGCTTGTCCGAAGGGATGCCGTGGCAGACGACATGGTTGATCGAGGTGCAGATCGACTTGGGGAAGCCGCGATAGTTCAGCGGCGCGGGGATCGCCTTGTGATCGAGGATGAAGTCGTGACAGAGCGTGTTCAGCTCGTCCGTGCTGACACCCGGCTGGACGTAGGGCGTGATGAAATCGAGCGTCTCAGCGGCCAGCCGGCCGGCCTTGCGCATGCCGGTGAAGCCTTCCGCTCCATGCAGCTTGATGGTGCGCTCGTCGCGGCGCCAGTAGTCGGCGCTGTCGTCGACGGCTTCACGGGAATTGGTCATCCGCCTTATTTGGCATGCGATACGGGCGGTAACAAGGCCGGGACCGCGGCTTGGCCCATCGGCTCGCGTCCGCTAGGGTCCTGAAACCAAACGATAAATACGCAGGCCTTGCATGTCAGACCCGGCAAAAATCGTCACCGCATGCATCCTCGTGATCGGCAACGAGATTCTGAGCGGCCGTACCCGCGATTCCAACATCCAGTATCTTGCCACCGAGCTCGGCAAACTTGGCGTGCGCGTCATGGAAGCCCGGGTCATTCCCGACATCGAGGCGACCGTCGTGGCGACCCTGAACGAGGTGCGGGCCAAGTTCGACTATGTGTTCACCACCGGCGGCATCGGTCCGACCCATGACGACATCACGGCCGACTGCATCGCCAAGGCCTTCGGCGTCGGCATCTCGGAGCATCCGGAAGCCGTTGCGCGCATGACGAAGCATTACGGCGATCCCGCGCTCTTCACGCCGGCGCGACGGCGCATGGCGCGGGTGCCGCATGGCGGCGTGCTGGTCGACAATCCGGTCTCGGTGGCGCCCGGTTTCCAGATGGAGAACGTCTTCACCTTCGCCGGCATTCCCAAGGTCGCCGAGGCGATGTTCCAGTCGATGAAGCACCGGCTGGTCGGCGGCGTGCCGGTCGTCTCACGCACCGTGCGCACCAACCTGCCCGAGGGCATCATCGCCGAGCCGCTGGGCGCGCTGCAGAAGCGCTACGAGGATCTCGACATCGGCTCGTACCCTGCTTTCCGCAACGGCAAGCCCAGCGTCTCGCTGGTCCTGCGCGGCACGGATGATGCAAGGCTCGCCACGGCGGCGGTCGAGCTGATGGCCACGATCCGCGGCATGAACGGCGAGGCCGAGGAGTTCGTAACCTGATACGGCATCAAGGGTCTTTCGCTTCGCTCAGGATGACACCGTTGTTGGAAAGGGCGCAGTGCGTCGATGCAGGCAACATTGTCATCCTGAGCGCAGCGAAGGACCTTTTGCTTTCGTCCAAATCACGGGTCGTCGCGTGAAAGGCGTCGGCGGGCACGTCACTTCATGGTCCGCGCTGATCGCCATCACCGTGCCGGTGACGGCGCTCATGCTGTGGCTGCACGCGCCGGCGGCGCTGATGCTGGGGCCGCTGATCTCGGGCATCGTCTTCGCCTCGTGGGGCGGCAAGGTGAGCTATCCGGTGCCGGTCTTCGCCGTGGCGCAGGGCATCGTGGGCAGCATGATCGCCAAGATGGTGCCGCTCTCGATCATGGGCGACATCCTGAGTCACTGGGTCCTTTTCACGGTGGGCGTCGTCTCGGTGGTCGCGGCCAGCACCTGGGTCGGCTGGCAGATGACGCGCTGGAAGATGCTGCCCGGCACGACGGCGCTGTGGGGCGTGAGTCCCGGTGCCGCCTCGGTGATGACGTATATGGCCGAGGCCTACGGAGCCGACATGCGCACGGTGGCCTTCATGCAGTATCTGCGCGTCGTCATGGTGGCCGCCGTTGCGGCGGCGGTGGCGCGCTTCTTTGGCGCAGCCCCCCAGCATGCGCCCGACGCCATCGTCTGGTTCCCTGAAGTCGCTTGGCTGCCGCTGGTCGAGACCCTGGCGCTGGCCGCGGTGGGATCGTGGCTCGCCCGCATCCTGCGCATTCCGGCCGGCGCCTTCCTGGTGCCGCTGGTCGGCGGCATCGTGCTCACGCATATGGGCTGGCTGCGGCTCGAATTGCCGACATGGCTTTTGGCCGGCTGCTACGCGCTGGTCGGCTGGAACGTGGGCCTGCGCTTCACGCGCGCGCTGCTGGTCCATGTGCTGCGGCAGCTTCCCGGCATTCTCCTCTGCATCTTCATCATGCTGGCGCTGTGCGGCGGCGTCGCGGCCTTCATGGTGTTCGCCGCCGGCATCGATCCGCTGACCGCCTATCTCGCCACCAGCCCCGGCGGCGCCGACTCGATCGCCATCATCGCCGCGTCGACCGACGTCGACGTGTCCTTCGTGATGGCCATGCAGACGGTGCGCCTGCTCGCCGTGCTGTTCGTGGCGCCCTATCTCACCAAGATCATCGCGGAGCGGATCGGCGACCTCGGCAAGGGCTGACGCGCGAGGCGAGGGTGGTCTAGGATCACGCCGCAATGAATGACAGCGTGGACCTCGACCGGCGGGAACGCCGGGCGGAGAAACGGCGGACCGAGATCGTCGCCATCGCCCGCGAGATGTTCCTCGCCAGCCCTTACAGCCAGGTCAGCGTCGAGGCGATCGCCGCGGCCGCCGAGCTCTCCAAGGTCACGGTCTACAGCTACTTCGAGTCCAAGCTCGACATCTATTGCGCCATCCTCGTGGCCGATGCGCAGCTCCTGGTCGACGCCTTCCGCGAAGCCTACGACCCGGCGCGCGACCTGCGGTCCAACCTCAAGCGGCTGGCCCGCGCCTACGCGACCTTCCTCGAAAGCCACGCGGAATATTTCCAGCGCTTCTCCTGGTACTACCTGCCGGGTCGCGAGGAGCGCCTGCCGGCGCAGGCCGGCGCCCTGATCGGCGAGAAGTTCTCCGAGGCGCAGTCGATCGTCGAGCAGTGCCTGGCGCACGCTGCCGCCGCCGGCGAGATTCCGAAGCGCGATTTCAAGGCGCTGGCCGGCGCGATCTACGCGCAATGGCTGGGCCTCGCCTACTTGCGCATCGCCAACAGCCCCGAAAGCGGCCGCTCCGTCATCGATCACAAGCGCATCGCCGACCAGGCGCTGGAACTGCTCGTACACGGCCTCGAAGCGCCGGCGTAGCTACCCCCGGAACGGCTTTTCGTGCACCAGATCGATCAGGGCGAGGGTCATCGGGTGGTTGGGGTCTGCGAGCTTCTCGACCACCGAATAGTGATGGTCGCCGGGGCTTTGCAGCACCCGCACGGGATGGCCGCGCGACACGCACTTGTCGCGGAACGCCATCGTCTGGCGTACGTAGCCCGGCGTCTCGTCGGCGCCGACCGCCAGCACCAGCGGCATCAGGCTGTCGAGCGGCGGATTGCTGGCTGGGCTGATGGCGAGGACCATGTCCTCGTCGAGCCCCAGGTCCGCATAGCGCGGATGATGGCGGTGCGGTTCCATGTCGTAGGAGCCGCTGATCAGCAGGGCGCTGTCGACCGGCGAATAGCGCAGGCCCACCGCCTCGAAGTTCCAGGCGAGTGCCATCGCGGCGAGTTGCGCGCCCGAGGAATGGCCGGACACGACCAGCCGGCGCGTGCCGTCGGGATTGAGCGTGCGAACCACCCAGGCGATGGCCTCGCGCGCCTGCTCCATCATCTGCGGCACGGTGACGTCGGGGTGAAGGTCGAACCCCGGCAGCACCACGGTCGCGCCGGCACGGGTGAGGGGCGGCGCGAGGAAGGCGAAGCCTTCCTTCGATTGGTAGCGCCACGCGCCGCCGTGGAAGAACATGACGATCGGCCCAGTGGCTCTTGCGTCGTCGCGCCCGCTGGAGGCGTCATAGATATCGAGCGTCTGCCGCGGCCCGGCGCCGTAGCGCAGGTCGCGGGCGCCGGGATGGGTGGAGCGGATCGGCACGCTGCGTGCGACGCGCCGCCGGGTGAATTTTTCGCCATCGGGCACCGCAACCCGCATGTCGTACTGTTGGCGGACCTGCTCGGCCGTCAGGCCGCGCCACACGATCGGTTCGCCACTGGTCGCCACGTCGGCCGGCGCCACCGGGCGCTCGCGAATTCCCTGCCCGCTCATCTGCCGGAAACGACCTCGCCCTTGGCGTCGTAGACCGCATAGCCGTCGGCCTGCGTCTTGCCGCCATTGGCGTAGCTCACGATCCGGTCGGGCGAGCAGTGGATGCCCAGCATGTTGAGCACATTGGGGCCGGGATTGCGGAAGGCGTGCGGGATGCCCGCTGGCAGAGCCACCATGTCGCCGGTCTTGAGATGCTGTGCCTGGTCCTCGCGGCCTTCCTGCCAGACGACGCTTTCGCCCTCGAGGACGAACAGCACCTCGACATAGGGATGCGAATGCAGCGCCGTCGAATAACCGGGCTGGCAGGTCTGCACGCCGGTCACCAGCGGCACGTCGCCGCCCGCCACCAGCCGGCGGTAGAAGGCGGTCGGGCCGAAGCTCACTTCCTTGGCTTCCGAAAGCCGGGCGACCACGGGCTCGGTGTTGCTCATCGAACGGGTTCCTCCTGAAACTGGGTGTTGCTGCGGCCGAGCAGGCCGGCCTTTTCGAGTGCCGAGCGAAGGGCGTCGCGTTCCGCCGGCGAGACCGGTAGCCACGGCAGGCGCACCGCCGCCGAGGGAAAGCGGCCCTGCAGGACCAGCGCTTCCTTCATGCGCGTGAACATGTCGACGATCGGGCTGCGATAGAAACAGGCGTTGAGGTCGTAGAGCCGGTTGCTGATGGCACGCGCGGTGGCGAGGTCGCCCCGCTGCACCGCGTTCCACAGGGCCACGTGATCGGCGGCGAAGACGCTGCCGGCGCCCGACAGCATGCCGTTGCAACCCAACACCAGCGAACTCAGCAGCCAGGCGCTGTGCGTCGTCAGCACATGCACGGGCCGCTTCATCGACTGCATGGTGCGGATGGTCTGCTCGTGCATCACCGGATGGTTGCAGCGGTCCTTGATCGCCCGCACCGACGGCACTGTCTCGACCAGCTTCACCAGCGTGTCGAGCGAATGGCCCTGGCCGGTGCTCATCTCGTACTGGAAGACCAGCAGCGGCAGGTCGGTCGCGTCGGCGATTGCCTGGTAATGCGCGATCACCATCTCGGGCCGGGCCTGCGAGCCGCGCGCGAACTGGGCCGGCGGGAAGATCAGCAGGCAGGAAGCGCCGGCGCGATCGGCCTCGCGCGCCTTCACGGCGGCATCGGCGCCGCTCTCGGCCACGATCCCGTGCATCAGCGGCACGCGATCGCCGACCTCGCAGGCCATGATGTCGATGATGCGCGCGTGCTCGCCGGCGCTGAGCGCATATCCTTCCTGCGCCACGCCGCCCACCAGGATCGAACTGATGCCCTCGGTCGCGGCGATATCGCCGATATGCCGGCGCAAGGTCGGCTCGTCGATCTCGAGATCCGGCGTGAGCGGCAGCAGTGCCGCCGGCACGACGCCGACCGGCTCATAGTTGGGGAAGGGGCGGGCCATTGGGCTTCTGTGGAGTCAGTCCGGCTTGATGCCGTTGGCGCGGATCAGTCCACCCCAGCGCGCGGCTTCGGCGTCGATGAAGGCCTTGGCCTCGGCCGGCGAGCTGCCGACCGGTGCGGCCCCGAGCTTCAGGAGCTCCGCGCGCATTTCCGGTGTCTTGACCATGCGCGCCACTTCGGCGGCGAGCTTGTCGAGGATGGCGGGTGGCGTACCGGTCGGTGCCGCCAGCGCGTACCAAGAGCTCGAATCGAAGCCGGTGATGCCCAGCTCGTCGAGCGTCGGCACGTCGGGCAGCAGTTCCGAGCGTTGCGTCGTGGTGACGGCCAGCGCGCGCAGCTTGCCGCTCTGCACCAGCGGCGCGGCCGAGGGCACCACATCGATGATCATGTCGACCTGGCCCGACACGGTGTCGGCCAGCGCCGGCGCACTGCCCTTGTAGGGGACGTGCACCACGTCGATGCCGACCTTGCCCTTGAACAACTCGGCGACGAGGTGCTGGAAGTTGCCGTTGCCGGACGAGGCGTAGGTCATCTTGCCCGGCTTGGACTTGGCCAGCGCGATCAGTTCCTGCAGGGTCTTCGCCGGCACGCTGGGATGAACCGCGAGGACGCCCGGCGTGTTGGCGACGACGCTGATGGGCACGAAGTCGGTGCCGGGCTTGTAGGGCAGGTTGTCGTACAGGCTCTGGTTGATGGTGAGCGAGGAGGGCGAGCCGACGAACAACGTGTAGCCGTCGGGCGCGGACTTGGCGACGATCTCGGCGCCGATGGCCGCGCCGGCGCCCGGCTTGTTGTCGACCACGACCGGCTGCCTGAAGGCCTCGCCGAGATACTTTGCCACGAGCCGGCCCACGATGTCGGTGGCGCCGCCGGGCGGGAAGGGAATGACCAGCCGGATCGGCTTGTTGGGATAGGTCTCGGCCGATTGTGCCCGGCCAGGTCCGGCAGCGAGGAGAGCCGAGGCCGCAGCGGCGTTCGTGGCGAAACGCCTTCTGCCCAGGACAAACGGTGATCCGGCCATGTGACCCCCAATGGTTGTATCTTTACGATATTGGGAATTCGTTCACCGTTCAAGGGGGCGTCGCAGGGAAGCTGCTAGTTCTGCTGGCTGCGCCCGACCTCGACGACGCGCCCATCCGGCATCAGAACGACGAAAGCGACGGACTCGATACCATAATCGACCGGCAGCATTGGCCGCTTTGCCTCGCGCAACGCATTCCAGGAAGTGCGGTCGAAGGGCTCGGCTACCCTCGTCGTGAAGTCGCCGCGCGTGATCTCGCGCTCAACCTGGCCGTCCGGCCATTCGGGCAACTTTTCGGTTGTGTCCTCCGTCATCGTCTCGATGCCGGCGAGGGCTTTCTTCATGTCGGCCCGGCTCTTGAGATCGGCATGATAGATATCGACGATGAAACCCGGCGTCGCGGCGCTGTAGAGCGGTCGTCCGTCCGGCGCACGGATCACCAACGCGGTCGCGGCGTTGAAGCAGTCTGTGCCGTCGGAGAAGACGTCGATGAGATAGCCGCGCCCCGCCGCCGTCCACGGCAACGTATCCGAGACGCTGCAGTCGCCCCTGGTCGGTCCCGCCGCGATCAGCGCCGCCCGATTGGCCGGCTTCTGCGGCATCGCCTGTGCCCGCAGCCATGCGCTGAGTCCGGCTGGCAGCGCCGTCGTCATCGCCGCCTCATCGCCCGCCTTGGCGAGTGCCGGGACCTCTGCCACCGGGTTGATCTCCATCGCGATCGGCGCATTCCCCGGCACGACCTTGTCCGGCTCATCGTCGAATCTCAGCTCCCCACCCGGCCGGCGCGCCACAAACAGCACGACCGCGTTGGCACAATTTGCCCCGCGCACGATGGCGTCGCCGGAGTAACCCGGCCCGGCCGCCTCCCATGGCAGGCTGACGCGCGTGTTGCAGTCGGCGGCTCGGGCGAGGTTGGGAATAGCGATGAAAGCGGTGGCGACTAAGACGCTGAGAGTTGAGAGGGTCATGGGAGACGGTCTGCGGTGAGATTCAGTGCGTCGAGCAAACGACGATTGATGCGACGTGTCTAGACATTCGCATTGTTGTTTGAGGCCTAGGACGTGGCCCTCTCAAGGCTAAAACACAGGTCGAATCCCGTAGAGAGCGTCAGTCTCAGTTGACCTTTCGCAAATATGCGGGTGGCCATAGAGGGGGCCATGCTCCGGTCACGAATTCACCGCCCGATGCACCGTCGTCACGCGCGTTGCTAAAAGCTTGTCGATGCGGCGGCCGTCCATGTCGAGGACCTCGAAGCGCCAGCCGGCGACGTCGACCGTGTCGCCTTCCTTGGGCAGGCGGCGCATGGCGGCCAGGACCATGCCGGCGGCGGTGTGGAAGTCGGCGGTGCGTTTCGCGGTAATGCCCAGCAGTTCAGTGAGTTCGTCGGCCGGCATGCTGCCCGCCACCAGCCACGAACCGTCCTCGCGCTCTTTTGCATGGGGCTCGGCCGGGCCTTCGTCGGTCTCAAAGACACCCACGATCGCTTCCAGGATGTCGGCGGTCGTGACGATACCTAGCAACTCGCCGTACTCGTCTTGCACCAGGACCATGTGCGCCGAGGAATTCTTCAGCGTGTCGAGCACGTCGAACGCGTCCATCGAATCGGGGACGATGGGCGCGGGTTTAACATGGGTGCGCGGATCGGCGGTGCCGTCGCGGATGAAGGCATCCAGGAGGTCGTTCTTGCGGACGATGCCGGCGATGTGGTTCGCAGCCGCATCCCAGACGGGCAATCGCGAATGGACGCTGGACTGGATCGCCTGCAGCAGGGCCTGCGGCTCGAGCGACAGGTCGACCATGTCGAGATCGTGTCGCGGGGTCATGATGGCGCGCGCCCTGCGATCGCCGAGGCGCATGACGGCGCTGATCATGCCGCGCTCGCGCGGCTCGATGGCACCCGAGGATTCGCCGTCGGCGATCAGCGCCTTGATCTCCTCGGCCGTCACTGCCGATTCGCCGCCCTGGCGGCCGCCCAGCAGGCCGAGGATGGTCCTGCCCGAGATGTCGAGCAGCCACACGAGCGGCGCGGAGATGCGCGCCAGCATGGTCATGCCGGGCGCCACCGTCGCGGCGACCGCTTCGGCGTTGCGCAGCGCGATCTGCTTCGGCACCAGCTCGCCGATGATCAGCGACAGGTAGGTGATGAGCGCGACGACGCCGCCATAGGCGAGCGGCTCAGCGAAGCGCAGCGGCATGCCGGTATCGGACAGGAAGGTCGTGAGGCGCGCGCCCAGGGTGGCGCCGGAGAAGGCGCCGGCCAGGATGCCGACGAGGGTGATGCCGATCTGAACCGTCGAGAGGAAACGGCCGGGATCGTCGGCCAGTCGCAGCGCCACGGCGGCGCCGCGCGAGCCGCCATCGGCCATCGCCTTCAGCTTGCCCCGGCGCGCCGAGACGACGGCCAGTTCGGACATGGCAAGGACGCCATTGATGAAGATGAGAGCGATGGCGATCAGAAGCTCGATATAGACCATCGTTTCAGTCTATCTGCGCTTCGGGCCCGAACGAAGGCGCGGATTGGTGACGGATTTCGCAGCGACGGCCATTTTACACCAGCGTCTCAATCGTCTCCCGCCATCTTCTCGATAGGTTCCATGCATGGCATGTGTCGGGAGATGGCGGATGCAGCCGACAGTAACGCGCCCCGTGTGCCCACACTGCATCTCGACGGCAGCCGTCTGCCGTCCGGGATGCGGCTTGCCGCCTTCGCCCGGATCGCATCGGGTTATACGAGCACGCAGATTTCGGAAGGCGATTTCCAGGTCGATGCGCGGGCCTGGCTGCTCGGCGAACTCATGGTCACCTCGACGCGGCTGACCGCCCTCAGGATCGAGCGTACCCCGGTCCATATCGCCGCCGATAAGCGCGACACCTATTCCTTCATCCTGCTGCGGCGCGGCAGCTGGACCGCCGACGTCGAGGCGGGCCACGTACAGGTCGCCGCCGGCCAGGTCTGCGTCATGGATTTCGCGCATCCGTGGCGGGTCGAGGGCACCGAGCAGGACAACATCATGCTGGTCGTGCCGCGCCCACTTGCCGCTGAACTCGCGCCCGGCGCGCCGCCGCTGCATGGACGCCTGATCGAGGGCGCCGCCGGACGCCTGCTGGCCGACCATATGTTCGCGCTGGCTCGCCACCTGCCCGATCTCGAGATGAGAGACCTGCCGGTGATTCAGCAGGCGACCATCGGCGTGCTCACCGCGGCGCTGCAATCGTTGCCGCAGGAGGATCCTGCTCCCTTCCGCAACCTCGCCCGCGATGTCGGCGGCCGTGTGCTGGCCTATATCGAGCAGCATCTGACCGATCACGGCCTCTCGGTCGCCACCATCTGCCGCGACGTCGGGGTCAGCCGGGCCTCGCTCTATCGCTCGTTCAGCGCCACCAACGGCATCGCCACCTACATCCAGCAGCGTCGCCTCGAATCCGCGCACGCACTCATCTCCGATGAGGGTGCAAGGCTCAGCATGGTCGAGATCGCCGCCCAATACTGCTTCAGCAGCCAGGCGCATTTCAGCACCGCCTTCCGCCGCATGTTCGGCTACACCCCCGTCGCCGCCCGCAACGTCAGGACCAACGCCCGCGACGTCGGTGGCGTGTTCGACGGCTGGCAAAAGATCATCGAGGGACTGCCTTGCACGAGGCCTGACGCGGACTGAACGCTTATCCGGTCCGCTCGCGACGAGTGGAAATCGTGTACCCTGTCGGCATGACCGCACTCCATGACATGACCGCCGGCGAGCTGCTCGCCGCCTACAAATCCAAGTCGCTGTCGCCCGTCGAGGCGACCGACGCCGTGATCGCCCGCATCGAGGCCTGGGAGCCGAAGCTGAAGGCGCTCTACGCGCCCGACTTCGAGGGCGCGCGCAAGGCCGCCAAGGCGTCGGAGGCGCGCTGGCAGAAGGGGGCGCCGCAGGGCGCGCTCGACGGCGTGCCGATCACGATCAAGGAGAACATCGCCACCAAGGGCGTGCCGGTGCCGCTCGGCACGGCGGCGACCGATCTCGTCCCGGCCGCCGCCGATGCGCCGGCCTCGGCGCGCGTGCGCGAAGCGGGCGCGGTGATCCTCGCCAAGACGACGATGCCCGACTACGGCATGCTCTCCTCGGGCCGCAGCTCCTTCCATCCGCTGACGCGCAACCCGTGGAACCTCGCCTGGAACCCGGGCGGGTCCAGCGCCGGCGCGGGTGCCGCGGCGGCGGCCGGCTACGGCCCGCTGCATCTCGGCACAGACATCGGCGGCTCGGTCCGCCTGCCGGCGAGCTGGAACGGCATCTTCACCCTGAAGCCCAGCCTCGGCCGCGTGCCGGTCGATCCGCCGTTCTTCGGCCGCGCCATCGGGCCGATGACGCGCAGCGTCGCGGACTCCGCCCTGCTGATGGCCGAACTGTCGAAGCCCGATGCGCGCGATCACATGAACCTGCCGCCGGCCGACATCGACTGGAACGCCGCGCCGTTGTCGCCCAAGGGATTGAAGATCGGCCTGCATCTCGACGCCGGCTCCGGCCTCCCGGTCGACCATGAGGTGAAGGAAGCCATCGAGGCGGCCGCAAAATTGTTCGCCGACGCGGGCGCGCAGATCGAGCCGGTGGCGCCGTTCCTGTCGCCGGAGATGCTGCACCTGCAGGACCTGTTCTGGCGCGTCCGCAGCTGGGTCGATTTCTCCGCGCTCAGCCATGCGAAGCAGGCCAAGGTGCTGCCCTTCATCGCCGACTGGTGCCGCGGCGGCGCCGACGTGTCGGGTGCCCAGGTGATCCGCGGCGTGAACAACTACATGGCCATCCGCGCCGCCACGACGCGCGCCACCCAGTCCTTCGACTTCGTGCTGTCGCCGGTGTCGCCGGTGCCGACCTATCGCGCCGACTGGGAGACGCCGACCAACGACGTGAACCGGCCACTGGAGCACATCTCCTTCACCATGCCCTACAACATGAGCGAGCAGCCGGCCGTCTCGATCAACTGTGCCTACACGAAGGAAGGCAAGCCGATCGGCCTGCAGATCGCCGGCCACCGCTTCGACGATTCCGGCGTGATGCGCCTGTCGCGCTGGTTCGAGTCCGTGCGCGGGACGCAGAAGAAGTGGCCCGAGCCGCCGAAGTAGGGCGCGCGAATCCATGGATTACGACGTCATCGTGGTGGGCTCCGGTGCCGCCGGCCTGTCGGCTGCACTTGCGGCAGCGCACGGTGGCGCCCGCGTGATCGTGCTGGAGAAGTCGCGCTGGCTCGGCGGCACCACGGCGATGTCGGGCGCGGGGACCTGGGTGCCGGGCAACCATCACATGAAGGCGGCGGGCATCGAGGATTCGCCCGAGGAGACGCTGCGCTACATCAAGGGCGCGGCGCCGCCCGGCTGGGAGGAGACCGAGGAGGAGCTGTGGCAGGTGCTGGCCGAGCAATCGGCGCCGATGCTGCGCTTCCTGGAAGACGAGACGCCGCTGCGCTTCGAGCTGGTCAACCATCCCGATCCCTATGCCGATCTGCCCGGCGGCAAGCCGTTCGGCCGCATGGTCTCGACCACGCCCATCAGCAAGTTCTTGCTGGGCCGCTGGTGGAACCGCGTGCGGGCTTCGGTGAAGACGCAGCTCTTCACCTATCGCGAGCTGGTCGACGGCGTGCTCAAGAACCCGGTGCGCGGTGCACTGGGCATGGCGCCGACACTGCTCTGGCGCCTGCTGACGGCGCGGGTCGGTGCGGGCAACGCACTGGTCGTCGGGCTGGTGCGCGGCTGTCTCGACAAGGGCTGCCGCGTCGAACTCGAAGCGCCGGTCCACCGGCTGGTGATGGACGGCGATACGGTGGCAGGCGTCGAGGCGACGGTCGGCGGCAAGCGGCAGACAATCCGCGCGGCGCGCGGTGTCGTGCTGGCGACCGGCGGCTTCGACTGGAACCGCGACCTCATGGAGAAGTATTTCCCCGGCATCGACCTCACCGGCGCGCCCGACACCAACACCGGCGACGGCCAGGTGATGGCGGCCGAAGTCGGCGCCGAGCTTGCGCATATGGACCAGGCGCTGATCTCGCCGGCGACGTTCACCCGGTACGAAGGCCGCCGCCATGCCCAGCCGCTGCTCGAGACCTATGCGCCGCACGTCATCCTGGTGAACCGTGAGGCCAAGCGCTTCGTCAGTGAAGGCAGTCCCGCGCTCGGCGTCGCAGTCGACGAGCGGGCATCCGATGGAAGCCATTTGCATCTGCCGGCCTGGCGCATCTTCGACGCGCGTTATGCGAAGGCGATGACGCTCTCCATGCATTTCGGCTCGAAGGAGAAGGGGTTCATCCGCGAGGCTGACACGATCGAGGCGCTGGCCGGCCAGATCGGCCTCGATCCCGCGGCGCTGCGCGCCACGGTTGACCGCTTCAACGGCTGGTCGAAGGAGGGCGTCGATCGCGACTTCCATCGCGGCGAGACATTTTGGGAGCGCTTCTACACCAAGGATCGCGCCCTCGGCACGGTGGAGCAGGGGCCTTTCTACGCAGCACCTTTCCTCTATGTGAGCCTCGGCACCAAGGGCGGGCCGCGCACCGACCGGCACTGCCGCGTGCTCCGGCCCGATCGCAGCGTGATCGGCGGGCTCTATTGCGCGGGCATCGCGATGGCCAGTCCGATCGGCACCAAGTCGGTCGGCGCCGGCACGACGATCGGTCCCTGCCTCACCTTCGGTTACGTCGCCGGCCGCGAGATTGCGAGGCGCAATGTCTGATCGCCCCCTTGGTATCCTCATGCTCGACACGCGGTTTCCGCGGATCGTCGGGGATGTCGGGAACGCGGCGTCGTACGACTTTCCGGTCATCTTCCGGAAGATGGAGGGGATCGGGTCGGCAGACGCGGTGGCGGCTCACCCGGACCGGCCACGCGTGCTGGCGGCGCTAAAGGCGAATGCCGAAGCGCTGGCGGCGGAAGGCGCGGTCGGGATCGGCACGAGTTGCGGGTTCCTGGCTCTCTACCAGGACGATCTTGCTGCCGTGTCGCCGGTGCCGGTGGCGACCTCGGCGCTGCTGCACATCAAGGAGTTGAAAGGCCGCAAGGCCGGCGTGATCACGGCGTCGGCCAAGAACCTGACACCGGCGCATCTCGCGGCGGTCGGCGCGCCGGCGGATACGCCGGTGGTCGGGTTGCCCGAGGACAGCTCCTTTGCTGGCACTTTCCTGCGCAACGGACTGACGCTCGATCGCGAGGCGGTCGAGCGTGAGGTCGTGGCAGCGGGGGGCGATCTCGTTGCGCGGTATCCGGAGGTCGATACGGTCGTGCTCGAATGCACCAACCTGCCGCCGTACAAGCCGGCGCTCGAGAAGGCATTGGGCCTTCCCGTGCTCGACGTGCTCGATCTTCTGAAAGACTTCTACGTCAGCCTGGGAAGGCGAGCTTCGGCAGGACCATGACCGACCACGGCCAGACCGTGATGATGGCGACGGCCGCGACCAGCAGGAAGAAGAAGGGCAGGGAGGCCTTGGCAACGTACATGCTGTCCTTGCCGCTCATGGCTTGGAGCACAAACAGATTGAAGCCGACCGGCGGCGAGACCTCGGCCATCTCGATCACCAGCACCATGAAGATGCCGAACCAGACCAGGTCGAAGCCCGCGGCCTTGATCATCGGCAGCACGATCGACGTCGTGAGCAGGATCATCGAGATGCCGTCGAGCGCCGTGCCCAGCACGATGTACATCACGGTGAGCACCGCGATCAGCATGAAGGGGCTGAGGCCCAGGCTGTTCACCCAGGCCGCCAGCGCCAGCGGCACGCCGGTATAGCCCATGGCCACGGCCATGAACGACGCGCCCGCCAGGATCAGCATGATCATGCAGGTGAGGCGCACCGTGCCCATGACGCTGTCCCAGAACGACTTCCAGGTGAGCATGCGCGACCAGAGCGAGATGGCGAGCGAGCCCATCACGCCCCACGCCGCGCATTCCGTTGCCGTCGCCCAGCCGAAGATCAGCGAGGCGAAGACCAGCAGGATCAGCAGCGTGCAGGGAATGAGGTTCGCGGATTCCTTCAGCCTCTCAGCGAATGTGAGGTGCTTCAGGTCGTCGGGCGGCGTCTTGTCGGGGTTCCGGAGCGACCAGACGATGATGTAGCCCGAGTAGAGCGCCATCACGATCAGCCCGGGGATGAAGCCCGCCAGGAAGACCTGGATGATCGAGACTTCGGCGGCCACCGCATAGACCACCATGGTGATCGAGGGCGGGATCAGAATGCCGAGCGTGCCGGCGCCGGCCAGCGAGCCGAGGCTCATCTCCTCGTCGTAGCCGCGCCGCTTCAGCTCGGGCAGCGCGATCTTGGCGATGGTGGCGCAGGTCGCGGCCGACGAGCCCGAGACCGAGCCGAAGATGCCGCAGCCCAGCACGTTCACATGCATCAACCGGCCCGGCAGCCAGCCGACCCAGGGCGCGAGGCCGCGGAACATCTCCTCCGAAAGCTTCGTCCGGAACAGGATCTCGCCCATCCAGATGAACAGCGGCAGGGCGGCCAGGGTCCAGGAATTGGCGCCGCCCCAGGTCGTGGTGGCGAGGATCTGGCCCGCCGTCATCTTGCCGGCCAGCAGCAGGGAGACCCAGCCGCAGGCCATCAGCGACATGGCGATCCAGACGCCGGCACCCAGCAGCAGGGCGAGCACGCCCAGCAGCAGCAGGCCCATCTCCAGCAGGTCCATCGTCAGACTCCGCTCTCGGCCGCGCGTTCGATGATCTCGTCCGCCGTCTTGGGCGGATCGCGCATGTAGCAGGGCTTGTTGCCCATGAGGACGCGCACGAACTCGTCGACGAAGGCGACCAGCAGCAGGACCACGCCGACGGCCAGCGCCGATTGCGGGATCCAGATCGGGATGGCGATGACGCCCTGGGCGAACTCGTTGAAGCGCCAGGAATCGTAGACCATCTTCGAGAGGAACCAGGCGAACAGCGCGAGGAACGCGCCGCCCGTGAAGAGGGCGACCAGCTCGACAATACGGCGCCGGCTGCCCTCGAAGCGGTCGACCATGAGGGTGACGCGGATCAGGTCACCCTGCTTGAAAGTGTGCGCCAGGCCCAGGAAGCACAGGGCGGCGCACAGCCATCCTGAGATCTCGTCACCGCCCTTGAGGTTGATGCCGAACTCGCGGCCGACCGACATCAGCATCATGACGACGCAGATGGCGATCAGCATCAGCCCGGCGAGAGCGCCGCAGATCCAGTAGAGGGCGTCGAGAAAGCGGCGCAAGGATCGATCACTGCTTCTTGTAGGCGTCGACCAGCTGCTGGCCCTCGGCGCCGGCCTTGACCAGCCAGTCCTTGGTGAGCTGCTCGCCGAACTTCTTGAGGTCGCTCATCAGCTGCGGCGACGGCTCCAGCGTCTTCATGCCCTTGGCCTTGAGCTGGTCGGTGTACCAGTTGGTCTTCTCCTCGCAGAGCTTCCAGCCGCGCACCTCGGCCTCGGCCGCCGCCTTGAGCAGCGCGTCCTGCTGGGCCTTGTCGAGCTTCCCGAAGGCTTCCTTGTTCACGAAGATCATGTTCTTCGGCAGCCAGGCCTTGGTGTCGTAGAAGTGGTCGAGCGACTCCCAGACCTTGCTGTCGTAGCCGGTCGCACCCGAGGAGATGAACGAGTTGGCGACGCCGGTCGCCAGCGCCTGCGGCAGGTCGGCGGCCTGGATGGTGACCGGCACCATGCCGGCCAGTTCGGCCAGCCGCGTCGTGCCGACATTGTAGGCACGGAACTTCAGGCCCTTGAGATCGGCCGCCGAGTTCACGTCCTTCTTGGTGTAGAGGCCCTGCGGCGGCCACGGCACGGCGAACAGCAGCATCATGCCCTGCGCGTCGAGCTTCTTCTCGATGAACGGCTTCTGCGCCTTCCACAGCTTCATCGCCTCGGGGTACGAGGAGGCGAGGAACGGCACGACGTCGGCGCCGAACAGCGCGTTCTCATTCTCGAGGTTCGACATCAGGAGCTCGCCCATCTGGGCCTGGCCCGACTGAACGGCGCGCTTGATCTCCGGCACCTTGAACAGCGAGGCGTTGGCATGGACCTGGATGGTGAGCTTGCCGTCGGTCGCCTTCTTCACATCGTCGGCAAACGCCTGGATGTTCTCGGTATGGTAGTTGGTCGCGGGATAGCCGGTCGGCATGTCCCACTTGGTCTGCGCGAACGCGGGCGTCGCGAGCAGCGTCGCCACCGTGGCGAGAAGAAGTCTGCGCTTCATGGATAAGTCCCCTGTTGGTCCCCTTGGGCGGATCGTTACAACGGCCCTAGCGGACCAGCAAGCGGCGATAGAGCGGCTGCAGCAAGGTCGGGATCAGGTAGATCGGGAACTGCACCGCGGCGATGAACAGGAAGATGTCGGGATCGGCCGTCGCCGGCAGGACGGCCATCAGCAGGGCATTGTGCCGCCCGCCGGAGCAGTAGCCCACGGTGAGGGCGCTGCGCCGGTCGAGGAACGGCCAGGTCGCGATCGCCATCACCAGATTGCACAGAAGCATCCCTCCGAATGAGCCCACGACGAAGCCCGCGAGCTTCACCGGTTCCGCCATGGCGCGGGCAACGACGCCGTCCATCAACGGGATGGCGAAGACCATCAGCACCAGCACCGACACGCCATCAAGAGTCGTGCCAGCCTCGACGATGCGCGTACCCAGCCAGCGGCGGATGATCAGCGCACCGACCAGCGCGATGGCCACGATCATCGCCAGCCTCAGACTAAGGTCGAACAACCCGATCTTGAGATCGAAGCCCAGCAGCCACAGCGCCAGCGGCGGCAGCGTGAAGGGCACGAGGAAATTCGTGAACAGCGAGAGCAGCAGGGCGAGCGAGGAGTCGAGGCGCAGGAAGGTCGCCGTCGTTGCAGCCGAGATGATGCCGGGTGCCATGGCGCTGAGGCAGAGCGCGGTCACGAGACTTGGCCACAGGCCGAGCCCCTGCCAGATCGGCCACACGACCAGGGGCACCGCGATCAGGTTGAGGATCGCCAGCAGGAGGGCAGGCCCCGGACGGCGCAGCAATGCCGAGAGGCGAACCCAGTCCATGCGCGCCAGTGCGAGCATCAGCAGGACGATCACCAGCGGCATCAGCAGCGGCCGCGCCGCGGCGGCGAGGTCCTGGAACAGCAGTCCCAACAGCAGGGAGAAGGGCAGCAGCGTCGTGGCGCGTCGCCCCATAAGCTGCAGGACCGATAGCGGATTCATTGAAGCCACCCTAGCACGTGCTAGCCTGTGGCCGATGAACACTCCGCGCGGCGTCTGGCTCGACGAACTCACCCGGCAGGAAGCCGCTTCCCGTCTCGGCGGCAATGCCGTCGTCGTGATTCCGGTGGCGGGCGGCGGCGGCGGCCGTCTGCCGGTGCATCTGCCGCTCAAGTCGCCCGGCGTTATCGTGCGGGCGCTGGCGCAGAGGCTGGTCGAGCGGCTTGACCTCGTGGCAGCGCCGGTCGTGGAGGCGGAAGGCCGGACGCTGTCGGCGCAGTTGGAGAAATTGCAGCGGCTTGGCGCGACGCGGCTGGCGATCCTCAACCTTCGTCTATGGGCCGGTCCATCGCTCGACGTTTCAGTCGATGTGCTGATGTTGCCCGTCTGCGATCGGTCCGATGCCGATGAATTCGCGACCTCCTGCCTGATGGCGCTCGACCCGAGAAGTGTTCGCATGCCGCTTCTGCCGGCCGGCTCGCGCGCCGAGGCCTTCAAGGGTGAGCGCGGCCTTGCAGCGGAAGTCGATGCCGTCGTCGAGGCTCTTGTCGCGAAATGGCAAGACCTCGAATGACAAAAATCCGCAGCATCCGGTAGCGTTTTTGCCGAAGGGCTGGCAAGAATGCGCGCCATGCCTCTGCACTGGACCGTCGATTCCAAGGAGCGACTCGTGATCACGATCGCCGACGGCGATATCACGCGCGAGGAGGCCGAGAGCTACATAGCGGCGGTGAACGGTGCGGGTACCCACACCTATCGCAAGCTGTTCGACGGCAGTCGCGGCGAGACCAGGATGACATCGGAGGATATGCTGGCCCTCGGCGTGCAGATCCGCGCGTGGCAGGCTGCGGGGAATGGCAAGCCCGGGCCGATGGCCGTCGTTGTGCCGCCGGACAAGGCCGAGCTCGTGTCGCGCGTGCTGGGCATCCTCGCCGCCGCCGACCGCCCGATGCGGGTGTTCTCCGCGAGCGAGCCGGCGCGCCGCTGGATCGAGAGCCTGCCGAAGTAGGCGACGCCGCGCAGCGATTTCGGCTATGGTCCCGGCTCACGCGCAAGCAGGAGTTTCCATGAAGTTGTTCGGACTGTCGGCCTTCGTCGCCGCGTCGCTGATCGCCGCCACCGCCGGCGCGCAGACCGCCATCCAGGCCGGCGAATGGGAGACGACGGAAAAGGCCACGATGGAAGGGGTGCAGCCGATGGCGCCCACGTCGAAGAAGGTCTGTCTCAAGGCCGACGAGGCCAAGCTCGAAAACCTGTTGTTTCCGACGCCCGACGAGATGAAGCAACATGGCTGCAAGTACGAGCCCGGCGCCCAGAAAGCCGGCGTGTTCACCGCGACGCTGACCTGCCCGCCAAGCGACCAGATGCCGGGCGTCACCGCCAAGGCCGAGATCAGCTACACACAGACGAGCTACCAGGGTATGGGCCAGCTCGAGGCGGCGGACAAGTCGGGCACGACGGTCAAGGGCAAGAGCGAACTCAGCGGCAAGCGCCTGGGCGACTGCCCGAAGTAGCGCACCGAAGTAGTACGGGCGCGCTTCAGGCGCGTTCGCGGCCGAAGAGGCGCGTTAGCCGCAGCTCCAGGGTGCTGCGCACGAAGGGCTTCATGATGAGTTCGGTGTCGGGTCCCAACGGCGCGGTATTGGGCTGGGCATAGCCTGTCATCAACACGATGCGGATGCCCGGACGCGCCTTGCGCATGTAGTCGGCGACCTGCCAACCGTCGGTGCCGCCGGGCAGGCCGATGTCGGTCATGAGCAGGTCGACCGGATGGCCGGCATCGATATGGATACGCGCCGCCATGGCATCTGCGGCCGTCGCGACCTCGAAGCCGAGCTGACGCAGCGATTCGGCCACGTGCTCCCGCACGCCCTGCTGGTCCTCGACGACCAGCGCCTGGCGTCCCTTGCCATCGAACTGACCCGCGTCCGGCACCGTGTCGCGCGCGACGGCGGTACCCTCGGGCAGCCGCGGGAAGGACAGGCGCACGGTCGTGCCCTTGCCTTCGGTGGAGACCAGGTCGAGCGATCCCTCGGACTGCGCCATGAAGCCCGCCACCTGGGCGAGGCCGAGGCCCGTGCCTTCGCCATGCCGCTTGGTCGTGAAGAACGGCTCCATGGCGCGGCGCTGCGTTTCCTCCGACATGCCGATGCCGGTGTCCGATACGGTGAGCAGCACGCGGTCGCCGCGTGACAGTGTACGGATGATCAGCTTGCCGCCGCCCGGCATGGCGTCGCGCGCATTGACGGCCAGGTTCAGGAGCGCGTTCTCGAGCTGGTTGGAATCGATCGTCACCAGCGGCAGCTCATCCTCCAGTTCGATCTCGAGCTTTATGCTCTCGCCGATCGTGCGATGGAGCATGTCGATCAGGCCGCCGACGAGGACGTTCAGGCTGGCCGGCTTGGGATCGCTGGGCTGGCGGCGCGCGAACGCGAGCAGGCGATGGGTGAGCGCCGCAGCCTGCGTGGCGGCCTGCATGACGAGGTCCGCCCGCCGGTGTTGTGCAACCTCGGTGGCGGGTAGGGCCTTCTTCAACGACTCGGTCGAGCCCAGCACCACGGTCAGCATGTTGTTGAAGTCGTGCGCGATGCCGCCGGTGAGCTGTCCGATCGCTTCCATCTTCTGCACCTGCCGCAGGGCGGCCTCGGCCTGCTGGCGCTCCTCGATCTCGGCGCGCAGCCGGCGGTTGGCTTCGGTGAGGGCACCGGTGCGAACCGCGACCTCGCGTTCCAACCAGGCGTTGGTTCGCTCCATCGCGTCCTGCTGCGTCTTCTCCACGGTGAGGTCGCGCAGCACCAGAATGAAGCCCTGGCCCGATGTGCCGCGGGCTTGCAGTGGCGCCATCACGCAACTCGCCCAGATCGGCCGTCCATCCTTGCGAAGATGCCACCGATTGGATGTCACGGTGGCTTCCGTCGCGGCGCGTTGCCGCTCCGCATGGGGCACGTCGCCCACGGCATCCTCGGCGGTGTAGATGCAGTCTGCCGACTGGCCGATCATTTCCACTTCCGACCAGCCGAGCACCTGATGTGCACCTTCGCTCCAGCTCTGCACCACGCCGTTCTGGTCGACGGTGATGATGGCGTGATCGACCACGCTCTGCACGATTACGCGATAGAGTTCGTTGCTCTGCTCGACGGCCTGCTCGGCCCGCTTCAAGCGCAGCAGGGCCCGGATGGTGGCGAGCAGTTCGGCCGGCTCGACCGGCTGGCTGAGATAGGCGTCGGCGCCGGCATTCAGACCGACCGCGCGATCTTGAGGGGCGACGAAGGACGCCGAAATCTGCAAGACTAGGAGCTGGACGTCCTGTTTCTTAATGAGGCGACAGACTTCGAAGCCGTTGATGTCGGGCAGCTTGACGTCGAGCAGGACGAGATCAGGACGCTCGCGGCGAGAGACCTCCAGTGCCTCAATGCCGGTCCGCGCCTCGATGACCTCGTAGCCGCCCTGGCGCAGAACACGCGTCTTCACGTAGCGGCCGGATTCGTTGTCGTCGACGTTTAGAATCAGCGGCTTCATGATTCGCCGCCTTTCTTCATGGCCTGCACGACATGGCCGGCGAGGATGGCGCGCGACAGGTTCGACTTCGAAAGGATGCCCACGGCGCCGCGCAGCCGCTCGTGATGCTCAGGGCCAAGCAGCGACGAGGTCAGGATCAGGACCGGGATGTGCGCCGTGGCGGGATCGCCCTTCAGTGAGCGAAAGACCTCGAAACCCGTGAGACCTGGCAAATGCAGGTCGAGCAGGATGAAGTCCGGCATCTCGGCTTGGGCGAGGCGCAGCCCTTCGGTACCGTCCGGCGCCTCGATCAGGGCCCACGGCCCCTCGCTGCGCAGCATGTGAGTCAGAACGTAGCGCGTGCTCTCCTCATCCTCGACGATCAAGACCTTGCCTGCGCCTTCGGCGACCGTAGCAGCTTCGAGCGATGCACCGGGCAGCACGACGGGGATGTCGAGGGTGAAGGTCGAGCCTTGGCCGGCTTCGCTCTCGACGGTGATGATGCCGCCCATGGCGCCTGCGAGCTTGCGTGAGAGCGGCAGACCGAGGCCCGACCCCTTGGTGCGGGTCTGGAGGGGATTTCGTACCTGCACGAACTCGTCGAAGATACGCTCGCGCTCCTCGGGCGGTATGCCGATGCCGCTATCGCGTACCACGAATTCGACCCGGCCCGGTACCGGTGTCGAAGCGGTGACGCTGATCTCGCCGTGTTCGGTATATTTCAGCGCGTTCGAGACGAGATTGCGCAAGATCTGCTGCAGCTTACCCTCGTCGGTGTAGAGCACGAGACCGTTGGTGAGATCGCGGAACACGAGATCGACTTCCATGCCCGCCTGCAGCGGCTTCATGATGCCGCGCAGCGCCGACAGGAGCTCGCCGATCTCTATCTTCACCGGATGCAGGTCGATGCGACCGGCCTCGACCTTTGCAAGGTCGAGCAGGTCGTTGACGAGACGCGTCAGCGTTTCGGCGGACTGTCGCACATAAGATAGCTGGCGCTGCTGCTCCTCGTTCAGCGGCCCGTCAGTCTGGTCGGCCAGCATGCGCGTCAGCGCGGTGATGGAATTGAGCGGCGTGCGCAGTTCGTGGCTGACGGCCGAGAGGAACTGGCTCTTGACCTCGCTGGCCCGCTTCAGCTCGTCGGCACGCTGCTCCAGTTCGGCATAGAGTGCGAGGACGCCGCGATTGGTGTTCTCCAGCTCGGTGTTGAGCTCCGTGAGTTCGGCTCGCGCGGTCTCGAGGTCCGTCATGGTGGTGAGGAGGTCGCGGTTCTGGGCGAGCACTTCCTCGACCAGCACTTCAGGGTCGGAACGCGCAAGGTCGGCGGCAACCCGGCCGACCGACATGCCGTCGGCTCCTTCGCCGCGCGGCAGGTACTTGGCGAAGCGCACCATGGTGCCGGCGGAATTACTGTCGATTTCGAATTGGTCCATCAGCCGGCGCGTGCCGATCAAGCCGATACCCATGCCGGTCGGAGAGGCATAGGTGCCGCCCAGGATGCTCTCCAGTTCGGCAATACCCGGACCCTGGTCGCGGAACGTCATGGTGAGCGCCTGCGCAGGCGGTTCACCGATCAGGACGAAGGACAATCCGCCGCCGCCGCCATAGGTGACAGTGTTGCGCGCGACCTCGGAAACGGCGGTGGCGATCGATGTCTGGGTCTGGCGATCGAATCCGATCAGGCGCGCAATGTGGCGGGCGCGCTGGCGAGCCCGCACGATGTCCTGCTCCGTGTCGAGCCGCATGCTGAAGAGCACGGCCTCTTTCACGGCGCCCGCCCCAGCACCAGCACCGTGGCGTCGTCGCGCCCGCGGGTCCCGTCGCGGTAGAGGATCGCCGCTATCAGCGCCGGATGGCGGGCGACCAAGCCGGGATAGCGATCGAGCGACCAGTTGGTCCCGATGCCGTCCGAGTGCAAAACCACTACCAGTCCCGGACCGTCGCACGGATAGACGAACTCCCTGAGTTGCCTCGCGGTGTGCCCCGCGATGCCGTTCATGGAGACGAAACGCCGGACCTGTCCGCCCGCTGCGGCGAGACCTGCGATATTGCCGATGCCGCTGAAAATGACCGATGCGGCAGCGAGATCGACATTGGCGATGCCGACAGCGGCTCCCCGTGTCGCGCGGAGACCGGCATGGATTTTCTGCGCCGCTACGATCGGCGACGAGATGAAGCCCTTCAGAAACACATCGCACGCCGCGTTGGCGGCCTGCTGGGCTGCGACGCCGTGGCCGAGCCCGTCGACGACCAGCAGCGACACCACGGTTCCCGCGCAGACCACCGCCACCCCGTCGCCGCAGACCAGCTCCTCGGGTTTTGGCACAGAGACGGAGCCGATTTGCGCCAGTTTCTCGGCTGGAGGCCGGCGGCCCGGCCAGAGCCGCACGAAGATCGCGGTGCCGTGGCCCGGCGCCGGACCGACTTGGGAGTGGATGTCGAATTCGTCGGCCTGCCGGCGGATGGCGCCGAGGCCGACGCCGGCGGACCCGTAGGTCGAGACGCCGTCGCTGAGGCTGCGCGTCACATCTGTCATGCCGGGGCCGCAGTCGATTGAAATGATCTCCAGCCCTTTGCTCTGCGGCGCCTCGACCTCGCGCAGCAGGATCTGACCGCCGCCGCCATGCCGCGCAAGGTTGGTGGCCAGCTCGAGCCCGACCAGGGCGGCACGGCCGATATCCTCATCACTGAAGCCGCAGGTACGGGCCATGCTCTCCACCTCGCGGCGCGCCGAATTGGCATGGCTGGCGTCGGGCACTGGCACCAGATGGTTCACCGCTTCCACCGGGCGATGGTCACCGTCGTGCCGGTACCGACCGTGGTCTGGATGTCGAAATCGTCGACCAGCCGGCGGGCGCCGCCCAGCCCGTGGCCGAGCCCTTTGCCAGAGGTATAGCCGTCGGTCAGCGCCTGCTCGATGTCGGGGATGCCGGGGCCGCGATCACGAAAAACCACCTTTACGCCGCGTCGTTCATTGAGGAAGGTCTCGATGTCCGCATGGCCGCCCTTGCCGTAGTCGAGCGTGTTGCGCGCCAGTTCGCTGGCCGCGGTGATCAGCTTGGTCTGATCGACCAGGGACAGGCCCGCCTCGGTCGCACGAACGCGAACCTTCTGACGGACACGCACGACATCGTCGCCGGAGATGATGGGCAGGGTGTCAGTCGTCGTCGGCATGGTCTGCCGCTTCATCCTCGGCGGCAACGCCGCCGATCAGCGCAAGCCCTCGTTCGGCGTTGAGTGCGGTCTTGACCCCGGGTAGGCCGAGACCGAGCTCGACGAGCGTGATCGCCACCTCCGGACGCATGCCGACGACCACGGTGTCGGCGTCGAGCAGGCGAGAGACGTTGGCAATGTTGGCCAGCATGCGGCCGATGAAGCTGTCCACGATCTCGAGCGCGGAGATATCGATCAGCACGCCACGGGCGCGATGCTCAACGATCTTCTCGGTGAGATCCTCCTGGAGGCGTGTGGCCAGCTGATCGTGCATGTCGACCTGGATCGTGACCAGAAGTGCCGATCCGATCTTCAGAATTGGAATACTGTCCATGACTGCGCGCTCAGCCGCGCTTCTCGGCCGATGGATCCAGGAATGCCCCGGTCGATTGCGCCTTTACCTTGACCACGGTGCGCCCGGTGCGCTTCAGCGCCAGCGCCAGCGCGTCGGCGAGTGTCGCCTTGGAGACGACGTTCAATTCGAGTCCGAGCTGTACGATGGTCTGCGCGATCTGCGGGCGGATGCCGCTGATGATGCAGTCGGCGCCCATCAGCCGGGCCGCCGACACGGTCTTGAGCAGATGCTGGGCGGTCAGCGTGTCGACCATGGGCACGCCGGTGATGTCGAGGATGGCGATCTCGGCACCGGTTTGCACGATGGTTTCCAGCAGGTTCTGCATGACGACCTGGGTGCGGCCGCTGTCCAGCGTGCCGATCAGCGGCAGCGCGACGATGCCTTCCCACAGCTTGACCACCGGGGTCGACAGCTCGTCGATCTCCTTGCCCTGGCGGGCGATCAGTTCCTCGCGGGTCTTCTGATACATCTCGACCGTGAACAGGCCGAGCTGGTCGATCAGCTGGCTTATTCCCCAGAGCAGATCGGGCGTCTCTTCAGGCTTGGCGGTTTTGCGCAGCTCGGCGAACAGGGCTCGCTTCAGGGAAAAGATGAAGGTCGCCGTCTCGGTCGGTGAGAAACCCTGCAGGGCACGGCTCCGGGAAAAGCTCTGCAATACGTCGCGCACCTCGGCAAATTCCGAACTCCGAGCGTCGGTGAGGTTACCTTGCGCGACCGCCTTCGCCAGCGCATGCAACACAGCGCGGGCCTGGGCCTCCGCTTCCTGCGCCGTCATGCGGGTTTCGCCGAGATTCAGGGTCGAGACCCAATTGGCCAAGACTTCATTTTCGCCTTGGGCGATGACGCGCACCAGCGCTTGATCTTTTGCGGAAATGGCCATGCTCTCCCCCTGATACAGCCGTTCTACCCAACTGGCCGGGCTGAAGGCCAATAACTTAAACGCAGATGCCGGCTGATCGTTCCACGGCCCGCCATAAAGGAGGCCGTTCTGTTCGACACATGACCGGAGTTTTCAGACGAAGGCGGGCATGACCTCCTCGCCGAAGCGGCGCATCGAGGCGAGGTTCTGCGCATGGTTCATCGCGCCGAAGCCGGTCTGGCAAAGCAGGTGCTGCACCCCGACGTCGCGCAGTTCGGCGACCTGTTCGCGCACGCGCCTGGCCGAGCCGTAGAGGCAGCCGGTCCGCAGCAGGAAGGGTACGGCCTCGGAGTCCGGCACCTTGGGGTCCGTCCAGGCATTGAGCGTCGCGGGCTCGGGTTCGAAATCGGCAGGATTGTGCGCCTCGCGGACATGCATCATGTGCTCGCGCGTCTCGACCAACAGAGCGGCCAGTGCATCCTCCGCCTCGGCGTCGGATTCTCCGACATAGACGTTGCGCCACAGCGCGCTCTGGGTGAGCAGCCGTTCCTTGGTCGCCGCGTCATGGCCGCCCTCGTCGATGCCTGCGGCGTAGGTCGCCCAGCGTTCCTTGATGCGCTCGACCGGAAGGCGGGCCGTCAGGATCGGCATGCCGAGCTTGCCGCATTCCCTGAACGAGCCGGGCGAGATCACGCTGCGCCAGAGCGGCGGGCCAGGCTGCTGCACCGGCTTGGGCCGGATCGCCGGCACGTGCAGCTTGTGGAAACGGCCTTCGTAGTCGAGCGGCGATTCGGTCCAGGCGCGCTGCAGGATGTCGACGGTCTCTTCCATGCGCTCGCGGCTGTCGGTGCTGCGCAGCCCATGGCCGACGAATTCGTATTCGTTGTAGGCGGTGCCCTTGCCGATGCCGACGTCGATGCGGCCCTTGCTGAGATTGTCGAGCAGCGCCAGCTGGACGGCGAGGCGCACCGGATGGTGGAAGGGCGTCTGCACCACGGCGAAACCCAATCGCACCTTGCTGGTCTTCATCGCCAGCGCGGCTGCGAACATCAACGAGTCGCAGTAGACGCTTTCACCGGTGAAATAGTGCTCGGTCAGCCAGACGTCGGAAAATCCCAGCCGCTCCGCTTCGCAGGCCTGCGCCACGATCTGGTCGATGCGCTCTGCGTCCTCGTCGGGCGAGGGTGACATTGCAAGGGTAAGCCAGCCGAACTGCATCGAACTCTCCGCGTGGTGCATGCTTTCTATAGCACGCCCGGCTTACGCCGCTCGTCTGGCATCATGCGACAGGACGTATTAACTCTGGATCGTGCCGACCGTCCTGAAGAACGCCCTGCTGATCCTGGCTTCCATCGTGCTCTGCACGGCGGCGGCAGAAGGAATGGTGCGCTGGCTCGATGCCCAGACGCCGACCGATGCGCTGAAGCACCTTGGTGAAATCCCGCTTGCGGAAGGTGTGCAGAGCGCCTGGTTCGAGGAGAATCCGCCGCCTTTGCCGAACCGCCGCACGGTCTCGGCCGACGCCCTCGAACTGGTGCGTCGGGTCGAAGCCAGCGGCGTGACCGAGGGCACGCGCCGCGCCGACATGTTCAAGGCGTGGAACAGCGCCTTTGTCGGCCCCGACCCTTGCGCGCATCCCTATCTCAAGGACGCGCCGGGACAGATCTACGTCTACGATCCACCCGACGGCGCCCCGCGGCCGCGCTACCGCTTCCTGCCCGATACGACGACGCCGATCGGACTGGTGACGAACGCCTACGGGTTTCGCGGTGGCCCCGTGCCCGTCGCCCGTCAACCGAAGACGATCCGAATCGCCTTCATCGGTGCATCGACGACGGTGGCCTCGCATCATTTCCTTTATTCGTATCCCGAGCACGTCGGCTACTGGCTCAATCGCTGGGCGGCGGCCAAGAAGCTCGACCTCAAGTTCGAGGTGCTGAATGCCGGGCGCGAGAGCATCAGGTCGCCCGACATTGCCTCCATCATGAAGAATGAGGTGGCACCACTCGCGCCCGATCTGGTGGTTTATTACGAGGGTGCCAACCAGTTCGAGCTGAAGACGCTGGTGCCCGATCTGCCGCCCCGTCCGCCCGGGCTGCCGATCATGGCCCGGCCGGAGCCCGGCTTCTTCGGGCAATTGCTGGAGAACCTCAGCTACACGTTCGCCCTGGCCAAGCGCCTGAAGAACCTGATGGCTCAATACGAGCAGCCGCCTTCAACTCGGTCCGGTGCGAGCGGGACCCCTGGCGCCGGCATCGTCGCCACGCCTGGCGCGGACGGGCGCGAATGGCCCAAGCCCGACTACACGCTGGTCTGGCCGAAGGGGCTCGACGAGAACGATCCCGACATCGCGCGCACCGACCTGCCGGTGAACCTGCCGACCATCCTGGCCGACCTCGAACGCATCGAGGCGGCCACGGAGAAGGCGGGCGGCGAACTGGCGATCGCCTCGTTCAAGTGGCTGGTGGCGGACGGCATGGTGCTCGATCCGGTGCGGCACCGTCTCATCCTGGAGTATCTCAATTTCGGCTTCGCGCCCTTCCGCTACCGCGACCTCGAACGGTTGGCGTTGTTCCAGAACCGCGTGTTGGAGAAGTTCGCCAAGGCGCAGAGAATCGACTTCCTCGATGTCGCGCGATTGATGCCGTCCGAACCGGATCTGTTCATCGATGCGATCCACGGCGCGCCCGAGGGCGTGCGGCTGCAGGCCTGGATCATGCTGCAGCTGCTGGTGCCGGTGGTCGACCGGCATCTGGCCGACGGCACCTGGCCGAAGAAGAATTTCCCGCAAGTGCTGCCGCTCGCGCCCTACACGCCGCGCATCGTCACTTTCGATTGCCACAAGAAGCCGGGCTGACGCGCGTCAGCCAGCGCTATTCGGAGTCCGGAAAGGGAGAGGCTGCAATCAGGTCGCAGGCATTGGGAGCCTTGTAGCCGGGCAGGTGACGTTCGCAGACGCCGGCGTTCACCGTGCCGTAAGTGGTGTGGGGCTTGTGCGCGAAGCCTGCGAAGTAGGCCTCGATGAAGGCTTGCCTGAAATGCGTGCGGGGATACTTGGCAACGATCTGTTCCCGCAGCTCCGGCGGAAACTGATCGAAGCCTCGTCCGAGCACATCGAGGCCGACCCCCGAATAGAGAAGCGCGATCTCGGGCGGCATATGTTGTGGAATGCCGGGCGTCGTGTGCAGGGCGATCGCCTGCCAGACGGTCTGTATCTGCTCCTCGGGGACGTCGTGCACGCTCAGGAACTGACGGGCGGCGTTGGCGCCGTCGACCTCGAAGCGTTCGTTGTCGCTTGAGAACTTCTCGATCAGACCGAGATCGTGGAAGGCTGCCGCGATGTAGAGGAGTTCCGCATCGAACCGCAGCTTCTGACGACGACCCTGCTCCGCCGCGAACAAGTAGACGCGGACCGAGTGATTGAACAGCAGGTCGGTGGAATGCTCGCGCAGGATGCCCGTGGCCTCCCGCGCAAGAAGCGAATCGGGAATGATGAGGGAGGAGGGCGACAGGTTGGACATGATCCTGTCTCCCTCACGCCGCACGCGGATCCGGAAGCTTCCGGAAGCCGATGGCCATGCGGTTGTAGGTATTGATCAGGCCGATGGCGATGGTGAGGTCGGTGAGCTGCTTGTGGTCGAACACGGCGGAAGCCGCCTCGAACTCGGCGTTGGGGATATGCGTCTCGGCAACGCGGGTTACGGTCTCTGCCCAGGCGAGCGCTGCCCGTTCTGTGGCGTCGAACCGGTCGCCGAGCTCGCGCCACACAGGCAGCAGCAACAGCTTCTCGAGCTTCATGCCCTCCTTCAGCAGGTCATTCGAATGCATGTCGATGCAGTAGGCGCAGCCGTTGATCTGCGAGATCCGAAGGTAGACGAGATCGACGAGTGCTTTCGGCAGGCCGCATTGCAGGACATGGCCGTAGACACGTTCGAGGGCTTTCACGCCGGCCGGCGAGGCGATGTCATAATCCAGACGTTGGGTCATCGGGGTCTCCTGAAGATGTCGCCAAGAGATGCGCACCCGCGAGGTCATTAAAAAGCACCAAGAACGGCGAATCCTACTGTACCATCGACCGATGGCCAAACTGCTCATTGCGCTGGAGCCCGCAGGCAAGACGCCGCTCGCCGAACAGATCTACGGCGCGATCCGGGAGGCGGTCGAAGCCGGACAACTGGCCGCCGGCGCGCGCCTGCCGTCGTGGCGCGACCTGGCGGCCCAGCTCGGCGTCTCGCGCGGCACCGTGCGCGTGGCCTACGAGCGGCTGATCGCCGAGCAGTTCGCGATCGGCATGGGCGCGGCCGGCACCCGGGTCTCGGCGCGTCCGCCGCGACCTGCGATGCCCGACGAGTCGCCCGATCCGCCGCCGTTACCGGACCTGTATTATGGCTTCGGAACGGCGCCGCAGCCCTTCCAGATGGGGGTGCCGTCCCAGGATGCCTTCCCGCAGAAGGTCTGGTCGCGCATCCTCGTGCGCGAGGCGCGGCAGTCGGTGGCACGGGTCTCCTATCCGGACCCACGCGGTGAGCCGGAGCTGCGCAAGGAGATCGCGGCGTACCTCGCGGTGGCGCGCGGGATGCACTGCACGCCATCGCAGATCCTGGTGACATCGGGTTTGCCGGCCGCACTCGGCCTCGCGGTCCGCGGGCTGGCGCTCGAGGGCAAGCGGGCCTGGATGGAGGAGCCGGGCTTTCCGCTGACCCGCACGGCGTTGCGTTTGGCGGGCCTGACTGTCGCGGCGATCCCGGTTGACGAGAAAGGGATGGATGTCGCGTCCGGCCTGAAGCGTGTCGCCGACGCGGCAGTCGCCGTCGTGACACCCGGCCAGCAGGCGCCGCTCGGCATGACGATGTCGCTGCCGCGGCGGCTGGCGCTGATCGCCTGGGCTCGCGAAAACGACGGCTGGATCATCGAGGACGATTATCTGAGCGAGTTGCAGCTGCAGGGACGTGCAGCACCGGCGCTCGCCTCGCTCGATCATGGTGGGCGGGTGCTGCATATCGGCAGCTTCAGCAAGACCATCAGCCCGGCGCTGCGCCTCGGCTTCATGGTCGTGCCGCGGGAACTGTCACGACAGTTCGCCGACCTTCTGGCCTGTCTGGGACCAGCGCCGTCGATGGCGATGCAGCTTGCCGTGGCGCAGTTCATGCGGGACGGTCACTACATCCGCCATCTCCGCCGCATGAAGCGCCTCTACGCTTCGCAACGGCAGAAGCTGTTGCGCTGCTTGAGCGAAGTGAGTTCAAGAGCGATGCAGGTAAAAGCAACCGCTGGCCTCGCTGTCGTGCTTGCGCTGCCCGAGGCAGTATCCGACGTGGACATGGCAGCCCGTGCGTTGTCCTTCGGCCTGGCGCCGACGCCGCTATCGCCCTGGTATGCGCGGTCGCCACAACAGGGACTGCTGCTCGGCGTGACCAACATCAACGAGCGGCGGCTGCTGGCCGACTGCCGGATCTTGGCGCGCCTGGCTCTGTCTTACTGACAGCTCTGCCCTTTCACCGGCACGCGCAGTTTCCAGCACAAGGTCTCGCCGTCGGCGGCGCGGCCGGAATTGCAGAAATAGACCTCCTTGTCTTTCTGCAGCCACAGGCCGCCCGGGATGGCTGCCTGGATCTCATAACCCATGGAGATCAGCAGGCCCGCCGACATCGCCGCCGCCTCGGAATATTGCGACACGCAGGTAGGCGGCTTCTGCGGGGGCGGCTGCTGGGGTTGCGCCCACGCTGCGGCGCTCGCCAGGCACAGGATCGCGAGCGGCAAGAGCGACTTCATTGGACTCCCTACGCTAAAACACAGAGATTTTAGGTTGAAAAGAGAGCCCATGCAACGCGGGCGGGTGGAGTGCCGTGCCTTCGACTACTCCACGACCGTCGTTTCGAAATCGGCCGGCATGGTGATCTCGATCAGCTCGAGATCGTCGCTGTGGTCGATCTCCTTGTGCTTCACGCCGGGCGGTTGATAGACGGTCGAGCCGGCGACGAGCTTGTGCTGGCCGTAGCCTTCGTATTCGAAGATCGCCCAGCCCTTCAGCACGTAGACGAACTGGAATTCGAGCGCGTGACTGTGGCGCGGCGCATCGGGATGCTGGCCGGGCACGGCGCGGATCACGTGTGCGCCGACCTTGCCGCCGGTCAGCTCCTTCAGGCCGAGCGGCCGGTACTCGAAGAAGGGCCGCAGCCCGTCCTTCTGGAAGGAGGCGGGGCCGAGATGGTTCACGATGCCGGGGCCGCCGGTCGCCGTCGCTTCCTTGAGCTTTTCTTCCTCGGCCTCGCCGGTCGTCGGAAAGAGATCGGGCATGTCATCCTCCATCTTGTGTTGGAGGCGAGCATGCCCTGTTACGCAGGCCCGGTCAGCAGCGCGGCCGCCCCTGATCGGGGCGTCGCCGGCGACGGCCGCTGCAGGACCCCGAAAGTCGACGATTCTTCGCGTCATAGCAGACAGTCCTAAATATGCGGACTATCGTCGGGACAAACGGGGGAGAGACCATGCCGAAGACATTATTCATCGATTCGACGCCCGATATCGATCGCGTGTGGAAACAGGTCCACGGCGCATCGGACATCCCGATCACCATCGGCATGGGGCCGGTTCCGGAAGAGGAAGTGTCGGGCAAGGTCGAGGGCTACGACACGGTCATCAACGATGCGACCTACTTCAGCGAGCCGACCCTGAAGCGCTGTACCGGCCTGAAGCACATCGTCTTCCTCGGCACGGGAGCGTCGAGCTTCGTCGACGTCGCGGCGGCCGAGCGGCTCGGCATCAAGGTCTCGACCATCGGCGGTTACGGCGACACCACGGTCGCCGAGCATGCGATGGGGCTGGTCTTCGCCGCGGCCCGCCACATCGCGACCATGCACGGCATCGTGCGCGGTGGCGGCTGGCGGCCGATGCAGGGCATGGAGCTCAAGGGCAAGACCTTGGGCGTGGTCGGGCTGGGCGGCATCGGCCGCGAGATGGCACGCATCGCCCAGGGCATCGGACTGAAGGTGATCGCCTACAATCGCTCAGCCGTTGCGGGCGGAAGCGTGCCGACCGTGACGCTCGACGAGCTGCTGGCGCAGTCCGACATCGTGAGCCTGCACCTCGCCCTGAACGACGCCACGCGTGGCTTTATCGACCGTGCAAAGCTGGAGAAGACCAAGCCCGGCGTCATCATCGTCAACACCGCGCGCGCCGGCGTCGTCGACGAGCCGGTGCTGATCGAGCTGCTGGGCTCGGGCCGGATCGGCCATTACGCGACCGACGTCTTCGGCAAGGAGCCGACACCGCCCGAGGAACCGCTGCTGAAGCTCGACAACGTCACGCTGACCGCGCACGCCGGCTACAACACGCCGGAAGCCGCGATGACGATGTACCGCCGCGCCATCGACCTGGCGGCGAAGGGATAAGCTCGTCGCCTCAGGTAATCGCGATCTCGGTATCGGGATCGAAGAAATGGAAGCGGCCGGGCTGCACGGAGAGGCGGACCTGGTCGCCGGCGACGATCGCCGATTCGGGTGGTACGCGGGCGGCGGTCACGCGCGCGTCGCCGACGCGGGTTTCCAGCAGGATCTCGGAGCCGAGCTGTTCGACCACCTCGACCTTGGCGGCGAAGCTGCGGCTCACCACGCCGTCGCCCAGCAGCAGATGCTCGGGCCGCAAACCCATCACCACGCGCCGGCCGACATAGGCTTCGAGGGCGCGGCTGCTGGGTTCGTTGACGGCAAGCTTCACCGCGGCCGACTGGGCCACGATCGTCTCGCCTTCCCGGGCGATGGTGACGTCGAGGAAGTTCATCGCGGGCGCGCCGATGAAGCCCGCGACGAACTTGTTGACTGGATTGCCATAGACCGCGAGCGGCGTGCCCGCCTGCTGGACACGGCCGTCCTTCATCACCACGACGCGGTCGCCCAAGGTCATCGCCTCGACTTGGTCGTGGGTCACGAAGACCGACGTCGTGGGAAGCTGGGCATGCAGGCGCTTGATCTCGATGCGCATCTGGGCGCGCAGCTTGGCGTCGAGATTGGAGAGCGGCTCGTCGAACAGGAAGACCAGCGGGTTGCGCACGATGCAGCGGCCGAGCGCCACGCGCTGCTGCTGGCCGCCCGAGAGCTGGCGCGGCTTGCGCTTCATCAGCTCGTGCAGGCCGAGGATGCCGGCGGCGCGGTCGATCGCCGCCTTGATCTCGCTCTCCGGCATCTTCTTGTTGCGCAGGCCGAAGGCCAGATTGTCGTAAACGCTCATGTGTTGATAGAGCGCGTAGTTCTGAAACACCATGGCGATGTCGCGGTCGCGCGGCGGGAGGTGGTTGACCACCCGACCGTCGATGCGGATCTCGCCGCCGCTGATGTCCTCGAGGCCTGCGATCATGCGCAAGGTCGTCGACTTGCCGCAGCCCGACGGTCCGACCAGTGCCACGAATTCCTTGTCGGCGATCGTGAGATCGACGTCCTTCACGGCGTGATGCAGCGCCCCGTAATGCTTGTTGAGCTTGTCCAGTACGATCGCTGCCATGATCCCCGCCGACCTTGCTTACGCTGAGCGTGACGACCCCGCCGCACTGAAGCGCGGCGGGGGTATCGATTCAATATCGCTTCAGGCCGTTATTGCGTCGCCGCCTTGGTGACCAGCGGCGCGCTGTCGGTGAGGACCTTGCCGATATCCTCGCGCTTGCCGGTGACGGCCTTGGTCACGGCGTCGTTGAACGCCTTATGCACGGCCGGCCACTGCGGGAAGTAGTAGGCGCCGCGCACCTTGTCGGGCGAATCGAGGGCCGCTTCCTTCAGCAGCTTCATGAACGGATCCTGGGCCGCGATCTTGTCCCAGAACTGCGTGTTGGGCGGCGGCGCGCCGGTCGCCTTCCAGAGTTTCATCTGGCCTTCCTCGTCCATCATCATGGCGCCCAGCATCTGCTTGGCCAGCGCCTTGCGCTCGGGCGAGATCGACTTCGGGATCGCCCAGCCCCAGATATCGTCCCAGGCGAAGTTCTTCTGGCGGTTGGGGCCGAGCGGGAAGCGCGCCGCGGCGACCTTGCCCACGACCTTCGACTTGGCGGCGTCGTTGAAGGTTCCCCACCACAGCGAGTCGGCCACGGTGAAGGCCGCATCGCCCGCCATGAACACCGCGTTGGCCTCGTTGCGGTCGTAGGCCGGCATGCCGCGCGGCGAGATCTTGTGGGTGTTGATGGCATCCCACCAGTATTCGACCGTCTGCTTCATGCAGGGCTCGCCGAGGCCGGACTTCCAGCCGTTCTGCGCCAGCACCTTGTTGTCGCGCTCGTAGAAGGGCATCAGTACGTCGCAATTGTTGCCCCACATCGACCAGAACCAGCTGAACCAGCTGTTGTTCATCGACATGGCACCGACATAGCCGAACTTCACCTTGTTGGCGGCCTGCAGCTTCTTGCTGGCCTCGACGACCTCGGCCAGCGTCTTCGGGACCTCGTTGGGCTGCACCAGGTCGGAGCGATAGAAGAACACGCTGAAGGTCTGGCCCATCGGCACGACCGTGTTCTGGCCCTGCGCATTGCCGAACACGACCTTGTCCATGCCCCACTTCTCGGCAAACTGCAGGCCGGGCACGTCGTCGGTGGGCTCGAGCAGATGGGCCCAGAGCTGACCCCAGTCGTCATTGTGCCAGATGACGTCGTACTGGTCGGAGTTCGAGGTCAGCGACGCCGTCATCTTCTCGACGTAGACGCCGTAGGAGTTCGGCACCTTCACGATCTTGATGCCGTTCTTGGCGCCCCAGGTCTCGAACATGGCGATCGAGGCGTCCTGGATCGGGCTCGGCTGGTAGCCGATGCGCAGTTCCTTGACGGCCTGGGCGTTGGCGCCGCCTGCGACGAGCAGTCCGGCAGCGGCTGCGATTGCAGCCAGGGTCCTTCGTCTTACGCTCATCTCGTTTCCTCCTAGGGTGGTCGTCGTTTTTGTCTTGTTGTTAGATCCGAAGGCCCCGGATCACATATTTCTGGCCGAACAGGGCCAGCAGGAAGGCGGGCACCAGCGCCATGACCGCGGTCGCGGCCATGAGATTCCAGCGCAGCCCCATCTCGGTGACGAACTGGGCCATCACGACGGTGATCACCGGCACCTTGTTGCCGGTCAGGATCAGCGCGAACAGGAACTCGTTCCAGGTGAACAGCCAGCACAGCACGGCGAGCGCGGAGATCGCCGGGATGGCCGAGGGCAGCGCCACGCGCACGAAGGCGCCCCAGCGCGTGCAGCCGTCGATCAGTGCGGCATGCTCCATCGACGGATCGATGCCGTCGAAGAAGCCCTTCATCAGCCAGGAGAAGAAGCAGATGTGGACGGCGATGTGCGGCAGCAGCAGGCCGAGATAGGTGTCGTAGAGGCCCCAGCTCTGGGCCACGAAGTAGAGCGGCAGGACCCAGGAGATGTAGGGCACGCAACGGAACACGTAGATCGTGCCGAACCAGGTCGACGCCGCCGGCCCCTTGAAGCGCGACAGCATGTAGCCGCTCGACACGGTGACGAGCAGCGAGAAGATCGTCGCCAGGGTCGAGATGATCGCCGAGTTGATGAAGGCGTGGATCAGCCGGTCGTCCTGCAGCACCTCGGCGAAGCTCGCGAGCGTGAACTCGGTGCCGCGATGGACGTAGTAGACGCCCGACTCCGGCCGCAGCGACGTCAGGATCAGCCACAGGACCGGGAAGGCGAACGCGAAGCAGATGCCGAACAGCGCCAACCCGAACAGCAGGCGGCGGACGCCCGTCGGCAGGCCGGAGAACATCAGGGATCTGCGGACCATCGCCATCGGATTAGGCCTTCGTGACGCGGTCGACGATGCGGTAGAGACCGATGCCGACCACGAGGATGATGAGACCGCCGACGATCGCCGCGGCCGAGCCGCGACCGAGGTCGAGGTTCAGGAAGGCGAGCACGTAGGCGTAGAGGCTGAACAGCTCGGTCGAGCGGCCGGGGCCGCCGCCGGTCAGGGTCCACACGATGTCGAAGGTGCGGAACGCGTCGATGGCACGGATCACCACGCAGACGACGATCACCGGCTGCAGCATCGGCAGGGTGAGATGGGTGAACACGCGCCAGGTCGAGGTGCCGTCGATCTCGGCCGCCTCGAAGGGCTCCTTGGGCAGGCTCTGAAGGCCGGCCAGCAGGAGGAGCGTGAACCATGGCGTCCACAGCCAGATGTCGGTCAGGACGATGATGGCGAAGGCGCTCCAGCGCTCGACCAGCCACGGCTGGCCTTCGAGGCCCAGCCCTTCGAGCACCGCATTCACGACCCCGAACTGGTCGTTGAACATCCAGCGCATCATGATGGCCGCGATCACCGGCGCCACCATCAGCGGCACCATCAGCACGGTCTGCACGATCTTCTGGCCGCGGAACGGCCGGTTCAGGAGGAGGGCGAGACCCAGCCCGAGGGCCAGCGCGCCCGCCACGCTCAGCACCATGAAGATGAAGGTGTTGGGCAGCACGACTTCGAGGAAGGCCGGGTCGGTGATGACCGACTTGTAGTGATCGAGCCCGACCCAGGTCTTCTTGGGATTATACAGCGCCCAGTCGCGGAAACTCGCATTGGCGCCGATCACGATCGGCACGACCTGGAAGAGGCCGAGCAAAAGCACGGCAGGCGTAATCAGCAGCAGCATGAAGCGCTGCTGTTCGCCGAACATGGGTCGTCGCGCTGGCGTCACCCGCCATCCTCCCCTGTATCTCTTCTTGTGCCGGCGCTTGTTTCACGCCGTTTCACACTCTGTGAGTCGCGGCGGCAACTTGCGTTTGAAATGCCGCGACGGGATGAACGCTAGCATTCCGCTCGTGGAGCGGGAAGGTGGATCGTTAAGCGGTTGCACCTCAGCGGATCGCACCAGCCGAGGAAGATATCGCTTCTGGCCGGCTTTTCAGGCAATGTCGGGTAGTATGACGAACGAGATACGCACTTCCATCTTGCACGATGGAGACGCAAGTTGAAGTACGTCGCCTACATCCTGATCTTCGCTGTCGTGACGGTGGGGACACGCATCGGGATTCACCACTGGCTTCCGCGGTTTGATGATGGGGCAGCCTGGTCCATTGGGATTTTTCTGGCGGCCATGATCTGCCCTTACATGGCGAGTCATCGCCGTGACCCGAAGCCACCGGTCGATGAAAAGCCCGCCCGTCAGTTTCAGTACACGTCCTCATACGATGGCGGAGTCATTGTTGGAGGCGGTGCGATGGCTGCCAGTGCCGGATTACCGGGTCTGGCTACATCTTCGGGCGCTTCTGGCGGAGGTTCCTCGGGCCATTCTTCCTGCGGGCATGCGGGCGACGGTGTTGGCGATTGTGGAGCCGGCGGTGGCCATTGATCTGCGGTCGCCGTAGCGAGCAATGATGCGCAGAATCATAATCCCCTTTGGGCTTGTTCAACTGGTACTGATCGCCGTGACGGCCATCACGGCGCGAGTCGTGGTCTACTGCATGAATCCTCTGGCAAAAGACGGCCAGGCTTGGACTGGCTGTATCTTTGCCGGAGTGATCGTCGGTTCCATCCTGGCGAAGGGTATCGCAAACGTCTGGCCGGAAACGGAGTCAGACGGCACGACCACGGATCGGAGAGGCTTCTGGGGAGGTTTCTCGATCGAGATCTCCGCTGATAGCGGCGGTGATGCCGACGGTGGGGGAGGTGATGGGGGCGGCGGCGATGGCGGCGGGGGAGGAGGGGAGTGATCCGCGCGCTGGAGCGACGGCCATAGGCGTCGGCATCCTTCATCACGGGGCGGCCAGCCGGCCCCGCGATCCTGCGGTGAGAGGGCCGGTCATCGGCACGGTGGGGCCGAACGCCAGTGAATTGCAGACAATTTTTGGCTGAATTCTTGTAACGAAGCGACGCTAGCATTCCGACGAGGAAGCGGGAAGCTGCATCATCGTGGCGATGATGCGCGACAGGAAGGCATTGGCTCGCCGCACCCTGTTATGCGCAATGTACCCGCCGTCGAGAGTAAAGGTGCGTAAGAGATGACGGAAACGAAGCGGCGATCCTTTTTGGGACGGGCGGCCGCCAGTGGCCTCATGGTCGTTTCCGGCTCGGCCTGGGGCCAGGCGGTGGTCGACCTGCCGTTCGCGCCGGCCGAGCGGGCGATCACGACGGCCTTCCCGCAGAAGGGGCCGATGATCCTGCAGCGGACCCGGCCGCCGCTGCTGGAGACGCCGTTCGAGGTCTTCGACCGCGGGGTGTTCACGCCCAACGACGCCTTCTATGTACGCTGGCACTGGGCGGTGATTCCGACCGAGATCGACGTCGGCAGCTTCCGGCTCGCCGTCGGCGGTCATGTCGACAAGGAATTGTCGCTCAGCTTGAAGGAAATCGTCGACGGGCTGCCGCGGGTCGAGTTGGCGGCCGTCAACCAGTGTTCGGGCAATTCGCGCGGCTTCACCGATCCCCGGGTTCCCGGCGCGCAATGGGCCAACGGCGCGATGGGCAATGCCAAGTGGATGGGCGTGCGGCTGAAGGACGTGCTCGACCGGGCCGGCGTGAAGGCCGGTGCGACGGCGGTCCGCTTCGCCGGCCTCGACGATCCGGTGGTGGCCGAGGCGCCGAAGTTCATGAAGTCGCTGGCGCTCGATCACGCGCATGATGGCGAGGTGATGATCGCCTACGCCATGAACGGCGAGCAGCTTCCGTTGCTGAACGGTTTCCCGCTGCGCCTCGTGGTGCCCGGCTGGTACTCGACCTACTGGGTGAAGATGCTGTCCCGCATCGAGGTGCTGGCCGAACCCGACGAGAATTACTGGACCAAGAGCGCCTACCTCGTCCCGGACACGCCGGGCGCCGACATGAAGCCGGGCCAGACGGGCCTCGCCATGGTGCCGATCACCCGCATGGTGCCGCGCTCGTTCGTCACCAATATCAAGGACGGCGCGGCTCTGAAGGCGGGCGAGAAGACCATGATCCGCGGCATCGCCTTCGGCGGCGACGCGGGCGTGAAGACGGTCGAGCTTTCGGCGGACGGCGGCAAGAGCTGGCTGCCGACGGTGCTGGGCGCCGATGAGGGCAAATACAGCTTCCGGCAATGGCAGGCCGAGGTGACGCCCGCGGTGGGCGACCTCGCGCTGATGGTCCGCTGCACCAGCGACGCCGGGCTCGTGCAGCCCGCGGCCAACAACTGGAACCCGAGCGGCTTCATGCACAACCGCATCGAGACCGTGCATGTGAAGGCGGCCTGAGCGATGGCGATCAATGGTTCTACGCTGGGGTTCGCCGTCGCCGCGATCGCCGGGCTGACCTTGGCTTTCATCGGCCATCCCGCGGTCCAGCTTCCGGCGCCGCGGGTTGCCTCACCGGGGACCGCCTCTGCCGCCACGACAGGCTTCGTGCTGAAGTCGGTGTCGCTGCAGTTGCCTCCGAGCGACGTCATCTTTCCGGGAGGCGCCAAGGCGGAAACGATGAACGGCAACTGCCTGGTCTGCCATTCGGCCGGCATGGTGCTGACCCAGCCCGACCTGCCGAAGGCGGCATGGGCCGGCATCGTCGACAAGATGATCCACACCTACAAGGCGCCGATCGACGATCGTGAGCGGGGAGAGATCGTCGACTATCTCGCGACCTTGAAAGTCGCGCAGTAGGCCGGACGCTCTACTCGATCTTCACGTCCATGCTGTAGTTCGCGTTGCCGCGCGTGCTACCGATCGCGATGATGTAGGTGCCTTTGCGCGGAAGTCGGCCCGTCCAGCGCGTTGCGTCCTCGCCGGGCCCGCCGCTGCGCAACGCCTTGCCGGTGAACGTCAGTGCGCCGTCGCCGTCGCGGCCGATCGTGGTGTCGGGCTCATAAATCTGGAAGAACGCATTGCCGCCGGGCGTCGTCATCGAGACGGTCATGAACTGACCCGCGTCGCCCACCAGCGAATAGAGATTGTATTCGCCGCGCTGCACGTGGCCGCCCACGGTCCCGCTCCTGGCGCCCGCGGAAAAATAGATTGGTCTCGGCACGGGAAGAGGGTCGGCCGCCGACAGTCCGGCCGGCGCGGCGACCCAGGCGAGGGCCAGGACGGCGAGAAGCGAGAAAACGGACAGGGCAGATTTCATCATGTCGCGTGAAGGGTCTCCCGACCGACCGCAAGACGCAAGGGCGCAGCGTCTTCCTTTGGTCATCCGGCGGCTGTACACTTCCTCGCTTTCCCGCTCCCAGAGGACCGGAAAGCACATGGCGCACATCAGATTGAATACTCATCCCAGCCAGGGCGGCCAGCCGGCCCCTCCGGTGGTCTGGGGCGCGCGCGACCCTGCGGTGAGGGGGCCGGTGGTCGGTACGGTCGGCCTCACCTCGCACCGCAACGTCATCGGCGTCCATTCCGGCAGCTACGGCATCTATCGCGCGCTGGCGATCGCGGCGCAGGAGCTGAAAGCCGATCACCGGCCCGACCTCACCAACACCTCGCCGGCCGAGCGCATCGGGCCGTTCGAGGGCTGGTTCGATCCGAAGAAGATCGTGTCGCTCGATCCGTGGGGCCACCTGGTCTCCGAGGTCTTCGCCGACAAGCTGGCGGCGGGCTGGGACATCCGCCCGACCATCGCCGTCACCAAGGCGCATGTGAACATGCCGGAGATCATGGAGGCCCTGGCGGCCGGCCGGCTGAAGCCCGACAACGACATATTGAGCGGCTCGGGCGACGTGAAGGTGACCAAGGCGGCCATCGAGCCGGTCTGGTGGCTGCCCGGCATCGCCGAGCGTTTCGGCGTCAAGGAAGTCGACTTGCGCCGCACGCTCTTCGAGCAGACCGGCGGCATGTACACCGAGCTGGTGACGCGGCCCGACCTCGAACTGTTCCTTCCGCCGATCGGCGGCGCCACGATCTATTTCTTCGGCGACGTGTCGAAGCTCGGCCGCCCCGAGACGAAAATCGCCTGCCGCCTCCACGACGAATGTAACGGCTCCGACGTGTTCGGCTCCGACATCTGCACCTGCCGGCCCTATCTCGCGCACGGCATCGAGATCTGCATCGACATGGCGCAGAAGGGCGGCGTCGGCGTCGTCATCTACAATCGCAAGGAAGGCCGCGCGCTGGGCGAGGTGACGAAGTTCCTCGTCTACAACGCACGCAAGCGCCAGCCCGGCGGTGATTCGGCGGCGCAATACTTCAACCGCACAGAATGTGTGGCAGGCGTGCAGGACATGCGCTTCCAGGAGCTGATGCCCGACATCTTCCATTGGCTCGGCATCAACCGCATCGACCGCTTCGCCTCGATGAGCAACATGAAGTCCGACGCGCTGCGCGAGCAGGGCATCGAGATCGTCGAGCAGGTGCCGATCCCCGAGCACCTGATCCCGGCCGATGCGCTGGTCGAGATGGATGCCAAGAAGGCCGCAGGCTATTTCAGTGCGACCAAGCCCGGTTCGAACGAGCTGGCGCGGGCCAAGGGACGAGGTCTCGATGAGTGATTCAACGGAGCGCGCCACTGCGGGCGGGGTCTTCCCCCGCCCTGAAGTGGCGCTCAAGCGCATGATGCGCCACTGGAGTGTCGCGCTCCAATGAGGCGTTCTTTCGTTCCAAATCACTTTTCTTGTCATCCTGAGCGCAGCGAAGGATCCTTCGCTGCGCTCAGGATGACACCGGTATATGGGCGCATGTCTTGAGAAACGATCTCGCTTACCTCCGCACCCCCGTCGCGATCCGCGAGCGGGCGGCGAAGGTTCTGAAGTATGTCGTGGACGGGCAGTCGCAGTGGTTCCAGCTCGATGCCAACGGGCTGGAAGCGGCGGTGCAGGCGACGCTGGCCGTCGCGCGCGAGCGGTTTCCCAATCCGGCGGCGATCCCGTTCCATTCGCGCTGGCGGCATTTCGAATCGGGCGGCCGCGACCGATGGAGCGCGCTGGCCGAGCGGTTGACGCATCTGCCGGCCGAGGAGATCGCGCGCCGTCGCATGGACCTCGCGGTCGTGTCCGTCCTGCTCGACGCCGGCGCCGGCGCGGCCTGGAGCTATCGCGAGCCGGGCACGGGCGAGACTTATGCGCGCTCCGAGGGGCTGGGCGTCGCCAGCCTGCACATGTTCGCCAACGGCGCGTTCAGCCGCGATGCCAAGGGCGATCCGTTGCGGGTCGATGCCGAGCGCCTGGCGCAGCTCACGCCGATGGACATCGCCATGGGCTTCCAGGTGAAGGCGCACAACCCGTTGCTGGGCCTGGAAGGCCGCGCCGAGCTGCTGCGCAAGCTGGGGAGCGTTGGGCTGGAACGGCCGGGTGCGCTGTTCGACATCGTGGCCACCGGCCGCGAGGTGAAGGCCGAAGCCATCCTGGCCGCCGTGCTCGACAAGCTTTCGCCGATCTGGCCGTCGCCGCGCGGCGACGTGTGGGAGCATCCGGTGATCGGGCTCGTCCCGTTCCACAAGCTCTCGCAGTGGATGAGTTATTCGCTGGTCGAGCCGATTGAGGGCGCCGGCCGCAAGGTTGCGGCGCTCGATGCGCTGACCGGCCTGCCGGAGTATCGCAACGGCGGCCTGCTGGTCGATGCCGGTGCGCTCAGGCCCAAGCAGAGCGTTCTGCTGGAGAAGAGCTTTGCCCCGGGCGACGAGGCGATCGTCGAATGGCGGGCGCTCACCGTGGCGCTGCTCGACCAGATCGCCGAGCATGTCCGCCTGCATTTGGGTATGGATGCACAGCGCCTGCCGCTGGTGAAGGTGCTGGAGGCCGGCACATGGTTTGCGGGTCGCCGGCTGGCCGCTGAGCGCCGTCCCGGCGGCGGCCCGCCCATCACCGTCGAGAGCGACGGCACGGTGTTCTGAAACGCGGTGTTCTGAAGTTTTTGGGGAGAAGAAGACGATGTCATTGCCGCACTCGATCCATGTCGTGTCGCATCCGCTGGTGCAGCACAAGCTCACCAAGCTGCGCGACAAGGCGACGTCGAGCACGAATTTCCGCCGCCTGCTGCGCGAGATCGGGCTGCTGCTGGGCTACGACGCCACGCGCGACCTGCCGATGATGCAGGCGCGCATCGAGACGCCGATCGAGGCGATGGAGGCGCCGCTGCTCGACGGCAAGAAGCTGGTGGTGGTGCCGATCCTGCGCGCCGGCCTCGGGCTGGCCGAGGGCGTCATCGACCTCGTGCCGCTGGCGAGGGTCGGCCATGTCGGCCTCTACCGCGACCCGCGGACGCTGCAGGCGGTCGAGTATTACCTGAAGATCCCGCAGGACATTTCCGACCGCGACGTCATCGTCTGCGACCCGATGCTGGCGACAGCCCATTCGGCCATCGCCGCGGTCGACCGGCTGAAGGAGTCCGGCGCCAAGCGGATCAAGTTCATCTGCGTGCTGGGTTCGGAGCAGGGGGCGCGGACCTTCGCCGAGGTCCATCCCGACGTGCCGGTCTTCGCGGCAGCGATCGATGCAAAACTCAACGATCACGGGTATATTGTTCCCGGGCTCGGCGATGCGGGGGACCGTCTCTTCGGGACCAAATAACAACGATGGGAGAAACGCCGATGTCCGCGGACCTGACGTACCTCTTCTTCTCCGTGATCCTGACGTTCGTCCAGATGCTGGTGGCGGCCACGGGCTCCAACCAGGCGCTCGGCCTGCCGACGCTGGCCGGTAACCGCGAGGGCCTGCCCGAGATCACCGGCTGGGCCGGACGGGCCAAGCGCGCCCATCTCAACATGATCGAGAATATGGTGCTGTTCTCGGCGCTGGTGCTGATCGTCGCCGTGGCCGGCAAGGCCAACGCCATGACCGCGATGGGCGCGATGATCTTCTTCTGGGGCCGCGTCGCCTATGCCGCGATCTACGTCGCCGGCATCGCCTGGCTGCGGACGCTGGCGTGGTTCGTGTCGGTCATCGGCATGGTGCTGATTGCGATCGAACTGCTGAAGGTAATGTAAGCCTGTCAATGGAGCGCGCCACTCCAGTGGCGCTCAAGCGTCTTGGATCAGCAAGACATGAGCGCAACTGGAGTTGCGCGCTCCAATGAGGGTTAATTCTTCCCGTGCCCTTGCGGCATGGCGCCCATGGCCTGGGCGGTGAGCTGGACGTCGACGCTGCCGGCTTTCTCGAAGACCAGGGTCAGCGGCACCTTGGCGTCCTTGGCGATCGGCGCCTTCAGTTCCATGAACATGATGTGGTAGCCGCCGGGCTTCAGCGCGACGGTGGCGCCCGGCGCGATCTCGAGGCCGTTCGTGAGTTCGCGCATGCGCATCACGCTGCCGTCCATCTGGACGTCGTGGATCTCGACCTTGTCCGAGGCGTTGCTGCGCGCGGAGACCAGCCGGTCGGCCGTCGTGCCCTTGTTGGTGATGGTCAGGAAGCCGCCGCCGGTGCGCGCTGACGGCGGCGTGGCGCGCGTCCACGGCGTGGTGATCTCGAGCGACCCGATCTTGTAGTCCTGGGCCATGGCGGGCATCGCGAGGAGGGAGACGGCGGCGGTGAGGATGAGGCGGCGGCACAACATGGAACGGACTCCTGGTTAATGAATTCGGGCAGCTCAGCGCTTCTTCTGCGCGTCGAGCCAGGCGCGGACCTCGGCGAGATCGGCCACGCCCGTGAGGACGGTCTCCTTGCCGTCACGGTCGATCAGCAGGGTGCGCGGCAGCTCGCCAGCCCAGGCCGGATCGATCTCGTAACGCAGCCGCTCGTTGAAACGGTCGGCGAAGGCCCAGTTCTCGGCCTTGCCGAGATCGGCCCGCGCCAGCATGTCCGACACACGCGCGGGATCCTGCGGCACCGGATCGGCGGCCACCATCACGAGACGCATGTCGGGCCGCTCGGCGCGCAGCTTGCCCCATTCCGGCATCTCGACGAGGCAGGGCGCGCAGGTGAGCCCCCAGAAATGCACGACGGTCGGCTGGCCGTCATGGGCGGCGCGCAGCTTGGACCAGCTGCCACGGCCGAAGGACTGCAGGTCGGCGGACTGTGCACCGGCCGAGGCCAGTACCAGCACGAAGGCGAGGAAGAACGCGCGGATCATGGCTGGTCCTCGAGGGGAATCAGGCGATAGCCGTCGGCCTTGGTGAGCCACGACAGATAGGCGCGGCCGGCATTGGCGACGAGCAGGGGATGATCGGAGGCGTCCTCGGTGTCGGCGACGGTGCGCGGATCGCTCCAGGTGCGGCCGCTATCGTGGCTCACCTGCCAGCGCACGGTCGACTTGGTGCCGTCGAACTCCTTCCACACGAGATGGAGCGCGCTGCCGTTGGCCAGAAGATACGGCCGCGCCGGCTGGCGCCGGGGCGTCGACAGCGCGCGCGGCGCGCCGAACGGCGTGTCGCCATTGTCGGCGCGGGCATAGAACAGGCCCTGGCGCGCCGAGCCGTCGGTGAACCAGGCGACGTGATAGGAGCCGTCCGGCAGGATCGCGATGCTGGGCCCGTGATGCGGGCAGGCCTCGATCTTCCACTCGTCGGCGCTGACGCGGCGCACGGGGCCGGGCGTCTTCTCGTCCTTGAAGGTGACGACGCCATGGTCGCGGACCGAGCCGGGGAAGATGTTGCGGAACACCACGGCGGGCTTGCCGGGACCGGCGAAGGCGACGCCGAGGCGGCAGCATTCGCAGGTATTGTCGAGGGCGATGCTGGTCGGGCCGAAGCCCGCCTCGCCATCCTCCCAGGCATAGGCGAGCGCCGCGCCGGGATAGGGCTTCCCGGCGGCGCGCGCCTTGGCGACGTTGCGCTTGTCGAGCCAGGCCGCGAACACGCGACCCGTCGAGGGATCGACCGCGGCCGTCTCGAAGCGCTGGCTGGTCGTGTCGGCGGTGATCGGCCGCGGCTTGCTGAAGGTCGCGCCGTTGTCCTTGGAGCGCGAGTAGAAGGCCCGGCCGTTGAAGTTGCGGTCCTGGAAGATCGCGAAGGTGACGACCAGCTCGCCCTTCGGTGTGACGACAATGCGGGCCCGCGCGTCGGGACCCCAGTCGAGGTTCGTCGGTTCGGGCGTCACGGCGACCGGCTCGGAGAAGGTCTTGCCGAGATCGGTCGAGCGCACGACCACGATCTTGTCGGCCATGGCGCGGACGAGCCACAGCGTGCCGTCGGGTCCGAAGGCCGGGGTGGCCGTGAAGGCTTCCGGCGCCGCGGCCGATGGCTTGCCGTGCTGATGCTGTGCGCCAGCAGTGCCGGCGAACAGCAGGACGGCGAAGAAGGCGAGAAAAGCGCGCATCAGAATTTCACCCTCAGGCCGGCGATGGCAGTCAGCGGCATGCCGAGCTGCGGTATGGCGGACGGGCTGACCGTCGAGCCCTCGAACGAGGTCAGCGTATAGCCCTGCGCCAGGTACTGGACGTTGGTCAGGTTCTGGATACTGCCATAGATGTCGACGTCCTTCACCGGCGACCAGCGGAAGCCGAGATCGATCAGGGTCGCCCCGTCGTTCAGCTGGGTGTGGTTGGTGTCGTTCCAGTATTGCGGGAACGATTTCATCGACGCGGTCAGGACGAGGTTCTCGATCGGCCGCCATTCGACGCCGGCCGTGAACATGTAGCTCGGCACCTGGCCGAGCTGCACGCCGGTGCGCACCAGGGTCGGGTTGGTCGAGCTGGTGAGATAGGCCGTGGTGCTGGTGAAGCCGCCGGTCAGCCTGAGCTGCTCGAACGGCTGCCAGGTGGCGATCAGCTCGATGCCCTGGAAGGTGGCGTTGCCGACATTCTGGTACTGGCGCACCGTCGTGAAGGACGGGCTGAGGCCGGCCGCGCTGACATAGGGCGCGGCGCAGGCCGGGTTGGTGTTGCAGACCGTGATGAAGTCGATAAAGTTGTTCAGGTTGTTGTTGAAGTAGGTGCCCGAGAGGGTGAAGGACTTCCATTCGAAGTCGAAGCCCAGCTCCTGGCCGAAGTTGGTCATCGGCTGGAGATTGGGATTGATCGTCGTATAGCCCGTGCCACTGGCGAACACGCGATACATCTGGTTCATGCCCGGCGCCGAGAAGTTGCGGTAGATGGCGCCGCGCAGGGTCAGCTCGTCGCTGGCGTAGAACTTGAAGCCGACCCGCGGATCGAAGCTCGCCGCGCTGGCATTGGGCACGACGTTCAGGGTGCTGGAGTTCGTCGTCAGCACGCTGGCGTTCATCGCCTGCCAGAAGTCGCCGCGCACGCCCACCGTGATGTCGATCGGGATGCCGGTGAAGCGATAGGTGCCCTGGCCAAACACGCCCTGGAAGCGGTGCTCGCCATTCACGACGAAGGTCGTGGGGTTGGCCGATACGCTGGCATAGAGGCTGTTGTAGTCGGTGACCAGCGTGCGGCGCGCATCGACGCCGATCTTGACGTCGCGCAAGGGGCCGAAATTGGCCTCGTAGAAGACCGAACCGCCGATGTCGGAGTTGGGCGCGGCCTCGATCTGGCTGACGAACTGGTTGGTCGCGTTGATGTTGTTCAGCGTGTAGCTGCCGCTGCCGACATTGATGGTGCCGAACGAGCCGCCGCTCACCCAGCCGCTGAAGTTCAGCGAGTGGTTCTCGTCGAACTTGTAGCTGCCGCCGGCCAGCAGGCGATAGGTCGACCAGTTGTTGTGGGCGTAGGTCCAGACAAGCCCGTCCTCGTAGGTCTGGTTCCAGTAGGCCTTGGCGAAGAGCTTGAGGTTCTCGTTGGGCGTCAGGAACACGCTGGCGGCGATATTGTCGGCCTTGGACGCCGTCGGCACCAGGTTGGCGTTGCGGTACTGCGCCGGCGTCAGGTTGTAGCCCGAGCTCTGCGCATGATTGTAGCTCAGCCCCGCTTTGACCTTGTCGCTGACGACGTAACTGGCGGCCGCTTCGCCGGTCGAGGTGTTGTAGCTGCCATAGCTGACGTCGGCCGAGGCGCCCGTCTTCTCGGGCTGGCGGGTGATGATGTTGATCACGCCGCCCATCGCCATGTTGCCCCACAGGCTGGTGGCGCCGCCGCCGCGGATGACCTCGATGCGCTCGACCGAGTTCTTGGGGATGGTGCTCCAGTTCATCGTCCGGAAGTAGGGATCGTTGACCGGCACGCCGTCGACCATGATCAGCGTGTTGATCGTGGTGCTGGTCCCGAAGCCCCGGATGTTGACCGGCTGCGCGGTCGGATGGAGCTGGCCGGTCGGGATGTTGGGCAGCCAGACGCCGGGGATGCGATTCACGAGCTGGTCGACGCCGGTCTCGGGCATCGCCTCGATCTGCTGACGCGTCATCACAGTGGTACTGACGTCGAGCTTGTCGAGATCGGAACCACGGCCGGCGCTGACGGTGACCGGCGCCAGCACGACGGGCTGCTGGCTGGTGGCCGGTGCGGGATCCCCGGCTGGCGGCGCGCCTTGCGCGCGGGCAAGCATCGGGATCAGCCCGAGGGCTGTGAAAGCGGTGGCCGTGGCCACGCGAACGGACAACATGAAAATCTCCCCACGAATGACAAAAGAACGCGACGCACGGCAGGGCGCGTCGCGGGTTCAGGCGTCAGACGTGGGAGGGCGGACCGCGCGGTCGGTGGGGCCCGTCGCGAATGCCGACGGGGGCCAGGGCTTCGTCGTTGGCCGCAAAGACGATCGTCTCGGCAACGGGTTCGACGAGCAGGAAAGCGGTGGTAGAGGGTTCGCCCAGCACCGGCGCATGCGCCAGGCCCAGGCAGCATTCGTGGATCTTGCCCGCCTGCTGGCCGGGCGCCTGCGAACCGTCCTCGTCGGCGGCGGGCAGGCAGAAGACGCCCCAGGTCTTGGCGGCGGCCTCGGGCCCGCCGTCGCGCATCAGGACGGCGTGGGCCAGCGGCTGGAAGAAGTTGAGCGTGATCGCAAACAACGCCACGGCGAAAGCCGCCGCGCGCCAGCCCTGGTCGGGTCGTTTGCGAACCATGGCCGAATTACGCACGAAAGCGAACGCAGTGGAAGAGGGCAGCTTGTCGCCTTATGGTCCCGCCGCATTTTCTCGGGGGAGAAAGCCTATGGGTCGAAACGACATGCCGCGCGCCATCGCGGCTTTCCTGGACAGCGGCATCGGCTGGTTCCTGGCGCGGCTGGTGCTGACCTTCGTCTTCTGGAGCGCCGGCCTCGCGCACATGATCGAGTTCCAGCACAGCGTCGCCGAACTGAAGGGGCTGGGCCTCGAACCGGCAGGCCCTCTCAACGTCCTGCTGGTCGCGACCTTGCTGATCGGCTCGCTGCTGATCCTGTTCGATCGCTGGCTATGGCTGGGCTGCGGCATCCTGAGCGGTTTCCTCGTGGTTGCCATCGTGCTTGCGCACCCGTTCTGGACGATGGTCGAACCTGCCCGCACGCCGCACTTCCATGTCGCCATGGAGCATATTTCGATGATCGGCGGCTTCATGGTGCTGGCCCTCGCGGGCCGCATGCGCGATTTACGGCGGTAAGGCGACCGTCGGCTAGTCCAGCAGCGCCGCCAGCCGCTTGTCTTTCGTCTTTCGCGCGAAGCTGTGCAGCAGCCACAGCGCACCGCCCTGGAAGCCGTGGAAGGTGCGGCTTCCGTCGCGCATCTCTTCCAGGAAGGTCGCAAACGGCACTTCGTGCGTGACGATGTCTTCGCCGTCGTCCGGTTTCGGTTGGGCAACCTTGCGCGCATCGAGGGCGACGAAGCAGTGCACGCGGTTGCTGAGGCGAGGGGCATTGGCGAAGAAAGCGCCGAGCGGGTGCCATTCGTCGCTGGCGAAGCCGGTCTCCTCCAGCAGCTCGCGCTTGATCTGGTCGATCGGTTGCCCTGGCCCGTCGTGGATGCCGCTCGGCAGCTCGATCACGGCCTGCTTCGCGCCGTGCCGATATTCCTCGACCAGGACGATGTTGCCATCGTGGGTGATCGCGACGGCGGTGACCCAGTCGGGCTGCTCGATGACATGGAAGGGCGTGAGCACGCGGCCGTTGGGCAGTTCGACCGTGTCGGAGCGCAGCGCCAGCCAGCGGTCGCGGTAATTGTACTTCGACTCCAGCACCTTCCACGGTGCGATGGTCTTCCTTTCTTCCGCCACGTCAGACCGCCGTCCAGCCGCCGTCGACCACCAGCTCGGCGCCGGTGACGTAGGAAGACTCGTCCGACGCCAGGAAGAGGATGGCATTGGCCACCTCGTCGACCTCGCCGGCACGGCCGAGCGGCACGCCCTTCAGGGTCTTGGCGCGCTGCACCGGATCGGCGGTGCGGCCCGAGGTGCGCATCGGCGGCATCAGGCCCGGATGCACCGAGTTCACGCGGATGCCTTCCTTGCCGTGCTGCGCGGCGGCGGCCTTGGTGATCAGCCGGACCGCGCCCTTGGAGGCGTTGTAGCCGACATGGATATAGGGTTGGCCGACGATGCCCGAGATCGACGACAGGTTGATCACCGAGCCCGGTCCGCCGGTCTTGCGGATGGCGGCGATGCCATACTTCATGCCGAGGAAGACGCCGGTCGAGTTGATGTCCATCAACTTGTGCCACAGCGCGGTGTCGTAAAGATCCTCGGCGGCCGAGCCCGAGATGCCGGCATTGTTCACCAGCACATTCAGGCCGCCATGGGCGGCCACCGTCTTGTCGATCGCGGCCTGCCATTCGGATTCATTTGTTACATCGAGATGCACGTAGCTCGCCGTGCCGCCGGCCTTCTTGATCTCCGCGACGACAGCCTCGCCCTCCTTGTCGAGCATGTCGGCCACGACGACGGCCTTGGCGCCCTCGCGGGCGAAAAGACGCGCGGTGGCTGCACCCATCCCGCTCGCGGCACCGGTCACCAGCGCCACCTTGTCTTTCATTCTCATGGCGATCTCCCTTAAGCGAGCTTGAGGCCGACGATGCCGGCCACGATGAGCGCGATCGAGACGATGCGGATCGTCGACGCGGTGTCGCCGAAAGCCAGGATGCCGACGGTGAAGGCACCGACCGCGCCGATGCCGGTCCAGATCGCGTAGGCGGTGCCCATGGGGATGGTTCGTTGTGCCCACATAAGCAGCGCACCGCTCACGATGATGGCAACGGCGGCGAAGATCAGCCATCCCGGCCGGATTCCCTCGTCCGTCCAGCCAAGTTTGAGGCCGACAGGCCAGCCGATCTCACAGAGTCCGGCCAGAAATAGAGAAATCCAAGCCATCCGGTGTCTCCCCCACGGCAAGTGCTATCATTGACGGCAAGGTTACAGCCTGTAACGATTGAGGATTGCACGCATCTTGCAGCATAGCGAGGGCGGCACATGGGAAGAGCCTCTAGGATGTTGGGAGCATTGAGATGAAAGAACGTGAACTGCGTGGCCTGATCGGGAAGGTAAAGGCCGGCAAGCTTTCGCGACGTGGTTTCGTGCAGGCGATGATGGCGGTGGGCATCGGCGCACCGGCGGCGGGCCAGATTCTGATGCATTCTGGTGTGGCGATGGCGCAGCCCGCCTCGACCTACAAGCCGACCAAGCGTGGCGGCGGCGGCCCGCTGAAGCTGCTGTGGTGGCAGGGTCCGACGCTCCTCAATCCGCATTTCGCGGTCGGCACCAAGGACCAGGACGGTTCGCGCCTGTTCTACGAGCCGCTGGCGGCGTGGGACGGCGAGGGCAACCTCAAGCCCAAGCTCGCGGCCGAGATTCCGACCAAGGAGAATGGCGGCCTTTCCGCCGACGGCATGTCGGTGACCTGGAAGCTCAAGCAGGGTGTCACCTGGCACGACGGCAAGCCGTTCACGGCCGACGACGTCGTCTTCAACTGGGAATACGCCAAGGATCCGGCGACGGCGGCCTACACGATCGCCTCCTACCAGGACGTGACGGTCGAGAAGACCGACCAGTACACCGTGGTCGTGAAGTTCAAGAAGGCGACGCCGTTCTGGGCCGATGCCTTCGTCGGCACGCGCGGCATGCTGATCCCGAAGCACCTGTTCGCCGACTTCATCGGCGCCAAGTCGCGCGACGCCCCCACCAACCTGAAGCCGGTCGGTACCGGCCCCTACATGTTCAAGGACTTCAAGCCGGGCGATCTGGTGACGGGCGTTGCCAACCCGAACTATCACCAGGCCAACAAGCCGTTCTTCGACTCGGTCGAGATGAAGGGCGGCGGCGACGCCGTCTCGGCGGCGCGCGCGGTGCTGCAGACCGGCGAATTCGACTTCGCCTGGAACCTGCAGGTCGAGGACGAAATCCTCCTGCGCCTGGAAAAGGGCGGCAAGGGCAAGGTCTCGATCACGCCGGGCGGCAATATCGAATTCTTCCTGATGAATACGACCGATCCGTGGACGGAAGTCGACGGCGAGCGGTCGAGCCTGAAGACCAAGCATCCGACGCTCAGCGACCCGGAAGTGCGCAAGGCGATCGCGCTGCTGGTCGACAACAAGTCGATCCAGGACCACATCTACGGCCGCACCGGCCCGGCGACGCGCAACTACCTCTACGGTCCGGCGCGCTTCAATTCCAAGAACAACCCGATCGAGTTCAACGTCGACAAGGCCAACGACATCCTCGAGAAGGCCGGCTGGAAGAAGGGCTCGGACGGCATCCGCGCCAAGGACGGCAAGAAACTCAAGTACGTCTACCAGACCTCGATCAACCAGCCGCGCCAGAAGACGCAGGCCATCATCAAGCAGGCGGCCCAGAAGGCCGGCATCGACATCGAGCTGAAGTCGGTGACGGCGTCGGTCTACTTCTCGTCCGACGTGGCCAATCCGGACACCTACACGAAGTTCTACACCGACCTCGAGATGTACACGACGACCATGGGCCAGCCGGATCCGGCGACGCACTTGCTCCAGTTCGCCTCGTGGGAGGCGGCGACCAAGGAGAACAAGTGGCAGGGCCGCAACATCACGCGCTGGCAGAGCCCGGAAGCCGACAAGCTTCTGAAGGACGCAGAGGTGGAGCTCGATCCCGTCAAGCGGGCCGCCATGTTCATCAAGGTCAATGATCTGGCCGTGCAGAACAACATCGTGATGGGCATCGTGGAGCGGCCCACGGTCTCGGCGCAGGCCTCGAAGCTCAACTGCCAGATCAGCGGCTGGGACAACAATACCTCGGACCTCAGCGACTGGTTCAAGGACGCCTAGCTCCCAAAACGCCCTCCCCGCGACGCGCGGGGAGGGCTTTCTTATTTGCAGGTCCATCGCGTGAGCAGGCAGTACGTAATCCGGAAGCTCCTGATCATGATCCCGAGTCTGCTCGGGATCAGCATCGTGCTCTTCGCCCTCCTGGCCATGGCGCCCGGAGATCCCTTCGACGAGTTGGCGACCAACCCGGCGGTTCCGCCCGAGGTGCGCGCCGCGCTGCGCGCCAAGTTCGGTCTCGATGACCCGATCTGGATGCGCTACTGGCACTGGTTGATCGCCCTGCTGCAAGGCGACTGGGGCTTCTCCTTCGTCAGCCGCATGGACGTGAGCACGCTGATCCTGCAGCGCCTGCCCGTGACGTTGATCGTCATCGGCGCGTCGCAGATCCTGGCCATCGCGATCGCCATCCCGGTCGGCGTGCTGGCGGCGACCAAGCCCTATTCGCTGTTCGACCAGGTCGCCAACACCTTCGCCTTCATCGGCTTCTCGCTGCCGACCTTCTTCACGGGCCTCGTGCTGATCCTGATCTTCTCGATCCAGCTCGACTGGCTGCCCTTCGTCTACCGCGCCGACATCAATGCGACGGGCTGGCAGTTCTACTGGGAGCACATCAAGCAGTCGATCATGCCGGTGACGGTGCTCGGCCTCTTCCAGGGCGCGGCGCTGGTGCGCTTCGTGCGCTCCTCGGTGCTCGATGTCATCCGCCTCGACTACGTCACCACGGCGCGGTCCAAGGGCATCGGCGAGCGCAAGGTCATCACCCGGCACGTGGTGCGCACCGCGCTGATCCCGGTCGTGACCCTGGTCGCGCTGCAGATGCCCATCGTCTTCAGCGGCGCGGTGGTCACCGAGCAGATCTTCCGCGTCCCCGGGATCGGCTCGCTGCTGATCACGTCGATGCTCTCCAACGACACGCCCGTCGTCATGGGCGTCACCTTCGTCTCGGCCTGCCTGGTCGTCATCTTCAACCTCATTGCAGATATCCTTTATGGCTGGCTCGACCCCCGCATCGCTTTCCGCTAGCGCGCCCGTCGCGGCCCCCGCCGCACGCAAGGCGCAGCGCTTCTCGCCCTGGCACGAGGCCTGGCGCCGCTTCCGGCGGCACAAGATGGCCCTGTTCTCGGCCTTTGCGCTGTTCCTGATCGTGTTCGGCGTGCTGGCCGGGCCGCTCCTCTGGCCGGTGGCGATCAACGAGATCGACTTCGCCGCCAAGCTGCAGGGGCCCTCCTGGGCCCATCCGCTGGGCACCGACGATCTCGGCCAGGATCTGCTCGCGCGCCTGATCTACGGCGGCCGCATCTCGATCGCGGTCGGTGTCGCGGCGATGGTCGTCGCCATCTTCTTCGGCCTGCTTGTCGGCTCCATCGCCGGCATGTCGAGCGGCCGGGTCGATGCCGCGCTGATGTGGGTCACCGACCTCTTCCTCTCGCTGCCGCAGCTGCCGCTGCTGCTGCTGGTCATCTACCTGTTCCGCGAGCCCGTGAAGGGCGTGCTGGGCGTCGAGGGCGGTGCCTTCGTGCTGATCGTGGCGGTCATCGGCGGGACGCGCTGGATGTCGGCGGCGCGGCTGGTCAGGGCGCAGTTCCTGTCCTTGCGCGAAAAGGAATTCGTCGAGGCGGCCCGGGCGCTGGGCGCCTCGCGGCTGCGCCAGGTGATGCAGCACATCCTGCCCAACGCGCTGGGGCCCGTGATCGTGGTCGCGACCATCGACATCGCCGCCGCCATCATCGCGGAATCGACGCTGTCCTTCCTCGGCCTGGGCTTTCCGTCCGACGTGCCGACCTGGGGCAGCGTGCTGCGGGACGCCAAGGACTATCTCGACATCGCGCCGCATTGGGCGCTGTTTCCCGGTTCGCTGATCTTCATCACCGTGCTGGCGATCAACTTCATCGGCGACGGACTGCGCGACGCGCTCGATCCGCGGCGTGTTCTCTAGGACTGGTGTAGCGTGGCCGAACCTCTGCTGGACATTCGCGGGCTGAAAACCTGGTTCAAGACCGACGACGGCATGGTGCGTGCCGTCGACGGGGTCGACCTGCATATTGACCGGGGCGAGACGCTGGGCGTGGTGGGCGAGTCGGGCTGCGGCAAGACCGTCACCGCCCGCTCGGTGCTGAAGCTGATCGACATGCCGCCCGGCCGCTTCGAGGACGGGCAGATCCTGTGGCAGGGCAAGGACCTGATTCCACTCTCCATGGAAGAGATGGACAAGATCCGCGCCAAGGAGATTGCCATCATCTTCCAGGAGCCGATGACCTCGCTCAATCCGGTCTACACGGTGGGCGACCAGATCGCGGAGGTGATCGAGCTGCACCAGAAGCTGTCGCGCAAGCAGGCGATGGTGGGCGCCGCCGAAATGCTGCGGCTGGTCAACATCCCCAATCCTCAGCGCCGCGTGCACGACTATCCGCACCAGTTCTCCGGCGGCATGCGCCAGCGGGTGATGATCGCCATGGCGTTGTCCTGCCAGCCCAAGCTGCTGATCGCCGACGAGCCGACGACGGCGCTCGACGTCACCATCCAGGCGCAGATCCTGGAGCTGATGCAGGAGATGAAGGAACGGTTCGGCATGGCCATCATGCTGATCACCCACGCGATGGGCGTCGTCGCCGAGACCTGCCAGAGGGTGACGGTGATGTATGCCGGCAAGGTCGTCGAGGAAGCGCCGGTCGAGGCGCTGTTCGGCAATCCGCGGCATCCCTATACGCAGGGCCTGATCCGCTCGATCCCGCGAGTCGACCGGTCGGCCGAGAAGAAGCAGCGGCTGGAGGCGATCGCCGGCACCGTGCCGAACCTGCTCGACCCGCCGCCCGGTTGCCGCTTCGCCGCGCGCTGCAAGTTCGCCATGGATATCTGCACCCAGGGCGTGCCGCCGCTCAAGGAAGTCGGGCCCGGCCATTATGTGAGGTGCGTGCTGTGAGCGCTCCGGTCACCTCTCCCACGGCAGTCCCGGCGCCGGACGTTGCCAAACCACTCCTTTCCGTCCGCGACCTGCGCAAGCACTTCGCGATCCGCGGCGGCATCCTCTCGCGCGTGGTCGACAAGGTGCACGCCGTCGACGGCGTCAGCTTCGACATCGGCGCCGGCGAGACGCTGGGCGTGGTGGGCGAGTCGGGCTGCGGCAAGTCGACGACCGGCCGCTGCATCCTGCGCCTGATCGAGCCCAGCTCGGGTGAGGTCTGGTTCCAGGGCAACGACGTCATGAAGATGGATCGCAACGCGCTGCAGGCAATGCGGCGCGACATGCAGATCATCTTCCAGGACCCGTACGCGTCGCTGAACCCGCGCCTTACCATCGGGGCGATCATCGGCGAGGCGCTGATCATCCATAAGCTCGTGAACTCGCGGCAGGCGCTGGAAGACAGGGTCGTGCAGCTTCTCGAGACGGTGGGGCTGCGGCCCGATCACATGCGCCGCTTCCCGCACGAATTCTCCGGCGGCCAGCGCCAGCGCATCGGCATCGCCCGCGCGCTCGCCGTCGAGCCCAAGCTGCTGATCTGCGACGAGCCGGTCTCGGCGCTCGACGTGTCGATCCAGGCACAGGTCATCAACCTGCTGGAGGACCTGCAGGAGCAGTTCGGCCTAACCTACCTGTTCATCGCGCACGATCTCAGCGTCGTGGAGCACATCTCGACGCGCATCGCGGTGATGTATCTCGGCAGGGTCGTCGAGATCGCGCCGGCGGCGGAACTCTACGACACGCCGCTGCATCCCTATTCGGAAGCCCTGCTCTCGGCCGTGCCGATCCCCGACCCGACGATCAAGCGCAAGCGCATCATGCTGCAGGGCGACGTGCCCAACCCGATCCGCCCGCCGTCAGGCTGCCACTTCCACACCCGCTGCCCGATCGCGCGGCCGGATTGCAGCCAGCGCTCGCCGGTCCTCGAAGAGAAGCGTCCCGGTCACTGGGCGGCCTGTCACTACAGGGAATAGCTACCTCTTCTCGCCGGACGGCTTCACTGTCACCGTTGCCGTCAAGCCCGCGACGAGGCGCACGTTCGGAGGAATGGGACCGAGCTGGATACGCACGGGCACGCGCTGCGCCAACCGCACCCAGGTGAAGTTCGGATTGATGTTGGCCAGCAGGCCGACCCCGTCGACGCCCGCTTCCGCGATGCCGCGGCTCACGCCCTGTACGGTTCCCGGGATCACCACGTCGCCGGCCATGAGCTGGACCTCGGCCACGTCGCCGTCGCGCACATAGGGCAGCTTGGTTTCCATGAAGTAGGCGTACACGTAGAAGGCGTCGCTGTTGATGATCGCCAGCACCGGCGTGCCGGTCGTGGCGTAGTCGCCGACGCTCGCCGTCATGTTGGTGACGTAGCCGTTCACCGGCGAGCGCACCTCGGTGCGTTCCAGGTTGATGTTGGCGGTTTGCAGCGCCGCCACCGCCTGGTCGACCTCGGCCGCCGCGACGAGGGCGGCGGCGCGGCGGGCCTCGACATTGGCCGCCGAGATGGCGCCGGGATCGACCCTGTAGACATCCTCGTCGCGCTTCTCGTTGTCCTTGGCGAGCTGCAGGCTGGCGCGCTTGTTCTCGACCAGCGCCTGGGCCTGCGCCTGCGCGGCGAGGAAGCGGTCGCGTTCGACGACGAACAGGATGTCGCCTTTCCTGACTTGCTGGTTGTCGATGACGTTCAGCTTCGAGATCAGGCCCGACACGTCGGGCGCCAGGTTGACGATGATCGAGCGCACGCGGGCGTCGCGCGTCCACGGCTCGTACATGTAGATATTCCAGAGCTTCCAGCCGACGCCGACCGCGATCGCGGTCATGAAGAGGGTGATGCCGACGCGGATCACCTGCCTGCCTAGAGCCAACGCGTGCCTCCCGATAAGACCAGCCCGCCGACGATCACCACGAAAAGCGCCCCGTCGAACAGTGGCCGGTGCCAGATATAGGCGTAGGCGCCGCTCCAGCTCAGCAAATGGCGCAGGATGAGGAACGGCACCAGCGCCACCAGCGCCCACAGGACCATCGGCGGGAGGTAGAAGCCGAAGAAGTCGAGCGGTTTCAGGCTCTCGATGCCGAGTGTGTTGGTCATGGCGGCGCTTCGATCAGGAAATCGCACGGGTGAGGAAGGCGCGGTCGATGCCGAGCCGGTCGGCAATGAAATGCAACGAGGCTTGGACGTGCGCCAGCGCAATCGTGCCGTCGTCGCCCGCTCTGCGCGGAAGCGCCGCGAGATCGGCGCGGGCCGAGGCCACGGCGGCAACCGCCTCGTCCACGATCTGCACGCGGGCGTCCAGACCGTCGGCCTGCGGCAGCCGCTCGAACCCGGAGGCCAACCGGTCGAGGCAGGCCGCGGCGCGCTCGCGGGCTTCGACGGGGAAGGCTGGCGTATCGATCCGGTTGCGCAGGCGGACCAGTTCGAGCGCCATCGAAGCGAGGCCGAAGCTGCCGTTCATCCTTTCGTCATCTTCCGTCCTGGTGAGATCGAGGCGCGGCATCAGCTTCAGCAGGGCGAGCAGGATCGGCATGCGTGCATTGATCTCGGGCCGCTCGCCGCGCGCGGCACCGGGCAGCGCGTTCACGGCATCGATCCACTCGCGCAGCCGCGGCTGGGCGGGATCGTAGGGCATCACCATCGCGATCATGAGGACGCCGCCGCAGAGGCCGAGCAGCAGGCCGATCGAGCTGTCGATATAGGGACCGATGTCGAAGCTCGGCAGGTTGGCCAACCCGAGCTGTGTGGCGAAGAAGGCCGAGAAGACCGCGGCCGGGAATGCGTAGGCCGGCTTGGTCATGACCAGGCCCGACGGGATCAGGACCAGGGCCAGGAAGGCGGCCAGCGGCACGAAGTCGCCGACCTGCGGCACGACGACGGCCATGCCGAAGAAACCGACGACCATCGACAGCGCGACGGCCGTCACGAAGCTGAGCGCCATCTGGGCGGGGTTCTCCGCCGTGGCGAAGAACACCATCATCACCGCGAGGCCGGTCATCGCGTTGGTGCCGGCGGTCCAGGCCGAGAAGATCCAGAAGGTGCCGATCGCGGCGACGGCCAGCACCGCGCGCGCCGCCTGGATCAGCGCCTTCGTCATGTCGGGCTCGACGGTCGCGGCCATGCGCGGTCCCGGCGGCTCGACCGCCGCGCCGCCGGTCGAGGCGGCGACGGCGCGGATGAGGCTCGTCACCATGTCGGCGGTGCGCTGCAGGACCAGCAGGCTCTCGCTCACCTGTTCAAAAGGCGCGGTGGCCGCCAGCGCTTCCATCTCGGTCCGTGCATCGGCCAGTGCCTGGCGCGCCTCGTCGAGCGCACTCACGGCAGCGGGCGAATGCGGGCCATCGGCCTCAGCCGCAATCGTCTCCAGCAGGCCGACCACCCGGTCGAGCACCGGTTCGAGCTGCGCGGCGACCGCCTGGTCCTCGCGGGCGCGCAGCTCGGCCAGCCGGATGAAGAGGCCGCGGGCGACCGAGAGCATGCCGAGGAACGCCCGCAGGATGCGCGACAGCGCTTCGTCGTCGCGCTTGAGGGCCGGTACCTCGAACACGGCGTAGGAGCGCAGTGCGTCGAACTTCACGATGTCGGCCGACATCTGCCGGCGCATGTCATGGAAGACATGGTCTGGTGTGCCGGGTCGCAGCACGACGGCGGCATAGCGTGCGAGCGAGGAGAAAGTCGTGCGGATGGAACCGTCCAGCACGTCGTGCGCAAATCGTGGAAAGAAGACGACGTGCACGAGGGCTGCGCAGACGATGCCGAGGCCAACCTCGGTCACGCGGTCGCCGGCCAGGCGCCACGCATCGTCGGGGGCGTCGACCGAGCCGAAGCCGATCATCAGCGCGGAATAGGCGGCGAGGCCGAAGCCGTAGGAGGCGAAGTTGCGCGACAGGGTGGCGCCGACGGTGCAGCAGGCGAGCCAGAGCGCCATGGCCAGGATGAACAATGGCCCGGACTGCGCGAACAGGCCGACGCAGACCAGGGCGAAGATCGCGCCGCACGCCGTGCCGACCAGCCGGTAGGCGCTCTTGGACAGGATGGCGCCGACCATCGGCTGCGATAGCAGATAGACGGTGACGATCGCCCATTGCGGCTCCTTCACCTCCAGCCAGTAGGAGATCAGCAGCGCGCCGATGCCGGCGGCGAAGGTCTTCACCGAAAAGGCGAGATCGGCCAGCGAGAAGGGTGGCGTGAAGGTGAAGCGGGACGTCATCGGCGGCCTGATTGGCGCCGGTACGTCTCGGCTGGCAGTTTCGACGGCCCTCTCCATGCTCATTGCCTTACCCTAGACCTGCTGATGAGCGAGGACTAGAAATCTGCGCCTAACAATCGAGGGTCCCATGTCAGAGGATAGCAAGAAGAAGGAAAGTGCGATCCTCACTGAGAATGAGGAAGCGCTCTTCCAGATCATGAAGATCGTCATTGCGACCGTTGCGGCTGGCGATCCGGTCAAAGGCAAGCAGCTGGACGACCAGCTTACCTATCTGAAGAACGCCTTTTACTCGAACGGGAAGAAGAAGGCGGCGATCATGGCGGAGTCGATACGCATCGCGGCATTTGCGTCGAGTCGCGATGCCGCTCGTTTGGCAAGCTTGCGGGGAAGCCCGAAGGGAAGCGCTTAATATTCCCGTTTCCAACGTCGACTAAGCTTTCGGCACCTTTGGTGCCCCCGGCCGGACTCGAACCGGCACGACCCTTACGGATCAAGCGATTTTAAGTAGTTTGAATGTACCCGTAAATAATTGAAAAATATATGTTTTCAGTGAAAAGGCCGTGCTATGTGTATGAAACTGTGACGTTTTTCGAGAATCCTGAGCAGGACAAGCGCCTCCTTCACCCCCGAGCCGAACGGCTCAAACTGGGCGAACGCCCGCCGGAAGCAGGGAAATTCGCGTGAACCACGGGCGATAAATCGTGCCCGATGGGTCGCAAGCCTGTTTGATGGTGTTCTTGTAGGCATCGGCGAGATCGCTTTGGCAAAGCCACCCTCAAAACTGTCGCTCGACGATGCGACGAAACTGCTCGTCCACTTGGTGCGCAGTCCCAATCACGCCAACTATGGATCGTACGGGTACGACATCTATCTCTCGACGGCGCTCCGCGTGTATCTGGAACGCAGCTATCAGCTGCCGTCCTGGGATTTGGATCAGGCCATCAAGCCTCTTATGCCGGAATTGTATGCGGCAGCATGGGAGTTGTGCCGACGCGGCATCCTTCGGCCCGGCATAAGTCACTACGGGGCACAGGCGACGGACGCGGGCGGCTCCGGTGAAGGCTATTCGATCACTCCTTTTGGCAAGCAATGGCTTGCTGAGTTCGACAAGGACGATTTCGTGCCAGTCGAGCCCGAGCGCTTTGGGCAGATGCTAGCGCCATTTCAGGCGCGCTTTGGCGTTGCGTTTAACGAGCGCGCCCAAGAGGCCATTCGCTGCTATGGCGCGCACGCTTATCTCGCAAGTTGTGTCATGTGCGGTGCGGCGGCAGAGGCAATCATGCTGGCCACCGCCATCGCCAAGGCTGATGAAGAGACGATCCTGAAGGAATATCTGGGAGCAGGCGGACGTAAGAAGATTGAGAACAGGATCATCGGTCAACGACGAAAAGAACTCGCTTCAGAATTTCAGGGATATCTCAGCCTTCTAAAATACTGGAGGGACGAAGCGGCGCACGGCGGTAAGTCAGGGATTGGAGACAACGAAGCGTTTACGTCGTTGGCAATGCTCCTCCGCTTCGCCTTGTTCACCGACAAAAATTGGAGCGAACTTACCGCTTCCTAGTTGTCATGCATATGTAGGACGAGCTCGCCTAGCTGGTAACGCCTACGGATTGATGCTCAAGTGCAGCGATGAGAGAGCGCCGCTTTCGCTTCCAGCCATCTGATATCTGCCTCGATATCATTACGCCGATTAACAATGACGAGTTGCCGATTGCAGCGGATCTACGGTCGCGCTTGAAGGAATTGAGCCGCCTGCACGACGCAACTCTTGAGAAAAACCGCAGGCCGACGGAGCAAGAGCGCTGGGAATTCACGCATCTGTACGAACAAGCGATCCCGTTGCTCGAAGAACAATTGAGAGTACGGCGCGTTAACCGAGACGATTTTTCCGGCTGTGTTTGAAAGACCAGCGATCAAGCGCTAGCGTTAGTCTTATGGTTCACGTCGCCGGGCTTGGGACAGAGCCGGATTGCCAACTATGATTCCAACATGAGCATCATCAGCCCCTTCATCACTTTCGCCCTGTTCACGCTCGGCTTGCTGGCTTGGCGACTACAGTTGATCGACAAACGCCGATTCGAAATCGCCGAAGAGGTCCTGGTGAAGTACGCGAAGATGGCGGCGCTGTTGAAGCGCTCGCGTCAAAGTAACTCTTATAGGGGGTTCCGGGAGTTTAGGGAGGAACGAAAGCCAGACACGCGCTATTGCGAATACTTGCTCCAAAGAGAGTGGCAATATCGGATTCCAGACGACATCCAGAAAGAGTGGAATGATGGCTATCGGGATGCAGTAGCGACAGCGGTACAAGCCGAAATCTATCTCACAACGGAAATTCGGGAGACGTTCAATTTCCCCGTTGAATGCTATCGGGGAGTCCAAGAGGCGGCTTCCATTCTCGACGGTATCTCGCCCTATCCGAGTATCGACCCCAACAATGAAGAACCATATCCAGAACCAGACTATCCCGATCTTGAGGATGACTACCTCACGAATGAACAAGAACAGGATTTGGAGCGAGTGTTCTTTCCTGTGCGGTTCGAAGATGCCATTCCGGGACAAGCGGCGACCGACGAATTGAGCCGTGAGGTCAGTCGGCGCTACCACAATCTGGTTGAACTATGCCGTCCTTACACGAACCAGAACCCATATCGGTTCCTTTATCGGTTCGCCCAAAGTCTCAAACCCGAGCCGGGATGGTGGGATAGGCTTCGCGCAGGAAAGCTCGATTAGGAACCTTAAGAGAGTCGCCAGAACCGCAGAAAGGATCAGGGCGCTCCTGTCTTCAATCAACGACGCGGTCGGCCGCGAGAGGCGGAGCACGAAGTTAGTCTTTTTCTTTTCTTCGAACTCGTAGCGGCACGATACGACAGAGTTTCCCCTTCAACTTCGTCTCAATAAATTCGCCCAAGATGCCAGTCGCGAACCGATCGGGCGTGTAGCCGGGGCACAGGGGGCCACCGGAGCCTAGAAAACTGCGATATCCGGTCTCGCTTAGGAACGGCTTACCCCTATCCACCGCGTGCGCCGAGAAGCCGAGCCACGAGACGAAAGTCGCGCCAATGCCGAACAGACCTTCCATCTCGATACGGACGCGCATCTTCTTATGATTGATCTCAAACGAGCCTGCTTGGCCCCAGAGAGGTACTTGGCCATCGTCTGCGCATGTCAAACGTTCCAGCACCGAACCGGGCGAATCTTCGTCAGCGATGATGCCCGGTTCATACTTGTTCAGCTTGGTAGCAAGGTCATGCGCTTCCTTGCGCAGATGCGCCACGGCGTTGGTGTCACCATCGAGCATTGCCTTGTGGTGCCGTTCGATCAGAGAACGGAAGAACGGCACCGCGTCGTCCATGGTCGAAGGGAGATGGCCGTATCGCCGATCTCTGATCCTAGCTTCGTTGGCCGTTTCCGTTTGTGCCAACAACGCGTCAAAGGCGAGCTGCCCCGGCAGTGTTTGGGTGCGGCGGGTCATGCTGCCTCCGCGATCCGGTCTTGCGGACCATTCAAAGAGTCGGCGGCGCGTTGCGCATGAGCCGATGCGGTAAAGATGGCGCGCTTATCATCGTTCAGGACCTTGATCCACGATGCGATGTAGTCGGCATGATCAGTCCGAACCGCCGGAGCGAGCGCCAAATCAGATGACAAGAAGGCGGCGCCGAGTTCGGCAACCAGCTCCTCCATTGCATATCCTTCGTCCCCCCAGCGCTTGCGGCCAAAGTCGCGATTGAGGCGGGACTCGTGCTTCGTCCAGTGCGTGGCTTCGTGGGCGAGGGTGGCATAGTAGCTCTCTGCATCCTTGAACACCTCGAACGGCGGCATCTGGATAAAATCTTGCGATGAATTGTAGTAGGCGCGGTTGCCGCCGTGATTGATGCTGGCACCGATAGCGGCAAAGAATGCATCGGCTGATGCGATACGCTGCACCGGATCGAGTGAGCGGGGGACGCTTGCATAGTATTGCGGCGGCAAGCCTTCGACCTGCTCGACATTGAAGACCGTGTATCCCTTCATGAAGGGGATATCTCGTTCAGTCTGGTTACCCGTAGCGGTATCGATTTCCGTGCGAGTGGTCTTGGAGGCGTAGACGACGAGCGAACCACGCTCGCCTTTGCGCACATGCGCTTTCAGTTCTTGCGCTTGCTTGTAGGTGATCCAAATAGGGGCGGTGTAGCCCTTGGCCTCGGCTTCCATCCAGAGGGAGAGCACGTTGATGCCGCGATAGGGCACACCATTTGCGCGAAGAGGCCGGGTAACGCGTCCCGCTGCATGCTCTGCATGCCATGGCTTGTGCCAAGGCCGCACGCCTTGTTCCAAATGTGAGAGAACGGTCTCGGTAATACGGGTGTAGACATCGGATTTCATCGGATTGCCTGTGGAGTTCGGGTTGCGCATGCAACCGACTAGCCACGCGGCAATGAGCGGGGGTGATGCGTCAGGGCCGGAAAGCGGCGGGTGGCGCGGGCCGGAGCGAAGCGACTACACGGAAGCCGCTTTCCGCCCGAAGGGCTTGGCCTTGACGCAACGGGGGCCGCAGGCCCCAACGAAAACAAGAAATTCAGCCGAAGGCTGGCACTAGATATTCGCGCGAGGGATCGTTACCCGAAGGGCGAAGACGTCCCTCCCTCGGCTTCAACCGAGGGGCGGCTTCGTGAGGCCGCCCGCAAGGCGGCCGAATAGAGCCCGGTCCGCAGGACGCACCTAGATTGCAGTAGTAAGCAACGACGCGGGTAGTGGGTCGGTCCGGGACACGCTATAAGGGTGTGGGTGCCCAGGGGAAGCGAGATGCCGGAAGAAGAAAAATCAGTAGAGTGGGTAAGCCAGTGCGTTGATGACGTCGTGCTTGAGGTATCTAAATTTGTGCGAGCCACGCTGAAAATCCAGCTTGAGAGCATGCGGGAACGACCGCTGAAGGCCAGCGAAGTCACGAAACTCGCCGTGGGGCTGCTTGAGACGCCGATGGAAGCCAGCGCCGAGGAGACGGCGACGTGAGGCTGACCTCCATCGGGCTTGAGTGGTTTCGCGGAGCGGCGGACCTAGTCACGCTCGATCTCAATGGCCGTTCCTGCGTCGTGTTCGGCAAGAATGGCGCTGGCAAGTCTTCTTTCGTCGATGGCATCGAGTTCGTGCTCAAGGATGGAAAGCTCCAGCAGCTGGCGCACGAGTACAGCGGCCGCAATCAGGAAAAGGGCCTGCCAAACACCAGGCGACCGGCCGAAAAGAAGACCCAGATTCAGATCGCTTTCAAGAATGGTGAAATCCTGAAAGCAGGGATCAAAGCGAATAACCTGCCCGAGATGTCCATTGTGGCCGGCGTAGATATGCCTGGCTGGGATTATGGGCGCACGGTCCTTCGGCAGACTGATGTGACAGCATTCATTGAGGAAGCAAAGGGCCGGAAGTATTCAGTGCTTCTCCCGCTGCTCGGGCTGCACGAATTCGAAGTAGCGGCTGAAAACTTGCACCAACTGCACCGTGAACTTGAGAGGCAAGGAAGGGTTCAGTTCAAAAAGGGCGAGTTGGAAGCGCAGACCAGGAAGAGGGAGAAAGTGTTCGGCGGGGCGAGCGACATGGCAATCGCGGAGGAAATCAGCACGACTTACAGCGCCGAGTGTCCGAGCGGTACGGCTACTGATCGTATGGCGCACTGCGATGGAATTATTGCGTCTCTTCAGGCTAAGCTCTCAAACCTGTCGGATCTGCACCGACGCTACACTGTGCTCAGAGGGATAGCTGAAGCGGATGTGATCGGAAGCGTCACCGGTCTCCGTGCATCTAACGCGAAGCTGGCCGAAAGCGCAGAAAAGCTGATTGCTGAACGCCTGGCCGTGCTCGACGCTGCCGCTGAATTTCGTGAGGGGCTGACTACTCAACAAGAGATCGACTGCCCCGCGTGCGGCACGACGGTGCGTGCAGAAGAGTTTGCTGCACACATTGCATCAGAGAAGGAGCGACTTGCTGCCCTGACGACATCGTTCGACGAGAGGAAGTCGGCGATGAATGACTTGGCTTCGGCCATCCGCAAGATAAAAGAGGGTCTCAAGTCACCTATCCTCAAGGCTTGGGTCAATGAGGGCAAGCAGGGCGAGCTGAAATCGCATCTTGAATGGATCGAGAACTGCAACGCGGACGATTTCCGGGAGAAGACCGATGAAGCAAAGCTTAATAAGGCTGAGAACGTTTGCCAGCGCTTGATCGAAGCGGCGGCGGCGGAAACAGTGCAGGCACCGGAAGAGGTGGCTGCGCTTAACGCCGTCAAGGATCGCACTGAGACAGCGAAGCAGGTCTTTGCTTCCGATGCCTTGCGCGAGGAAATTGGCCATGCGGAAGAGGTTGTTCGCTTTGTCGCGGCTCTCGAGGTATCTGTCCGGAAGCAAATTCGCGAGCGGAGTCAGAAGGCAATCGACGATATCTCGGAAGACATTAAGACGATCTGGAACGTGTTGCATCCGGGGAGAGCGATAGAAGATGTTAAGCTGTATCTGCCCGAAGGGGACAAAGCCATCGACATCGGCCTGACCTTTTACGGCACCGAGCAGGCGTCTCCGCGTCTAACACTTTCTGAAGGCTACCGGCATTGCCTTGGGCTGTGCATCTTCTTCGCGCTCGCGAAGAGCGAGGCCGAGGCGGACCGGCCGATAATTCTCGACGACGTCGTGATCAGCCTCGACAAGGAGCATCGCGGGATGGTCTTCAACGTGTTGAAGAACCTCTTCTCAGACCGCCAGATCATCGTATTCACCCACGACCGCGACTGGTTCACAGATCTTCGGCAGCAGCTTGATGAAGGGCAGTGGTTGTTCAAGGCGCTCCTGCCATACGATACGCCCGAGCGTGGAATCCGGTGGGCCACAGAGCTACCGGGAAGCTTCATGGAGGCCGAGGCTAAACTTCCTGCCGACCCGAGAGGTGCGGCTAACTTCGCCAGGTCGATCATGGACGCAAAGATCCCCACGGTCGCTGAGAAATTGCAGGTGCGGATGCCGTACCTCAGGGGCGAGCACAATGACCGCCGGGGCGCGCATGCACTCCTTGCTCGGATTGTGAGTGACGGTAAGAAGTGCTTGCAGAAAAAGTTTGGCTCTGCTTATCAGCCCTTCACGGAAGGTTTGAACGCACTCGGTGAAGCTGATGCACTTCTCGTCACTTGGGCGAACCGAGCGTCCCATGACGATATTGAAGTCGCCGAAGCGAAGCAGCTAATCGAAACCTGCAAGACGGCGCTTGCTCAATTGCGATGCGTTACCTGCGGGAAGGATATCTGGTTCTCGGAGGCGGCGTCGCAGGAGTGGGTGCAATGCACGTGTGGTGAACTCCGGTGGCGATACGGAAAGAGCTGAGAGCGTCGGTCCTCTGTCTCTACGATTTAGGGCTAAAGGTGACATGCCGATCTTCGCAGAACCTTAGTTGCGCAAGCTGAAGCGGTCGATATCGGTGTGGTTTAATTGCCGAGGTAAACTTGCGCTATGGATAGCTTCGAAAAAGCAAGACAGGTGCGTAGAGGCCTGGTTATTCAAGGCGGGGGCGCGAAAGGAGCGTTCGCGCTTGGATGTATGAAGGCGTTCCAGGAGCACGGGGTAGACTTCTCCGCCGTTGCCGGAACGTCCGCAGGAGGGTTATGCGCCATTATCTGGTCAACAGGGCGCGTAGAAGAAGGAGTGGCAGCTTGGAAGGAGATCGATCATAGCGGCTTTTTCGGTCGCAATCCCGATGGGTGTGTGCGCCGCTTGATTAAGGTCCTCTGCGTCGCTGGAAAGCTTTTTGTGAGCTACCTAAAGAACGTTGAACCAGAAGGCCGGCACCAAGCTGGCCGCGATATTGTGTGTTCACTCGTAATGGGTGTGTTCGCTTGGCTTTTGCTGTTTGGCTTCCTTCCCTTCTGGGGCTGGTTGGTGGCGGCACTGGTCATTCCCATCATAGCTCTTCTCGCATTTGCGAACGAACTGCCGCTGATAGGTTGGGATAATCGTGTACGGCGGCTGATAGCGGACGTGATCGGATTCATCGCAGCGACGCGGTTCTTGGTTTCTGTCCTATGGCTTCTGCTTGAGTGCGCAGGCTTCGTAACTTTGGAGATACGCATTACTCTAAGTGAGGGGATTATCTACGGCCTCATGCTGGTGGCTATGCGCCTGCCCGTCCGAGTCCAAACGACGCTGATGGAGGGCAAACTTCTTGCCGTCCAAGTCGGCCGCTTTCTGGAATCGGATCTTAAGATTCCGACCTACGTGACGGTCGCGCACGAGAGTGCTCCCCACTCGCCGCGCTTCATGTTGCCGACGCCGGGCGTATTCAAGGCTTATTACGTAGGTTTGCACTTAGCGCCGGTTGAGGTGCGGGGACAGTATGCGTATGCAAGCGCGGCATTGCCGTTCGGTATCTTTGCCCATGCCGATATCGGCGGAAAGATTTTTGTCGATGGTGGCGTTGCTGACAATACGCCGGTGCTGGCGATGGCGCGCGAGGAGGTCGATGAGATATGGCTGATTTGTCTTCAGCCGGATCGCCTGGATATTCGCGAGCACATCCGAAACGTCTGTATGCAAACAATGTTTGCTGATGGTCCCCAAGCCTTTCCGGAAGGAGGGCATGACGCTATGGACGCTTGGCTTAGTCGAGTCAGGATCGTCTTGCTCTCGCCGCGGGCGTCGTTAGGTGGGCTTTTGATGGGCACGCTTAACTTTAGCAAACGGCGAACGGAGAGCTGCCTGCGTCATGGCTATCGGGTAGCCACTCGTGTGATTGCCGGGGTTGACGATGGAAAAGAGCCTCGCACATACCAGCTTCGCTTCTCGTTTCTCTCAAAAGTACGTCTGTCACTGCGCGCGCAGCCGCCATGCAGCATGTGGCGTTTATTCGCGCGGAACGATGCCAACGGCGAGGCTTTGCGGGACTTCCATCTACCTCGCGGCGTTCGCCCGGCCCGGGGAGAGGAGGGTACGGCGGCCTGGAGCTGGTCTGTCATCATGGTATGGCTGCTCTTCATGACTGACGCCGTTGCCAGTGATCACACGTGGAAGCGCATGGTTGTCGGCTCTTTCGTAGGCCTAGTCATGCTCGGCTTGCCGTCTTGGTGGGCAAGAGTGAAGCGCAATTTGGGGCTGAGATTCTGAATGCAAGCGGGGCGAAAGCATGGTCGCCGCCCAAAAGACAACTGAAGCAGGCTGGATCATACAGGGCGAATGGCCTACGTCAGCGTCCGCGACGTCGACCGAAATCTCGCCTCGCATTCGCTTGCTTGAATGCGGCCATGCGCTTCTCCATGTCGGCGACCGGATCCGGTGCCTGGTTCGGGAGAGCGGCAGTGGCAAATGCATGTTTCAGCTCCGGTTCATCCGCGAGCAGCGTCTTGATGTCCTGCACCTTGATCGACGCTCCTTCGCTGAGCTGTGGCGGCGCCTGGTTGACGGCGGTTTCTCGTGATGGCGGCAGAACGGTAGGCATAACACGAACGCGTTCGGCATTCGCTAACGCGCGAGCGGCATTCGTTCGCTCTACCTTCTGAGAATGGGCAAGAACATCCATCTCGAGTTGCTGCCGCGATCTCAGGATCTGTAGATCCTGCGCATGCTCGCGAAGTGCGATGCGCGCGGTCCCGTCGGAGAGCTTCCGTTCCCACTGGGCGAGCGCCACGCGTTCCCCGCGATGGATCGTGTCGACTCTCTTCCGCAATGACTTGGGTGAGAGGGCGAGCCAAGCCATATCCCGTGCCCGCAGCTTGCCCGCCTTTTGGAGAAACGCGCGGTTGGCGAACACGAAGCAGGCTCGCTCAAAGAGGCCGCCCTTGTTGGCCTTGACCACCATCTGCATCTGCCTGGCTTGATGCTGGTAGAGCGTGCGCCATCGTGGCCGAAACTTCTCCTCGGCTGCGGCGCGATCACGGGCGATCCTGCTCTCGGTCTGCCCATCCAGAGCCCTGCGCTCGCTGGCATGCTTGGCATAGAGCTGGTCGAATTGGTCAGTTGCTTTCGAAGACGCATGTTGTTGCTGACGCCACTCTCGAAGCTGCTTTTGTTCGTTTGCCTCGCGCGCGGTGTACTGAGTCCGGGTCAGCGACTTGGTGTCCTTGACCATGATGCCTTGCTGCCGCAGGTCGTTGTTGCGGACGCGTTGCTCGCATCGGATCCCGCCATGGTCGCGCTCATACTGCTCGGCCCATCGGGAGAAGCGAAGCTGATCGAAGGCGATGTTTCGGGCGTGGCTCCCGTCGAGTTCGATCCGGTTCACGATGACATGGATATGCGGCTGCGGCTCGTCGGTGTGCTGGACGATCAGAGTCTGCAATCCCTCGAGCCGCAGGGCCTTCAGGCTGGAATGTGCCGCCGCCATCATCTCGGCCTGGTCGGGAGTCTGATCGGGTGCCCAGGAGAGGGAATACACATAGACAGGCTTGGTGAGTTTCCGGCCCCGTTTGTTCTTCTCGCGCTCCCGGTAGCGGTCATAGCTCGCCGACATCTGGTCGATGGCTTGGGCAGGCGTATCCGCTTGCATATTGAGCATGGCCGTAAATCCGACTCGGTACGCCGTCTGCCGATTGACCTTGTCGTGCAGAGCGTAATCGCCGACGGCTTTGAAGTCGTCCTTAGCGCTCGTGGAAAGCCGCTGCTGGCCATCCACCTTGTCGTGCAGGTAGTACTGGCCAGCGCCCTCGAAGGACTGACCGGACTGGGCGACCCTGGGTATCACTCTTGGCTCCCTACCAAGGTAAATTCCCGAAGTTGGGAATTTACACATCTTGCTACCGTCTTCGCAACTGAGGGTCGCATCAGATCTGGCCAGTGTTTCAGCGGCTTGCGGGACTTATCCGCATCAAATGCGTCCGTAGGTCATGACCGCATGCATTCATGCTCCGCCTCATGCGTGCGTACTCAAAACCCTTGTTCTTCGGTCCTTTTCGGGTCGGTTCATGCATCGGGTCATGCTTCAGATTCGAGGCTTTTGATTTTCTCAACCGTGGGGCAAAATCGTGGCGGAGCGGTTGTGGGGAGACGTGTCGAGCAACGCGAGCGCGCATACGAAATCGGCGGGGACCGGGTTTCCCCCACGCGGAGCAGCCGTCCAAGGCAGGATCGATATCCCTCCGGCGTCGGTCTGGGGGCATCCCTGGCAGCTCGGCCAGACCTGGCAGTGGGCGGCGGGCAAGATCCTACTAGGGGCTTGGGAGGGCCGAGAGATCGGGTGGGGCGACGACCGGCACGTCGTCACCGTCGCGGGTTCCCGGGCGGGCAAATCCTCGACGGTCCTCATTCCCAACCTGCTCCGCTACCCCGGATCGGCCTTGGTCCTGGACCCTAAGGGCGAACTGGCCCGGGCGACCGCCAAGGCGCGGGAGGCCATGGGCCAGAAAGTCTACATCCTCGACCCGTTCGGAGAGACTGGACGGCCCTCCGACCAGCACAATCCTTTCGACGAACTGAAGGAGAGCAAGGCCGGGCATGTTACGGCCGACGCTGCCCTGCTGGCGGATGCACTCATCATCTCGAACGACAAGGACCCGCACTGGACGGACTCGGCAAAAAACCTCATCCGGGGCCTGACCCTCCATCTCCTGAGCACCGGCGAGAAGCCAACCATCCGGGAGCTACGGCGGCTCCTGAACACGGACGCGGCAGAGTTAGAGGACGTTTTGAAGGCAATGCGCCGTTCGGAGGCCTATGACGGCGCGGTCGCGAATGTGGGCGCTGCGTTTCTGGGCAAGGCCATGGCGGGCGGCGAAGAGCTCGCCAGTATCCTCTCGACCGCACAGGAACAGACCACCCCACTGGACGACGTGCGGGCCGTCACGGACAGCTCAAGCTTCCGCCTGCGCGACCTCAAAGAGGGCAAGGTCACGATCTATCTTGTCTTGCCGGGTATGCGGATGGGCACGCATTTCAGGTGGCTGCGCGTCATCATCCAACAAGCGTTGGCGGCGATGGAACTGAGCAACGCCCGGCCTGACTTGCCTGTCCTATTCTTGCTCGAAGAGTTTCCGGCGCTGGGATACATGCGCCCCATCGAGACAGCCGCAGGCTTTGTCGCCGGATTCGGCGTCAAACTCTGGACCGTTCTGCAGGATTTCTCGCAGCTCAAGACTCAGTATCCAAGATCTTGGGAAACATTCCTTGGAAATGCCGGCGTCATTCAAGCATTCGGAAATGTCGATCTCACGACGACCGAGTATCTCTCAAAACGACTTGGCAATCTGACCGTGACTGAGACTCAGCACGTTCAGGTCTCGGCCTCAGCCATGGCTCATGGTGATCTTGGTCAGCGCGAGCATCTTCGTCATGTCCGCCTTCTCGAACCAGACGAGATTACGCGCTTCTTCACACGCGAGAGCAATCTGCAGCTGCTTCTCGTGCCAGGGCGGCCGCCCATCTATCTCAATCGTCTTCCTCATTCAGGATCAAGGTCATGAGCTACACGTCTATTCGCGAACGCGACGACAACGGCAGGCTCACGCGAGCGGGATTCGAATGGTCGGAGCGCCGCGATTCAACCTTCGTTCCTCTCTTCTCCGGGTTAGTGATATCGGTGCCCGGCGTCTTGTACGGACTCTTTCTGGTCCTCATCAACAAGCCGCTTGGGTATGTCGTCCTCTTTGGCGCCGCTTTCATCATGTGGCTGTTTTGGCATGGCCTCAGGCATGGGACATCGCGCACGCGCTCTCTCGTGTTCGGCGCCGAGGGGGAAATCGATTCACCCCAAGGTCTTCCTAAATCTCCCGACCTTAAGCGGTGGGAAATGAAGCATTCAGATATTGTTTCCATCGAAGCGGTGATGGAACTGAGCGAGAGCACCGTAGAGATGTTCAGGCGTAGTGGTAGAAAAGCACTCCTTGCGCACAAGCTCACGCAAGATGAAGCGCGCGAGGTGGCCGTTCAATTGACGACTGCTCTCCACGAAATGCGCGCCGCCATTGGCGGCGCGCAAAAGGCGATGGCAAGTCAGGTCGTCATCGACTGACGATGAGGGCGCGGCCCGAAGGCCGCGCCCGCAGTGAGCCGCATTAGTATTTGGTTGGGCGACGTCTCGGCTCGCGGGCCGCTTGGTCTTCGTTGCCGTCGGGCTGCTGTTCGCTGAACTCGCGGACGACGATCCGGCCAGCGACCGGGTAGCTGTCGAACCTGAGCGAGAGGCCTTTGCCGTCTCTGTTTGCCCAGCCTGCGCCGACACGTATCCAGCGGGCTTTCTCGTTTCCGTCGATGACCTGCCAGATGGCATGGCTCGGGCGGTTGCTCTTGGTTTCGGTTTCGTTGCTCATTGTAGTCTCCTTTTCCAATCTGGCTCAGCACGTCGCTGGCCTTATGGGGGCGTGAAACCCCGGAGATGGTGAGCGGGTCACACAGGCAACACGGGAGCGCAGCGAATGGAGCGGGCGGCCTGTTGACCCATAGCGAGCGATCCGGGGTAGACCCCATACCCAAAGGCCAATCGACGTGCTGGCACCCAGATCGGGAGACGACTGGTGAGCAAAGACGATGCACAGGCAGCAACCTGCCCTGCCTTCGAATACCAACGACGCGGTGAACTGCGAGCGGACGAGCCCGGCTTATCCTGGCTCAGAAGACGGCTGGGCCAACGGTCAGGTGCGTTGACAGGTAGAAGGACAGCCAGAAGCGAAATGAAGCGGAACACCGCAGAGCACGGGGACTCGAGCGACGCAAAGACTTCGAGCCCTCGGTTAAATCCTTTGAGATCACGCCGCGCACCGCACCGCCTTGAAAGCAGACCTAATCTCATCGGGCTGCGAAGAGGTTCAACAAGGGCCCGCTCCATTCGCGCGAGAATGCGCTCCCGTGTTCCATGCATGAACCTGCATCCCTGGATGGATTGGCCGGTTGCTCAAGGCCGGGCGCGGTGCCCGGCTGGAACCAACACAAAGGAGTAACCAATGACCACCGAAAACAAGTCATCGCCCAAGGGTGTCCCGGCTACCGCACCTTCCGAGAACATTGCGTTCTGTCTGAGTGCCGCCCTTAACCTTCCAATTCACGGCAAACGATTGACGGTCGTTTTCAACGCATCCCTCACCAGCGGCGATAAGTCCACCGGCTAGCACCGGTTCGCATCGGGGCCAGCATTGGCCCCGATGCACTAGGAACACGTTCCTAGCGCGGACAGATAGGCCCTCCGGTTAAGATGGATATGGATGCTGCTCGACAGTATCCGGGGCGTGATAACCCCGATTGCTAAGTGGCTCGCATGTGCCAAGAGAACATGCCGCCTTCGGTCGTATGGCCGGGAGGCGGCAGTGTATGTCCAAGCCTCGCGGCTAAAGACTGCCGCGCCGTTTTCTTAGCAATCACGGTTATCAACTCCCGCGCCACCAGAGGAATGGTCCTCTGCGGCGCACGCGACCGTGAGGGGAAATGGCATCACACAAGAGTCTGCACATTGCAGCATATGTATTCGTGGCAGCCTGGCTTGCCTGGTCCACATCGGCCTATGCCGCCTGCACCAGCCCGGCAGGAGCAGAATCACAGACTCAATACGATTTCACCGGCCATGTGCTGAAGTACTGCGACGGCACGAATTGGCTGTCCATGAGCGGAGCGAGCAGCGGTAGCGCAGGCTATATCCAGTTTTCAAGCGGCTCGGGCGGGTTTTCGAATTCGGGTACGACGGCGGGCCAGCAACTATTCTGGGACAACACCAACAAGCGCCTCGGCATCGGCACAGCTACTCCTGCCTACTCTCTAGATGTGAGCGGTGCGATCAGAACCAGCGGGAACATCTATTCTGTTGTCGCGGGCGGCGGGCAGTATATTCACCTACGCAATCCGACCAACGAAGTTGATTGGATTCTGAAGCATGGTGGTGCACACTTTCACATCGCGAATAACCCTTCAGGTAGCGAAAAGCTTACGATACAGAATAGCAGCGGCAACGTCGGCTTGAGCACCACGTCGCCTAGTTACCTGCTTTCCCTCAGCGGCGAGGCCGCGCGCACGATTGGCATGGAGCGCACGAGTGCCGGAACGAACGGCTACGGGCTGACTCTCCTAGCGGGTGGCGCGAAATCAGCAACGACGGATCTGAACGGCGGCGATCTCACATTGTCGTCTGGCACGGCGACAGGCATCGGCTCTTCGAACATCTATTTCAGGACTGCCACCGCAGGTGCGACGGGAACAGCAGACCGTACACCGTCAACGTCGATGACAATCTTCGGCAACGGCAACGTCGGCATCGGCACGACGTCGCCGGCGGTCAAACTCGACGTAACGGGCACCATCGTAAGCCGCCCTGGGAATGTGGCGTCAGGCGGGGCGGTTGATCTTTCGACAAGCAACACCGTGACGCTCGCCTCGGTCGGTGGTTCCACCATTACGCTTTCGAACATGGTCCATGGCGGCAACTATACGCTCGTCGTTCAGGACACGACCTCGCGGACCTACACGTTCTCGGGCTGCAACACGTCGAAAATCCGCCCCGCCAACGCGGCCACCACCGCAAGCTCTCAGACCATCTACAACATTCTCACGCTCTATAACGGCTCGACTTACGATTGCTACATCACCTGGACGACCGGGTATCAGTGATGCGCAGATTGTTCGCAATGCTGCTCGCTTGCATGGCGCTGATCGTGGACGCACACGCCTTCAGCGGCGCACCTACGCAAATGCAGATGGCCCCGCAAATCTTACCCATGGGAACGTGCACGCAGCTATCGTCATCGTGGACGCCGCAATGGGCCGCGCTCAAGCAATACTGGAAGCTGGACGGCGCGGATTCCGTTCCGATTGCGAATGCCACCACCGTACCCGCCGCTATTGGCAAAGTTGCCAGCATGGAAAACGCCAATGGCACTGGAGGCAAGCATGTCTACGGCGTGATGGGCAACGGCATTGGAATGGATGGCGTGGATGACGGTGTTGTCATCGCTTATGGCACGAGCCTTGAGCACACCACCATCACAGTGTCCGCGTGGTTGAAATTGAATGCTCTTCCTGCAGATGCCAATCCAGATCTTGTCGTCTCGAAACTGCAAAGCAGCGGTTTCGGGCTATCCATCATGCCGGGAGGAGGCATACAGTTCCAAGTCTGGAGCGGGGGCGCCTATCGGTCCGCAACATCTGCCGCCGCTGTAATCGACACCGGCAACTGGCACCATCTGGCAGGCACCTATGACGGCACAAACGTTGTGGTTTACATCGACGGAGTAGCGAAGGCCGCGACAGCCTACACGGGCCTCATCGAGTACCCAATAAACAATGCGCTATGTATCGGAGCTGATACAGCCAACAGCAATTCGGCCTGTACAGGCGGCCGACGTATCAATGGGATCATCGACGATGTTGCACTCTGGAATGTTGGGCTGACCGGGGCAGAGGTGCTTACTCTTTACAATCGAACCGGCTGCACAAATTAGGATTGGTCTGCCGTACTGCGCGGCTGTCAGATACTCGCCCGGCTGAGTGCATAAGCAGTCAGCTCTCTAATTTCACGACTACGTGACCCACATACGTGATGCGATTTCGCGTTCCTCGTCCCCCATCGCCTGGAGATAGATGGCCGTTGTTTTCAGGCTAGCGTGACCAAGCCAACGTTGCACGAGGTTGAGGGGCACACCACACCGGACAGCATGAAGACCAAAGCCGTGCCGAAGGCCGCGCGGCGTGGCATGCGGCCCCGGCGGAACATCCGCCTCCCGCATTACCTCCTTCACGAGCCTCCACGCCTGACTTCGGCAGATTGACCAAAGCAGCTGGCCCCGGTCGCCAAGATCGTGGTGACGATCCAGGGCGGCAAAGAGACTCTGCGGGATGGGCACTTCCCGGATGACAACTGCCCCATTGCGGCGCTTGAGACTGCGCAATGCCAGAAACTGCTCGCTTCGCTCGACCGCGGCAGCGGTTACACCGAGTGCCTCCGAAATGCGGCACCCTGTGTGAGCGAGGGTCAGGCAAAGTGTGGCCACGTCCTGGCGGGGCCAGGACGTGGCCACCTCTATAAAATCAGCCCTTTCGCGGCGCGTAAGGTATTTCCGCAGGCCGCCATGGGTATAGAGGCTCCCGGCTTCGGTGTGCTGATGCAACATGATGCGTCCTTTCGTCGGCGGCTCCGACGAGGACGCGACAGTCTTGCCTATTCTGTTGAAGCGCCCAGAACGCCTGGATTCATTGAATTCAGACGACTTAGCAGAACCTATATTAGCGCGGGCGCATAGGGGTAGCAACACACCAACGGTTGCAACGGCAGGACGTGCAACAGAATAGGCAATTCTGTTGAGTCGGCCACTCAGAACGTCGTCAGGGAGTTCCTCAATTCTTGTCGCTCGGCCTCAGCTCGCCGATCGTCAGTTCTGATCAATCATAGTGCCGCGATACGCGGTCTCTTCATTCACTCAGGCGGTCAACATGACTCATAAGCTTGGCGTATGTCTTGATGGCGCTCGTCATGTTTGCCGCGGTCCTGCCGTGGCAGCTCGCTTTGAAAGCGACACTGGCGAAGCGCGGGCGGGCGACAAGTGGTCGTTCGAGCCGACGCGTGCTCGCTGAGCAAGCCGAGAAGCGCCTGGTTTCAAGTATTTTTGATCGTGGCGGTGCTCTGGCCGCTTCGTGCTTCCTCCGCTCAACACTCAGATCAATAGGAGTCCGACGTAATGCTTAAATCCTACGCTGTCTTGGCATTGACCTTTGCGTGCGTCGCCTCCGCCGCGCACGCACAAGAGAAGCCAATCGAGTTGCCGGTGGTGCAAGACCGTCCGCCTTTGGAAGGCTACGGTACTGCGAAAGCGGATGTGTTGGGCATTCGGTTCGGCGAAAGCCGCTCCGACACGCTCGCAATGCTCCGCAAGGCTTTCCCCGACGGCAACATTGAGGAAATCGGTACGAACATCACGCTGGGCGACAATCGCGGGAACAAGGTGACGGTTGCCTATCCCCACACCGTCATCCTCACGAACAGGAATGACAATACGTCTGAACGGATCAGGATCCTCTTTTCGAGCGCTGCCACAGGCGGGCGCGTCGTGGAAATCGAGCGGCGAGTCGATTATCCGTCAAACAATCTAGGGGACATGGCGGCCGTGCGGGCCAGCATTCGGGAGAAGCACGGCGAACCTACGCTCGTTGAGCGCTTCGACCATCAAAATCGTATCGAAATTACGTACACGTGGGAAAAACGGCCCATCAAGTCGTTCGGCGAGGTGGACGTTCTCAAACGACGTGGTGGCGAAGCGAGGCCGGACAGTCAGAACGTGTGCCTGCTCACCGCGGGCAACTCCGCGTATCGGGGCTCCTCCGGCAACATCTACTCATACATCGCGCCGGGTCGCCGCAAAGGCAATCCCGGCTGGGACGTATGTGTCGGCGCCATCCAATACACGATCTTCTTTGGCAAGAACCCGCAAACGGTGAGCGCCATTCAGGTTGTTGCGACCGACTATGCGCGTTCGATGGCGGATTCTCTTCTTCTCGATGAGACATTCACGAAGTTGGTCGACGAGAAAGCGAAGAACGTCAAAGGATCGGCGGGAGCGCCGAAGCTCTAAGCGTCGCCATGGCATCCTTCATTCCATGATCTAACGTGAGAATTCCCATGCAAAATCATATGTCCGTTGTCGCTCTTGCCGTAGCAACAGCGGTTACACTTGCCGGCTGCTTTGGCGGGAAGCCGAGCGAAAAAGAGATGGCGGAGGCGCTACTCGCGAGCGCCCAATTTCAGGCCGGTATCATGATGGCGAGCAGTTTCCAGCGAGGCAGCAATTTTGAGAGGGACCTGGCCGAGATGGAAAGGCGTGGCGTGGTTGGGAGCGCCGCATGCATTGAAGCGCAAGGGGCGCCTGGATACGTATGCGATTTTCGATGGGGGCTAAAGCAACCAGACGGATCTGTGAGCTATGGCGCACCGAGGAAGGGACGTTTCTACAAAGTCGGGAGTACGTGGAACGTTGATCTGTAGGCGCTGGGTCCGCCTTTCTCAAGCGTGTCTAGGAATTCTGCTGGATGAGCGGACCGGCGTGAAGCTGACAATAGTACTATTGTTCAAGCACTTTCCGGAGAGCATCGACAAGTGCGCCTCGTTTCTCCGGCGATAGTTTATCCAGATTGATCTGACGCCATTTGACTGCCGGAAGGTCCGCGACTTCGGGAATGCCAAGCAAACCCCAATCGGGTGTGCCCTGCTCGAATGAGATGAGGAAGTCGCGGTGCTCCTGCGGCATGTCGTCGACGACCATCGCGATAAGGTGGTCGCGCGTAGCCGAGAGTTCCGCGAGCGAGACCGGATACTCGGTCATGCCCTCGAAGCCTTGGGCATACTCTCCGTCCAGCGGCTTGAGGGTGGGCCGCAAGACTTCGAACATGGGGCGATCATGCGAGATCATGTAGACGAGAAACGCTTTTCGGAGCTCGTCGCCAATGCCTTCATTCGCCAAGAGGTCGCGAACGTCGAAGAGGTCGCGTGGATGCTGGCGATCAAGCGCAGCGACTAGCTTACCTGCGTAGAGGTCGGCGAAAGAAACGACCTGGATTTCAGCGAACCCGAATTGCTCTTCGACGGTGGCCGTGACGCTTCGGATCTCCGGCGCATACACCGTGCCGCGCATGACAGGCGTGACTTCGATCTTGATCTGTACGTTGTCCGCACGGACGGTCAGTTTTGATACCGTGTCGTCCATACGCGCCATGGCGATTGTGCTGCCGCGCACGCCTTCGCGTATCGCCTCGGCGATACGCTTCATGGCCGCGTCAATCGCAGCAAGAGACTTAGGCCGAGGCGCGACCGGCAAATACACAAGATCGATATCGACCGACAAACGCGGTAGGTCGCGTACGAACAGATTGATCGCGGTCCCTCCCTTGAGGGCGAAGCAGTCTTCGGGGGCTACGTAGGGAAGGACACGCAGCAGCAGGGCGACCTGGCGGCGATACTGCTCACTGAACGCCATTGAGGTCCTTGGGTACGGTGATGAGGTAGGTCGAATCCAACTTGCCGCCTTTGACGAGCATGCGTTTGCCCGATCCTAGATCGATTTCTTCTTTCTTGAGATGTCGCCGCCATGCATGCGTATGCCGGTCGGCAAAGAAAAAGAACAGCCGCTTGACCTTGACGCTCTTGCAGTCCGCCAAGAGCTTCTGAAGACGGCGCGGGCTGAGATTGGTCAGTCCCTCCATCAGCATATCCACCTGATGAAAACTCTCGTCGTCCGGCAGCTCATCGAGAAGCTCCAGGATGGCGCGCTCCGGCGTGGACAAGGTGAGGGGCCAATCCCACGTCCCCCACGGCTGATAGGTGAAGCCGCGCTGGAGCGGATCGTTGCTGGTGCCCGCGTTCTTCTTGATGTCGAATTGCAGACTGCTCAGGCCGTACGTGACGGGCTCATTTTTGAAGAGACGCAATGCGTTGTGGTGAACGAACTGCACGCCGAGATCGAGCTTGCTCAGCCAGGTCGGCAGCGCGTCTTTACTGTACAGATGGACCGTCTTGGTCTGCTGCGGGAGGTAGTGGGCGAAGCCTTGGAGCTCGAGCGCGGTCCGCCCGCCGACCACGATAGGGTCATCTAGGATGATGGTCTGAAGCGATATGATCGCTTGCTGCCAGGTGAGCTGGCCGCGCGGCTTGCGGTAGACGCCTCGCACCACGGAAGCCAGCCAACTAGCGGTGACGTAGTGATTCACCAGCTGCCGAGAGTAACCGTGCTCCTTCAGCCAGGCTGAGGTAACGAGAAGGCCCTCGGGCAGATCTCGTTCTAAGCGGTTTAACAGATTGTCTTTATGTAACGCCACAATTTACAATATATCTAATACTCAAACCAAAGGCAAGTTTGTATTTTTTCTTTAATGTAAAGTACCACTAGACCAACTGGAGAAGATGGAAACCATAGTCCCCGCTGATGCTCCCCAAAAAGGCCCAACAGCCTTACGCAACAACATCCTCTTCCGCCTTCGTCAAAATGTCGGCAGAATAGAGGAACAACTCGTGAACCTACATCCTAGAGGGACTCTTGGGCCTTGTTTCAAAATCAACAAATATCGTGCGGCTGAAACCCGCAAAAGTTGCGCGTCTGCAGCGGGACGCAGAGGCGCAAATTGTCTGCGAGGACAACCTGACGTATATGCGCAAGTTACCCGCAGATTCGATGAAGCTGATCGTGACGTCACCGCCCTATAACCTTGGCAAAGAATACGAAGAGAAGCGTTCGCAAGAGCGCTACATTGAAGAGCAGGTCGCTTGCATTGCGGAGGCCGTGCGACTGCTTCATCCAAACGGATCAATCTGCTGGCAAGTCGGAAATCACGTTCAGAATGGCGAAATATTCCCACTCGATATTGTTCTTTATCCGCTTTTCAAGAATCACGGGCTGCAACTTCGCAATCGCATAGTCTGGACATTTGGTCACGGTTTGCATTGCCAAAAGCGGTTCTCCGGAAGACATGAGACCATCCTCTGGTTCACGAAATCAGAGGACTACACTTTCAACCTGGATCCGGTTCGTGTGCCTTCGAAGTATCCGGAAAAGAAACACTTCAAGGGACCAAATAAAGGGAAGCTGTCCAGCAATCCCCTTGGGAAAAATCCTGCCGACGTTTGGGACATTCCCAATGTTAAGTCCAACCATGTAGAGAAAACCGACCATCCTTGTCAGTTTCCAGTTGGACTGGTGGAGCGGCTAGTCCTGTCGCTGACGGACAAGAGTGACAACGTGCTCGATCCCTACATGGGAGTGGGTTCTTCTGCGATCGCCGCTCTGAAGCTTGGTCGTAATGCTTTTGGCTGCGATCTTGACCAAGAATACGTTGATATTGCCTGGGAGCGGATACACCAGCTTCGTGCAGGCGCGTTGAGAACGCGCCCCATGAATAAGCCCATCTACGATCCGCATGCTAAAGGGAATGAATGAAACTCGCATTCACCTACGATGATCACCACAATGCGGGCGCGGCGTGGGAACAGAGAGAGCTTAAAGAATGGCTCACGGATGTGTTTGAGGCACCCACAATTGCGATTCAGCGGCATTGTACGCAGCAGATACATGAGCATGTTCAGCAGGAATTCATGAATGAAGGGTGGGCGACGGATGTCCGCCTGGATGCGCAACACCAGCTCGCTGTCACTGCCATCAAGGACGATCTGGCATTTCAGTTGCAAACTGGAAATATGAGCCGCGCTCCTTATGATCTTCTGAAGTTGCAATATCTGTTTCAGAGCGAGCGAATTGAGGCGGCGGCGCTTGCGCTTCCAACACGGAAAGCCGCTAAGGAGATTGGAGACAATCTCGCAAATGCTGAACGCGTATGTCGCGAGATGAAGCTCTTTGACCGAGTGATCACCGTGCCGATCATCGTCGTCGCGTTTGAATAGGGGCGGGCGATGGCTAAATATGAAATCAAACTTACGCCCAGGTCTGAACGCGAGGCGATGATTCAAAAGCGGGCTGAGACATCACCGGATACTGATACGCTTTATGACTTCCGGGGCGATAAAGCGACCCTCAAGATTATTAAGCTGCCTATCGATGTTCCGGTCTACCGGATGGACAATTTGCGAACGTATTCAGAGCAACAGGACGCGATTGCTAAGGGCTCTCTCGACAAGAACTACTTTGCCAAAGGGCAGGAGCTTAGTTCGGTGCAGGCGGTCCAGCATGGCATTCTTGCCAAGCTTGCAAAGCGCGAAGCGACCTCAATCTCGTCCATTGTCGATGTTCTGGACACTGAAGGTCAGCGGGCGGCTATTTTGATCACGAGCACCGGGGTTGTGGTCAACGGAAACCGCAGACTTAGCGCTATGCGCGAACTGTACGCTGCCGAGGCCTCAGTGAACTCGCGGTGGGCGCATGTTAAGTGCTTAGTGCTGCCCGCCGATACCAGTCCCGATGAAGTTGATGATATCGAGGCGAATGAACAAGCGCGCCCTCAAACGAAGCTGGACTACGATTGGATTGGCGACGCTCAGCTTGTTCGCCGCCAAGTCAATAAGGGACGATCTCCGGAAGTTGTCGCGCAACAGCTTCGCCGCAACCCATCCGACGTTAAAAATCTCCTGCAAGCTATCGATGAGGCAGATCTTTATTTGAACGAGTGGGTCAAGAAGCCCGGCCAATACTCCATCGTAAGCGGCGATGCGGAGCAGATATTTGGTGACTTGCCGAAGAGATTGGAAAAGAAGACGGTCGGCCTGCAGAATGCTAGCCGGGCCATTGCTTGGTCTCTGTTCGAAAACAAAGACAAACTGCCTGGCCGCGTTTACGCTTTCAACTCAGCGTTCGGTAAACTGGCCCCAGTAGTGTTGGCGAACGTTGCTGAACAGCTTGATCTGGCCAAGCCGATCGCTGAGGAGGCCGGGAATGATGACGAAGGGTTCGCGGTTGATATCGAAGATCCGAGCGCCTCAGACGACTATTCCGGTATTATTGAAGCGCTAAAGAATGAGGATACTCGAGAAGAGGCTGTCGAAGCCCTAATCGAGGCCAGCCAAAGCGCGATTGAGATGGATCGCGGGCAACGTTCGAAGAGTGCCGCCCTCAAGACCTTAACTCAGGTACATGCCAAGCTGGCCGGGCTAGATTTGGCAACGGCTGGAGTGTCCACTTACCCTGGACTCGGCAAGCAACTTGAATCAATTCGCGATCTAATCGGCAGATTAGACGTAAAGCTTGCGGCCCTGAAGCAGTCACCGCCTGATCAAAACGACGGGTGAGGGTGAGCTGTGAGCAATCCGGTCGGAGTTATCATCGAGTATGACGAAGGGAATTGTGGTCGGTTTTGTGTTGCGCAAGCAGACACATCTGCGCCGATTTGGTCGCGTATCAAGGTCATGGTCGTATCTAATAATTTAGATGCCAAGATCACTGAAAATAGTGTCCAGGTGTCCTGGCCAGACGCGTTGAACATTGTCCGGGAATTTGGATCAAAGGGAACACAACGGACGCTTGATTTCAGGTTCAAGCCGGATGAAAGAGCGGCCTCTCGCCTGAGGGTCTTTGCTGAGGAGATACAAGCGACGAGAGCGAAGCAAGGCGCACTTGTCTCCACGCGTTCCGAAGAACAGATAAAGAGAGACCTTCGAGATATGGGGTTTCAGAAGCGGGAACTGAAGCCGTTCCAGCTTCGCGACCTGACACACCTGTTGAGCTTGTCGAATGGCGCAAATTTTTCAGTGCCTGGCGCTGGAAAAACGACTGTTACGTTTGCGCTTCATATGCTGACTCGAAAGCCGGGCCAGAAGTTTTTCGTCGTTGCTCCAAAAGCCGCGTTCCAAGCATGGAGAGATATTGTTCATGAGTGCCTGATTCCCAGCGCTCCGGATGGCGGCAATGAGCCCTTCACTGTCCTCGATGGGCGAGAGGGTGATACGGCCGCCGCGCTTTCATCGGGTGCCACGCGATTTTTGATGTCATACGATTTGTTGGTGCGGCAGCAAGGTTTGATTGCTGCACATTTCGCCAACAATCCGACTCATCTGGTTTTGGACGAAGCGCATCGTATGAAGGCCGGTGCGTTGTCGCAGCGAGGTGCTTTCCTTCTCAACATAGCTACTTTGCCAATCAGAAGAGATATTCTTACGGGTACGCCGATGCCTCAGGCGGCGTCAGATATTCAATCGCAGTTGGATTTTCTTTGGCCTGGGCATGGTCTAGGTGTCGATGTTGCACGGGGGAAAGCGCCTCGAGAGGTGCTCGGAAATCTGTACGTCCGAACTACAAAGCAGGAATTGGATATACCGAAGGCTGAACGGCATTTCATTGATGTATCGATGAAGCCCGGCCAACTCGCTTTGTATTCAATCGTTCGACAAGAATTCCTCCGGCAGTTTGCAAAGCAGACTAACCAGCAGATGGGGCAGTCCCAGATACTGAAAGCGCGTCGATCAGTAATGCGCCTTCTCCAATTGTCGGTGAACCCGAGTCAGGCGTTAAGCGCGATGGCAAATGACGACGTTGCTGTCGCATCTGGAATTGCAGATGCCGTAATTGATGAAGGCCATTCAGCCAAGTTGACGGCAGTTATGGATCATGCGCGGGCTCTCTCGAACAGTGGCAAGAAGGTTGTTATCTGGACGATTTTCACCGATACGATCCGAAGTCTTGCCTCCGCACTCGCTGATCTCAATCCGGTAGTATTGCATGGTGCGGTTCCCTCCGGTGCTGATACCGACCCGGATACACGCGAGGGACGTGTAAAGCGGTTTCATGTCGATTCTGATTGTCGTGCTCTAATCGCGAATCCCGCCGCTGCAGGGGAGGGGATTAGTCTCCATACAGTTTGCCACAACGCGATTTACGTCGATAGGAGCTACGTTTCGACGCATTATCTTCAGTCGATTGATCGTATCCATAGACTGGGACTGAAGCCTGATGAAAAGACGGATATTTTTGTTTACCGATCTAAGGCGCCACCAGAAGTAGGCAGTATCGATCTATCGGTTAGTAGAAGGCTGACTGAGAAGATTCGCAATATGCAGATGCTGCTAGATGATCCGGATCTGCATGAGATCGCCTTTGATGAGGAGGAAGCTGACGATCCAGTCGACTACGATGTCACGGTGCAAGACATCATTGACTTGATTGGTGAGCTCGAAGGCAGAATGCCGCCTTCATCTGACGAGGAATAATGGCGCCCTTCTCGACAGAGAGAGTGTTCGCGCTTTCCTGCTTCGAGGGAGTGCGCCTGATACGCGTCTACGCTGCAAAGCAGCCGGAGTGCCCACTCCCAGAACTCATCACGATCATCGAGCGCATTGAATCGGATGCGGCGAATCTAGATTTGGAGGCATCTGCGTATTTGCATGGTTTGGTAGATGGAGCCTGTGATCTTATCGGCGAGGGGTTTTATCAGGCCTGCATCTCTGCCGTAGTAACGAAGCACCAACCAACGTGGTGTAAGGCCATGAAACAGGGGAGAATGCGCTTTCTGGACGCGCTCGAGCCAAATGATTTCGACGTATTCGCCGCGGCTGGAATTACAAAGGAGCCTCCACCGCTTCAAGTTGTGACATGGTGGGATACTGTGACCGGCTTTGCGAGGCTGCTTTCTGACATCGAAAAAATGGAGCAAGCAAGGAAGGCCGAGCAATTAACGATAGATATCGAGATCGCTCGCCTATCTAGTTTAGGTATTAACAAAACGCCCGAATGGAAAGGGCTGGATGATAATTTTGCTGGATATGATGTTCTTTCGTATGACCTTGGTGAATTGGGTCCGATAAGCCGTATGATTGAAGTCAAATCGACCGTGGCCTCGCCGCTTCGCTTCATTTTGACGAGAAACGAATGGGAGCAAGCTGTGAAAGTGGGGAGCGCTTACGTCTTTCACGTTTGGGATATGTCCAAGACGCCACCGACATTGTATGAGCGCACGACAGAGCAGGTGGCGACCCATATCCCGACCGACAATGAAAGAGGGAAGTGGAAGACTGCCGAAATTCCGCTGGGCATTTGAGATGCTCTGAGAGCATACCCGGGTCAAGGAGCTTCGCATTTGACGTTTCCAGCGAGGGACACTTATGCCGGGTAAGCGCCAACACGTCGTTCAACGTTTTCATCTCGTCCAATTCGTTGCATCACAGCAGCCTCGGCTAGTCTGGATATATGATAAGGAAACTGGGCGGATAAGAAGCGATATCCCTGAAAACATTAGCGTCGAGAACAACTTTTACTCGCTGCAGCGGCCCGACGGCACATGGGACAACGCTGTAGATGAATGGATTACACGACTAGAAGCGAGAGCGCACCCCGCATACGAAGCGCTTCTGGTCGGCATCGTCCCAGCTTACTCGCAGGCCAGGTTCGACTTCGCCATGTACCTAGCATTGACTTACCTCCGAACGAAGTTGATGCGGAAGATGGTTGCTGAGATGTATGGCAAGGTGATGCAGGCGCAGTTCTACAGGCAAGCTATGGATGACGAAGCATTCAAAGCTGCCGTTGCGCAGTACGAGCGAGATGTGGGATCGCTAACGGATACGCAGAAGAAAAATCTTCGAGAAGAGATGCGGGACCCTTCACGAGCAACCATGATTATCTCCAAAGAAGTTACGTTTCCGATCTTTTGGCTAGTTGAGAGTCTTGCGCGCGTATTGGTAAGGATGCGCTGGAGCGTGTGTACCCCTCGCCAGGGCTTTTTTATTACGGGAGACAATCCACTTGTCCGGCAGATTGAAGCAGCCTCGGTTCATCCTGTGCTCGGGGACACTGGCTTCGTTAATAGAACATCGCGTGTTAGTTTTCCCCTTTCTGCAAAGCGGATGCTTCTGCTCACATGGGCTACGGAGTTGCCGTCCCGGTTCGTGCTGCCCAAGCAGTTGGTTAAAATGTGCAATGAAGTCCGTGCGCAGGTAGCTGATCGCTATCTATACTCTCACGTAAAGCATCGGGATATAGAGCGCATTATCGCTAAGCACCAAAATGTTGCGCCGGTTCTGCCACTGCCTATCGAAGGGCCGAAGCAGTACGCTGAAGTGAGGATTGGAAAAATACCAAAGTAGGAAGTGAAGCCACCGTCCAAGACGCGAACAAATGTAGTAGCGAAAATAGAATGGTGCGGGCGGAGGGACTTGAACCCTCACGGGGTTGCCCCCGACGGATTTTCTTACCAGCTACGACTTTCGCCGCCGCTCAATTGAGCGTTTGTGGTCTGGACTATCCCTTCACCTTGGCAAGTTGCTGTAGGTGCTGCCCGTCTAGTCTCTACACCTTCCCGTTTCCGGGCTTGGCTCGGGATTGCCATTGAAGGTTTCCCCGAATTTGAGCAGTTCTGCATCGTCGGTTTCCCGGCGAGCACTCAATCCATTTTGCTTAAGTCCGTTGCGTCTACCGTTCCGCCACGCCCGCGCGTTCGCGCATGATAGCGGTTGTGTGCACAACCGCCAAGATGGCTTGTGTTCACAAGCCTAAGCCGCCGCGGACTCGTCGGCTAGAGCAGCCTTGACCCTGGCCTTCATGATCGGCTTCGGCTTACGTACGTTGATCGCCGAAGCATCCAGGCTCGTCTTGATGTGGGAAGCGTAGAAATTCTCAATCATTTCGACGCTGGTGCGGCAGTTTTTGGCCACTTGATAGATGTCGGCCCCCTCCATGAGGCGCAGACATATATAGGTGTGCCGCAAGGAGTAGGGGGTCCGGCGCTGACCTTCCCGGTCGAACTTAAGGTTCTCCTCGTCGAGGACCTTGTTGAAGAGCATGTAGGAGAATTTGGGGAATATCTTATCGGTCGGCTGCCCGTTGTTCCTTTTCCGTAATCTCCTGAATGGGTATACGGCTCCTGGCATGCTCTTGCAGTAGCCGACGCCGCGTTTCCCGCGCACTTCGATTTCGAGAATGGTCTGACCGGTGCTGTCGTCGCGCACGATCGAGACATCGCGGTACTCGAGGCGCTTCGCTTCGTCTGGTCTGAGACCAGTGTTCGCCATGAAGAGCACGTAGTCGTGAGTCTGCTCAGAAACCCAGCGGAAGCGCTCGCCCTTGTTTGGTTTCGCGGCGCGACGACGCGTGGCGTCGTACAGCTTCTTGTATTCTTCGGGAGAGAACCAGGCGCGATGCGAGATCTTCGCGTTGGTTTTGTATGGCTCTGAAAGGTCAGGAAGATGTTGCAGCCATCCATGACGTAGCGCCGTTTTCAACACTTGCCGTAGCGTGACGATTTCCTGATGAATCGTATTTCGTGCAGGGCCTTTGCGCGGCGGCGTGTCCGTCACGGTTGAGGGCGCGGGCTTGAGGCGAGGGACGAACGTTTCCTTTCGATGAATGCGATACTCTTGGAGCGTTCCCGCCGTGATCTCCGACAAGCCCAAATGTCCGAAGAACGGGATCAGGTATTTCTCAAGGCGCATCCAGTGCGCGCCAACATAAGTCGGGCTGCGCGTGCCTTCCGTGATGATTTCGTACTCGCGCCGGAATTGCTCCGCCGCTTGCTTGAAGGTGCGCTCGTTTTTTAGGAGTCCGGCGCGGTTCTTCACCTTGAGCTGAAGATACCAGTCCTCGGCGAAGTCTTTTGCCTGTTCTAGGCTTTCGCACTTCGTGCTCTTGCGGCGCATCTTGCCGCCCATGTGCGTGGAGCACTGCCATTTGTCGCTGTTCTCGCGCTTGTAGACGTGAAGCTTACCCCCCATCAATTCGTGTGTTGCCATCGTATGCCTCGAAATGTGCTGTTTGTGTAGGCTCTGTGTAGGGCCTAATTCGAGGTTATCTTATCTCTAGAACATTGAAAAATAAAGATAATATGAGTGCGATGGTATTCTCGTGTACAATTTTAAGTCGCTGGCGTCTACCAATTCCGCCACGGGGGCCCGCGGGGCGACCATAGTGAGGGTCGATTCCCATGTCATCCTGTGCGTCGGCGCCCGTGGCCGTCGTCTTGTAGCCTTAAGGATCCTTCGCTGCACTCGGGATGACACCTTTATTGGGGACGGCGCGGTGCGTCCCTGCAGAAAAAAGTGTCATCCTGAGCGCAGCGAAGGATCCTTCCTCTTCCTGTCATTCCACCGCAAATCGCGCCGGGGACAGCGACGCTTCGGTCACGCCGAGATCGGCGACTTCGGTGGGCAGGGGCTTGCCCAGTGCCAGCGCGGCGGCGAGCTGGCCGGCGGCGTAGCCGGTCTGGATGCCGTAGCCGCCCTGGCCGGCCAGCCAGAAGAAGCCCTCGATCTTGGGGTCGTAGCCGGCGACCAGGTTCTTGTCGTGCACGAAGCTGCGCAGGCCGGCCCACTTGTTCTTGATGCGGCGGATCTGCAGCGTGCTCGCCGTCTCGATGCGGTCGACGGCGGTGGCGACGTCGATCTCCTCGGGCTGGGCATCGCAGGGCGGCGAGGGCGTCTCGTCGGCGAGCGAGCCCAGGAACTGGCCGACCTCGGGCTTGAAGTAGAAGCTCTCGTCGAAGTCGATCATCATCGGCAGGCTGCTGAGGTCGAGCCCCTGCGGAGGATCGAAGGTGAAGGCGGTGCGCCGCTTCGGCACCAGCCCGATCGGCACACAGCCCGCAAGGCCGCCCAGCACGTCGGCCCAAGCGCCCGCCGCATCGATGATGTTGGCGGCGCGCACGACCTCGCCGTCGCGCAAGGCCACGTTCCACAGCCCGTCGAGGCGCGTGAGGCCGAGGACCTCGGCATTGAGTCGCAGCACGGCCCCTGCAGCCCGCGCGCCCTTCAGGAATCCGCCATGGATCGAGGCCACGTCCATGTCGTCGGCCTCGGGCTCGAACACGGCGCCGCCGCCGGCCGTTTCCGGCTTGAGGAGGGGCTGGCGGCGCAGCACCTCTTCCGGCTCCAGCCAGCGGACCGAGGGCACGAGGCGCGCATAGTCGGCAGCGGCGGCCTTTACCTCGGCTTCCTGTCCGGCATGGCCCGCGATCAGCGCGCCGCGCGGCGTCAGCAACGGATGGTCGGCGAAGCCCGCCGGCGGATTGCGGTAGAAGCGGCCCGACGCGACCGTGATGGCGCGAATTTGCGCGCTGCCGTAGGTCTCCGAGTGCAACGCGGCAGAGCGGCCCGTCGTGTGATAGGCCGGCACGTTCTCCCGCTCGAGGATGACCACCTTCGCATGCGGTGCGAGGTGATAGGCTACGGAGACGCCGGCGATGCCGGCGCCGACAATGGCGAAATCGAAATCCTGCATGGACGGCACATTGCAAGGTCGATGCCGTGCCTGCAATAGTCGGCGCGAGGAAACAGAATTCAATGAATATTGCCCATCTGCTGCTGGGCTCCGCGCAGGAGTTCCACGCCTTGCCCGCGCTGGCCCGCGGGACCTCGCCGCACCTCACCTATCGCGACCTCTGGCGCAAGGTTTCGGTGATGAGCACGCATCTCGTCGCCCGTTTCGGCCTTGCCCGCGGCGACCGCGTCGCCTTCGCCATGGCCAACTGCGTCGAATCGATCGAGGTCATGTACGCGATCTGGCACGCCGGCCTCTGCGCCGTGCCGATGAACGCCAAGCTGCACGCCAAGGAATTCGCGTTCATCCTGGAGAATTCCGGGGCGAAGCTCTGCTTCGTGACGCCCGATCTCGCGGAGACGATCGCCGAGGCCGCCAGGGAAGCGCCCGAACTCAAGGAGATCGTGGACGTCACCACGCGCTCCTACACGTTCATGGCGGTGGGCGACCCGAGTCCGATCGCCGACGCAGAGCCCACCGATCCGGCCTGGCTGTTTTACACCTCGGGCACGACGGGAAGGCCCAAGGGCGCCACGCTCACGCACCGCAATCTGCTGGCGATGACGCTCAACTACTTTGCCGACGTCGACCGGCCGCCGCCGGGCGGCTCGATCGTGCATGCCGCGCCGATCAGCCACGGCTCGGGCCTGTGGAACTTCGCCATGCTGGCGCGCGGCTCGGTGCAGGTTTTCCCCGAGAGCGGCAAGTACGAGGTGCCCGAGACGATCGAGCTGATGAACCGCTGGCCGGAGTGCTCGATCTTCCTTGCGCCCACGATGGTGAAGCGGCTGATCGAGCATGGCAGCGTGGGCGACCTGAAGCCCGATGCGTTGCGCCTCATCACCTATGGCGGCGCGCCGATGTATGTGTCGGACCTCAAGCGTGCGCTCGACCTTCTGGGTAACAAGCTGATGCAGCTCTACGGCCAGGGCGAGAGCCCGATGACCATCACGCATCTCAGCCGCGAGTATCACTGGGACCGCACCCATCCGCGCTGGGAGCAGCGCCTGGCCTCGGCCGGCCGTGCCGATACCTGCATGGACGTGAGGGTCGTCGACGAGAAGGGGCGCCAGCTTCCCGTGGGCGAGGTCGGCGAGATCATTGCCAAGGGCGATCCCGTGATGGCGGGCTACTGGAACAACCCGGAGGCCACGGCACGCTCACTGCGCGACGGCTGGCTGTGGACCGGCGATGTCGGCGCCTTCGACGAAGAGGGGCTGCTGACGCTCAAGGACCGCTCCAAGGACATGATCATCTCGGGCGGCTCCAACATCTATCCGCGCGAGATCGAGGATGTGCTGAACCTCCATGCCGGCGTTGCCGAATGCTCCGTGGTTGGTCGCCCCCATCCCGAATGGGGCGAGGAGGTCGTGGCCTTCGTCGTGACGCGCGGCGACCAGACCTTGTCGCCGGCCGAGCTCGACAAGCTCTGCCTCGACAACATCGCCCGCTTCAAGCGCCCCAAGGACTACAAGTTCATCGCGGCGCTGCCGAAGAACAACTACGGCAAGATCCTGAAGACGGAGCTGCGGAAGCTCTTATGAAGATGCAAGGATCCTTCGCTGCGCTCAGGATGACACGGGGTTTTGTCATCCTGAGCGTAGCGAAGGATCCTTTGGCGACGAACGGCACAAGGAGGACAGAAACATGGGCAACCTGATCGACTTCAAGCGTCCCGACGGATCGACCTGCAAGGGCTATCTGGCCGAGGCGGGCAAGGGCAAGCCGGGGATCGTGGTGATCCAGGAATGGTGGGGCCTCAACGACCAGATCTGCGGCGTCGCCGACCGCTTCGCGCGGCAGGGCTACAACGCGCTGGCGCCCGATCTCTACAAGGGCCGCGTGACGCAGAAGCCGGACGAAGCCAACCATATGATGAGCGGCCTCGATTTCGTCGGCGCCTCCGACCAGGACATCGCCGGCGCCGTGAAGCACCTGGCGGGTCTCGGCGGCAAGGTCGGCATGATGGGCTTCTGCATGGGCGGCGCGCTCACCATCGCGGCCTGCGCCCGTATCGGCGGCATTTCCTGCGGTGTGCCCTTCTACGGCATCCCGCCGGGCCAGCTCGCCGACCCGGCCAGGATCAAGGTGCCGTTGCAGGGCCACTTCGCCAACCAGGACGATTGGTGCACGCCGGCCGCGGTCGACGGGCTCGAAAAGACGATGAAGGGCGCCGGCCAGAGCCCGGAGATCTTCCGCTACGATGCCGCGCACGCCTTCTCCAACGAGCGCAGCGAGGCCTACGACGTAAAGTCGGCCAACGCCGCGTGGGAGAGGATGCTCGAATTCCTGAAGAAGCACCTCTGAGCCGGTCGCGCGCATGAGGCCGGCCTTCGGCCTCGCCATCGTCGGGCTGGGCGCGTCGCTGGCGCCGCTCGACATCGCGGTCAACGTGGCGCTGCCGGCGATCACGGCGCACTTCAAGCTGGCCCTGGGCGACGTGCAGTGGCTGGTGATCTGCTACGTGCTCACCTACGGCTCGCTGATGCTCGTCTGCGGCAAGCTGGGCGACCTGTTCGGGCACCGGCTGATCTTCCGCGCGGGCCTCGCGATCTCCGCGATTGGCTGTGCGGCCTGCGCGGCGGCGCCCGACTGGTCGTTGTTCCTGTGGGCGCGCGGCGCACAGGGGATCGGCACCGCGCTGGCGCTCTCCTGCACGCCGGCGCTCGCCACCTCGCTGTTCCCCGAGCACGACCGCACCAAGGCGCTGGCGGGCTTCGCCAGCTCGATGGCCATCGCCGCCGCGATCGGGCCGTTCCTGGGCGGCGTGCTGGTCGAACTGTGGGGTTGGCCCGCCGTCTACTGGGTGCGCGTGCCGATCGCGCTGGTGACGCTCGCTTTGTCCGGCCTGCTGCCATCGCCGAAACCGGACTCGCGGCCGTTCGATGCGCCGGGCGCGGTCCTGCTGGCGGCCTGCATGAGCACGCTGCTGCTGTCGCTGGTCTTCTCGCAGCGCAAGGAGATCCCGGGCCTTTGGGCGCTGGCCATGGCGGTCGTCGCGGTGGTCCTGGTCGCGGCCTATGTCCGCCGCGCCAACCGGGTGCCCGAGCCGATCATCCGGCCGTCGCTCTTCGCCGATGCGCGCTTCACGATCCCCAACGTGCTGAATGCCCTCGCCAACCTCGCAGGCTTCTCGATCCTGCTGCTCACGCCCTATTACCTGGTGAACGTGCTGAAGCTCTCGCCGCTGGGCGTCGGCATCGTGCTGGCCATGGCCTTCGGCGGCAGCCTGACGGGTGCACCGCTCTCGGCCTTCCTGGTGCGCCGCATCGGCCAGCGGCCGACCGTCTTTGCCGGCATCGCCTGCGTCGGCCTCGGCCTGCTGCCGCTGGGCTTCACCGAGATCAACACCCCGGTGCTCGTGGTGGCGGCGCTGCTGGTGCTGGAAGGCGTGGGGCAGGGCCTGCTCACCGTCGCCTACACCGATATCGTGACCGCGACCCTGCCGGCGCGCGACCGCGGCGTCGCGGGCAGCCTGTCGCTCCTCACCCGCACCATCGGCATCGTGGCCGGCGCCTCGGTGCTGACGGCCCTGCAGGCGCACGGCGCCCATGGATTCATGCAGACGGCGGGTTTCCTCGCGGGGTATCGCTTCGCCTTCGTGGCGGCGGGTGGTGGACTGATCGTGGTGCTCCTGCTCTCCTGCCTGTGTCCACGCGTGTGGTCGAAGGATTGAGCCGCTAAGCCGCCTTGGACAAAGTGCGCTCGACGATGCGGGGATCGCGTTCCAGAAGCGCCAACAAGACCTTTGCCGGGCCATCTGGCTTGCGTCGGCCCTGTTCCCAGTTGCGCAAGGTGCCGACCGAAACCCCGATGCATTCTGCGAAGGCTTCCTGAGACAGCTTTGTCCGGGCACGAATCGCCGCAACGTCGATACGCTGGACCACCTGAATTCGCGTTCCCGCCGTCGGCCGACCGCGGGCATAGGCGCGCGCCTGGTCCACGCTCTTCAGGAGGAGATCGAAGTCCTTCTTCTTCATTTTCCATCTCCAAAGTCGTTCAGGAGCATTTCCGATACGGCGACCAGTCGCCGGCGCTGCTCGTTGGTCAAATCGGCGGCAGTATTCTTGGCATAAACCATCAGGAGAACGGCCGGATATCCCTCCGAATGGAACCAGTAGATGAGGCGACCTCCGCCTCTCTTGCCGCGGCCTTGAAGGGCAATGCGCATCTTGCGCAGACCCTTCGTACCTTTGATGAGTACGCCCATCATCGGGGCAGCTGCCACGGCATCGACGATAGCGGCTCGCTCCGCTTCGTCCATCAGCTTGGCCGCCTGCGCGATGTAGAGTTCGGTTTCGACGACAGCCAATAGCGAGGTCATCAGCCACGTATATACGCCATTGGCGTATATACGTCAATGGCGTATACAGCCAAATGATGATCGGCGACTCTGCCTGCCATAAGCTGCGTGATAGGCTCGGCTTCCATGAAACGCTTCAGCGATGAGAAAGTGGCGGCGGTGTTCAAGGCCTATTCGCCCGAAATCCGCACCCGGCTGATGGTGTTGCGCGAGACGATCTTCGAGGTCGCGGCGGCAACACCGGGTGTCGGCGCGCTGACGGAGACGCTCAAATGGGGCCAGCCGAGCTATCTCACCGAGGAGACGGGCGCCGGCACCACCGTGCGCATCGACCGGCTGAAGGGCGATGCGGGCGGTCATGCCGTCTATTTTCATTGCCAGAGCGGGCTGGTCGGCCAGTTCCGTGAGCTCTATCCGGAAACCTTCACCTACGAAGGTGAACGGGCCCTCCTGTTCGGGCCGAAGACGCGCATTCCGGCCAGAGAATTGCGCCATTGCATTGCGCTGGCCCTGACACATCATTTGCGGAAGAAGAGAAAGAAGTAACGCGGGAGCGAAGCGGCATGTCGACCAAGTTGACGGACAGGGTGGCGATCGTCGTCGGGGCGGGCTCGAGTGGGCCGGGCTGGGGCAACGGCAAGTGCACGGCGATCACCTTCGCGCGCGAGGGCGCCCGGGTGTTCTGCGTCGACCGCAAGCGCTCGGCTGCCGAGGAGACGGCCGGCCTGATCGAGAAGGAGATGGGCAAGGACGTCGCCGTCGCCTTCGAGGCCGATGCGTCGAACAATGCCAGCGTGAAGGCGATGGTCGATGTGTGCTTGCAAAAATGGGGCCGGGTCGACATCCTCGACAACAATGTCGGCATCGGCTCGCAGGGCGGGCCGGTCGAGCTCAGCGAGGACGAGTGGCACCGCGTGTTCGACGTCAACGTGAAGAGCTTCTTCCTCACGGCCAAGCACGTGCTGCCGATCATGGAGGCCCAGGGCAAGGGCGCGATCGTGAACGTGAGCTCGATCGCCTCGATCCGCAGCCCCAAGGGGATTTCCTATCTTGCCTACAATGCCAGCAAGGGCGCGGTGAACTCGCTCACCATGGCGATCGCCTCGCAGTACGCGGAGAAGGGCATCCGCTGCAACGCCATCCTGCCGGGCCTGATGCACACGCCGATGATCGATTTCCTGGCCGAGCAGTATGCCAAGAATGAGAAGGATCATAACCAGGCCTATGATAAGATGATCGCCATCCGCGACCGCGCCTCGCCGACCGGCAAAATGGGCACGGGCTGGGACACCGCCAACGCGGCGCTGTTCCTGGCCTCGGACCAGTCGGCCTATGTGAACGGCCACCTGCTGGTGGTCGACGGCGGCATCACGCTGCGGGCCTAGTCGGGGCGCGCAAACGAAATAAACGCAATAAACGAAACGAACGAAACGGACTCCCCCCTCTCTGGGGCGATTTCGGCTTTTTAGTGCCTGGATGCTGCGAAAATCGGTGCGCGCCAGTCGCGGAGCCCGATCAGTGGCGGCCCCGCCTCAGGATCGTCCGGAAGACGATCGGACCGGTGATGATGATCAGGAACAGCCGGAAGAGATGATGGGTCGCCACCATGGCGACCTCGATGCCCAGCGCCAGACCGATCAGGCTCATCTCGGCGAAACCGCCGGGCGCGTAGCTCAGCACGGTGGCGTCGAGGTTGAGGCCGGTCAGGGCGTAGGTGATCTCCGCGAAGCCCACGGCGCAGCCGATCAGGATGAAGGCGGCGCCGATCGAGGCCGCCATCTCTTTGTGCAGCTTGTCGAAGTTGGCGCCGACGAAGCGGCAGCCGATGCCGGTGCCGACCACGACCTGGGCCGCGGCGACGAGGAAACCCGGCGGCTGCGAGTTGGTGAGGCCGCCGAGATGGGCAATGGCGCTCACGATCATCGGGCCCATCATGAAGCTGGCGGGCAGGCGCAGCAGCCGGCCTGCAACAGCGCCGACGATGCCGCAGCCGATGAGGACCGCATAGTCCTTCCAGTCGTTGCCCGTGGGCCCGTGCACCATGGTGAGCACGCTGGTCTGGGCGCCGTTCACCAGCCGGTACCAGACCGGGATGGTGAGCACGACGGTGAGTATGCGCAGCGCGTGGGCGAGGGCAATGGAGCGTTCGTCGCCGCCCATGGCGCCGCCCATGATGGTCATGTCGTTCAACCCGCCCGGCATGGCGGCGAAGTAGCAGGTGACCTTGTCCCAGTCCGTGACGGTGCGCAGCCAGACATAGCAGAGCGTGGCGCCGGTCATGGTCATGCCGGTGAGCACGCACAGGCTCACCGCCCATTCGCCCAGCCGCTGCACCAGCTCGGGCGTGAAGCCCGAGCCCAGCAGCACGCCCAGGATGATGATCATGCCCTGGCGCAGCCGCACCCGCATGCCGACGCGCAGGCCGAGGAACGCGGCCACCGTCGAGAAGACGCAGGCGCCCAGCATCCAGGCCAGCGGCATGCGCAGCCAGTTGAAGACGAAGCCGCCCACGGTGCCGATGGCGATCGCCAGCACGAGCGGCTGCCAGCCCTCGTGGCCGATGATCCTCTTCTTTTCGGGCTTGAAAGGGATGTCCTTGCCGCTCAAGGAACGAACTGCTCCTTGAGGATGCGCTCCTCGAGATCGTGCTCGGGATCGAACAGCAGGGTGAGGCGGGTGTCGATGGCCTCGGTCACGACAACGTGGGCGACGTTGGCGATCTCCACCGAATCGGCCGCTGCCGCCACGGGACGCTTCTTCGGATCGAGGATCGTGAACTCGACCCTGGAGGTGCGCGACAGCAGCGCGCCGCGCCAGCGCCGCGGCCGGAAGGCGTTGATGGGCGTCAGCGCCAGCAGGCCGGCGCCCAGCGGCAGGATGGGGCCGTGGGCCGAAAGGTTGTAGGCGGTCGAGCCGGCGGGCGTTGCCACCAGCACGCCGTCGCAATGGAGCTCGGGCAGGCGCTTCTTGCCGTCGACCGATACGGCGATGCGCGCGGTCTGCCGGCTGGAGCGCAGCAGCGACACCTCGTTGATGGCGAGGACTTTCGAGACCTTGCCGCGCGTATCGGTCGCCTCGAGGCACAACGGCGTCAGCGTCACCTGCCGGGCCTTCCTCAGGCGCTGCAGCAGGCCGTTTTCCTTGTAGGTGTTGAGCAGGAAGCCGACCGTGCCGAGATTCATGCCGTAGATCGGCTTCAGGCGCCGCATGTTGCGGTGCAGCGCCTGCAGCATCAGCCCGTCGCCGCCCAATGCGATGATGATGTCGGCCTCGGCGGTGGAAGCCGATCCATACAGCTTTTCGAGGCGGGCCTTGGCCTCGCGGGCCGCGGGCGTGGTCGCGCACACGAAGGCGAGGCGGGGAGCGGGTGAAGAACGGACGGCCATCTGGGTATCAGCAATGCCTCGTATGCAGGAATCGTACTATAGCCGCCCCCTGTGGCGGTGCGATAAAATCGCCTCACAAAGAAAACCGCGAGGAGGAACGCGATGGAACTGGTCCCGCTGGCCGATGGCTTCGGCGTCGAGGTGAAGGGCGTCTCGCTGCTCGACGTCGCGATCGATGCCCAGGCATACAAAGAAGTCCGCGACGCCTTCGAGAAGCATTCACTCCTTGTGTTCCGCGACCAGCAGATCGCCGATGACATCCAGGTCGCCTACAGCCGCGCCTTCGGGCCGCTGGAGCTGACCAAGGCAGCGTCGGTGGGCGAGAACAGCTTCTATTCGCGCCTGACCAATGTCGGCGCGCAGGGCGAGATCGTGCCGCCCGATCATCGCCAGGTGCTGGTGGCCAAGGCCAATGCGCTCTGGCACACCGATTCGTCGTTCAAGAAGACGCCGGCGCTCGCCTCGGTCCTGACCGCGCGCGTGTTGCCGGATGCGGGCGGCGAGACCGAATACACCTCGACGCGGCTCGCCTGGGAACGGCTGCCGGCCGACCTGCAGGAGAAACTGAAGTCGGCGGTGGCGACTCATTCCTATGCCAATAGCCGCGACCAGATCCATCCCGACCTCGCCAATGCCGAGGAGCGCAAGGCGCTGCCGCCGGTGCGCTGGCGGCTGAACTGGCGCAACCCGAGCAACGACCGGCGTGCGCTCTATGTCGCCAGCCACGCCTATGCGATCGACGGCATGGACGACCGCGATGCCCGCCAACTCCTGGCGCAGCTCCTCGACGAGGCGACGCGGCCGGAGTTCGTCTACAGCCACAAATGGCGCCAGGGCGACGCGGTCATGTGGGACAACCGCGCCATGCTCCATCGCGGCCGCCCCTGGGACTACGCACGCGAACGCTCGATGGTGCGCACGACGATCTCGGCAACGGATGCCGACGGCCTCGGCGAGGTGAAGCCGCCGGTGGTGCACTAATCATCGGAGCACGCCACTAAAGGGCGGAGGTTACTCCGCCCGAAGTGGCGCAGGGACGTGCGCGGTTATTCCGCGGCGGCGAGGCGCTGCTGATTCTGCTGGGCTGCGACCTTGGCGCGGGCAAGGTCCTCGCCGCGGCGCTTGTTGACGGCCGCCCCGCCGCCCGCCGTGTCGGCGAACAGCGACAGCTTGTCCATGTCGTCGTCCATCACCGGCTGCAGCGCGAGGTCGGTGTATTCGAGCCGCTTCGGGTCGTTCCTGACCATCCGGCCGATGCGACGGCCCTCCAGGGTGAGGCGGACGTAGATCTTGAGCTTGTGCCAGAAGTTGCGCGCCACCTTGAGGTGGAACACTCCGATCGGCTCGATCGGCAGGCCGTGGCGGCGGTCGAGGCGGTACTTCATGCGCACCGCGCCACCTTCCAGCGGATGCACGCCCTCGGCCTCGAACATGATCTTGAACATGGTCATGAAGTGCGCGGGCTCGGCCGGGTCGCGGCCGGGGATGGCGCCGTGGCGGCGCGCCACCGTCTCGATATGCTCGGGCGTGTAGTAGGACTTCCAGGCCTCGCGATAGACCTGCTCGAACTCCGCGTCGCTCATCTTGGGATGATGCACGCAGCGATGATGGACGTCGTACTTGTTGAGGTCGGGGTCCATCCAGACGCCCTGCTTCCACAGGGTCTGGTGATCCTCGGAGCCGGGCAGCGGCGTCAGCATGAACAGCTCGAGGATGTCGAGCGGCAGCTCCTTCTTGATGATCTCCATGTCGCGCAGGATCGATTCGCGCGTGTCGCCCGGGAAACCCAGGATGTAGCCGGCCCAGGTCGAGGCGCCGCTGGTGTGCCACGCCTGCAACATCTTGCGGTATTCGGTGATCTTGTTCTGGCGCTTCTTGGCGGCCAGCAGATTGTCCGGGTTGACGTTCTCGAGGCCGATGAAGACGCGATAGACGCCCGCCCAGCGCGCCTTGTTGATGAAGTTCGGGATGCGATGGCACTGCGTGTCGACCTGGATGATCAGGGACAGCTGGATGCCCTCGTTCTCCTTCAGCTCGATGAGCCGATCGAAGAAGTCTTCCCAGTGCTTGTTGCGGGCCATGTTGTCATCGGTGATGAAGAACCCGGTGATGCCCTGCTTGTAGTTCTCGCGGATGATCGCTTCGAGATCGTCGGCGGTGCGGAAACGGCTCTTGCGGCCCTGCACGTTGATGATGGTGCAGAACGAGCACTGGAACGGGCAGCCGCGGCCGAGATCGAAGCTCGACATGCCGCCTTCGTTGCGCGACAGCGCCGACGGCGGCAGGCTCGGGGTCGGTGCGCCCTCGAGACCCGGCAGGTCGTCCATGTAGTTGTAGAGCGGCTTCATGGTGCCGTTCATGGCGTCGCGCAGCACCAGGTCGAAGCGGCCTTCCTCGGCCTCGCCGGCGAACATGGAGACGCCCATGTCCATGGCTTCCTGGATCTCCGGCGGGATCACCGGCAGCATCGACAGGCAGCCCGACACGTGGAAGCCGCCGATCGCGACGGGGAAGCGGCCCTTCAGGAACTTGCGGGCAAGATCGACGGCATGCGGGAACTGGTTGGTCTGCACGCCGACCAGGCAGATCAGGCCCTTGCCGCCGCTGCGCTCGATCTTGGCCATCATGCGGTCGGGGCGGACGCGTGTATTGGTCTCGTCGATCGGGTGGATGATGATGTCGACGTCCGGGCCCAGCACTTCACGGCGACGGCAATCCTCGCCCAGCCCGTAGAGGGCGGCCAGGGTATTGGAGGGGATGTGCGACCGGAGCCAAGTGATCGGATAGCCGTCATCGTCGTAATGAGTCGGCTTGATCAGGATCAGATGAAACTTCGTACGCTTCACGGCACCGCCCATCGCGGACTTCTCCAAGGCAAAACCCCCGCGCGCGGTTCTAGACCCACTTACCGCTTGACGGCATCCACTGTCACAATGCGCTGAGCCGCACCGCAACGCAACCGGGCGCGACTGATATTCACAGGTGGGATGACGGAATAGAGCCACAAGAATTAGGGTTTTCTGAGGCCAAGCCCGGCCATTAGTGCGGATGGGCCATGCCGACGCGATTATTGCAGTCCGTGGCGTGAACGCGCACGTTCACTCCGCCCGAAGCGCTCCTTTGAAGGCGCAGGGGGAGGGAACAAACAAGACGTGAGCCTCATCGCGCGTGCGCCCGCCTTGGCGCCTTTCCAGATTCGGAGCTTCCGGTTCCAGTGGCCGGCTGACCTTCTGGCCTCCTGGGCCTTCGAGATGGAAGGCGTCATCCTCGGCTGGTTCGTGCTGGTCTCGACCGGCTCGGTGCTGGCGCTGGCGGTGTTCGGCTCCCTGCAGTTCCTCGGCACGCTGATCTCGCCCCTGTTCGGGATGGCGGGCGACCGGATCGGCAACCGCAACGTCCTGCTCCTGATGCGGGCCGGGTACCTCATCCTGGCAGTCTGCCTTACGGTCCTGTTCCTGACGGATCTGGCGTCGCCGGTGCCGGTGTTCATCCTGGCCACCATCATGGGGCTGATCCGGCCCTCCGACATCACGCTGCGCAACCTGCTGGTCGGCGAGACCATGCCGGCCGACTACCTGATGCGGGCCATGGGCGTGTCGCGGACAACCGCCGATTCCGCCCGCATTATCGGCGCCCTGTCGGGGGCCACCCTGGTCGCGGCCTTGGGCTCCGGCCTGGCTTACGTGGCGGTCTGCGGCGTCTACGCCCTTTGCCTGACGCTCACGTTCGGCGTGGGTATTCGCCGCCTGCGCATCCTGAGCGAGGGCGAGGTCGCTCTGTCGGCGCTCGGTGCCCTGCGACAGGGCTTCGCCTATGTCTGGTCGACGCCGGTCGTGCGCGCCGTGATGCTGCTGGCCTTCCTGGTGAACTTCGCGGCCTATCCGCTGACCGGTTCGATGCTGGCCTACGTCGCCAAGGACGTTTACGGCATGGACCAGACCGGGCTGGGCTGGCTGATCGCCTGCTTCGCGGGCGGCGCGCTGGTGGGCTCGATCCTCGTGTCGATGTACGGCGCCCATATAAGGCCGGCGCGCACCATGATCGTCTGCACCCTGGTCTGGCTGGCGTGCAATCTCGTCTTTTCCTGGATCACCGAGCCGCTGCCGGGTGAGGTGGTCCTGTTCGTTTCGGGCTTCTTCCAGAGCTTCTGCATGATCCCGATGGCGGTGATCCTGCTGCGCGTCACCAATCCCGCGCTGCGCGGCTGCGTCATGGGCGTGCGCATGCTGGCGGTCTACGGAATGCCGCTGGGCCTTCTTCTGTCGGGACCGCTGGTCGAATGGACCGGCTTTACGGCGACGGGAACCTTCTACAGCGTGCTGGGCATCGTCTTCACGCTGCTGATCGCCGTGTGGTGGCGGGCCGACCTGTGGGATCGCGCCGCTCCCGTCAACGTCCGCTAGGCGCAACCAGCGGGCAGGAGGTGCGTTCCCGCGGGAATGCATCATCGCCTCGCCAAGACCATCGCTTTGGCGATGGCTACTCTTGTCGCCGCTGCCGTTCCGGCCAGCGCCCAGTCCTCCGACGAGACCAAGCCGCCGCCGCGGCCCTCGGCGACCGAGGACGAGCAACGCAGCATCTACACCTTCCAGGTCGAGAACGACGTCTTCAACCGGTTCGGCACGTCGGACCGCGACTATACGAGCGGCCTCCGGGTCGGCTGGCTGTCGCCCGCCATCACCGAGATGCCACAGGGCATCGTGGCGATGACCACCGTTCCAACCTTCCTGGGCGAGGCCGCCGCCGATTCGGTGATCCGCAGGATCGCTGTCTCGGCCGGCCAGAACATCTATACGCCCGAGAACACCTATGTGTCGTACCCGATCTACAACGACCGGCCCTATGCGGCCTGGCTCTATGCGAGCTTCGCGCTGCAGTACACATACAAGCGTCACGATAACAAAACGGGTATGGACGAGCCGATGCGGCTCGACACGCTGCAGCTCGACGTCGGCGTGATCGGTCCCGCCGCGGGCGGGGAGTTCGTGCAGAACAACTTCCACCGGCTGATCGGCGTGGCACAGGCCTACGGCTGGGCCAACCAGCTCCACAACGAACCCACGATCAATCTCACCTTCGAGCGGCGCTGGCGGACCGGCCGTGCCGTGCTGATCGAGAATCCCAAGCTGGAGGTGGATTTCATCCCGCGCGCCGCCGTGGCGGTCGGCAATGTCGCGACCTATGGCAGCGTCGGCGGCACGGCGCGCATCGGCAAGAACCTGCGGGACGATTTCGGGCCGACACGCGCCCGGCCGGCCCTGCCGGGATCGGATGCCTTCATCGGCGACGGCAGCTTCGGCTGGTACCTGTTCGCGGGCTTCGACGGCCAGGCGGTGGCCCGCAACATCTTTCTCGACGGCAACACCGACGGCTTCAGCCAGCGCGTCTCGCATCGTCCGTTCGTGGGCGAGGTGCAGGCGGGACTGGCGATCCTGTGGCGCGGCATGCGACTCTCCTACACGCAGATCCTGCGCACGCCGGAGTTCTTCGAACGCGATCGCATCACGCAGTTCGGCTCGATCAACCTGACCTTCAGGTATTAGGCCCCTCAATGGAGCGCGCCACTCCAGTGGCGCTCATGTCTTGCTGATCTTGAGCGCCACTGGAGTGG
>NZ_JBXAPM010000015.1:0-161890 GCF_058803965.1 Reyranella sp. GW821-FHT14A01
GAGACAATCGTCGGCAGCGTCAGATGGGGAGAAGAGACAGCTCTGGAGTCTGGAACGCGCCACTGGAGTGGCGCGCCCCCAGCAAAGAATCAGGCTGTGGTGAGTCTTGCGATATAAAACCCGTCGAGGCCGCCGCGGTCGGCCCACATGAAAGGGTACGTGCGGACGTCGCCCCGCGGGGTGATGGCGTCTTCGAGGCCGGGCAGTTCCTCGGGCGTCACGCGCATGCGTTTTACCTGAGGGTTGCGGACCAGCAGGCCGTTGATCCGCTCGACGCCTTCGTCCTCCTGCAGCGAGCAGACCGCATAGACGAGGGTGCCGCCAGGCTTCAGCATATCGAGGGCGCGCACCAGCAGGCGGTCCTGCGTCACGGTCAGTCGCGCGACATCTTCCTCGTCCTTCAGCCAGGCGATGTCGGGATGGCGGCGCAGGGTGCCGGTGCCGGAGCAGGGTGCGTCGAGCAGGATGGCGTCGAACTTCTCCTCGGGCGTCCACTTGCTCGCATCGGCTGTCACGAGATTGGCTGACAGGCCGGCGCGCGCGAGATTTTCACCGAGGCGGGTCATGCGGCGGGCCGAAATGTCGACGGCCGTCACCTGGGCACCGGCGGCGCAGAGCTGCATCGTCTTGCCGCCCGGGGCGGCGCAGAGATCGGCGACGCGCTTGTCGGTGATGTCGCCCAAGAGCCGCGCCGGCAGGGCGGCTGCGGCGTCCTGCACCCACCATGTCCCCTCGGCGAAGCCCGGCAGCTCGGCGATGTGGCCACCGCCCGTCCGCCGCAAGGTGCCGGTCGGCAGCTTCTCGGCCTCGAGCTGGCCCGCCCAGAAATCGGCATCCCGACGGACGGTGAGGTCGAGCGGCGCCTCGCTGAGGTGCGCGGACGCAATGGCGCGCGTCGCATCCTCGCCATAGGCGTGGATCCAGCTCTCCCACAGCCAGCGCGGCGTGTTGAGGCGGGCCGGGTCGCGATCGACCAGCAGGGCGTCGCCGTCGCGCGAGATCCGGCGCAGCACGGCGTTCACCAGGCCCTTCAGGTGATGCAGGCCGGCCTCCTCGACCAGGCGCACCGACGTATCGACGGCGGCGTGCGGCGGCGTCCCGAGGAACATCAGCTGGGCGGCGCCCAGGCGCAGGACCTGGCGGCCGACCGCGTTGGCGCCCTCCAGCGGCTTCTCGATAAGGCCGGACAGCACGCCCTCGATTTCGCCCAGGTGGCGCAGGGTGGTGGCCAGCAGCAGGCGCACGAAGGCGCGATCGCGCGGGTCGAGGGCGGCAAAGCCGCGATGCTGGGTCAGTGCATCATCGAGCGGCTGGCCCTTGTCGAGGCAGGCCATCATCACATCGACTGCGGCGCGGCGGGAAGCGAGTGTGGTCGTATCCATTGTGCCGCGCTATAGCCGCCGCGCGCGCCGTTGTCATCGTCGCCCTGTCTCGGCAGTGTGCCGCCCGAAAGGATTTCCTGCATGAAGAGCGTGAGTTCCTACTTCGTCGACTGGTGGCGGCTGGTGATCCCATACTTCCGGTCGGAGGAGCGCTGGATCGCCATCGCCCTGCTCGTGGGCGCGATCGGGCTCACGCTGGCGAGTGTGGAGGTCAATGTCGCCTTCAGCGAATGGAACCGGCGCTTCTACGACAGTCTGGAGAACAAGAACGAAGCGGCGTTCTGGACCGAGATGATTAATTTCGGCTGGATCGCCGCACTGTTTATCGCCTTCGGGGTCGCACGGGGGCTGGTCAGCCCCTATCTGCGCCTGCGGTGGCGGCGATGGCTGACGGGTCACTATCTCGACCACTGGTTGGATGGGCGTGGCTATTACCGCATCGAGCTCGAACGCAAGGTCGACAATGCTGACCAGCGCATCGCCGAGGATCTGCGGCTACTTGGTCTCTACACCATGACCCTGCTGCTGGGCTTGATCAGCGCCGTGGCGACGCTGGTAGCATTCCTGGTCATCCTGTGGCGGCTGTCTGGGCCAGTGTCGCTTTCGTCTATCGGGCTGGATGTGGTGGTCCCAGGCTACATGGTCTGGGCGGCATTGATCTACGCTTTCCTCGGTACGTGGCTGGCCAACCTGGTCGGCCGCCGATTGATCCCACTCAACTTCCTGCAGCAGCGCTATGAGGCGAACTTCCGCTTCGGCATGATGCGGGTGCGCGAGAATGCCGAGGGCATTGCGCTCTATCGTGGCGAGCCGCGCGAGAATGCGGTGCTGGAAGAGAAATTCACCGACGTCTTCAACAATGCCTGGCGCGTGCTGGTCACCGAGACGCAGCTGATCTTCTACCAGATCGGCTACGGGCAGCTGGCGATCATCTTCCCCTACATCGTGACGGCGCCGCGCTTCTTCGCGGGCGCCATCACGCTGGGCGTGGTCATGCAGACGGCGCAGGCGTTCGGGCAGGTCCAGACGGCGCTGTCCTTCTTCGTCGACAACTACACCAACGTGGCCGAGCTGCGGGCGGTGATGGACCGGTTGAAGGGCCTGCAGACCGCGATCGACGAGAAGCCGGCGGAGCAGATCACGGTTTTGGCCGAGACCGGTCGCGCCGATGTTGGCACCAGCGGCATCGATCTCGAATTGCCCAATGGGCAGACCTTGCTCAAGGACCTGAACCTCACCCTGCCCAAGGGCGCGTGGACGCTGATCTCCGGCACCAGCGGCTCGGGCAAGAGCACGCTGTTCCGGGCACTGGCCGGCATCTGGCCGTTCGGGCACGGGCGGGTGCTGATCCCGGCCGGCGCGCGCGTGCTGTTCCTGCCGCAGAAGCCCTACATCCCGATCGCGACCCTGCGTGACGCGGTGAAGTATCCCGACGAGAACTCGACGGCGAGCGATGCCGAGATCGTGCAGGCGCTGGAAGCGGCGCGGCTCGGCCACCTCGCGAGCCGCCTCGACGAGGAGGCGCATTGGAGCAACATCCTGTCGGGCGGCGAGCAGCAGCGGCTGGCCATCGCGCGGGCCCTGGTCTTCAAGCCCGACTGGTTGTTCCTCGACGAGGCGACGGCCTCGCTCGACGAGGCCAACGAGGCGGCGGTCTACGGCGTGCTGAAGGAGCGGCTGCCGCAGGCCACGGTCGTCTCGATCGGCCATCGGCCGTCGCTGCGCCAGTGGCACGCGACCCATCTTTCGCTGAAGCGCGCGCCGGGCGAGACGGGCGTTCTAGGCGTCGTGCCCTGAGTAGCGCTCGATGGTGAGGCCGGGCACGCGCTTCAGGGCGCGGACGGCCTCTTCGATCGAGCGCGACTTCCACGCGTCGCGCACCCACCAGGAGCCGATGTCGATGGAGGCGTAGCCGCCGCCACGCGCTGGTTCGATGCTGGCGACCTTCACCACCGAAGTGTCGGGCTGGCCCAGCACGACGGTGCAGGCCGCGGTCGAGAGATGCCAGCGCTGGCCCGCCGCGTCGCTCCATAGCGCGAAGCCCTTGTCGCCGAGCGGATCCGCGATCGACTTTGGCGTGTCGAGCAATTCGGGCGAGTTCAGGCATCGGTTGGCGATTCGGCGCGGATCGTCGGCGTCGCTCGCTTTCACGTCGTAGCCGACGAAGAAGGCTTCGATCTTGCCAATCGATTGCGCCGCGCGCGCGACCTCGCCGTTGTTGGCATGCCACTCCTTGATCCAGGGCTCGGCGGCTGCCTCGAGATTGCCCCAGCTCAGATAGAGCGAGCCGGCGCTGTCGCCGAACTCCGTGGCGCGCGGCGCGCCGGAGAGGGAGAGGGCGATGGGGATGCCATCGGCCGTTTTCCAGTTGGCGTACAGCACGACATGATCGGGCGAGCTTGCATAGGGGGAAAGCTCGTCGCGCTTGATCTTGTGAGGGGCGCCGAGGCGGATGACGAGCTGGGCGAACAGGTCCCTGGAGGGTTTGGCGGTGGTGGCCAACTCGTAGGTGACGGTCAGGACCGGCCGGTCGGGCCGCGGCGATGACGGTTCGGCCGAGCATGTGACGAAGCCGTAGGCTTCGGCGCAGGGCAGGGTGCGGCGGGCATAGCCCGTCCCCTCGAAGTCCGGGATCACGGCATCGAAACGCGTACCCCAGGGAAAGAAGCCGGCCTCGCCGAGGTGGAAGCCTGTCGCGGTGTCGTCCATGGGCAGAGCCTACGCGATTCCAGGGCGTGCCAGTGGAGAAAGAGAACTTGCCTTACAGGAAAGTCCGGCCTATGCGGAAAGGATGAGCAAATCAGCCGACCGCATCGCCGAGACGACACGCGACATCGGCCGCCGCCTGCGCGCCGCGCGGACGGGCGCCCGCCTCACTCTGGCGCATGTGGCGGGCCGCGCCGGGGTTTCGGAAGGGTTTCTGTCGAAGCTCGAGCGTGGCCAGGCGGCGGCCTCGATCGCCAACCTGATCCAGCTCGCCGACGTGCTGGGACTGGGGCTGCACGAGTTGTTCCCCAACGACGGCGCGCCGGCCAAGACCAAGGTCGCCGTGCATCGCGCCGGCGAGGGCGGGCTGCAGGAGGCGGCGGCGACAGGCTATCGCTGGCGCCATCTTGGCGGCGGCGCACCGCTCGACCGGATGGAGGTCTTTCATCTCGTCTTCCCGCGCGCCAAGGGCATGGAGGGGACCGTGTCCCATCCCGGGCAGGAGCACTGCTACGTGCTGTCGGGCGAGGTGCTGTTCCATGTCGGCGACGCGACGTACCGGCTGAAGGCAGGCGACGGCATCCTGATCGATTCGCAGCAGCCGCATCGCGCCGAGAATGCCGGGCGCGGGCAGGCGCAGGTGCTGATGTCGGTGGCGAAGCCCGCCGATGCGGCCGACGTGCCGGATTGGTGGCATCTCTCGTCAATGAAGAAGGAGGAAAGCAAGCCATGAGCAAGCATGTTCCCGACACGGCGGCGGCCAACGCGGCGCTGGATACGACGCGCGAAGCCTCGCGACGCGATCACAAGCCCTACCAGGTGCGCCATCTCGACGAGATCGAATGGGAGACGATTCGCTGGCCGGGCGAGACCGGCAAGATGCTGTTCCATCCCCGGCCCGAGGACCCGACCCAGCCCAATGCCGGCATCCTGCGGCTGGAGCCGGGCGCCTATCATCCCGAGCACTATCACGGCTTCGCGCAGGTCTGGCTGGTGCTGAAGGGCGACTTCACGATCGACGGACGCACCTGCACGCCGGGCACGATGCTCTATCACCCCGATCCGCATTTCGAGGGCGAATTCAGGACCGAGACCGGCGGCGAGATCCTGATCGTGCAGTATCCCGGCCCGACGACCGGCGAAAGGCCGATCTATGCCGGGCGCTTCAACATGGAAAAGCGCAAGTCGGTCGCCGAGGAGAGGGTCGACCTCTAGAATCAAAAGAGCGCGCCCTGCAGGGCGCGCTCGCTTTACTCTCGGCGTATGGGTTAACGCAGGCTGGCGTTGATCTTGTCGAGCGCCGAGGTGCCGGGGCAGAGTTCCGGGGCGTTCAGCGAGTTCAACGGCACGTCGACCGTGTTCAGGTTGGCGTGCAGGTCGCTCGGCGTCGGATCGACGTAGAGGAGGCCGGTCACGACCTCGCCGGCGTGCATGCCTTCCTGGATGCGCTTCATCGCCGAGACCTTGTCGGACGGATCATACTCCTCGCCGAGCTTGCGCAGGCGCAGCAGTGAGCCGTCATGCTGCTGCACGATCTTCATGGAGCCCGGCTCGTAGTCTGTGGTGATCTCCTCGCGGGTCTCGATGAAGTCGATGCGGTTCAGCGCCTCGTTGTGCTCACGCACATAGTCGTAGCTCTTGGTCGAGCCCGGATGGTTGTTGAAGGCCACGCAGGGGCTGATGACGTCGAGGAAGGCGGCGCCCTTGTGGTCCATCGCCGCCTTGATCAGCGGTACGAGCTGATGCTTGTCGCCCGAGAAGGAGCGGCCGACGAAGGTGGCGCCCATCAGGATGGCCAGCGACACCATGTCGATCGAGGAGTCGGAGTTGGCGACTCCCTTCTTGCTGATCGAGCCCTTGTCGGCGGTGGCGGAGAACTGGCCCTTGGTCAGGCCGTACACGCCGTTGTTCATGACGATGTAGGTCATGTTCACACCGCGCCGCATGACGTGGGCGAACTGGCCGAGGCCGATCGAGGCGGAGTCGCCGTCGCCCGACACGCCCATGTAGATCAGGTCACGGTTGGCGAGGTTGGCGCCGGTCATCACCGACGGCATGCGGCCGTGTACGGTGTTGAAGCCGTGGCTGGCGCCCACGAAATAGGTCGGCGCCTTCGACGAGCAGCCGATGCCCGAGAGCTTGGCGACCTGATGGGGCAGGATGTCGAGCTCGTAACAGGCCTGGATGATGGCGGCGCTGATCGAATCGTGGCCGCAGCCGGCGCAGAGCGTCGAGACGGCGCCCTCGTAGTCGCGGCGGGTGTAGCCCGCCTTGTTCTTGACCAGCGAGGGGTGATGGAGACGGGGCTTGGCGATGTAGGTCATGACGCGGCCTTGTCGAACGAGACAACCTTGAACTGACCGAGCTTCTTGGCGATGTCGGTCGCGATGAAGCGCGCCGTGATCGGCGTGCCGTCATAGTGCAGGACGGGCACGATCTTGCGCGCGTCGAGCGTGTATTCGCTGAGCAGCATGGTGCGGAGCTGCGCGTCGCGGTTCTGCTCGACGACGAAAACGCGGTCGTGCTCGTGGATGAAATCCTCGACGCTTTGCGCAAAGGGGAAGGAGCGCACGCGCAGCGCGTTGACGTGATGGCCGTCGGCCTCGAGATGGTCGAGCGCCTCGTCCATCGCCGGGCTCGTCGAGCCGAAATAGATCACGCCGAAGCGGGTCGGCTTGGGCGAGGAATAGCGCAGCGGCTGCGGCGCGATCTTCTTCGCGGTCTCCCACTTCTTCTGCAGGCGCTCCATGTTGCGCACATAGACCGGGCCTTCCTCTGAGTAGCGCGCGAACTCGTCCTTGGTCGTACCGCGCGTGAAGTAGGAGCCCTTGGTCGGGTGCGTGCCCGGATAGGTGCGGAACGGGATGCCGTCGCCGTCGACGTCGAGGTAGCGGCCAAAGGTCTTGCCCGCGTCGAGATCCTCGGCCGTCATCACCTTGCCGCGGTCGAGGACGCGGTTCTCGTCCCAGGCGAACGGCTTGCACAGGCGATGGTTCATGCCGATGTCGAGGTCGGTCATGACGAAGATCGGCGTCTGTAGCCGGTCGGCGAGGTCGAGCGCGTCGGCGGTGAACTCGAAGCACTCGCGCGGATCCTCGGGGAACAGCAGCACGTGCTTGGTGTCGCCGTTGGAGGCGTAGGCGCAGCCCAGAAGGTCCGACTGCTGCGTGCGCGTCGGCATGCCGGTCGAGGGACCGCCACGCTGCACGTTCACCAGCACCGCCGGGACCTCGGCGAAGTAGGCGAGGCCGATGAACTCGGTCATCAGCGAGATGCCGGGGCCGGAGGTCGCGGTGAAGGAGCGGGCACCATTCCAGGCCGCGCCGATCACCATGCCGATCGAGGCCAGCTCGTCCTCGGCCTGCACGATCGCGTACTTGGCCTTGCCGGTCTCCTTGTCGTGCCGGAACTTCTTGCAATGGGCCTGGAAGGCCTCGGCCAGTGAGGAAGACGGCGTGATCGGATACCAGGCGCAGACCGTGGCGCCGCCATAGACGGCGCCGAGCGCGGCCGCGCTGTTGCCCTCGACGAAGATGCGGTCGCCGACATTGTCGGCGTGGCGGACCTTGATCTTCACCAGCTCCGGATCGACATGCTGCTTCACCCAGTCACGGCCAAGGTTCATCGCCTTGACGTTGGAGTCGATCAGCTTTTCCTTGCCCTTGAACTGTTCGCCGAACAGCCGCTGGATTTCCTTCTCGTCGATGTCGAGCAGCACCGAGAGCGCGCCGACATAGATGATGTTCTTGAAGAGCTGGCGCTGGCGCGGGTCGGAGTAGGTGGCGTTGGTGATCGCCGTCAGCGGCACGCCGATCACGTTGATGTCCTCGCGGAACATCGACGCCGGCATGGGCTTGGTCGAGTCGTAGAAGAGATAGCCGCCCGGCTCGATCTCCTTCACGTCCTCCGCCCAGGTCTGCGGGTTCATCGCCACCATCATGTCGACGCCGCCGCCGCGACGGCCGAGATAGCCCTTCTCGGTGACGCGCACCTCGTACCAGGTCGGCAGTCCCTGGATGTTCGACGGGAAGATGTTGCGCGGGCTGACGGGCACGCCCATGCGCAGGATCGAGCGGGCGAACAGCTCGTTCGCCGAGGCCGATCCGGATCCGTTGACGTTCGCGAACTTGACGACGAAGTCGTTAACGGCGGCTATTGCTTGCGGCATGCGTGCTCCGCTTGTGTCATTTCCATGTAGTACTTGCGCATGTCCCATGCGCCGGTCGGGCAACGCTCGGCGCACAGCCCGCAATGCAGGCAGACATCTTCGTCCTTGACCATGACCCTCTGGGTCTTGAGGCCGTCACCGATATAGAGATCCTGCGTCGGATTCATCGCCGGCGCCGTCAGATGCAGGCGCAGCTCCTTCTCCTCACCGTTTTCGGTGAAGGTGATGCAGTCCATCGGGCAGATGTCGACACAGGCGTCGCATTCGATGCAGAGCTGGCCGCTGAACACCGTCTGGACGTCGCAGTTCAGGCAGCGCTGCGCTTCCTTGAAGGCAAGCTGCGGATCGAAGCCCAGCTCGACCTCGGCCATGATGTCCTTCAGCGCTTCCTTCTTGGGGCGATGCGGAACCTTCAGGCGATGGTCGATGGTGGGGGCGTTATCGTAGCTCCACTCGTGGATGCCCATCTTCTGGCTGGCGACGTTGACGCCGGGGGCAGGACGCTCCTCGGGGTTCTCGCCGATCAGCACCTTGTGGATGGAGATCGCGGCGTCATGGCCGTGCGCGGCCGCCCAGATGATGTTCTTCGGGCCGAAGGCCGCGTCGCCGCCGAAGAACACCTTCGGATGCGTGCTGCCGAAAGTCTTCTCGTTGAGCTGGGGCAGGCCCCACTTGTCGAACTCGATGCCTGCGTCCTTCTCGATCCACGGGAAGGCGTTCTCCTGGCCGATCGCCACCAGGACGTCGTCGCACTCGTGGAACTCGTCGGGCTCGCCCGACGGCACGAGACTGCGGCGGCCCTTGTCGTCGTACTTGGCGACCACCTTCTCGAACAGCACGCCCTTGATCTTGCCGCCCTCGTGGCGGACTTCCTTCGGAACGAGCATGTTGAGGATGGGAATATCCTCGCCGATCGCGTCTTCCTTTTCCCAGGGCGAGGCCTTCATCTCGTCGAAGCCGGACCGGACGATCACCTTCACGTCCTCGCCGCCCAGGCGGCGGGCGGTGCGGCAGCAGTCCATCGCGGTGTTGCCGCCGCCCAGCACGATCACGCGCTTGCCGACCTTGGTGATGTGGCCGAACGAGACGGACGACAGCCAGTCGAGGCCGATATGGATGTTGGCGGCGGCTTCCTTGCGGCCCGGCACGTCGAGGTCGCGGCCGCGCGGTGCGCCGGAGCCGACGAACACCGAGTCATAGCCTTCGGCCAGCACGGCCTTCAGCGAGTCGACCCTCTGGTGGCGGAACTCGACGTTGCCGATGCCGGTGATGTAGCCGACTTCCTCGTCGATCACCGATTCGGGCAGGCGGAAGTGCGGGATCTGCGTGCGGATGAAGCCGCCGAGCTTGGGATCCTGGTCGTAGATGACGATCTCGTAGCCCAGCACGGCAAGGTCGCGCGCGACCGTGAGCGACGAGGGGCCACCGCCGATGCAGGCGATCCGCCGGCCGTTCTTCTCCGGCGCCTTGGGCATCTTGGCGTTGATGTCGTCGTCGTCCTTGTAGTCGGCGGCGACGCGCTTCAGCCGGCAGATCGCGACCGGCTCCTTCTTTCCCTTCACGAGGTTCTCGTCTTCGACGCGGCTGCGCCGGCACGCCGGCTCGCAGGGGCGGTCGCAGGTGCGGCCGAGGATTCCCGGGAAGACGTTGGACTTCCAGTTGATCATGTACGCGTCGGAATAGCGTCCGTGCGCGATCAACCGGATGTACTCGGGGACTGGCGTGTGGGCAGGACATGCCCACTGGCAATCGACGACCTTATGGAAGTAGTCGGGATTGGCGATATCGGTCGGCTTCAACATAAACTCCAAGCGGCGGCGGGGAGTAGCGACACACTCCGGTAAACGACGATTTAGATTACCCTAAACAGGGGGCGCATTGGGGGATTATTACCCTTCAGCGTCAAGCAATCTTCTTTGCTAACCATTTGCAATGGCATGCAAAATCCCCTCACAACACACAGGGCTTTTAGCGTGAAGGGCGATAGGCGCTGGGCGACACGCCTGCCGCCCGGCGGAACATCGCACTGAAGGCGCTGACGCTGTCATAGCCAAGGTCGAGGGCGATATCGGTCACGGCCTGGCCGCCGCTTAGCCGGCCCATCGCCTCGAGGACGCGCGCCTGCTGGCGCCAGGCCCCGAAGGTCAGGCCGGTCTCCGTCACGAACAGGCGGGCGAGGGTGCGGGGGCTGGCATTCGCCCAACCCGCCCATTCCTCGAGGGTCCTTTGATCGCCGGGAGCCGCCAGCAGGGCGGAGCAGAGACGCTGGAGCCGCTTGTCGCGCGGCATGGGCAATTGCAGCGGTAGCGACGGTTCGTGGTGCAGCTCGTCGAGGATCAGCGCCTCGACATGGCCGGCGGCGCCGCGCTCGTCGTAATGCACCGGCATTTCGGTCGCCCGCACGATCAGCTCGCGCAGCAGGGGAGAGATGTGCAGCACCCGGCAGACCTCGGGCATGCCTTCGGCCGCGTCCTGGCGCAGATAGAGTGTGCGCATGGTCACGTCGCCCGACATCACGATGGAATGACGCACGCCGGGCGGCATCCACAGTGCGCGCTGCGGCGGCACCACCCAGACGGCCTCTTCCGTCGAAATGCGCATGGTGCCCGCCGTCGCATAGATGAGCTGGGCGCGGCGATGGCGGTGCGGCGCGATCTCGAAGCCGTCGGCGAAATCCTTGGGCATGGCCGCGACCGCCCGCGGCACCCGCTGGTAGTCCTCCGGGTTCGTCGAGCGCGGATCGGCTTGGGTGTTTTGCGACATTGGTTGGCATTATAGCGCGAGACAGACAGGCGAGCCACGCCTACCCTGCCAGGTCTGGAGGAACCAACAAGATGAGCCACGGCAGTCCCACCTCGATCCTGCTCAATATCGGCCACGCCATGGATCACTGGATCCTGGTGGTCTTCGCCTATTCCTGGGGCGTCATCGCCGGCGTCTGGGGCGTCGAGTGGACCGAGCTCACTCCCTTCAATTATGGCGCACTCTTCATGTTTGGCGCCGGCTCGATCGTGAGCGGCCGCCTCGGCGACCATTGGGGCCGCTGGATCATGATGGTGATCTTCTTCGTCGGCATGGGGGTCTCGGCGCTGATCATCGCGCTCTGCAGCAACAAGTGGCAGATCGGCGCGGCGCTGACCCTGATGGGCGCCTTCGCCTCGATCTATCACCCAGTCGGCATTCCGATGCTGGTCCAGAAGGCCAAGAACCCCGGCTTCACGATCGGCGTGAACGGCCTGGCCGGCAACATGGGCATCGCCATCGCCGCTGGCCTCTCGGTCTACATCGCCCAGCGCTTCGGCTGGCAGGCGGCGTTCATCATCCCGGGCGTCATCTGCCTGATCTGCGCCGTCGCCTTCGTGGCACTGGTGCCGCGCGAGGAAGAGGCGCCAGCCAAGCGCAAGGCCAAGATGCTCGACCTGCCGCCGTCGGTGATGGCGCGCGTGTTCGGGATCATGACCTTCACCGCGGTGACCGGCAGCATCATCTTCAACTTCACGACCAACGGAAACGGCGAGCTGCTCAGCATCCGCGCCAGGGAACTTGCGCAGGATCCGACGGTGCTGGCGACGATGCTGTTCGTCATCTTCTCGCTGGCCTCGCTGGCGCAGCTTGTGGTCGGCAAGTTGATCGACCGCTATCCGCTGAAGAACATCTACCTGCCGATCGTGCTGCTGCAGGTGCCGCTGTTCCTGATCGCCTCGCAGGTCCAGGGCTGGGCGCTGTTCCTCACGGCCATCGCCTTCATGTTGCTGGTGTTCGGCGCCATTCCGTTCACCGACGCCATGATCGTGCGCTACATCGACGACCGCATGCGCAGCCGCGTCACCGGCGTGCGCCTGGCGATCGGCTTCGGCGTCAGCTCCTTCGTCGTGGCGCTGATCGGCCCGGCGGTGAAGGATGCGGGCTTCCCCGTGCTGCTCTCGGTGCTGGCGGGCGTCGCCTTCTGCTCCTTCCTGGCCCTGTCGATGCTGCCCAGCGAGAAGGACGTGCACGCCATCGCGGCGGCGCCCAAGCCCGCCGAGTAGCCGGTTCGACTGCAATAATCGACGGCCGCGCCTGATTGCGCGGCCGTCGCGCGTTTGCGATCCTGCCTCCCAAGAAAACAAAGCGAGGGTGGGATCATGCTCAAGAGGCGTACCGTGCTGGCGGGAACCGCCGGCTGGACGATCGTCGGGGCTTCGGCCGTGCGGGCGCAGGCCTGGCCCAGCCAACCGATCAAGATCGTCGTTCCCTACATTCCTGGCGGCGCCACCGACACGGCCGGCCGCATCGTCGCCGAAAAGATGGGCGCGCTGCTCGGGCAGCAGGTGATCGTCGAGAACAGGGGCGGCGGCAACACCATCATCGGCATGGAACTGGTGGCCAAGTCCAAGCCCGACGGCCATACGCTGCTGCTCGGCACGACGACGCTGGCGACCAACGCAGCGCTCGGCCTGAAGCAGCCCTACGATCCGCTCAAGGACTTCCAGCCGATCTCCACGGTGGCGGACATTCCCGACATGATCGCCGTCAACAAGAACGTGCCGGTGCGCAATTTCGCTGAGTTCGTCGAATGGGTGAACAAGCAGCCCGAGAAGGTGCGCTACGGGACGTCGGGCGTCGGCAACCAGCCGCATCTGTGGGGTGAGCTGTTCCGCGCCCGCACCGGGCTCAAGATGGAGAATGTCGCCTACAAGGGCGTGGCCGACACGCTGCGCGACGTGATGGGCGGCCATGTGCCGGTGATCATCGACGTCGTGCTGCCGACCGGTAACCACGTCGCGGCGGGCCGCATGACCGGCATCGTCGTGGCCTCGGCAGAGCGCTCGACGATCTGTCCCGACGTTCCAACGGTCGCCGAGATCGGCATGAAGGATATGGAGAGCGCGGTGTTCTATGGCGTCGTAGCGCCGGCCGGCGTGCCGCGGCCGATCGTCGACCGCCTGAACGGGCTGGTGCAGCAAATCATCAAGGATCCCGAAGTCATCAAGAAGTACAGCGAACTGGGCTTCTTCATGACCGGCAGCACCCCGGAGGCCTATCTCGAAAAGCTGAAGTTCGAGACCGAGCGGTGGACCAAGGTGGTGAAGGACAACAATATCAAGGTCGAAGGTTAGCGTTCGTTCGAGGGTGTGATCATGATCAAGAGAAGGAATGTGCTGGCGGGCGCCGCCGGCTGGACGATTGTCGGCGCCTCCGCGGTGCGGGCGCAGGCCTGGCCCAGCCAGCCGATAAGGCTGGTGGTGCCTTACGTGGCCGGCGGCTCGACCGATACGGCCGGCCGCATCGTCGCCGAGAAGCTGTCGGGGATGCTCGGCCAGCAGGTGATCGTCGAGAACAAGGGCGGCGGCAACACCATCATCGGCATGGACGCGGTGGCCAAGGCCAAGCCGGACGGCAATACGTTGCTGTTGGGCGCCGCGACGATGGCGACCAATGTCGCGCTCGGCCTCAAGCAGCCGTTCGATCCGCTCAAGGATTTCCAGATGATCTCGACCCTGGTCGACATCCCCGATCTCCTGGCGATCGACGGCAAGGCGTTGCCGGCCAAGAACTATGCCGAGTTCGCCGAGTGGGTGAACAAGCAGCCGCAGCGCGTGCGCTACGCGACGTCGGGCATGGGCAACCAGCCGCATCTGTGGGGCGAACTGTTCCGCACCCGCAACAAACTCAACCTGGAGAGCGTCTCCTACAAGGGCGCGGCCGATGCGTTGCGCGATGTCATGGGCGGCCATCTGCCGATCATGATCGACGTCGTGCTGCCGACCGGCACGCATGTCGCGGCGGGTCGTCTCACCGGCATCGCCGTTGCGTCGCCCGAACGCTCGACCGTCTGCCCCGACGTTCCGACCGTGGCCGAGCTCGGCATGAAGGACCTGGAGAGCGCGGCCTTCTTCGGGCTCGTGGGACCGGCGGGTCTTCCGGCGCCCATCGTCGAGAAGCTGAATGCGCTCTGTCTTGAGACGCTCAAGGATCCCGCCGTGAAGAAGAGGTTCGCCGAGCTGGGCTTCTTCACGACCGGCAGCACGCCGCAGGCCTATCTCGATCGAGTGAAGTTCGAGACCGAGCGATGGATCAAGGTGGTCAAGGAAAACAACATCAAGGTCGAGGGCTAGGGTTCATGGCGTCCGCGTCGGCCGTTCCGGTTCCATCCTCCCACCTCGACGCCGCACGCGACGCCGAACCCGCAACCAAGGCCGCCAATGCCGCGATGGCGGCGCACCTGCCGTTCTCGAACACCGCCGACTTCGAGGCGGTGAAGCGCGGGCTGATTGCCACGGTGCCGGAGGGCATCGTCCGCACCGGCGGCGGCACGGTCCTGTGGAACCTGGGCGAATACGCCTTCATCGACGGCGAGCTGGCGCCCAACACGGTCAATCCCAGCCTGTGGCGCATGGCGCGGCTCAACCTCGCCAATGGTCTCTTCAGGGTCACTGACAGGCTGTACCAGCTGCGCGGCTTCGACATCGCCAACATGACGGTGATCGAGGGCGACAGCGGCCTGATCCTGATCGACCCGCTGACGACCGCCGAGGTCTCGCGCGCCGCGCTCGACCTTTACTACGCGCACCGGCCGCACAAGCCGGTCCTCGCCGTGATCTATACCCACAGCCATATCGACCATTACGGCGGCGTGCGCGGCGTGGTCGACGAGGCTGATGTGAAGGCCGGTAAAGTGCGGGTGATCGCGCCGGCCGGATTCATGGAAGCCATCTCGGGCGAGAACGTGCTGGCGGGACCGCCAATGTCGCGTCGCGCGCAATTCCAGTTCGGCACGATGCTGCCGCGCGGCGCCCGTGGCCAGGTCGATGCCGGCCTCGGCAAGAGCGTGGCGCGCGGCACGCCGGGCCTGATCGCGCCGACGCAGTCGATTTCCAAGGCGGTCGAGACGCACACGATCGACGGTATCGAGATCGTCTTCCAGCTCGCGCCCGAGACCGAGGCGCCGGCCGAGATGCACATGTTCTATCCGCAGCTCGGCGTGCTCAACATGGCGGAGAATGCCTGCCCGCTGCTGCACAACTTCATCCCGCTGCGGGGCGCCGTAGCGCGCGATCCGCGCATCTGGGCCAAGTATATCGGCGACGCCATCGCCATGTACGGGCCGAAGACCATGATCCTGATCGGCCAGCATCACTGGCCGACTTGGGGCAATTCGAAGATCATCGACTACCTCGAGGCCCAGCGCGACCTCTACAAGCACATCCACGACCAGACGCTGCGCTACATGAATCGCGGCTGGCGTCCGGCCGAGATCGCCGAGGTGATCGACCTGCCGCCCGGTCTTGCCGAGCGCTGGTCGGCGCGCGGCTATTACGGATCGGTCAGCCACAATGTGAAGGCGGTCTACCAGCGCTATCTCTCCTGGTACGACGGCAACCCGTGCAACCTCCATCCTCTGCCGCCGGCGCCGGCCGCGAAGAAGTTCGTCGAATACATGGGCGGCGCGGCCGCGGTGATCGAGAAGGCGCGGTTGGACTTCGCCAGGGGCGAGTTCCGCTGGGTCGCCCAGGTCATGAAGGAAATCGTCTACGCCGAGCCGAACAACAAGGAGGCTCGCGGGCTCTGCGCCGATGCGCTGGAGCAGATGGGCTACCAGGCGGAGTCCGCTACGTGGCGCAACGCCTTCCTCTACGGCGCGCAGGAGCTGCGCCATGGCGTCTTCCAGATACCGGTGCGTCCCGGCATGAGCGCCGACACGCTGGCGGGCCTCACCAGCGACGTCTTCTTCGACATGCTGTCGATCCGTCTCGACGCGGCGAAGGCGGCGGGACAGTCGCTGGTCGTCAACTGGCGTTTCACCGATCGCAACGAGACGCTGGCGCTCACCCTGAAGCACAGCACGCTCACGCATCGCATGGGCGAGACGGCGGCGAACGCCGATGTGTCCGTCACGACGACGCGCGCCACGATGGACCAGATCGTGATGCGCAAGCTCACCATTCCCGACGCGCTGGCGAACGGTGCGTTGAAACTAGAAGGAGAGATCCCGAAGCTCGGCGCGCTGTTTTCGATGATGGATCCGCCGGCGGGAATGATGTTCGAGATTCTAACGCCGGGAGAAGGTCGCTGACGCGAAACGCTTGACAGAACCTCCCGCGTTCCCTGTGATGGGGACAACGAATATTAGAAGTCTATGGGAGGAGTTTATGCTCATGCGTAGGGCTGTCCGCATTTTAGGTGGGGCGGTTGCCGCCGTCGCGGCATTGGGCATGGCGGTTTCCGCCCAGGCCCAGGAGAAGAAGATCAAGATCGGCGTCATCTACGACCTGACCGGCCCGCTGGCCGGCGGCGGCTCGGAGCTGAACTACACCGGCGCCAAGATCATGATCGACAATTTCATCAAGCAGGGTGGAGTCGAGGGCTACAAGATCGAGGCCGTCTACGCCGACGCGCAGAGCAAGCCCGACGTCGCCATCAACGAGGCGGTGCGCCTGATCGAGCAGGAGAAGGTCAACCTCGTGATGGGGTTCTTCTCCTCGGCGCAATGCGTGCCCGTCGCGGCGCGCGTCGAGCAGCTCAAGAACTTCATGTGGATCACCACCTGTATTTCCACGGGCGTGGTCGAGAACAAGAACCTGAAATACACGTTTCGCCCGCAGGCTTCGGGCCAGCAGTTCGGCCTGATGGCCGCCGACATGATCGAGAAGAACGCCAAGGCGAAATTCGGCAAGGAGCCGAAGGACATGCGCGTGGCGATCATCCATGAGGATGGCTCGTACGGCGTCGACGTCTCCAAGGGCAACGAGGCGGGCTCCAAGAAGGCCGGCTTCCAGATCGTCATGAAGGAAGGCTATTCGGCGACGGCGCCCGACCTGTCGGCGCTGGTGACCAAGCTGAAGCGCGCCCGTCCGGACGTGATCTTCCATACCGGCTACAATCCCGACATCACGCTGTTCGCCCGCCAGGCGCGCGAGCAGGGGCTGAAGTTCGGCGCGCTGGTCGGCCACGGCGCGGGCTACGGCGTCTACGAGAAGCTCAAGGACGGCATGGGCGGCGATGTGAACTACGTGTTCAACATCGACCCGATCTCGATCTGGCTCGCCAACCAGGCGACGCTCGACCCGAAGCTGCCGCCGGTGATCAAGATGGTCGGCGAGGAGTTCGACAAGCTGAAGCCGGGCGTCGCGATCCGCTCGGCGCATGTCGGCATCGCCGCCTCCAACGCCTATGTGTTCTTCACCGAGGTACTGCCGCGCGCCATCAAGAAGCATGGCGGCGTCGATCCCGATGCGCTGCGCAAGGCGGCTCTCGAGGTCGATCTGCCGGAAGGCGGCACCATGCTGGGCTTCGGCGTGAAGTTCGCGGGCGAGGGTTCGCCGATCGCCGGCCAGAACGAGCGCTCCTTCCCGGTCATCATCCAGTATGTCGACGACAAGTCGTACGTGGTGTGGCCGAAGAGCCAGCAGCAGCGCGAGCCGGTGCTGCCGCTGCCCAAGACCTCGGGCTTCAGCAACCAGTAGGCCACGGCCGCAACGAACAAGGGGCGGGCCGTGCTGGTTGTAGAGGGCTTGGTAAAGCGTTTCGGCGGGTTCACGGCCGTGAACAACGTGTCGTTCAAGGTCGATCAGGGCGAGATTCTCGGCCTGATCGGTCCCAACGGCTCGGGCAAGAGCACGATCTTCAACATGCTGTCGGGAACGTTCCCGCCGACATCGGGATCGATCCGTTTCGACGGCAAGGAGATTTCTGGGCTACCGTCGCACCGCATCATCAACAGTGGTGTCGGACGGACCTTCCAGATCCCGCGGCCGTTCCGCCGGCTCACCATCTTCGAGAATGTGGCGCTGGCCGGCTATTACGGCCAGGGCAGCCACAGCCTGGCCAAGGCCGAGGAAGCCGCCGAGAAGGCGCTCGACATGGTCGGCCTGCCGACGGACCGCGCCGCCAGCGTCGACGGGCTGGGCGCAGCGGGCCTCAAGAAGCTCGAACTCGCCAAGGCGATCGCCACCGGGCCGAAGCTGCTGCTGGCCGATGAGAGCCTGGGCGGTCTCGACGAGACCGAGATGGACCAGGCCGCCGAGATGCTGCGCAAGATCCGCACCGAGCTCGGCATCACCATCATCTGGGTCGAGCACATCATGGGCGTGCTGATGAAGGTCGTGGACCGCGTCATGGTGCTGGACCATGGGGAGAAGATCTCCGAGGGCCTGCCGAGTGCGGTGTCGCACGATCCCCGCGTGATCGAGGTCTATCTCGGCACCGATGCCCACGCCACGCAGGCCACGGCCGCGGCGGCTGCTGCCGGCGGCGGCAGCGGCGCGACCAAGCGCTGACGGGGCCGCATCATGCTTGAACTCAGATCGATCGACGCCGGTTACGGCCGGTTCCAGGCGCTATTCGGTATCGACCTCGACGTCAAGGCGGGCGAGGCGGTGGGCGTCATCGGCCCCAACGGCGCCGGCAAGACGACCTTGATGCGCGTGATCTCCGGCCTGATCCGCCCGACCAAGGGCTCGATCGCGATGCAGGGCACCGACGTGCTGGCGACCGCGGCGCACCTCATCGTGAGCCTCGGTGTCGCGCACGTGCCGGAGAATCGGCGCCTGTTCCCGCGGCTCAGCGTCGAGGACAATCTGCGCATGGGCGCCTACATGCCCGAGGCGCGCGCCCGCTATCGCGAGCGCATGGACTTCGTGTTCGACCTGTTCCCGCGGATGAAGGAACGGCGCAACCAGCTGGCCGGCACCATGTCGGGCGGCGAGCAGCAGATGTGCGCCATCGGGCGCGCGCTGATGAGCGATCCCAAGCTGCTGCTGCTCGACGAGCCGTCGGCCGGACTCGCGCCCGTCGTGGTGCAGCAGGTGTTCGAGCTGGTGAAGCGCATCCGAGCGGGCGGCCTCACGGTGCTGATTGTCGAGCAGAACGTGCAGCAGGTGCTGAAGGTCGTGGACCGCGCCTACCTGCTGGAGGCCGGTTCGATCCGTGCCTCCGGCGCCTCGGCCGACCTGCTGGCCGACGATTCCATCCGTCAGGCGTATCTCGGTGTTTAGAGTCCTTCCGTTCGAAGTAGAATCACCTTCCTCCCCATTCAAATGGGGAGGTGTCGGCGTTTTACGCCGACGGAGGGGTCATGAATTTTGCAACGCCCATGGCCCCATCGCCCCGTATGACGGGGCACTTCCCCATCTGAATGGGGAAGTAATTGATCCCGATCCCGGACGCTGGGGGCGTGCGACTCCAGTCGCGCGTCATGTTGGGCCGCCAATCAAGATCGCGCCACTGGAGTGGCGCGCCCCCGGCAGGTGAAGCGATGATGGAAATTTTCGACATCTACCTGCTCGAGGCGCTGGTCAACGGCATCCTCTTGGGCGGCGTCCTGGCGCTGCTGGCGCTCGGGCTGAACCTGATCTTCGGCGTCATCGACGTGACGTGGATCTGCTACGCCGAGTTGGTGATGATCGGCATGTACGGCATGTACTACCTGTTCTCGGTCTATCAGATGCCGTACTGGGTCGCCGCACCCCTCTGCATCCTGCTGGTCGCCGCGCTGGGAGCGCTGCTGCACTTCCTGGTGATCGAGCCGCTGCTGGGCGCGCCGCCCATCAACCAGCTCCTCGCTACCGGCGGCGTGCTGTTCGTGCTGCAGAGCTTCGCCACGGTGGCCTTCGGCATCGACTTCCGCAATCTCGGCATCCGTTTGCCGGTGCTGGCGCTGGGCGAGATGCACTTCAGCTATGCTCGCCTGCTGGCCTTCGGCGCGGCCCTGATCGGCATGGTTGCCGTCTATCTCTTCATGACGCGGACCTACACTGGCACGGCCATTCGCGCGATCGCGCAGGATCGCCAGATCATGGCGTTGATGGGCGTCGACACGAAGAAGATCTACCTCGTCACCTCGGCGCTGGGCGGCGGCTTGGCCGGACTCGCGGCCTGCCTGCTGGTGCTGCAGTACGACGTCCATCCCTTCGTCGGCCTGTCGTTCGGCCCGATCACCTTCCTGATCTGCGTGCTGGGCGGATTGGGCAACTTCGTGGGCGGCTTCGTGGCGGCCTTCCTGTTCGCCGAGATCATCTCGCTCGGCGGCCTCTTCTCAGACCTCGAATGGGGCTACGTGCTGGCCTTCGCCTTCTTCATCGTGATGATGTTCATCCGGCCCGCCGGCCTGCTGGCGAAGCGCTCATGAACAAGCAGCTCGCCTGGGGCATCGGCCTGGCCGCGCTGGTCGCGTTGCCCTTCGTCTATCGCGACCCCTACCATCTGCACATCCTGGTGCTGATCCTCATCTGGTCGTTCGCCTACACGTCGTGGTCGATGATGGGGCGCTTCGGGCTGGTGTCGCTGGGCCATGGCGGCTTCATGGGCGTCGGCGCCTATGTGACGGCGCTGCTGTGGAACCACCTTGGCATCTCACCCTGGATCGGCATTCCGGCGGCCATGCTCTGTGCAGGCGCGCTGGCGCTGGTCGTGGCCTATCCCTGCTTCCGCTTCCGCATCACCGGCCACTATTTTGCGCTGGTGACGCTCGCTTTGTCGGGCATCGTGCTGCAGATCATCATCGCCACCCGCGACTATACCGGCGGCTCGCTGGGCTACACGCCGGAGCGCACCAAGGGCAGCCATTTCCTGGCCCTGCAGTTCGACGACAAGGTCGTCTGGTACCTGATCGCGCTCGGGGTCTGGGCCGGCGGCCTGGCGGTCTGGTACTGGATCGACCGCAGCATGAGCCGCTATGCCATGGAGGCGATCTCGGAGGACGAGGACGCGGCGGCGGCGGCGGGCGTCAACGTGACGGCCGAGAAGCTGCGCATCACCGTGATCAGCGCCGTCATGACGGCGATGGCGGGCGCCCTTTACGGCCAGTACCAGATGTTCATCTCGCCCGACACGGTGAGCGGCATCGCGGTCTCGCTGCAGATGGTGTTTGCCGCCGTGGTGGGCGGCATCTACGTGGCCCTGGGGCCGACGATCGGCGCCATCATCACCATCATGCTGGCCGAGGTCCTGCGCATCGGCTTCGGAACCAAGGCCGTCGGCTGGGACAATCTGGTCTACGGCGTTCTGCTGGTCCTGTTCATCATCTTCCTGCCCAAGGGCATCCTGGGCAGCCTGCTCGCGCAGTTGAAGTCGCCGGGCAAGCGCAAAGACGGGTGAGTCAGACCTGATCCTGGCCTGCGCGCAGCGATAGCGCCGCGATCGCGAGCGGCGCGGCGCGACCGCGGATCGTCAGCGTCGGCAGGGGCTCGGCCCGCAGGTCGGCCGGCAGAGGGACCTGCGCCAGCAATTCGGCCGACACCAGCACATCGCGGCCCAGGGTCTTGCAGGATTCGAGGAGGCGCGCGGCGACATTGAGCGTGTCGCCGACATAGGCGATCTCACGCCGGACGTCGCCGATTTCGCCGGCGACGATCTCGCCGCAATGCACGGAGGCGCGGAACTCCGGAAGAGCATCGAAGCGCCGACGGTACTGCGCGGCATTGTTGGCAATATGCTGCTGCACGGCAAAGGGGCAGGCAAGGCAGGCGCCGTCGACCAAGGCCTTAGCCTGTGGCCAGGTCAGGATCGCCTCGTCGCCCACATATTTGTGGATCTCCGCGCCACATTCGAGGGCGGCATCGGCGACGTCACGGAAGAAGTCGTTGAGCAGCTCGTGAAAGCGGACCGGTCCCAGTTTTTCCGCGAGGCCGGTCGAGTTCTTCATGTCGATCAGCAGGAAGACCCTCTGCTCGGCTTGTGGCTTCGAATAGCGGCCGGTCACCAGGTTCGAGAGCGTCCGGAAGCCCAGCAGGAGGCCGACCTGAAACAGGAGATTGACGATCGTGGACATCGATATGGCGAAGACGAGCGAATCGCGGAACGTCGCGTCGAACTGGAAGCCCCGGGGGCCGATCGTCGCGCTTGTCACGATCAGCCCGCCGACGATGACGACCGAGTAGAAGATCACCCTGAAGAGGAAGTACCAGATGAGCGGCAGCCGCCGCAGGCGCCTCATGAAGCCGAGCTTCTGTCCCTTGACCTCGAACAGGATGATCGGCGTGGCGATGACGAGCGAGTTCGCCATGCCTGACAGCGCCGCTCGCCAGCCTGGCACTTCCGCTTCGCCGACTGCGTAGCCGAAATAGGCGCTGATCAGCGCGCTCCCCAGGCTGAGCCAGAGGATGACCCGCCAGTCGCGCCGGTCGCGGCCGCGAGAGATCATGCAGCGGCCCGGTCGAGCGCCCGCTTGAACGTGGCATGATCGACGTTGCCGCCCGAGCAGACGACGGCGACGGCGCGGCCTTTCACGGTCAGCTTGCCGGTAAGCGCCGCGGCCAGCGCCACGGCGCCGCCCGGCTCGAGTACCAGCTTGAACTCGCGGAAGGCCAGTTCCATGGCGTCCAGCACTTCGTCATCGGTGACGACGAGGCCCGGTCCCAGGACCTGCTGGGCCAGCGGGAAGGTGACGTCGCCCGGCGTCGGCGCCAGCAGCGCATCGCAGATCGAGCCGGAAAGCTTCTCGTTCTTCTGCTTGGTGCCGGAGCTAAGCGATCGGGCAAGATCGTCGAAGCCGGCCGGTTCGCCGGCATGAACGCTCGTCGTCGGGCTGATGCCCTTGACGCCCAGCGCCACGCCGGTCGCCAGCCCGCCGCCGGAGCAGGGCGCCGCCACGGCATCGAGCGTGACGCCGATTGCCTTCGCCTGTTCGGCGATCTCGAGGCCGGCGGTGCCCTGGCCGGTCAGGATCCAGGGATGGTCGTAGGGCGGCACGATGGTGGCGCCGGTCTTCGCGGCGATGCCCTGGCCGATCTCCTCGCGGCTGTCCTTCACGCGGTCATAGAGCACGACCTCCGCGCCGCTCGCGCGCGTGTTGGCGACCTTGAGCGCCGGTGCATCGGCCGGCATCACGATGGTGGCCTTGATGCCCATCAGGCGTGCCGCCTCGGCCAGTCCCTGCGCATGATTGCCCGACGACCAGCCGACCACGCCTTTGGCGCGGTCGGCTTCGTTCATCGAGGCGAGGAAATTGTAGGCGCCGCGCAGCTTGAACGAACCGGTGCGCTGCAGGCACTCGGCCTTGAGGAACAGGCGCCCGCCCAGCTTGCGGTTCACGCGCTCATTTTCGAGCAGCGGCGTGCGGATCGTCACGCCGTCGAGACGGCGGGCGGCGGCCTGGACATCAGCAAAAGTCGGAAGCGAACTCATCGTGAAACACCAATCAGGTCGGGAAGCCCGGACAGATCGCGGATTTCGGCCGCGAGCGTGCCGGGCAGGTTGTCGTCGGGCGCGCCGGTGCGGTTCACCCAGACGGTATGGAAGCCGAACTGCGCGGCGCCATGGGCGTCCCAGCAATTCGATGAGAGGAAACACACTTTGTCGGGCGTCACGCCGCAGCGCGCCTCGACGAGGCGATAGGCGCGCGGATCGGGCTTGAAGACGGCGGCCTCATCGACACTCAGCACCGCCTCGAAATGGTTGGCGAGATTTGACGCTGCCACCATCGGATCGAGCATGCCGGGATTGCCGTTGGACAGGATCGCGGTCCGCATGCCGCCGCGCGCGAGACAGGCCAGCATGCCCGGTGCCTCGGGAAACGGCTCCAGCGCCAGGTAGGCGCCCATCAGTTTCTCGCGTATGGCGGGATCGGCGATGCGATGGGCGGCCAGGCAATGGTCGAGTGCCTCGCCGGTCACCTGCCAGAAGGGGGCGTAGGTTCCCATGGCGTTGCGCAGCCACGTGTACTGGATCTGCTTCTGCCGCCACAGCTCGGCGAGCGCGTCGGCGGAAGGCCCGACCGCCCTGCGATGGCGCGCCACCGCCGAGTTGAAGTCGAACAGCGTGCCGTAGGCGTCGAAGACGCACATCTCGATGCCGGGCAGGGGAACGGCCATTCAATTGCTCCGAAACGGCGTAGACCGTAGGCTAACAAGCATGTTCGTCGCCATCGTTCAAATCCCCATGACCAAGCGGCCCCGCGATGCCGCGGTCGAGGCCGCGCGAAAGTCCGCACCCACCTATACGGCACTCGGCGCCAAGGGCCTGTTGCGGAAGTATTACCTCAACGGCGAGGCGGGCGGCGGCGGAGTCTATCTCTGGGAATCCGAGGCCGCGGCCCAGGCCTGGTACACGCCGGAGTGGGAAGCCCGCATGGAGGCCGCCTTCGGCGCCAGGCCGATCGTGACCTATTACGATAACCATGTGGTCGTAGATAACGAGGCGGGCAAAGTCCGCATCGAAGAGTGACGCCCGGAACGGTCGTTGCGCACTTCATGAAATGACAGGGAGCGAATGATGCAGAAGCGCAAACTTGGCCGGACGGGCCTCGAGGTTTCGGTGCTGGGCTACGGCGCCGGTGCGGTGGGCGGTCTCTTCACCAAGGGCCAGGCGGCCGATCAGGAGCGGGCCGTCGCGCGCGCGATCGAGGCCGGCATCAACTATTTCGATACGGCAGCGCGCTACGGCGACGGCGAGTCCGAGAAGAATCTCGGCCGCGTGCTGAACGCCCTGAAGGCCGACGTCGTGGTCGGTACCAAGTTTCGCCTGACCGCGGCGGCCCGCGGCAATGTCGCAGCCTTCATCGCGCAATCGACCGAGGAGAGCCTGAAGCGCATGGGCCGTGACCATGTCGACCTGCTGCAACTCCACAATCCGCTGACGGCCAAGGACGGCGGCGACAATCTAGACGTCGAGATCGCGCTGAACGAGGTGGTGCCCGCGCTGGAGAAGCTGCGCAAGCAGGGCAAGACGCGCTTCATCGGCTTCAGCGGCGTCGGCGAACCCGCCGCGCTCCTCAAGGCTGTCGATTCGAAGCTCTTCGACACGGTGCAGGTCGTCTACAACGCGCTCAATCCTAGCGCAGGCGGCGCGATGCCAAAGGGCGCGCCCGGCCTCGATTACGGTCGCCTGCTCGACCGCGCCAAGGCCGCCGACATGGGCACGATCATCATCCGCGCGCTGGCGGGCGGCGCGCTCGCCGGCACGACCGACCGCCATCCGCTCGCGCAGCAGCAGGTCCCGCCGATCGGCTCGGCGCCCGATTTCGCAGGCGACGTCGAGCGCGCCAAGCAACTGGAGCCGCTGGTGAAGGAGGGCGCAGCGGGCAGCCTCACCGAACTCGGCGAACGCTTCGTGATCTCGCACCCGAACGTCTCGACGATGCTGGTCGGCTACTCGACCTTGCAACACCTCGAAGAGGCGATCGCGGCCGTGAACAAGGGGCCGTTGCCGGCAGCTGCCGTGCAGCGGATTGCCGGGTGACAACACCTGCTGGAAAGCTTGCCGATGGTAAAGCGTGTGTGGGTCAAGGTCCTGGCGACGGACAATAAGATAGATATCGCGGCACGATGAGAGCGGATGCGGCCGCCGGTATGAAAACGCGCCGTCAGCCCCGCTTCGACATCGCGGTCTTGCGCAAGCTGGCCGGCGACAAGGTGTTCGCCCGCGGCGAGGACTATCATCGCAAGGGCCAGGTCGAGCTTCTGTCGATCGAACGCAACCGGGTGCTTGCGCAGGTCGCGGGTTCGGAGGACTACCGCACGGTGCTGACGGGGCGAGGCAAGACCGTGGGCGGCGAATGCTCATGCCCGGCCTACGACGACAGCGATATGTGCAAGCACATGGTGGCGGTCGCACTTGCTGTGAACGAGACGGGCGACGAGGGCCAAGCGCCGACCACTCTCGACCACATTCGTGCGCACTTGAAGCAGAAGGGTGTCGATGCCCTGGCCGACATGATCGTCGATCTTGCCGAGCGCGATGCGGCGCTGTTCCGCAAGCTGGGCATCGCTGCCGCGGCGGCTGCGCCGGGCAACGCCAAGGGCCTTGAGAAGCAACTGCGGCGCGCGATCGACAGCGCCACCCGCACGAGAGGCTTCGTCGACTATGGCGAGGTGGAGGGCTGGGCCGAGAATATCGGCGCAGCCCTCGATGCCGTCGCCCAGCTTGCCGAGGGACAGCATGCCATTCTGGCCCTGAAGCTCGCCCTGCACGCCATCGACCGTATCGAGGGAGCGATCGAGTCGATCGACGATTCCGATGGCCATGGCCACTCCCTGCTTGAACAGGCTAGCGACATCCATCTCACCGCCTGTCTGGTGGCTAAGCCTGAACCGGTCACACTCGCGCGCGATCTCTTTGCGCGCGAGATGTCCGAGGAATACGATACTTTCTACCGGGCCCTGGTGCGCTATGCCGAGGCGTTGGGAGAGGTGGGGCTCGCCGAATATCGGCGCCTTGCTGTTGAAGCTTGGGAGAAATTGCCGCCGCCGGCACGAAAGCCGGAAAACGGGGACGACCCCAGCCGGCTCGTTGATATCATCGACTTTTTTGCGGAACGCGACGGCGACGTCGAAGCGCGCATTGCGCTGCGTGCTCGGAATCTCTCGTCGCCATGGGCCTATCTGCGGCTGGCAGAGTTCTGCCGGGCGCAGGGCCGTACGGAAGAAGCGCTGCGGCGGGCCGAGGAAGGGCTCTGGATGTTCGAGGACGGGCGGCCGGACGAACGGCTGGTGCTGTTTGTCGTCGAACTCCTATTGAAGGCGGGTCGGAAGGATGATGCCGCCGCTCGCTTGTGGAAGGCGTTCGAGAAGGCTCCAAACTTGGAGCTCTATCGGCGGCTCCGGCAGCTCGCCGGCAAAGCCGCGGGCGAGCGCGCGCTGGCATACCTGGAGACGAAAGCAGCGGCGGACCAGACCATGAAAGGGGACGCTGCGGCCGATGTCTTCATTCACGTCCTGATGGAAGAGAAGATGTACGATGCGGCGTGGGCGGCCGTGCGCAGCCATCCCCGTGTCGGGCAATATCTCACGGACGCCCTCGCCGAAGCGAGCGAGAAGACCCATCCGGCGGAGGCGCTCGCGGTCTATGCAGCGCGAGTCGAATCACACGTCGCCGTCGGTGGCAGCGGGAACTACGAGACGGCCTGTAAGCTGATTGCCCGTATGGCCAGGCTGCGCGATGCTGGCAGCCATAAGGCCTATATGGAGGCGCTCAAGGAGCGCCACCAGCGCAAACGCAATTTCATCAAGCTGCTGGGGTGACGCCATGCGGCGCGCCAAGATCGAGCAACAGAACCAGTACTTGCTGCGCCAGCAGCGGGAGTTCCGCATGGCTGCCGATGTGGTGGCGGATGCATTCGCCGCGTTTGCGGAGGTGCAGGCCGTGGCCGTCATCGGCTCCGTCGCCAAGCGGCTGTGGAAGGAGGTGCCACGCTTTTCGGAGTACCGCCGCGCGCGCATCGAGGTCTGGCACGAATGTGGTGATCTCGATCTGGCGGTCTGGCTGGACGCCCAGGACCGTCTGGAAGAAATGCGCCGGGCCCTGGCGCAATCTCTGACTGCCGCCTTCAAGGCGGGCACGGGAGTCAGCACGCCCAGCAACCGGGTCGACGTGTTTCTGTTCGAGCCGGACAGCGACCGCTATCTCGGCCGGCTCTGCCGCTACAGCACCTGTCCGAAGGGCAAGCTCGACTGCATGGTTCCTGGCTGTGGCTCGATCCCCTTCAACAAGGTCGTCGACGGCTTCAAGCCGTATGTCGATCTCCTCGCGTCGGCTCCCGACTCCACACTCTACGTCCGCGGCAAGGGACGGCTACGCTCGGCTCTTGACCTGCCGTCTGTCGAAGGCTGAGAAGGGAATGTTATGACGATTACGAGAACCAGAACCTTCCGCAGCGGAAATAGCGAAGCCATTCGCCTGCCGAAGGATGTCGCGTTCGGAGAGGATCGGGAACTTGTCGTCGTGCGTTCCGGCGACGTGATGACGATCTATCCGGCAGCTACATCTATCCCGGCGACGATCAAGCAGCTGCGCGCTCTGCCGGCACCGTTGACAGTTGAACGTCGAGATGTCGAGGAATTGCCGGAGCGACATGGGCTCTGATCGGTAGCATTCTTCCTTGATAGAGGTCGGGCTTTCTTACGACCGTCCCGTCGCCGGCGGGACGCTCTTGAACTGGCCGTTCAGACGATCGCGATAGACGTTCACGCCTTCCATGATGCGTTGTACGTAATTGCGGGTCTCGCGGAAGGGGATCATCTCGATCCAGTCGACCATGTCGATCTTGCCCGTGCGCGGATCGTTGCCGGCTTCCAGCCAGCGCGCCACCCGGTTGGGGCCGGCATTGTAGGCCGCAAGTGCCAATTCGTAGGAGCCGCCGAAGCGCTGCAGCATCTCGGCAAGGTACTGGCTGCCGAGCTGGACGTTGTAGGCGGGGTCGCGGGTCAGCTTGTCCTGGATGAAGGGCACTTTCGCCCGTCCCGCCACGTCGCGCGCCGTGCCGGGCAGGAGCTGCATCAGGCCGAGCGCGCCGGAGGTCGAGACGGCGGCCGAGTTGAACGAGCTTTCCTGCTTGGTGAGCGCCATGGCCAGCGCCCGCTCGACCGAGCCCGTGGCGCCGAGATCGACGATCGGGAAGGCGGCGTCGAACAGCACCACGCCGTTCTCCGCGCCGCGGCGCGCCACGGTGAGGCCCACGTCGGGCCGCTTCAGGTCGAGGGCAAGCTCGGCCAGCAGGGCGACCTCGCCCGGCGTCGTGATCGAGCGCGCAAGGCGCAGCAGGAACGGGCGCGCCCGCTCGTAGTCTCCGGCCTGTCCGAGATAGCGCGCCATCACCGCGAGCTCGCGGCCGGCCAGCGTCTGTTTCTCGGCAGCGGTCGGGACGGGATCGACCGGCAATTTCGGGTTCACGCCCTGGAGCTTCTTGGCTGCAAGCTGGCCGTAGAAGGTCTGGCCGTAGCCGGCGGCGCGCGCGTACCAGTCGTTGGCGTCCTTGGTCTGCTTGGCCGCCTCGTAGGTGCGGGCGAGCCAGTAGGCGCCGCGGCTCTTCGATATGTCGGTGGAGACGCCGTCGTACAGCGTCGAGAAATGCTTCAGCGCATCGGCCGGCTTCTTGAGTTGGCGCAGTGCGATCCAGCCGGCCAGGAATTCGCCCTCGGCAAAGGCGACGCCCTTGGTGAGGCCGTGGCCGATGGCGACGGCATAGGCATCGGCGGGTCGATTGGCATCCAGCAGGCCGCGCACGACAAGGTTGCGCTCGGTCCACCAGGCATCGGTCTGGTTCGGGATCGGCCCGGCAAGGGCTGCCTTGGCTTCGTCGAGCGTGCCGGTGCGGCGAATCCACTGCATCCGCTCGAAGCGCAGCGGCGCTTCGGCGAGACGTGCGGGGGCAACAGCCTTCAGGAGCGTGCCGGCATCGGCCGCTCGCGTCGCCATGGCAAGGCGGGCATTGGCGATCGGCTGATAGTCGGGCGGCAGCTTCGGCACGAGACCGCGCGCCACCTCGTGGCGGCCCTCGCGCAGGATACGGTCGAAGCGGGCGATCTGGTCGGGGCCGGTCAGGAGCTGGGCGTAGCGATTGAGGAAATCGTTCTCGTCCGAGCCACGCAGCGTGGCGTTCTGCCAGGTGTCGCGGGCGAAGCGGGCAACGTCGTTGGGCGCCGCCGTGCTGGCCGCCTCGAGCCGGCGCATATGGCCGGTGCTGGTGAGGGGTGGGAAGGCCGTGAAGTACCGCACGACCTCGGTGGGCGGCGTCTCGGGGCCGATCCGCTCCTCGGCCTGGCGGCGCAGCACTTCGGGCTCGGGCCAGTCGGGCTGCTCGCGCAGGAAGCGCCAGGTCGCGGCAAAGCTCGCCTCGGTCCTGGGCGCGGCGCGCAGGATGCTCCAGGCGACATAGCGGTCGAGCAGAGGATTGCGGAAATTCGCGACCGCGGCCTGCGCGTCGGCCCAGCGGTTCTCGTCGATGGCCTTGAGGGCGGCGGCAAAAGCGGCCGTCTCCGCGGCGTTGAGTGGATTGGCCGAGACGGGCTGGGACGTCAGGGGGGCCGCGGCGGGCGGTGTCGCGGAGTTTCCCTGCACGGTCGGTGCGGGAGCAGGCTTTTCGACATCGCCCAGCAGCCGCCGCACGCCGGTCGTCGGGCCTGCCGGCTGGGCCAGGGCGGGGGTGGCCGCCAGCAAGGCGGCCAGCAAGATGAGGGGGGATTTCTTGGTTTTCACGCTAGGAATCGTAGGCAGACAGTTGCGGCATCACAATGGCGAGTTGCTCACCTTGCAGGGCCAAACCCCGAGGCTTAATAAGGTGAATTGCCAAGGGAAAATCGGAGGAAAGCCATGTTCACCGGATCGCTCGTTGCGCTGATTACCCCGTTCAAGAACGGATCGGTGGACGAGAAGGGATTCGAGAAGTTCGTGGCCTGGCAGATCGAGGAAGGCACCGACGGGCTGGTCCCGTGCGGCACTACCGGTGAATCGCCGACCCTCTCGATGGAAGAGCACAAGCGCGTCATCGAAATCTGCATCAGCGCGGCCAAGGGCTCGGGCGTGCCGGTGATCGCCGGTACCGGCTCGAATTCGACCGCCGAGGCGATCGAGCTCACGCAGCATGCCAAGAAGGTCGGTGCCGACGCCGCCATGCTGGTCGTGCCCTATTACAACAAGCCGACCCAGGAAGGCCTGTTCCAGCACTTCAAGGCGGTGGCCGAGGCCGTCGACATCCCCATCCTGCTCTACAACGTGCCGCCGCGGACCGGTGGCGACATGCAGGTCGAAACGGTGATCCGGCTGTCGCAGGTCAAGAACATCATCGGCATCAAGGATGCCAGCTACGACATGGCCCGTCCCACCCTGACCCGCCTCAAGGCGAAGAAGGGCTTCATCCAGCTCTCGGGCGAGGATGCGAGCGCGCTGGGCTTCCTGGCGCAGGGCGGCGACGGCTGCATTTCCGTGACGGCCAACGTGGCGCCGCGCCTCTGCGGCGACATGCACGATGCGTGGAAGAAGCGCGACCTCGACAAGGCGTTCGAGCTGCAGGACCGGCTGATGCCGCTGCACAAGGCGATGTTCTGCGAGACCAGCCCCGGTCCGGTGAAGTACGCCGCCGAGCTGATCGGCCAGTGCAGCGCCGAGATGCGCCTGCCGATGGTGCCGATCGCCGAGAGCAGCAAGAAGGCCGTGCACGAGGCCATGGTACATGCCGGCCTCACTAACTAGATTAAGAGTCCTAGAAACTCACCGAGAGTCCTGTGGCCAATAAACCGGAACTGGACCGCACCGTTGTGGCCCAGAACCGCAAGGCGCGGCATAACTACTTCATCGAGGAGACTTTCGAGGCCGGGCTCGCGCTGACCGGCACCGAGGTCAAGTCGCTGCGCGGCGGGCGCAGCACGATCGCCGAAGCCTATGTCACGGAACAGGGTGGCGAGGCTTGGCTGCTCAACGCCAACATCCCGATCTACGCCTCGGGCAACCGCAACAACCATGAGCCCCGGCGGGCGCGCAAGCTGCTGCTGCATCGCGGCCAGATCAACAAGCTGATCGGCGCCATCCAGCGCGAGGGCCGCACCGTCGTGCCGCTGCAGGTCTATTTCAACGAGAGGGGCCGGGCCAAGATCGAGATCGCGCTGGCCGCCGGCAAGCAGGCGCACGACAAGCGCGCCTCGATCAAGGAGCGGGACTGGCAGCGTCAGCGCAGCCGCCTGCTCAATCGCACCTAATACAGGAGACGCCGCTTGAGTACTGTTCTGATCACCGGCGCCGCGCGCGGCCTCGGGCTCGACTTCGTGAAACAGTACGCTGCCAAGGGCTGGAAGGTTCATGCCTGCGCGCGCGCCCCTGAGGCATTGAAGCAGGTGAAGGGCGACATCCATCCCCACACGCTCGAGGTCACCGACTACGCGGCCGTGAAGGCGCTAGCCGCAAAACTGAAGGGCGAGGCGATCGACGTGCTGATCTGCAACGCCGGCGTTTCGGGGACGGAGGCCACGGTGCTGGGGTCGCTCGATCCGGCGGTGTGGCGGCAGACCTTCGAGGTCAATGCGCTGGCGCCGCTGATGATGGCCGAGGCCTTCGCCGACCATGTCGCCGCCTCGAAGGACCGCAAGCTGGTGGCCATTTCCAGCCGGCTGGGCAGCATCACCTTCGCCAACAACGGCCGTTATTCCTATCGCGCCAGCAAGGCGGCGCTGAACATGGAATGGAAGGGCCTGTCGGTCGATCTCGCCCCGAAGGGCCTGATCTGTGTCGTGCTGCATCCCGGCTGGGTGCAGACCGACATGGGCGGCTCGGCGGCCACGCTGACCATCGAGCAGAGCGTGCCGGCCATGGTGAAGGTGATCGACGGGCTGAAGCCTGCCGACAATGGCCGCTTCCTGAACTACGACGGCACCGAATTGCCCTGGTAGCCATGCTGCTCAGCCAGGAACAGACGCTCATCCGCGACACCGCCCGGGCCTTCGCGCAGGAGCAGGTGTTGCCGCATGTGCGGGCCTGGGAAGCAGCCGGCGAGATCCCGCGGTCGCTGCTCGCGGAGATGGGCCGTCTCGGCTTCATGGGCATGACTGTGCCGCCCGAATGGGGTGGTGCCGGCGCCGACATGGTGTCTTACGTGCTGGCGCTGGAAGAGATTGCGGCGGCCGATGGCGGGCTCTCCACGGTGATGAGCGTCAACAACTCACCCGACTGCGCGGCGCTGCTGGCCTATGGCTCGCCCGAGCAGAAGGAGAAGTGGCTGAAGCCGCTGGCGCGCGGCGAGGTGCTGGGAGCCTTCTGCCTGACCGAGCCGCAGGCGGGTTCCGATGCCTCGAACCTCAAGACGCGGGCCGAGAAGCGCGGCAACGACTGGGTGCTGAACGGCGTGAAGCAGTTCATCACTTCGGGCCGCACCGCCGACATGGCGCTGGTCTTCGCCGTCACCGATCCGTCATCGTCCAAGCGCGGCATCTCCTGCTTCATCGTGCCGACCGGTACGCCGGGCTACCGCGTCGCCTCGGTCGAGAAGAAGCTCGGGCAGAAATCGTCCGACACCTGCCAGATCGCCTTCGAGGATTGCACCGTCGGCGCCGACGCGATGCTGGGCGGGGAGGGCGAGGGCTATCGCGTTGCGCTGGCCAACCTGTCGGTGGGACGCATCGGCATCGCCGCGCAATCGGTGGGCATGGCGCGGGCGGCGTTCGAGGCCGCACGCAGCTACGCCCAGGAGCGCGAGGCCTTCGGCACCAAGATCGCGAACCACCAAGCGGTGCTGTTCCGGCTCGCCGACATGGCGACCAAGGTGACGGTTGCACGGCAGATGGTGCTGCATGCGGCAACGCTGCGCGACGCCGGCCGTCCATGCCTCACCGAGGCCGCAATGGCGAAGCTATATGCGTCCGAGATGGCCGAGGAAGTGTGCTCGGCCGCAATTCAGATCCACGGTGGCTACGGGTACGTTTCCGATTACCTGGTGGAGAAGATCTGGAGGGACGTCCGCGTCTGCCAGATCTACGAGGGCACCAGCGACGTCCAGCGGATCCTGATCGGCCGTGGTTTGGCTGCTTTATAGGCCCGCCTTCCCCTTGTTCCCGATCACTCCGCGTGCGAACATCATCCGGTGTGAAGGTCGCGCAAAGCGATCCGGGGGAGCTTTTGGGGGAGCCGGGCGACGGATGGTCGGTCGTGCGCCGTAACTTTTTGAAACTACTCGTGCTCGCTGCGGGCTTGCTGTCGGCGACAGGGATTGCTGTCGCCCAGGACAGCAAGATGGTACCGGCGAAACCCGTTGCCGCCGGTTCGACCGGGCGCGTCATCCAGATGCAGACCGCGTTCAACCCCGCCCTGCCCGGCTCGGGCGAGGGCGTGCGCGTCTTCACCCGGACCGTGAAGCACATGACGGCCGGGGCTTTCGCCATCAAGATCGTCGAGCCGGGCCGGATTTCGCCCACGGCCGACATGCTCGACGCCATCCAGTCGGGCGACCTCGAGGCCGCCTTCACCTGGTCGGGCTACGCCGCCAGCAAGGCGCCGGTCTTCAACGTGTTCGCCACCGTGCCGTTCGGCCTCGGACCCGAAGACATGACCTCCTGGATGCTCGACGGTGACGGCTCCCGCATCCATCGCGAGGCCTACGACAAGCTCGGCATCGCCGGCATTCCGTGCGGCATCCAGGGCCCCAAGGGCGGCGGCTGGTTCCGCGGCGAGGTCAACACGGTGGCCGACTTCAAGGGCCAGCGCCTGCGCTACGGCAAGCTGGCGGCTGACGTGATCGCCCGCATGGGGGCGACCCCGGTGCCGCTGCCGCCGGGTGAGTTCTTCTACAAGCTGCAGCAGGGCAACGTGGATGGCGGCGAGATGTCGACGCCGGCCATGGACGCGGCGCTGGGCTTCGACAAGCTCGGCCTGCCTTACTACATGCCGGGCTGGCAGCAGCCGTCCGCGGTCCTCGATTTCCTGATGCGCAAGGACAAGTGGCAGGCCCTTCCGGCCTCGCTGCGCGTCCAGATCGAGACGGCCTGCCAGGCGAATATCGCCTGGATGCTCAGCCGGTCCCCCAATGTGCAGGGGCTGGCGCTCGAGAAGCTGAAAGCGTCGGGAGTCGTCGTTCGCGAATGGTCGCCGGACGTGCTGGCGGCCTTCCGCAAGAACAGCGACATCGTGGTCAAGGAACTGGCCGAGCGCGATCCTGATTTTGCCGCCGCCCTCGCCAACCAGAAGGCCTTCATGGCACAGGGCGCGCACTGGCGGTCGCTCTCTCGCCTGCCGTAACCGCCGGCTTGCACGTAGTCACCGGTCCGGGCAGGTTGCCCGGGACATGACCGTACTTTCCTCCGAGATCGACACCCGTTCCGACACCTTCAAGCGCAACGCCCTGTCGATGCGGGCGCAGGTCGAGGATTTGCGTCGCCGCACCGACACGGTCCGCCTGGGCGGCGGCGAGGAGTCGCGCAAGCGGCACGTCTCCCGCGGCAAGCTGCTGCCGCGCGAGCGGGTGCGGGCGCTGCTCGATCCGGGCTCTCCGTTTCTGGAACTGTCGCCGCTGGCGGCGTTGGACATGTACGACAACGAGGCGCCGGGCTCCGGCGTCATCACCGGCATCGGCCGCGTCAGCGGCGTCGAATGCGTGATCGTGTGCAACGACGCCACCGTGAAGGGCGGCACCTACTATCCGATGACGGTGAAGAAGCATCTCCGCGCCCAGGAAGTGGCGATGGAGAACCGGCTTCCCTGCCTCTATCTCGTGGATTCCGGCGGCGCCAACCTGCCGCAATGGCCGGAAGTGTTCCCCGACAAGAACCATTTCGGCCGCATCTTCTACAACCAGGCCAACATGTCGGCGCAGGGCATCCCGCAGGTCGCGGTGGTGATGGGCTCCTGCACGGCGGGCGGCGCCTACGTGCCGGCGATGAGCGACGAGACCGTGATCGTGCGCAAGCAGGGCACGATCTTCCTCGCCGGCCCGCCGCTGGTGAAGGCCGCGATCGGCGAGGTCGTGAGCGCCGAAGACCTGGGCGGCGCCGACGTTCATGCCCGCACCTCGGGCGTCGCCGATCACTATGCGCAGAACGACAGCCATGCGCTGGGCATCGCGCGCCGCATCGTGGCCAATCTCAACTGGAAGAAGTCACCGTCGGCGTCGCTGCTGCCGCCGCGCGATCCGAAATATTCCGCCGAGGAACTCTACGGCGTCGTGCCGATGGACACCCGCACGCCCTACGACATCCGCGAGATCATCGCGCGTCTCGTCGACGGCAGCGAACTCGACGAGTTCAAGCATCTCTACGGCACGACCATCGTCACCGGCTTCGCCCGCATCTGGGGCTATCCGGTCGGCATCGTCGCCAACAACGGCATCCTGTTCAACGAATCGGCGTTGAAGGCGGCGCACTTCATTGAGTTGTGCGGCCAGCGCGGCATCCCGCTGCTGTTCCTGCAGAACATCACCGGCTTCATGGTCGGCAAGAAGTACGAGGCCGGCGGCATCGCCCGCGACGGCGCCAAGATGGTGACCGCCGTCTCGACCGTGAACGTGCCCAAGTTCACCGTGATCGTCGGCGGCAGCTACGGCGCCGGCAACTACGGCATGTGCGGCCGCGCCTACAGCCCGCGCTTCCTGTGGATGTGGCCTTCGGCGCGCATCTCGGTGATGGGCGGCGAGCAGGCGGCAAGCGTGCTGGCCACCGTCCGGCGCGACAATATCGAGGGCAAGGGCGGTGCCTGGTCGAAGGACGAGGAAGAGAAGTTCAAGCAGCCGATCCGCGAACAGTACGAGCGCGAGGGCCATCCCTACTATGCGACGGCGCGGCTGTGGGACGACGGCATCCTCGATCCCGTCGACACGCGCATGACCCTGGGCCTTGCTCTCTCGGCCTCGATGAACCAGCCGATCGGTCCGACCAAGTTCGGCGTCTTCCGGATGTGATCCGGTCATGACCGACACGATCCTGACGAAGATCGAGGGCGGCGTGGCGACGCTCACCCTCAACCGGCCGAAGGAGATGAATGCCTTCGACGGCGACACGGCGCGCGCGATCATCGAAGCCCTCGAGGCCTTTGCGGCCGACGAGACAGTGCGCGTGCTCGTGATGGCCAGCGACGGGCCGGTCTTTTGTGCCGGCGGCGACTTCAACTGGGTCCTGACCTGGCCCGAACTGGACGCCATCACCCGCAAGGTCGGCGCCGATTCCCTGATGGCCGCGATCCAGGCGGTCTACGATTTTCCCAAGCCGTCGATCGCGCGCGTCCAGGGGGCGGCGGTGGGCGGCGGCGTCGGCCTGATGCTGGCCTGCGATTTCTCGGTCGCCGTCTCCTCGGCGCGGTTCGGCCTCACCTCGGCGCGCAACGGCCTGCTGGCGGGCATCGCCATTCCCGTCCTGATCCAGGCGGTCGGCCCGCGCATGGCGCGGCAGCTGCTGATGCACGGCGGCACCTTCGATTCGGCGACGGCACTGCGGATCGGCCTGGTCGATCAGGTCGTCGAGGAGGATGCGCTCGACGCGACGGTGGCGGCCTTGACCGGCGAACTGAAGCGCAGTGCCCCCTCGGTCCAGACCCTGATCAAGAAGCTGATCACCGAGATCGATTCCATGCCACACACCGGTTTGGCGGCCGACCTGATCGGCGAGCACGTCGCCGTCCAGTGCACGAGCGACGATGCGATCGAGGGCATGAGCGCCTTCCTGAACAAGCGCAAACCGAAATGGGCCGTCTGATGTTCTCCAAGATCCTGATCGCCAATCGCGGCGAGATCGCCTGCCGGGTCATCAAGACGGCGAGGCGGCTCGGAATCAAGACGGTGGCGGTCTATTCCGACGCCGACCGCAATGCGCGGCACGTCGCCATGGCCGACGAGGCCGTCCATATCGGCCCTTCGGCGGCGCGTGAGAGCTATCTCATGGCCGACCGGATCATCGACGCGGCAAAGCGGACCGGCGCGCAGGCGGTGCATCCCGGCTATGGCTTCCTGTCGGAGAATGCCGGATTCGCTGATGCCTGCGCCCAGGCGGGCATCGTGTTCATCGGACCGCCGGCCGCCTCGATCCGCGCCATGGGCTCCAAGAGCGAAGCCAAGAAGATCATGGAGAAGGCCCGGGTGCCGCTGGTGCCGGGCTATCACGGCGACGACCAGTCGCCGGAGCTGCTGGCCAGCGAGGCCGTGAAGATCGGCTTCCCGGTGCTGATCAAGGCGTCGGCCGGCGGCGGCGGCAAGGGCATGCGCGTGGTCGAGAGCGCCGAGAAGTTCGCCGATGCGCTGGCCGGGGCCAAGCGCGAGGCCAAGGCCTCCTTCGCCGACGATCATGTGCTGGTCGAGAAGTATCTGACGCGGCCGCGCCACATCGAGATCCAGGTCTTCGCCGACGGGCATGGCGGCTGTCTCTACCTGTTCGAGCGCGACTGCTCGATCCAGCGCCGGCACCAGAAGGTGATCGAGGAAGCGCCGGCGCCGAACATGGACCCGGCGCGGCGCAAGCAGATGGGCGAGGCGGCGGTCGCGGCGGCGCGGGCCATCGGTTACCAGGGCGCCGGCACGGTCGAGTTCATCGCCGACCAGGACGGCACGTTCTTCTTCATGGAGATGAACACCCGGCTGCAGGTCGAGCATCCCGTGACCGAGGCCATCACCGGCCAGGACTTGGTTGAATGGCAGCTCATTGTGGCGGCTGGCGGGAAGATGCCGCTCACCCAGGACGAGCTGCGTATCGACGGGCATGCCGTCGAGGTCCGTCTCTATGCCGAGGACCCGGCGCGGAACTTCCTGCCTTCGACCGGCACGCTGGTGCACCTGAAGCTGCCGGAGGAGGGCGCGCATGTGCGCGTCGATACCGGTGTGCGCCAGGGCGATACGGTGACGCCGTTCTACGATCCCATGATCGCCAAGGTGATCGTGCACGACCGCGACCGCACCTCGGCGATGCGCCGCATGGCGGCGCTGATGGGTGAGACCGAGGTGGTGGGCGTCACGACCAACTCGGGGCTGCTGAAGGCCCTGTGCTCGCATCCCGCCTTCGTTGGCGGCGAGGTCGACACGGGCTTCATCGAGCGCCATCGCGCGACGCTGTTCACCAAGCCGGCGCCTGCCGGCGACCGCGCTTTCGCCGTGGCCACCCTGGCGCGCCTGCTCGAATGGCGGGACGCTTCCAAGCCGGTGGAGACCGATCCGTGGTCGCCGTGGAACACGCAGAACGGTTTCCGCCTGCTCGACGAAGGCCATGAGGAAGTGCGCTGGAAGGACGGCGAGCGCGAAGTCGTCGTGCTGGCGCGTCGCCTGCGTAATGGCGGCCTGCAGCTGGAGCTGCCGGAGGGTTCTCGCGAGGCGCGGGTCGAGCACCTGGCGGACGGGCGCCTGTCGGTCGGACTGGGCGAGGATACGTTCCTGGCAACCGCCGTGCGGCGCACCGCCCTTGATGGCGGCATCGACTACACGCTGTTCATGGATGGCGAGAGCCGCCGCCTGCGGCTGGTCGATCCGCTCGACGTCACGCAGTACGAAGCGACGGCCTCGGCCGATGCGATGGTCCGCGCGCCGCTGCCGGGCAAGATCATCGACCTGCGGGTCAAGGCGGGCGACACGGTGAGCAAGGGCCAGGCGCTGCTGGTCCTCGAAGCCATGAAGATGGAGCACACGCTGGCCGCGCCGGCCGACGGCAAGGTGAAGAGCCTGCGCTATGCCGTCGGTGAGCAGGTGCCCGAGGGCGCCGAGCTGGTCGAGTTCGAATGAGCGCACTGCTCGGCGGCTGGCGGCTCGAGAGCTGGTCGTACCTCTACGGGGACGGCCGGCCGCCGGAGTACCCGATGGGCGCCGACGCTTGTGGCTACATCCTCTATACGCCGCAGGGCCAGGTGAGCGCTACCATCATGCGTGCCGATGGCAGCGAGTGCTTCGCCTATGCCGGCAGCTACGAGATCGTCGATGGAACGGTATTCCATTCCATCGAGCTCTCGACCAACAAGGCGCTGGTCGGCCTGCGCTCGGCGCGACACATCAAGCTCGACGGCGATCGGCTCACTTTGTCCGGCCCGGACTTCGCCGCCCGCACCAACCGCACGCAGCAGATCGTCTGGCGACGCGCCTGACTTAGAGTCTTTCGGACATGGATCGGGCGATCGGACCTCGATTGCTTCCCCATTCAGATGCAGGGCTATCGTATATGAGACAAAGGTCCCTCGCTTACGCTCGGGATGACACCGTTTGTTTGATCGGCGCGCTGCGCAAATCCCAACAGAATTGTCATCCCGAGCGTAAGCGAGGGACCTTTCGCCTTCTTCAAAACGCCAACGACCACGGCCTTTTGAGGCATATGCGATAGCCCTGCATTCAGATGGGGGCGATGGCGTCCTGGCTGCGTGTCGTGGCTTTGCGCAGGCCAGCCGAGTTATCCAGGACGTCCATGCACCGATTCTCGCATTACCCAGGTCCCCGAAACCGGGAATTTCTCCCCGGGTCGGGTCCGTTTCATTCGTTTCGTTTATTTCGTTTATTTCGGTTGCGCTCCTTGACACCGTTGGGCGCTCCATTGCGGCGGCCCTACCGCCGCGCCGCGCCGCGCCGCGCCGCGCCCACGACTACGATGCCGTCGGTCGGCTGTTTCACGCTCCAGTCGAGCATTCTCCCCCAACACATCTTGTCATCCCGAGACCAAGGGCCGAGGGACCTTTACTGATCACGAAGGTTCCCTCGCTTCGCTCGGGATGACAATGGGGCCTAAGCGACGACCTTTCGATAGAGATGCCACGTCGCATGGCCTAGGACCGGCAGCGCGAGGGCGAGTCCGATCAGCAAGGGGAGTGCGCCGATCAGCAGGCTCGCGGCGACGATCAGGCCCCACATCGCCATCGGCCCCGGGTTCATCCGCACGGCGCGGACCGAGGTCGCGATGGCGGTGCCGACGCCGACATTGCGGTCGAGCAGCATCGGCAGGGACACGACGCTGATCACCAGGACGAGGAGGGCGAAGAGGAAGCCCACGCCGATGCCGACGACGGTCATCGTCCAGCCCCGCTTCGTGGTCAGCGCATCGCGCACGAAGGCCTCGGCGGAGACGGGGGCATCCGGCCCGAGGGTGACGGTATAGAGCAGGTTCGCCGCGAACAGCCACGTGCAGAAGATCGTCAGCAGCAGAAGGCCCATCACCATGATCGGCCCGATATTGGGCGACCGCGCGACGGCGAAAGCATCCGTCCAGCGTGTTTCGAGGCCGCGCTCGCGGCGGCGGCTGATCTCGTAGAGGCCGAGACCGAACAGCGGCGCGATCAGGGCGAAACCCGCGATCAGCGGAAAGACCAGCGCCAGCATCCCGTAATCGAAGGCCGTGCGCGAGATCACGAGGCCCGCAAGGGGATAGAGGAGACAGAGCATGACGACGTCTGTGCGGCAGGCGCCGAAGTCGCGCACACCCTTGGCGAGGGCATCGCCGACATCCGCGGCGGTGATGCGGCGAACCGTGGGTGGCGCCGAAGCACGATCCTCCCAGGCGCCGTCCATCGTATTGGCCGCCGAGCCGACAGCCTGGCTTGTCTGCTTGAGATGATCCCATCCCCATTCGAGGGGATTGCGGATGTGGTTCTGCGTCGCCATGACTGCCTCCTTGCGAACGAGAGTCCGAAGGTCGCGGCCCGTCGTGATCACGACGGAGCGCGATCTACCACGAGGAGGAGTCTACGCCCGGCAGAGGGGGAAGTCTCCCCCTCTCCGTGCACTGCGAAGCGCGCCGTTCGCTACTGCGAGAACTTCAGGTACTGGGCGACGAAATCGCAGCCGACGCTCTTGGAATAGGCGTCGATCAGCTTCTTCGTGATCGGGCCGGGCGCCTTGCCAGCCTGCCCTGAGCTTGTCGAAGGGGCGCCGACGGGCGCGCCGTTGAAGCTCTTCACCGGCAGGATGCAGAGGCTGGTGGAGGTGAGGAACATCTCCTCGGCATTGGCGGCGTCGAACATGTCGATGTCGCCCGGCGTGCACTCGACGCCGATCTGCTTGGCCATGTCCATGGTCATCTGGCGGCTGACGCCCGGCAGCACGTAGCGCTCCGACGGGGTGAAAAGCGCACCCTCGCGCACGATGAAGATGTTGCTGCCCAGGCCCTCGGCCAGATTGCCGTTCTCGTCGAGCAGGACCGGCCAGGCGTCCGGATTGAGCGCCTTGATCGGCTTCTCGGCCATGATCATGTTGAGATAGTTGTGCGTCTTGGCGCGCGGGCTGAGCATCGACGGCGCGATGCGGCGCGCCGTCGTGGTCATCACCTCGGCGCCCTCGCGATAGAGCTTGCCGCGCTTGGCGAGCGGCAGCGGCGTCATCTCGATCACGACCTGAGGGCCGACATTGTCCCAACCCTCGTCACCGACGGCGTCGACGCCGCGGCTCACCCGCTGGCCCAGCCACCAGTCGCCGACCTCGGCGCGGAGATGCTCGTTGCGCGCCACGACCTCCTCGCTGTGGGCGATCATCTCCTTGGGCGAGAGGCCGGGATCGATCTGCAGGTAGCGCAGCGAACGGTAGAAGCGGTCGATATGCTCCTTCAGCCGGAAGGGCGCGCCGTTGAAGGTGCGGGTCATGTCGAAGGCGCCGTCGCCGTACTTCCAGCTGCGGTCGCGGAACGGGATCATGACCTCGTTCTCGGGCACGAACTTGCCGTTGAACCAGGCGATGCGTTGATTGCTGAGTTGTGTGGCCATTGATGTGTCCTCCTGATCAGTTGGCTTGAAGTTCGAAAGCGGTGGCGCCCGCCAACGGACTGCGGCGCTTCCTGGTGGTCGTCGGGGCTGCCGGCGCGATGTTGCCGTTCTCGTCGGCAAGGTCGGCGACATAGGTCAGCGCACGACGGATATCGTCCGCCATCTCGCGGCGCGCGGCCGCTGCGTTGCGTGCCTGCAGCGCTTCGATGAGGCGTTGCCGGCCGGCAGGACCGCGCGAAGAAGAGATGAAGTCGGGGTAGAGGAGATTCATGTAGGGCCCGGTTTGCAGCCACAGGCTTTCGATCAGGCGGAGCAAGTTGGGCTGCCCCGCAGCAGCATAGACGGCAAAATGGAACTCGCGCACCTTCTGGCGGTCGGTGGCGCTGTCGCCGCGATTGCGGGCGACGATGATCTCTCGGGCGATGCGGCGGATGTCGGCGATCTGGCTGCGTGTCGCTGAAAGTGCAGCCTTGGCGGACGCCAGGCCTTCCAGCTCCATCCGGATGTCGCGCAGCTCCAGGACCTTGTCGCGCGTCATCAAGGACACGCGGACCGACCGGTTGGGGTTCATCTCGAAGGCACCTTCGGCCACCAGGCGGCGCAGCGCCTCGCGTACCGGCGTCAGGCTGACGCCCAGCACGCCGGCGACATAACGGAAGGTGACTTTCTGGCCCGGCGCGAAGCGGCCCATGGTCAGCGCCTCGCGCAGCGACTCGTACACTTGCTGGCGCAGCGAGGTGTCGGCGGCATCCGGAGGAGGCACGGTGCGGGGCATCGGTTGCGAAGCTTAGCGCACAGTAACCGAATTTGTGATCACAAAAATGCATTGCTGGGGTGAGAAGCGGCCATTAGGCTCGATCCAATTCGTGATCACAATTTTCTGCGGTCGCCGCGCCGCGGGCATCAATCTTGCTGGGTGAGGGACATGCGCTCCTACGCGAAATCGATCGCGCTCTACGAGAAGACCCGAAAGCACCTGGCCGGCGGCGTCAGCAGCAACGTGCGCTATGCCAGCGTGCCGGTGCCGCTGTTCTTCGCCCGCGGCGAGGGCGCGCGGCTCTACGATGTCGATGGCAACGTGCATATCGACTACGTGCTGGGCAACGGCCCGGCCATTCTGGGACACGCGCCGAAGAAGGTGATCGACGCCGTGGCCGCGTCGCTGGGCGAGGGGCAGCTCTTCGCGGCACAGAACCCGCGCGAGACCGAACTGGCCGAGAGACTGTGCGGCCTGCTGCCCGGCGCCGAAGTCGTGCGCTTCTCGACGTCGGGAACGGAAGCCGTGCTGATGGCTTTCCGTCTCGCCCGCGCCTTCACCGGCAGGACCAAGATCCTGAAGTTCGAGGGCCACTATCACGGCTGGAGCGACCAGGCCTATATCAGCGCCCGGCCGCCGCTGAACGAGGCAGGGCCCGCCGATGCGCCAGTGCCGGTCGCCGGCTCGCCCGGCATGCCGGCCAGCGTGCTGGGCGACGTGGCGGTCTGCGCCTGGAACGATCTCGATCTGCTGGAGCAGACGCTGGAGCGCCATCGCGGCGAGATCGCGGGCGTGATCATGGAGCCGGTGATGGTGAATGGCGGGGCAATTCCGCCCGCGCCAGGCTACCTCGAAGGCGTCCGTGCGCTTTGCGACAAGCACGGCGCGCTCTTCATCTGCGACGAGGTGATCACCGGCTTTCGCGTCGGCCTGCGCGGTGCCCAGGGCAAGTTCGGCGTCACCGCCGACCTCAGCATCTATGCAAAGGCGGTCGCCGCCGGCTTCCCGCTGGCGATGGTCGCCGGGCGGCGCGACATCATGGACACCTTGCTCGACAAGGGCGTGATGCACGGCGGCACCTACAACGGTAACGTCCAGAGCATGGCGGCGGCGCTGGCAGCCCTTGATGTCCTCGAAGCAGGCGATGGCGCGGTCTATCGCGAGCTCGAGGCGCGCGGTACGGAGCTGATGCAGGGCCTCGCTTCGTTGGCGTCCAAGCATAAGCTGCCGATCCTGGTGCAGGGCATGCCCGCGATCTTCCAGACCTTCTTCACGTCGAGTCCGGCGCCGAAAAACTATCGCGAATCGGCGGCTTGCGACCGCGACGCCATGCTGGCGCTGCATGCGGCTTTGCAGGAAGAGGGCGTGCGCGCCCAGCAGGCCGGCAAGTGGTTCCTGTCGACGGCGCACGACAAGCCGGTCATCGAGGAGACGCTGGCCGCCGCCGACCGTGCCATGGCCAAAGTGGCGCGCGCCTAGATGTCGGATATCCGTCTCGAAGGGGTGACCAAGCGCTACGGCACGTTTGCCGCTGCGGACTCGGTCGACCTCTCGGTGACGCAGGGCGAGTTCGTCACCATCCTGGGGCCAAGCGGTTCGGGCAAGACGACACTCCTGTCGCTGATCGCCGGCCTCAACCGGCCGACCTCGGGGCGGATCTTCATCGGCGGCCGCGACGTCACCAATGCGACGGCACAGGAACGCAATATCGGGCTGGTCTTCCAGTCCTACGCGCTGTTCCCGCACATGACGGTGCTGCAGAATGTCCTGTTCCCACTGGGCGTCCGCAAGATCGGCGGCGCCGAGGCCGACAGATTGGCGCGCGATGCGCTTAAGCTGGTGCGCCTCGACGGTTTCGAGAACCGCCGTCCGTCGCAGCTTTCAGGCGGCCAGCAGCAGCGCGTGGCGCTGGCGCGGGCCGTCGTCTTCAAACCCGACATCCTGCTGCTCGACGAGCCGCTGGGCGCGCTCGACCGCAAGCTGCGCGAGGAGCTGCAGGTCGAACTGAAGCAGCTCCAGCGCACGCTGGGAGTCACGACCTTGCTGGTCACGCATGACCAGGAAGAGGCGCTGTCGCTGTCGGATCGCATCATGGTGCTCGACAAGGGCTGTACCCAGCAGGTCGCCGCGCCGACGGAAGCCTATCTCAAGCCCGCGAACCGCTTCGTGGCGGAGTTTTTAGGCATCGCCAACTTTGTCGGTCTGCCCGACGGCCGCCAGGGCGTGGTGCGCCCGGAGCGCGTGCGGCTCATGGCGGACGGGCAGGGCAAGCCGGCGCGCGTCGTCGAGGCGATCTATCTCGGGCAGATGGTGCGCTACCACCTCGCCCTCGAAAGCAATCAATCGGTCGTGGCGGCCGTGCCGTTCCTGGGCACGGCCTACGCGCCGGGAGAGCGTGTCAGCGTTTCGTGGGAGTCGGCCGATGTCTGGCCGGTAACATAAAGAGGATCGAGATGAAGAGACGTACTTTCGTCGGTGCAGCCGCCGCCCTGCCGGCCGTGAGCCTCCTGTCCGGGACCGCCCGCGCGCAGTCCAAGGAAATCCGCATGATCGAATCAGGCGGGGCCTCGGGCGAATCGATCCAGAAAGGCTACATCGACCCGCTGTTCCAGAAGACCGGCCTCAAGGTCGTGCGCGAAAGTCCCAGCTCGCTCGGCAAGCTGCGTGCGCTGGTCGAGAGCGGCCAGACCAGCACGACCTTGTTCGAGCTGGGCTCGGGCGTCGTGCTGCAGGCCAAGAAGCTCGGCCTGATCGAGCCGGTTGATTGGGCCGCCGTCAATCCGGCCGCGATGTTTCCCGAGGCCAAGGACGAGTACGGTTTCGGCTACCAGTATTTCTCGACCATCATGGCGTGGCGCAAGGGCGCCAAGGAGCCGAAGAACTTCACCGAGTTCTTCGACACCAAGGCCTTCCCGGGCAAGCGCTGCCTGCCCGACTTCCCGCATTACTGCCTGCCGTTCGCGCTGCAGGCGGCCGGCGTGCCGATCGACAAGCTGTTCCCGCTCGATGTCGATCTCGCCTTCAAGAAGCTGAACGAGATCAAGAAGGATGTCGCCGTCTGGTGGAAGGCGGGCGCCCAGCCGCCGCAGCTCATGAAGGACAACGAAGTCCAGTACTCGATCTGCTGGTCCGGCCGCGTCGTCGGCGATCCGGCCTTCGGCCTCAACTTTGCGGGCGGCAAGGCCGATCTCTCTTTCATCTGCGTCGTCAAGGGCTCCAAGCCCGACGACAAGGCGACGGCCTGGAAGCTGATGCACGAGATGTCGCTGCCGGAGAACCAGGCGAAGGCCGCGGAGGTCATCTCCTACACCGGTCCCAGCCCGGACCTCGACAAGCTGCTGCCTCAGGACAAGCTCTGGCAGTTCCCGACCAGCAAGCAGAACAAGGACGTGCAGTATTTCGAGAATGCCCAGTGGTGGGCCGACAACGGCGAGGCCGTGAACAAGAAGTGGGAAGCCTTCAAGCTCAGCCTGTGATTGGGCTCATCGCCGGGGGCGTGCCACTCCAGTGGCGCGTCTTTCATCATCATGATCGCGCCACGGAGTGGCGCGCCCCCAGCAATGATATGAACAAATGACACGGACGACTCGCCTCGAAGGTTTCGGATTCATCGCACCGCTGCTGGTGCTGATGGTCGTCGCCTTCAACGCACCCATCGTCTACATGCTGGGCCTCGCCTTCTGGGAGAAGGGGCGGGGCTTCACGCTCGAACATTACGAGGGCCTGCTCGAAGCGCCGGTCTATCTGCGCGTGCTGGGCAACACGATGCGCATCGCGCTGATCGCAACCCTGGCCAACATCGTCATCGGCTATCCGCTGGCGCACTGGATGCGCGGCCTCGGCAGCCGCGGCCGCATGATCGCGATCGCGCTGGTCGTGCTGCCCTTCTGGGTCTCGATCCTGGTCCGCACCTATGCCTGGATCGTCGTGCTGGGCAATGGCGGGATGGTGAACCGCGCGCTGCAATGGAGCGGTCTCACCGATGAGCCGGTCTCCTTCCTCTACAACGAGCTGGGTGTGACGATCGGCATGGCCAATGTCCTGCTGCCGTTCCTCGTGCTGCCGCTGTTCGCCGCCATGCTCCGCATCGACGACCGCCTGCTGCAGGCCGCCGCCTCATTGGGCGCGCCGCCGCGCACCATCTTCTGGAAGGTCTATTTCCCGCTCACTCTGCCGGCGCTGGCCGCCGGTGCACTACTGGTCTTCATCCTCTGTCTCGGCTTCTACGTGACGCCCGCCATCCTGGGCGGCGGCCGGGTGCCGATGATCTCCAACCTGCTCGACACGCTGATCAACCAGATCCCGCGCTGGGAGCAGGCCTCGGCGATCTCGACGATCCTGCTGATCGTGACGCTGCTGATCTTCGCGGCCTATCGCCGGCTCGACCGGAGGGCCTCTGGAGCATGATCGGCGGCTCGGTCTGGACCCGGCGCGGGCTCGCGGCCATGGGCATCTTCGGCCTCGTCTTCCTCACCGTGCCGCTGGTCATCGTGATCCCGATGTCCTTCTCCTCGGCGCGGGCGCTGACCTTCCCGCCGCCCAGCCTGTCGTTGCGTTGGTACGAGACCTTCTTCGGCGATCCGCGCTGGATGGAGGCGATGTGGACCTCGACCCTGGTCGCCGCGATCTCCTCGGTAGCGGCGCTGGTGCTGGGCGGGCTGGCGGCCTACGGGCTGCGGCGCGGCACCTTCAAGGGCCGCGACTGGGCCGAGGGCAATTTCATGGCGCCGCTGATCGTGCCGACGATCATCGTGGCCATCGCGCTCTATCTCGCGCTGGCCAAGGTCGGCCTGCTGGGCTCGCTGGTGGGGCTGGTGGTCGCCCACACGCTGCTCAACGTGCCGCTGGTCATGATGGTGCTGGGCGTGGCGATCCGCGAGTTCGACCAGCGGATCGAGCAGGTCGCCTGGAGCCTCGGCGCCTCGTGGAGCTATACGATGCGCAAGGTCGTGTTGCCCAACCTGACGCCCTCGGTCTTCGCGGCGTGGATCTTCGCTTTCATCGGCAGCTTCGACGAGGTGATCGTGACCTCGTTCATCGCCGGCAAGTACGAGACCGTGCCGAAGAAGATGTTCAACGAACTGATCCTCGAAGTGAACCCGACCATCACCGCCGTTGCGACGCTGTTGATCGCTTTCACGGTACTGGCGCTCGCCGCCGTCGCTTTCGTGCTGGGGCGTGCAGGAAAACTCAAGGAGACCGTGGTCTAGGGCTGCGGCGCGAAAGCGAAATCGCCTTCTCGAACTTGAAATGAGTCGATATTACAAGGCCATCCCTACGTGAATTCAGACGAGGAGTGGGCTGTGGCTGATATCGAGAGTTTCCCCAACGACGACCTGCTGACGAGCGACGCGCAATATTTCGACTATGGTTCGGCTGCGAACCCAATCCGCCAGGGCATCATTCCGCCGGTGCCGTACCAGACCTTCTCGCCATCCTTCTTCGACGAGGGCCCGACGCGCGTTCAGCCGCTCGATGTCAGCGCGGAGCTGGGGATCGTCGGTCCGGCGACGAGCCCAGCGCTGTGCGCCAATTTCATCCGCATCGTCCGCGGCTCGGTCATGACCTCGGCCGAGGCGACCAGCCAGGTGTTCTTCGTGTTCCGCGGCAACGGGCGCACCGACGCGTGCGGCGTGACGATCCCCTGGTCGCAGGGCGACTACATCGTACTGCCGGCGCACGGCCATGCCATGCATCATTCGGACGGCGAGGCCGGCCTCTACTGGGTGCACGATGCGCCGCTGCTGCGCTATCTCGGCGCCGCGCCGTCGGTCGCGCGCTTCAAGCCGACCTTCTACCAGCACAGCAAGGCCCAGCATAAGCTCAGCGAGATCGCTTCCGATCCGAAGACCGCGCACGCCAATCGCGTCAGCGTCCTGCTGGCCAACAAGAACTTTCCCGCCACGCGCACCATCACCCACACGATGTGGACGATGTTCGGCCTCCTGCCGAAGGACGCGATCCAGTACCCGCACCGGCACGAATCGGTGGCGCTGGATTTCGTCATCGACTGCAAGCCCGGCTGCTACACGATGATCGGCACGGAGCTCGACGAAACCGGCATGATCAAGAACGGCCGTCGCGAGGACTGGGCGCCCGGCGCCAGCTTCATCACGCCGCCCGGCTACTGGCACTCGCATCACAACGAGTCCGGAGCGGATGCCCACGTCCTGCCGATCCAGGATGCTGGCCTGCATACCTACCTGCGGACGCTGGAGATCGTGTTCAGCCATCCCGGACACGACCACACTGCGCATATTTCGCAGACGCCGTAAGAGGCGAAATATCCTCCTCCGGCGAGCGTCCCGTTGGTGCAGTATGTGGCGCATCAACGGGAGGCAACGATGAATCATCCCAAGCGCGTGCGGCTCGTCGAAGTGGGGCCGCGCGACGGTTTGCAGAACGAGGCGAAGCCGGTTCCGGTCGAGGCCAAGGTGGCCCTGATCGACGCGCTGTCGGCCGCCGGCCATTCCGCGGTCGAAGCCGGCAGCTTCGTATCGCCCAAGTGGGTGCCGCAGATGGCCAACACCGACCAGGTGATGGCCCGCATCCAGCGCAAGCCGGGCGTCAGCTATCCGGTGCTGGTGCCCAACAAGCAGGGCATGAACGGCGCGGTCGAAGCGAATGTCGGCGAGATCGCGATCTTCACCGCGGCCTCCGAGGCCTTCTGCCGCAAGAACACCAACTGCTCGATCGACGAGAGCTTCGAGCGGTTCTCACCGGTGATGGAAGCGGCGCAAAAGCACGGCATGAAGGTGCGCGGCTACGTCTCGACCGTGATCGCCTGTCCCTATGACGGCAAGGTCTCGCCCGCCAAGGTCGCCGAGGTCTCCGAGCGGCTGTTCCGCATGGGCTGCTACGAAGTCTCGCTCGGCGACACGATCGGCGTCGGCACGCCGGGCGAATGCGTCGCGATGATCGATGCCGTCGCCGAGAAGATGCCGCGCGAAAAGATCGCTGCGCACTTTCACGACACCTACGGCCAGTCGCTGGCCAACATCCTCGCCGTCATGGAGCGCGGCGTCGCCGTGTTCGACACCGCGGTCGCGGGTCTCGGTGGTTGCCCCTATGCCAAGGGCGCCTCGGGTAACGTCGGCACCGAGGATGTGATATACTTGATGAATGGTCTCGGCATCGAACACGGGGTCGACCTCGACGCCATTGCCAAGGCCGGTCGGGAGATCTGCATGGCACTCGGCCGCGAGCCGGCGTCCAAGGTGGCGCAGGCACTGAAAGCCAAGGCCTGACTGGCCGCTGAAAAAAGTCGAAGTCCGGGCGAACAAACGAAATAATCGAAACAAACGAATCAGACGAATCGAGATTCGGCGGCCCCTGAATGAGGTGTCGTGATACCGTCAACGACTGAGCTTCACGAACGTTCAAGACGGAAGTCCATGCCCGGCGTCAAATCGCCGGCATGGACGTACTTCCCGGATTCCTGATCGCCGCGATCGCACTGGCCGGCAGCCCCGGCCCGGCGACGCTCAGCCTTGCGGCCGCCGGTGCGGCGTTCGGGGCGCGCCGGGGCATTGGTTATCTCGCGGGCATCGTCGTGGGCATGGTCGCGGTGATGGCGATCGTGGCCAGCGGCATGGTCGGCCTGCTGCTCGCTGTACCCGGCGTGGCGCCTGTCGTCGCGGTGCTGGCCGCGCTCTACTTCCTGTGGCTGGCCTGGAGGATCGCCACTGCGCCGCCTCTGTCGGAAGAAGGTGCGCAAGGGGAACCGCCGACCGTTGCGGCGGGGCTGCTGCTGTCGCTGGTCAATCCCAAGGGCTATGTCGCGATGGCCGCGCTTTACTCGGGGTTCACCTTGCTGCCGGACCGGCTCGCGGCCGACGTGGCGCTGAAGCTCGTCGTGCTGACGTTGGTCATCGCCGTGGTGAATGTCGCGTGGTTGCTGGCCGGCGCGGCGCTCACGCGCTTCTTCCGCAATCCCCGCACCAACCGGATCATCAACCTGGCCTTCGCCCTGTCGCTCGTCGGGTCGGTCGCGCTGGCCTTCGTCGTCTGACCGCCGCTACTGCCGCTGGACGATCCTGACGGTGACGGAGGTCGAGCGGCCGGCCTCATCGACGACGGCGAGCCGCGCGATGCCGGCGCCGTCGGGGATCCATTGCGTGCCGTCGAGCGGGCGGCCGTCGACCAGCCAGCGCAGGCGGCCCTGACCGCCCATGGCGTTCAACGGCACGGCCTCGCGCGGGGCAAGCTCGATGCGGGCGTCGGTCGGGGGGTAGGCAATGCGCGGGCCGCCATTCGTCTCCGCGTAAGGGGCGAGCGTGCGCATGCGCGGCGGCAGCTCGCGATAGGATGCGACCTTGATCGCATCGGCGGGCGGCCGGACGGCGCGATTGTCCTCAGCCGGCAGGCGGCCGAACGCCTTGAACAGGACGGGCAGCGCCGCGAGCCGGCCGAGCTGGCCGGGGCGCGGCGTGCCGTCGGCATGGCCAACCCACACGACGACCGTCCAATTGGCGCTGTAGCCCGCGGCCCAGGCGTCGCGATAGCCGGCCGAGGTGCCGGTCTTGAAGGCGATGCGGCGCTCGCGGAGCGCCACCGGCAGGGAGGCGAAGCCTTCGGGCAGCGGCGCTTCGGCCAGCACGTCGGCGACGTACCAGGCGGCGGTCGGTCCCATGAGGCGGAGCGGCGGGGGCTGCGGCCGGTCGCGCCGGACCTGCGGCGGGGCGAAGGTGCCGCCGTTGGCGAGGCCGGAATAGAGGCCGGCCATCTCGAGCGGCGAGACCGTGGCACTGCCCAGTGCCACACCCAGCGAATTGCCGTTGTCGCCGGGCGGCAGGCCGGGCGACACGCCGGCGGTGCGCAGCGTCGAGAGGAAGCGCTGCGGCCCGACCTTCTCCAGTGCCAGCACGGCCGGCACGTTCAGCGACTGCTGCAGCGCGCGGCGCACCGTCACCGCGCCCTGGTGGTCGCGGTCGAAGTTGCGTGGCAGCCAGTCGCGGAAGCGCGCTGGCACGTCGTCGACCAAGGTCTCGGGATGCAGGATGCGGTCGTCGAACGCCATGGCGTAGATCAGCGGCTTCAGCGCCGATCCCGGCGAGCGGCGCGCGCGCACGAGGTCGACCTGTCCGGCGCGGCCGAAGAAATTGTCGCCGCCCAGCCAGGCCACGACGCCGTCCGTGCGGTTGTCGATGACGACCATGGCGATCTGGGGGCCGTCCGCCAGTGCGCGGCGTTCCTCATAGACGAGCTGGCCCAGTGCCTGCTGCAGCTCGTAGCGGACCGTGGTCGGCACGACCGCGCCGGGCGACTGTCCTGCCAGCCAGGTCGAGAGATGCGGCGCCTGCATGGGCAGAGCGAGCCGGCGGTCGGGCGCGAGACGGCTGCGCGCCATCTCGTACAGGGCTGCGTCGATCACGCCATGCTCGACGCCGCGCTCCAGCACGCGGTCGCGCGCCTTCTGCGCCACGGCAGAGGCGCGGTCGGGACGTCGCCGTTCGGGCGACTGCGGGATGGCGACCAGGAGGGCCGCCTCGGCGGCGCTCAGCTGGCGCGGCTCCTTGCCGAAATAGGCCAGCGACGCGGCGCGCACGCCCTCGAGATTGCCGCCCATCGGCGCGAGGGTCAGATAAATCGCCAGCACTTCGCGCTTGGAGTAGCGCCACTCTAGCTGCAGCGCGCGGGCCGACTGGATGGCCTTGGTCGTGAAGCTGCGCGGCCTGGGTTGGTCGAGCAGGCGAGCAGCCTGCATCGAGATCGTCGACGCGCCCGAGACGATGCGGCCGCGCTCGGCGAGCTGTTTGGCGGCGCGTAGTGCTGCCAAGGGGTCGACGCCCCAATGCTCGTCGAAGCGGCGATCCTCGTAGGCCTTGAGCAAGGCGAGATAGAGCGGATCGACGTCGTCGACGGTGGTCTTGAGGCGCCATTTGCCGTCCGCCGTAGTGAAGGCGCGCAATAGTCGGCCGTTGGCGTCGACCACCTCCGTCGACCGCTCCTGATAGCGCGACAGGTCGGGCGGGAAGGCGCGGTCGAGCGCCAGTCCCGTCGCAGCCAGGGTCGTGGCGGCGACGGCAAGGCCGACGAGGAGACGCCCGAAGCGCATGCCGTTACCGGGTGCCGGCTGGAACGATCGTGAGCGCACGCATCGCCGTCCGGCCATAGACGCGCGGTGCGTACATGTCGGACACGTTCGTCGCGGGGACGGCATAGGTGCCGGGTGTCACGGCGCGCACGATATAGGCGACGTGATAGGAGTTCGGGTTCCGGGCCGAGGAATCCCACCAGGTCTGATAGGGCCGGGTGCCCATGTTGAAGGACGCGAAGAAGCGATCGTCGCGCGCCTCGGCGATGCGTGTCCCGGTGATATCGGGCAGGAACGGAAAGGCTTTCGCCGTTTCGTCGTTCAGCACCGCCTCGATCTCGAAGCCCGCCGGCAGCAGGTCGAGCAGCGCCACCTCGTGGTAGCCGCCCTCGAGATTGCGGCCCGAAATCGAGACGATCAGCCGCTCGTTCTGTACGACACGTGCCAGCGAGCTGGGCTCGCCGTCGAGCTTCAGGAACTCGCGCTGGACGCTGAAGCCGGCCGTCGCCGCGGGTTGCGGATCGACCGGCACACCGCGCGCCGTCACCTGCATCCAGATCGGACGGTCGCTGTCGTTGCGCAGCTTGAGGCCGCGCGCGAGGGCCGCCGCGTCGGGATTGATCACTATCGGTTCGGCCGCCGCCTGACGCTGCTGGCCGTCGACCGAGTAGGCGAGCTGCGCGCTGCCGCTCATCGCGCGGGCGGCCATCACCAGCCACGCCTGCTCCTGGGTGGTGGTCAGGCCGATCGAGGCGGCGAGCCGCTCACCGACGAGGGCCGTCACCTCGGTCAGACCCTCGCGTCCGCCGGCTTCGACGGCGAGCGTGACGAGGGCGGCGCGGTTGCGCAGCGGTGAGCCGTAATAGTCGGACGGGTCGCGCTCGTCGATGCGCTGGCGCGCGGTGGCGAAGGCGAGGCGGCCGCGGCCCGGCTCGCCCACCTGGTTCAGCGCCGCCGCCAGCATCGCCCAGGCGATGCCGCCCTTCATCTCGGCCGCCTTCGTGTCCTGGAAGTAGCGGACCCTGCCGGGATCGGCGAAGCCCGACTTGGCCAGCACGTACCAGGCATAGGCCTGGGCATTCGGCGAGAACTTGTCGGCGGTCCTGCTGAGCCAGTTCAGGGAGCGCTGCAGCGATGCCGAGGGCACCGTCATCTGCTGCTGGTTGGCACGCACCAGGAAGTCGAGCACGTAGGTCTGCAGCCATTCGGCGGCCGGCGTGGAGAAGGGGCCCCACATGCCGAACGATCCGTCGGGCAACTGCATGTCGACGAGACGGTAGACCGCATCCTGCACCCGGTCGTTGATGCGCGGATCGGCGGGGCCGTACCCGAGCAAGGCCACGTCGTTGTAGTAGAGCAGCGGCATGGCGCGGCTCGTGGTCTGCTCGAGGCACCCGAACGGGTACTTGTCGAGCGCGCGCAGGAGGCCCGCGACGTCGATGCCGGGAATTCGGGTCAGCGAGGCGCTGACTTGCGCGGTGCCGGGCGCGAAGGAGGCGATCACGTTGCGGTCGACCGTGGCCTCGTTGCCGGGCCCAAGGCGCGCGACCGTGTCGACGGCGCTGGGCGTCTGCGCCGGCCGCACCTGGATGTCCCATTCGCGCTCGACGGCGAAGTTGCCAGGACCCTGGACGGCCACCGTCACCTTGCCAAGGCCCGCGTCGCCCGCGCGCAGCGGCCAAGTCAGCAACTCGCGCTGGTTGGCGGCGAGCCGCCTGGTCTCGGTCACCGGCCGTTCGAGCGAGACCGAGCCGCTGGCGGTCAGGGTGACGCGATAGTCGCCGGCCTGGCCGTCGACATTGTGCAGCGACAACGCGACCCGCCCGAGATCCCGCGGCGCGAGGAAGCGCGGCAGCACGACGTCGGCGGTGACCGCGTCGCGAACGAACAGGCGCTGTTCGCCCGACCCGACGCGGTTCTTGTCGTAGGCGACCGCCATCAGCCGGAGCTGGCCGATGAAGTCTGGAATGTCGAAGGCGATCTTCGCTTCGCCGTTGTCGTCGAGCTTCACCGGGCCGCTGAACAGCGCGACGGTGCGCGTCGGCACGACGTCGAGCCCGCCGATCTCGCCGGCGTCGCCGCCGGCGCGGATGCGGCCGAGCTCGTCGGCCCTGGTGTCGAGCATGCGGCCGTAATCGTCGCGCATGGCAACGCCGAGGCGGCGCTTGCCGAAATAATAGTCGGCCGGGTTGGGCGTCTTGTAGCGGGTGAGCTGCAGGATGCCTTCGTCGACGGCCGCCAGGGTGACGAACGCTTCCTGGCCGGCCTGCAAGTTGGACACCTTCACCGGCACCTCGATGCGCTGGCGGGGCGTTATCTTCTCCGGCGTGCCGATCTGGAGGCCGAGCGTGCGCAAGGCCGGATTGAGGCCGAGCCAGGCGGCGCCGATCGCGCGCGTGGGCGTGCGTTCGGCCGGTGCCGACAACGGCCGCCAGGCGGTGACCAGCGCATAGGCGCCGGCGCCCCATTCGGCCTTCACCGGGATCTCGACGGTCGTGCCGCCGGCCGGCACCGGCACCGGCACGGTGGAGACGATGCGGTCGGTGGCGATGGCGATCAGCGCCTCGCCGGCGAACGGCGCCTCGATGCGCAGGCGGGCCGTGTCGCCCGGCGCATAGTTCTGCCGGTCGCTCGCGACGCGCAGCGTGTCGGGCGCCTCCTCGGTCGAGGTGCCGCCATACCAGCCCACATAGAAAGTGAGGCTGGTCGAGGTGTTCTTGTCGTTGTCGATGACGGTGAGCTTGTGCTGGCCCCAGTCGAGACGCTGCGACAGGCGGACCGGTGCATCGGCCTTCAGCGTCACCTTGTCCGCGGTCACGAGCCTCGTGTTGGTGACCGACTGCCATTGCCAGCGGCCGTCGACCTGGAACCACTGGTAGGTGTTGGTGATGCGCTCGATACGGTATTCGACCGACGGGCGTGCGACCTGTGTGCCCGCGGCATCGACCGCCACGATGTCGAACTCGGTGTCGGACCCCTCGCGCGAATAGCGGCCTTCGAATGTCGGGTAGACGCCGAGATAGGTGTCGCGCGTGCGGACCGGCACGAACTTGTCGGTCTTGGTGGCGCGGCCGCCGCCCGGCTCGAAGACGCGGGCCTGCAGATAGGCGCGCACCGGCAGCACCGTGTCCTTCGCAAGGTTGCCGGCCCATTCGAGGCGCGACTTGCCGGCCTGGTCGGTGTTCTCGCCCTTCAATTCGATGAATTGCTGCTCGAACTTCTCGCGCTCGTCGTCCGGGCCGAACCGGTACTTGGCGAAGCGGGGGAAGGGGGTATCGTCGAGCATGATGCGCATGTCGGCTTCGACGGTGAGATCCGAGGCCGGTGCGCCGTAGAGGAAATCGGCCGAGATGCCGAAGCGGTTCACGGTGCCGGGCCGGATGATCGCCTGTTCGGGCGTCAGTTCGACCTTGAGCTTCTCGGGGACGAAATCCTCGACCGAGAATTCGACCCGGCCGACCGGTGCGCCCTTGGGATCGATATGGGCGGTCACCGACCAGCGGCCGCGGCGCGACGATTTCGGCAGGTCGATCGCCTGGGAGATCGCTCCCGAGCCCTGCAGCGCATGGGTGAAGCGCGTGAACTCGCTGCCGTCGGGTCGCTTGACGATCAGGGTGACGGGCAGGTTGGCGAGCGCATTGGCGGCGTCGTCGCGCATCAGCGTCATCAGCTGCACCGTCTCGCCGGGCCGATAGACGCCGCGCTCGGTGTAGAGGAAGGCATCGACCGGGCCGGGCTGCGGCCGTCCGTCGACGCCGCGGTCGGACAGGTCGAAGGCCGACTTGGTGAGTTCGAGGCGCGAGAAGTCTTTCTTCGCCGGATCCTGCGCCATGACCGCGACCGGTTCGGCGGCGCCGGTGCCTTTCAGCAGGCCGGCGGCGAAGGAGGCGCGACCGTCGGCGCCGGTGACCACCTTGCCGATCGGCTCGTTGCCACGCGACAGGACCGTGACCTCGATACCGGGCAGCGGCCGAGCGGTCTGCAGCGAGCGCGCAAAGACGTTGAGCCCATCGTCGCCGCTGAAGGAGGTGAGGCCGATATCGGTATCGATCACCCACATGCCGGCAGCCGCGCCGGCGAGGGAATCATCCTCGTCATAGTCGCGCGCCGGCGGCTTGGCGGCGTTCCAGATCACGACGAAATAGGCGCCGGGCTTCCAGTCCTGGACGGTCTCGCGGATCGGGAAGGCGGTCACGACGGCCTGGTTGGGCACGTTGCGCACCTCCATCGAGCCACTCCACTGCTCGGCGCCGTTGCTGCCGTTCAGCCAGCTCCGCAGCGACCATTCGCGGGTGAGCGGCTCGGAGCCGGGAAAGGAGACGTCGTAGTACCGGTCGGCGGAAAAGCGATCGATGCCGCGCTCGTTCACGCGATAGACCGAGATGCCGACCTTGGAGACATTGATGGTCGTGACCGGCAGGCCGGCGGCGCTGCCGCGCGGCAGGATGAAGCCCTTGCCAGGCAGGGTCACGACGGCGGGGCGGGCGCCCAGCGCGACACTCACACTCTGCTCGCTGCGCAGCTTCTCGCCATTGCTGCCGGGGAAGCCTGCCAGCAACTTCACGGTATAGTCCTGGCCGTAGGTGAGGCCGGCGATGCACAGCCGGTCGTCGACGGTGCGCAAGGCGGTCTTGGCCTCCGGTTCGACCCGGACGAAGTCGCCGTACTTCACGTCACCGGTGGCAAGCGGCTTGTTGAAGCCGAGGCAGGCTTCGGCTTCGGTGCGGCTCGAATCGATGCCGACGCGGCGAAAGGCGAACGGATCGGAAGGAGCGGCCGGCGGCTGGGCAGTTGGCGTCGGTGCTGCCGCTTGCTGGGTGGGAGTCGGCGTCGGCGGGGTCGGAGCCGCTGTCGGGGCCGGCGCCGGCGCGGGCATCGGTGCCGGGGGAGCGGCCGTTGGCGGCGTCGCCGTTGCCGTGCGGGTCGGCACCGGTCGGTCGAGGGAATCGCCCGGCCTCCCGATCAGGTAACCCGCAATGCCGGAGCCCAGCATCAGGGCCACAACCAAGGCAGCCAGCGTCGACCGATTCATGAGAACCCCCGCAAAAACGCGACCGGACATTAGAGCGCGGATTGTGCAAACAATGTGGAGTCTGAGGTCCGGCCGGCGATTCTCGCAGGCTGTGGCGGGAAGGTCACGTTGTGGATAGGCGGCGCTTGAGCAAGGGGCCTGCGGCGTACTAATCGCAAGCGATGACGTTGCATCTCATCAAGCTCGCGGTCGGCGTCGACGATCTCGCTCACATGAAGAAGGTCCAGGCGGCACGGCGCAAGGAGCGCCGGCAGTCGCCCCGCTCGCCGCACTGGGTCTATACCCGCAACTCGCCACGGCGCGGCGAGGAGCTGAAGGGCGGGTCGCTCTACTGGGTGATCCGCGGCGTGATCCGGGTACGCCAGGAGCTGGTCGGTTTCGAGGACGATTTCGACGAGGAAAGCGGCAAGAAGTTCTGCCGCATCAAGCTCAAGCGAACGCTGATCCAGACCGCGCCGCGCGCCTGCAAGGCCTTCCAGGGCTGGCGCTATTTCGATCCCGAGCGCGCGCCGCCGGACCTGTCGAGCGGCGACACCGCCGACATGCCGCCGGAAATGGCAGCGGAGCTGAAGAGGCTTGGGCTGCTGTAGCCATGGAGCGCGCCACTCCAGTGGCGCTCATGTGCGGTCGTCCCGGCGAAGCTTGAGCGCCACTGGAGTGGCGCGCTCCAATGAGACTACCGGTTCGTCAGCTTGAGCTCGATGCGGCGGTTGCGGGCGGTGTCGGTGGAGGACAGCGGCTGGTACTGGCCGTAGCCGGCCGCCACGAGGCGATCGTTCGGGATGCCCTCGCTGTGGAGGAACTTGACCACGGCGATGGCGCGGGCCGCCGACAGCTCCCAGTTCGACGGGAACTGTGCGCTGGCGATCGGCTTGTTGTCGGTGTGGCCGTCGACTTGGATCACCCAGTTGACGTCCTTGGGAATGCCGGCGGAGAGCTCGACCAGGCGCTGGGCGACGTTGGCGAGCTGCTTCTCGCCGCTCTCCTGGAGCTTGGCCGAGCCGGAGGCGAAGAGCACTTCCGACTGGAAGACGAAGCGGTCGCCCACGATCTGGATGTCCTGCTGCCCGCTCAGCGCTTCGCGTAGCTTGCCGAAGAACTCGGAGCGGTAGCGCGCCAGCTCCTCGACCTTGCTGGCGAGCGCCCGGTTGAGCTTCTGGCCGAGGTCGACGATCTGCGCCTGCTGCTCCTTGGCCTTGGCATCGGCGGCGTCGAGCACGGTGCTGAGGCGGGCCAGCTCGCCCTTGAGGGCGGACAGCTCGGCGGTGAGGCGCACGACGGCGGCCTTCTGCTCGGCGCTGAGCTTCTGCTCCTCCGTGAGATCGCCGAACAGCTTGCCCTTGTCCTGGTTGGCGGCGGCCAGCGAGGCGGCGAGGCGGGTGAGCTCCAGCCGCTGGCGCTCGATCTCCTTCTGAAGATCGCCGGCCTTGGCGGCGGCTTCCTTGTTGGAGCTTTCGAGCGAGGCGGCGAGACGCTCGCGTTCCGCCATCATCGAGGTCAGGCGCTCGGTGAGCTGGTCGCGCTCGATCTTCAGCGCGTCGGAAGCGGTGCGCTGGGCGGCGAGATCGGCGCCCAGGCGATCGCGCTCGGCCTGGTTGCTGCGAAGCTGCAAGGTGAGCTTCTCGAGGTCCTGCTTCAGGTTGTCGCTTGCCGCCTTCTCGAGCGACAGCACGCTGGCGAGGCTGCCGAGCTGCTTGTTGAGGGCGTCGATGGCGTTGTCGCGGTTGCTCAGCGTATCGGTCAGCGTGAACTGCGCCACGCTGAACAGCGACAGCAGGAAGATCAGCACCATCAGCAGGGTCGTCAGCGCGTCGACGTAACCCGGCCAGGTATAATCGGCTGAGCCTCCTCCTCGGCGACGGGATGCGGCTGCCATGGCGATCAGTCGTCGCCGGGCGTCGCGCCGCGCGTCGACGCGATGGTGCGGGCCAGCAGACGGAACTCGCCGCGCAGCTCGTCGGCCAGCGCCGTGCGGCTGCGCACGCTCTCATCGATCAGGCGGGCAAGGCCGGCTTCGAGATTGCGCTGGTGCGCCAGCAGCGCCTCGCTGTCGGTCTCCGGTTTGCGTTCGGTCAGGCGCGCGACGGTGCCGCGCAGCTCGATCGACTGTTCGGCGAGCCGCGCCAGCAGCGCCTGCTGCGAGCGCATGCTCTCGGTCAGCGACGACAGGCGCTCGACCAGGGTGGCATTGGCGACGGCTGCCTGTTCGCGGCCCTCTTCACTGCGGCGGAGCGTGCGCGTGAGGTCGTCGAGACCGTCGGCCGTACGCTCCAGCAGGGCTTCGACATAGGCCGAGACGCCCTGTTCGCCTTCGGCCTGCAGGGTGCCGCTGGACAGGCGCGTGGCGCCGGCCAGCCATTCCTCGAGTTCGGTATGGAACCGGCCCTGTGCCTGGCTGGCCTGCAGCTCGAGGAAGCCCAGCACGAGCGAGCCGGAGAGGCCGAACAGCGAGGCGCCGAAGGCCGTGGACATGCCCTTGAGCGGTCCCTCGATGCCCTGCTTCAGCTTGGCGAAGATCTGCACGGCGTCGCCGCCCGTGACCTGCATGCCGACGATGGCGTCGGCGACGGCGCCGATCGTCTCGAGCAGGCCCCAGAAGGTGCCGAGCAGGCCGAGGAAGATCAGCAGGCCGATCATGTAGCGGCTGAGTTCGCGCCGCTCGTCGAGGCGGCTGGCGATGCCGTCGAGCATGGCGCGCGTCGCCGTCGGCGACAGGCGGAAATTGTCCTGGCGGTCGCCCATCATGGCGGCCATCGGCGCCATCAGCTCGATCGAGCCCGTGTCGAGTACGGGCGCCCCGGGCTCGCGATGCTGGAAGCGTCGCAGCCAGCGCACCTCGGGCCACAGCGAGAGGACCTGGCGCATCACGAAGAAGATGCCGACCAGGAGGACGCCCACGATCACGCTGTTGAGGATCGGCGTGTTCATGAACACGCGCAGCAGGTCATGGTGCAGCAGGTAGGCGATGCAGATCACGATCGCCAGGAACAGCAACATGCGGACGAGATACGGAAGCGGATTGCTCATGCGGTCATCCGATGCCTGGGTGGCGCTTGCGGGAACTCATGTCTTGGGCACCAGGATTTCCACCCGTTCGCCGCCATCGCCCACGATGGCGGCGATCTCGATCTTGGACCGCACGCCCTTGTCCATCAGGTAGTTCCGCACGATCAGCGCGCGCGCCAGCGAGATCTTGCGGCTGTCCGGATCGCCATTGTCGGCGACGGTCCGCAGCTCGACCTGGCGCAGCGTGCGTTCGGTGATGTCCTTGGCGAGGCGGTCGAGTTCGGCCTTGGACGCATCCGAAAGTTCGGTCGATCGGGCGGTGAATGCCACCGTCACGGCCACGGCGCTGCGCGCTGGCGCAGCGGGCGGTGGCGATGGCGCCGGCGCGATCGCCGCCATCTGGGTTTGCGGGGCAGCAGGAGGTGGGGGCGGAGGGGCTGCCGCCATGGCAGGTTTTGCAGCGGATGCCGGTGGCGGCGGCACTGGAACAGGAACGGCAACCGGAGGGGCCTCCGGCTTGGGCGCGGGCTTGGCGACGGGGGCCGGCGCGATGGTCACGGGAGCCGGTACATCGCGGGGCTTGCGGTTCGTCGTCAGCTCGGGGACGGCCACGATACGGCTCTTGATCGGTCCCGGAGGAGGAGACGGCAGGGTCGCGCCCGGAGTCTGCACGGAGGCCACGACGGGCGGTCCGGCATTGGGTTGGGCCGCCGGGCTCTGGCCGCGAGGCGACCAGGGATTGAAAGCCGGCCCGGCCGTCGGATTGGCATTTGCGGTCGCGGCGGCGTCCGGCGCCACGTATTGCGGGATCGGCCCGCCCTGCAGGCCGGTGCCGGTATAGGGATTGAAGGCGGTGACGTTCTGCCCATGGGCCGCGAACGACGCCGCGCCGACGCCGATCACGGCGAAGGCAAGGCTGCGTGCAGCGGCCGAAGAGGGGGGCATAACCGATTGCCTTTCCAAGGGATTTGGCGGATCGACCATAACGAATGGTCGATCAGCGCTCAACCGCTTGCGGCAATGCAGCAGAGATCAGGCCTTGGACAGAATCTCGACCATCGAATCGCGCAGGCCGAAGTTGCTGGCGAGGATCGACGGACCGCCGAGTTCGTAGGGCTGCCCCGCGATGTCGCCGATGAGGCCGCCGGCCTCGCGCACCATCAGGATGCCCGCTGCGACGTCCCACGGCGCCAGGCCAAACTCGAAGAAGGCGTCGTAGCGGCCGGCCGCCACGAAGGCGAGGTCGAGCGCCGCGGCGCCCCAGCGGCGGACGCCGGCCGTGCGTTCGGTCACGGCGGCCAGCTTGGCGTGATAGGCCGCGTGGTTGCCCTTGCCGACATGAGGCATGCCGGTGCCGACCAGCGCGCGGGCCGGCTCCTTGCGGCCCGACACGCGCAGCCGGCGCGAGCGGGCGTTCGGCGTGTCGATATAGGCGCCGTTGCCCTTCTCGGCCCAGAACAGCTCGTCGGAGATCGGCTGGTAGATGACGCCGGCGATGATCTCCTTCTCGCGCTCCAGCGCGATCGAGATGGCGAAGTGCGGGACGCCGTGCAGGAAGTTGGTCGTGCCGTCGAGCGGATCGACGATCCAGCGGTTGCGGCCGTCGCCCTTGGTCTCGCCGCCTTCCTCGCCGAGGAAGCCGTAGTCGGGACGGACGCGCGACAGCTCGGCGCGCAGGGTGCGCTCGGCCTTGATGTCGGCGTGGCTGACGAAGTCGCCCGGACCCTTCTCGGAAACCTGCAGATGCTCGACCTCGCCGAAGTCGCGCTTGAGATTCTTGGCGGCGGCAAAGGCGGCACGGATCATCACGGTGACGGTGGCCGAGCGCTGCGCCAGCGACTTCCGCTCGGGCGGTCCCGAGCGTTCGCGGCCCTCGCCCATCGGGGCGCGGCCGACGCGGGCGACCGGGGTCTCTCGCGGGGGACGGTTGGTGGGGAGGGCCACGGTGCGCGCCTAATCCTTGGCGCGTTCCATGTAAGTGCCCTCTTCGGTGTTGATCACCAGCCGCGTGCCGACGCCGATATGCGGCGGCACCATCACGCGGATGCCGCCCTCGACGATGGCCGGCTTGTAGGACGAGGAGGCGGTCTGGCCCTTCACCACGGCGTCGGCCTCGGTGACGGCGAGAACGACGGTCTTGGGCAGCTCGGCGCCGACCGGCGCGCCTTCATAGAGCGATACGGTCACTTCCATGCCGTCCTGCAGCCAGCGCGACTGGTCCTCGTCCAGGACGTCGGCGCCGACCACGAGCTGCTCGAAGTTTTCCTTGTCCATGAACGTGAAGCCGTTCTCGTCCTTGAACAGGTAGGTGCACTCGCGCTCGTCGATATGGACGCGCTCGATGGTCTCGCCCGAGCGGAAGCGTTCCTGCAGCTTGTTGCCCTCGCGCAGCGCCTTGGCCTCGATGGCCACGAACGCGCCGCCCTTGCCGGGGCTGATATGCTGCACCTTGGAGGCGACCCAGAGCTTGCCGTTGTACTCGATGACGTTGCCGGCTCGGATGGAATTGACTTGGACTTTCATGGAGTTACCCGGCCCTACCGCTGTCTCGGATGAATGGAATTCGGCCTCTCCCGCAGCGAGCGGGACGAGGCCGGCGCGGGCCTTCTATCAAAGGCAGCGCGGGGTCGCAACCGGGCGGCCCGGGGCGTTTTGGGGCTATTTCAGGCCCAATTCGGCCTGTTTCCTCTTCGGCAGGGCAGCCGCGATGACGGCGTGCGCCTGCTTCAGGTAGGCCCGCGTCTCGGCCGGTGTCAGGACCGACGGCTCCTCGAGGGCGACCCATTTCGCGCGGGCAAGGTAGGGCGCCGGTCTGAAGCCCTCGGCATGCGAGAGCGCCTCGAAATGCTCGGGCGGACACTTGAAGCAGAGGCGGGCAACGGAATGGCCGGGAGGGCCGATCAGGCAGAACATCTTGCCGCCGACCTTGAAGACGGTGACGCCTTCCCATTGCACGGTTCGCGTCGTGGCGGGCAGTTTCCGGCAGTAGGCGTCGATCTGCTTGGGCGTCATCATGACAGCCTACACGTCGCGCGATTCGCGTGCGATGGTCGGGCATGACCGCATGGCGTCCCGACAGGCTTGCCCGGCGCCTGCCGCACCTGCAGATGCGTGCCCGCGTCCAGGCCGCGATGCGGCAGTGGTTCGCCACCGAAGGCTTCGTCGAGGTGGAGACGCCGATCCTGCAGGCCGCGCCCGGCGCCGAGGTCCATCTCACCGGCTTTGCCACCGAATGGGAGCTGCCCGACGGCGAGAGCCACGAGCGCTGGCTGCACAGCTCGCCCGAATTCGCGATGAAGAAGCTTCTGGCCGGCGGACTGCCGAAGATCTTCCAGTTCGCGCGCGTGTTCCGCAACGCCGAGGGCTCGGCCCTGCATCATCCCGAATTCACGATGCTGGAATGGTACCGCGCCGGCACGGGCTACGAGACGATCATGGCCGATTGCAAGGCGCTGCTGGCCGCGACCGGCGTCGATGAGCTGCGCTGGTCCGGCCATGTCTGCGACCCCAGGGCCGAACCGGAGCGGCTGACGGTGGCGGAGGCCTTCGTGCGCTACGCCGGCGTCGACCTGTTCGCGACCATCGGCAATGCCGAGGCGCTGTCCGGCGCGTCGGGCATCGCCATGCATGCCGGCGACAGTTGGGAAGACGTCTTCTTCCGCATCATGTTCGAGAAGATCGAATCGCGGCTCGGCATGGGCCGCCCGACGATCCTCTGCGAATACCCGATCTCCATGGCGGCGCTGGCCCGCGCCAAGCCCGGCGATCCACGGGTGGCGGAGCGTTTCGAGCTCTATGTCTGCGGCGTCGAACTGGCCAATGCCTTCGGCGAACTGACCGATCCGGCCATCCAGCGGCAGCGTCTGGTGGCGGACATGGACCTGAAGGACGAACTCTACGGCGTGCGCTGGCCGGTCGACGACGATTTCCTGGCCGCACTGGACCACGGCCTGCCGGACTGCTCCGGCATCGCGCTCGGCTTCGACCGGTTGGTCATGCTGGCGAGCGGCGCGCGCCATATCGAGGACGTGCTATGGCTGCCCGTCCGCTGAGCCGTGCGCGGCGAAGAGTTCGTTGAAGGCGCGGACCGCGGCTTCCGGGCCGTCCTTGTAATCCCAGACGCCGCCGGCCACCGCCAGGAAATCGGCGCCGGCCGCGATCAGGGGCTGGCAGTTCTCGACGGTGATGCCGCCGATCGCCACGCAGGGCACTTCCATGATCTCGCTCCACCATTGGAGGATCTCGATATCGGCAGGCGTCGTGACCTGCTTGGTGGTGGAGGAAAAGAACGCCCCGAAGGCCACGTAGTCGGCGCCGGCCTCGGCCGCTTCCATGGCGAGATGCCGCGAGTCCTTGCAGGTGACGCCGACCTGGCGGTCGGGGCCGACGATGCGGCGTGCCTCGGCGTAGGGCATGTCGTCCTGGCCGACATGGACGCCGTCGCAATCGAGCTTCACCGCGAGGTCGGGGCGGTCGTTCATGATCAGGGCCACGCCGCGCTGCTGGCAGATCGGCCGCAGCGTGTCGGCGGCGCGGATGATCGCCTCGTCGGGCACGTCCTTCAGCCGCAGCTGGAAGGCCGCGACGTCGCCGCCGTCGAGGGCGGCGCGCAGCTCGTCGGCGAAGAGCGCGGGATGCTCGATGCGGGCGGGGGAGATGAGATAGAGACGGGTCACGGGATGCCTGATTTTGGTGTGGTGTATGCGGAAGCCGGCGCCCCGTCGAGGGGTAGGAAGGCGAAAATGCCGCCGTTGTCTTCGCGCGGCAGTCCGGCTAACTGGCAAGAGCCTTCTCGCCGGGAATCATGAGCAAAGTCAGGAAGACCGTTCTTCTCGTATTGGTGTCGACCGCCGTCAGCCTCCTTGCCGGCATAGCCGTCGCCAGTTACCTGACGGTTCCGCGCATCCCGCTGATGTCGGAAGGCGACGGCCTTCTGGTGTTCGACCCCGAGATAGGCGCGAGGGCCAATCCCAGCTCGCACGCGAAGCGCATCTACCCCGCCGTTGCCGACCGCCAGCCCTTCGCCTTCGACATCTATACCGACGACCGCGGTGCACGGGTCGATGGGCCGGGACAGCGCAGCCCGGAACGCGTCGACGTGCTGGCGATCGGCGACTCGTTCACCTGGGGCTATGCGCTGCCCAACCAGGACACCTACGCCCGGCATCTGGCGCGCGAACTCGACGCCACCGTCTCGAACTTCGCGATGGCGGCTTACGGCACGACCCAGTCGCTGCAGATCCTGCGCCGCAACAGCGACCTCGCTCCGAAGCTCGTCGTCTACGGCATCATCGCGCATCATTTCGAGCGCAACGTGATGCCGTGCCTGCCATCCTATTATCCGTTCTGCTTCAGCGCCTCGCACGTCGCCTGGAACGGGGCCGGCGAACCGTCGATCGCGCCGCCCAGCAGCGACGGCGTGCGCCGATTCCAGCGCCACCTCGCGGGCGACTTCCTCGATCCGCTGACATGGCTGTCGCATGGCATCGACGTGATCCGCGGCCGCATCGAATATGGCCGCGCCGCCTACAGCACGCCGAGCGACGAGAAGAAGGAAGAGGCGCTGGCGTTCCTGCTGCGCGAGATGGAACGGCTGACGGACGAGATGGGCGCCGAGCTGCTCGTGGTCTATCTGCCGACGAACTACTACTCCGCCCCCAAAGCCCTGCAGCGCATCGTCGGCGACATCCGGCTACTCGACCTCACCGAGGCCTTCCAGCGCGAGAAGGCCAAGGGCGCCAATCTGTACATCGTGGGCGATGGCCATCCGAACCGGGCCGCCCACGAGCTCATCTCCCGAGAGATCGCAAAGTACGTCCGCGACAACGGCCTGCTCTAGATCAACAGATCTCCCTGGTGGCCATCCCCACAGCCAGGTTGAGCCGGGATACCAGCTCCTCGACGCTGAATGGCTTTCGCACGATGGGAACGTGCCTGTAGGGCGCCGGGATCGCCACGTTGTCGTCGTAGCCGGTCGCAAACACGAACGGGACCTGCAAGTCGGTCAGCGTTCCCGCGACATCGGCAGCCGTGCCGTCGCCCAGGACGAAATCCAGGACGGCGGCATCGGGCACGAAACCCGTCAGCATCTGGAGCGCGTCGCGCACGGAGGACGCCAGGCGCACATCGACGGCGCCCGATTTGCGCAAGGCCTGCTCGGTATCCATGGCGATCAGGAACTGATCTTCGATCACCAGGACGGATTTTGCGTCGAGCGACGCACTCACTTCGCTATGATCCTCTCCTCGCGCAAGCGGTGCGTTCGGTACCATGGCTGACGAAGCGCGTCGGTCCACAAGTCGACAATCCGCATGACCTCGTCCGGAGATACGATCGATGACTGCGCCTACCGCGGAGGATCTTCTTGGCAACGCTCTCCTCGCTATCCTGAAGGAGGAGGATCGCCGGCGGCTGGCGCCGCACATGGTGATTGTGGATCTGCAGGCAAAGGACGTTCTTCAGAAGGCCGGAGAAGACGTGTTGCAGACATGGTTCCCGTGCGGCTCTGCGATGGCAAGCTTTTGTGTGTGGGTCGAGGAAAGTGGTTCCAGTATCGAAGTCGCGCTGGTCGGGCGCGAGGGTGCGGTCGGCGGGATCGTGTCCAATGGAAGGCTTCCGGCCTTCGCCGCCTCGCAGGTCCGCGCCGCCGGACGATTTCTACGCATCAAGACTGCGGCACTGGAGACGGCCAAGCTCGAGTCCATCGCGCTGCGCCACTGGTTCTCGCGCTACTCCGATTGCCTGCTGGCCCAGGTGTTCCAGACGGCCGCCTGCAATGCCTCTCATACGATCAGCCAGCGGACGGCGAAGTGGCTGCTGGCGGCAATGGCGCGCACGAACGGTTCGGAATTCCAGATGACGCAGGACCAGCTGGCGGAGATGCTGGGCGCGGGACGCACCTTCGTCACGCGCGTGGTCCGTGAGTTTCGCGAGCAGGGCGTCATCGAGACGCGCCGCGGCGTCTTCAAGGTGAACGACGCCGCCGCGCTCCGGAAGAAATCCTGCAGCTGCACCACGGCGATCGAGGACCATTTCGACGCGGTCCTGCACGGAATCTATCCGGTCGACTGACGAGCCGAACTTCGCCCGGCCTATTCGACGCGAATCTTGCCAGCCCTGGCGATGGCGCCGAAATCGGCGCGCTCCTGCGTGATGAAGGCGAGCGTCTCGGCCGGTGTCGTGATGCGCGGCGAGGCGCCCAGCTCGCGGATCTTGGTCGCAATGGCCTCTTCCTGCAGCGCCTGGTTGATCACCGTGTTCAGTCTCTGGATGACATCGTCCGGCGTGCCCTTGGGCGCCATGAAGGCGTACCAGGCCACCCATTCGCGCGGATCGAGGCCGAGTTCCATCATGGTCGGCACGTCGGGCAGCTTCTCCGAACGCTCCTTCGAAGTGACGGCCAGCGCGCGCAGCTTGCCGCCGGCGATGTGGCCGGCGCTGGCGCCGAGACTGTCGACCGTGATCGGCACTTCGCCGCTGATCACCGCCATCAGCGATTGCGGCGTGCTGCGATAGGGCACGGCGGGCATGTCGAGCTTGTGGCGGATCTTCGTGTCCTCGGCGACCAGGTGCGGGATGCTGCCGGACGCGGGCAGGCCGTAGCGCCACTGGCCGGGCTCGGCCTTCGCCTTGGCGATGAACTCCGGCATCGACTTGAAGGGCAGCGACGGCGTCACCACCCAGACCAGCGGCGAGGTGACGGCCACCGAGATCGACGCCAGGTCGTCCACCGGATCGAGCGGCATGTTGGGATAGATGCTGCTGCCGATGGAGATGGCGCCGATATGGGCGAACATGAAGGTGTAGCCGTCGGGCGGGCTGCGCTGGACCTCCTGCATGCCGATGATGCCGTTGGCGCCGGGCTTGTTGTCGACCACCACGGGCTGTCCCAGCAATTCGGCGAGTCGCGGCGCCAGGATGCGGGCGTAGACCTCGTAGCCGCCGGCCGCACTGGGAACGAGAAGCCGAAGCCGTCGGTTGGGCCAATCGCGCGACTGCGCGATTGCGGGCGCCGCGGCCAAAGCGGGCGGCGTGGACAAGAGGCCGCCAAGCGCGGCGCGGCGTGTCAGGCGCATTTATGTTTCCTCCGGAAGCAGGTCGTTTCGCCTGCTTTCCGGCAGCGTAGAGGAAGCGATTGCGGAGAACCACGGCCTTCCTCTGCTTCTATCGCATCGCGAAGGCCGAGCTTCTCTGGCAGCTCTTCAGCGGAGCATCTCGCACGACGCTGATCGCGGTACTAAAGTCACCGGATGACGATTGCACCCATTGCCACGACACCTTTCGCTGAAACGCGTGCCGTCGATAGCATCTCGGAATGCTATTTCTATCACTCCATGGATATCCCCGGTCACGGTGCCGTCTCAGGAGAGTGGGATTTGAGGTCGGGTATTCGACAGTACCTTGGACAGCACGACTTCAGGGGCAAGCGCGTATTGGATGTGGGCGCAGCCTCGGGCTTCTTGAGTTTCCATATGGAGAAGCTGGGCGGGGACGTCGTCTCCTACGACCTGTCGGAGGATTGGCCTTGGGACATTATTCCGTTCTCGGTTGCCGACAGCCTCAAGACCGACAATGAGCGTCGAAGACACATGAGATTGATCAACAACGGCTACTGGCTTGCCCATGGAGCGTTCAACTCGAGAGCCCGGGTCGCGTATGGGACTGTTTACGATATTCCCGTCTCGATCGGGCCAGTGGACATAGCTGTCTTCGGAAGCATTCTCTTGCATCTGCGCGATCCATTCCTGGCTCTGCAGAATGGCGCCCGATTGGCGCGTGAGGCTGTGATCGTCACCGATGTCGCACCGCACGGCCGCTTTGGGCGCTTTCTGACGGCGCCGAGGTTCCAAGGCAATCATCGGCGGCCCGAGGATTGGGGGACATGGTGGAAGCTGCCGCCGCGCCTCGTTCGGGAATATCTGTCAATCCTCGGATTTGCGCACTCAACCATAACCTGGCATCGCCAGCTTTTTTCCGGCCGGCCCAGGTGGCTGTACACAGTGGTCGCGCGAAAGATACCCGCCAAGCCTTGAACGTTGCCGCCTCAAACAAAAAGGGCGCTGGTTGCCCAGCGCCCTTCGTGTGCATCGGTTGACGGCCGTCCTTACATCTTGCCCTGGTAGATGCTGATGATCTTGTCGAGCATGTCGATCGCCTCGGCGCGCGGGCGCTGGAAGGTGTTGCGGCCGATGATCGAGCCGTTGGCGCCGCCGTCGCGCAGGCCGCGGATCTCGGTGAACAGGCCCTCGAGGTCCTTCGACTCACCGCCCGAGAAGACGACGATGCGGCGGCCGTTGAAGGTCGCCTGCATCACGTGCTTGATGCGCGCGGCCATCGTCGAGATGTCGACATTGGCCTTCTCGTAGGCGGCCTTCGCCTCGGGCTGCCACAGCACGTTGGTCGGCGGCTTCACCTTGATGATGTGGGCGCCGAGCAGGGCCGCGATGTGGGCGGCGTAGGCGCAGACGTCCATCGCCGTCTCGCCGGCCTTGTCGAGCTTGCCGCCGCGCGGATAGGACCACATGACGACGGCGAGGCCGAACGCCTTCGCTTCCGCCGACAGCTCACGAATTTCTTCCATCATCTCGTACTGGTCTTCGGCGCCCGGATAGATCGTGAAGCCGATCGCCGAGCAGCCGAGGCGCAGCGCGTCGGCCACGGTGGCCGTCACGGCCTGGTCCTTGTTGGTCGACAGCGAGTTGGCCGAGTTGCACTTGAGGATCGTCGGGATGGCGCCGGCGAAGGTGTCGGCGCCGGCCTCGAGCGGGCCCAGCGGCGCGGCATAGGCGTTCAGGCCGGCGTCGATGGCCAGCTGGTAATGATAGTGCGGATCGTAGGCGTCCGGGTTCGGCGCGAAGGAGCGGGCCGGGCCGTGCTCGAAGCCCTGGTCGACCGGGAGGATCACCATCTTGCCCGTGCCGCCCAGGCGGCCGTGCATCAGGATGCGGGCCAGGTTGGCCTTGGTGCCGGGGCAATCGCTCTCGTAGTTGTCGAGGATCTTCTTGACGGTACGGGTGATCTTCACGGGCCAGCTCCCAAATCAGTTCATTCAAGGGGAAACGGAGCCGGTGATAGCGGTGCCGGAGGGCCGGTTCAAGCCCCGGCGGTTCCGACTACCTGCCACGTCATTGACCGCGGGGCGGAGCTATGGACAGGCTGGGTACCCCTTCAGGCCACAATGCGACTGGCGAAACGGATAAGGAAGAATCGGTGCCGTCTCCTCAAATGCCCGCGCGGCCCACGTCGTTCGCGGCGCGCCTGCCGTTCTTCTTCGGCTGGGTCATCATCCTGATCGCCTTCCTCACCGTCGCGGTGAGCGTCACCACCCGCACGGCCTTCTCGCTGATGTTCCCGCCCATCGTCGACGAATTCGGCTGGGACCGCGGCCTGGCGGCGGGCGCCTTCTCCTTCGGCTTCCTGGTGTCGGCCGTGATCAGCCCCGTCGTCGGCCGGACGATGGACCGGCGCGGGCCTCGTTTCGTGATCGAGATCGGCGTCGTCCTGACGGCGGCCGGCCTGCTCAGCGCCACGGTGATCAGCGAGCCGTGGCAGCTCTACGCGACGCTTGGGGTGCTGGTCGGTGCGGGGGCGAACTGCATGAGCTTCTCCGTGCAGTCGCAGTATCTGCCCAACTGGTTCGTGCGCCGCCGCGCGCTGGCGACTGGGCTGGCCTTCTCCGGTGTCGGCGTGGGTGCCATCCTGATCCTGCCCTGGCTGCAGACCATCATCCTGAAGGACGGCTGGCGCAGCGCCTGCTGGGCGCTCGGCCTGATGACCCTGTTCGTGCTGCTGCCGATCAACCTGTTCGTGACCAAGCGGCCGCAGGATATGGGTCTACTGCCCGACGGCGCGAAGGAAGCAGGCGCGGCCGCGGCGCGCCGGGCGGCTTCCATCGTCGATCCGAAATGGGTGGCGATCGAATGGACGGTTGCCCGAGCCGTCCGCACGGGACGCTTCTGGTGGCTCTGCATCGGCTTCTTCAGCACGGGCTATGCCTGGTACGCCGTGCAGGTCCACCAAACCAAGTACCTGGTCGAGACCGGCTTCAGCCCGATGCAGGCGGCTTGGGCGCTGGGCCTCGTGGCGATGGTGGGCATCCCGGGCCAGATCCTGCTGGGCGCCCTGTCGGATCGTATCGGCCGCGAGATCGTCTGGACGATCGCGGGGACGGGCTTCGTGATCTGCTACGCGGCGCTCCTGGCGCTGGGCGCCGGCCCGTCGCAGCCGCTGCTCTACCTCATGGTCCTGTCGCAGGGCGTGCTGGGCTATTCCTTCACCAGCCTGATGGGATCGGTGGTGGCCGAGATCTTCGAGGGCCCGCACTTCGGCTCGATCTTCAGCATCATCATGGTCTCGCTGCTGGCAGGCGGCGCCGCCGGGCCGTGGATCACCGGCGTGCTGTACGATTACGAAGGCGCCTATCGCATCGCCTTCGCCGTGGCGCTGGGCTTCAGTGCGTTGGGCGCGATTTCGATCTGGTTCGCGTCGCCCGGCAAGGTCCGCATGGTTGCCGGGCGCGCCAAAGTCTGAAGCCTACTCGTTGAGACCTTTACCGGGGTACGGATGGGTCGCGATCCAGTGCTTGGCGATGTCCAGGCGCTTGGTGACCCAGACGCCCTGCTGCTTCTGGACATAGTCGAGGAAACGCCAGAGGCCTGCCATGCGCGCGGGATGGCCGATCAGGCGCTGGTGCAGGCCGACCGACATCATCTTGGGCTGGGTCGAGCCCTCCTTGTAGAGGACGTCGAACGCGTCCTTCACCAGGCCGAACCACTGGTCGGCGTGGACCATGCCGGCGGCATACTTGCCGTCATTGTTGGTCAGCGAATAGGGGATGATGAGGTGCGGCTTGCCCTCGACCGTCTGCCAGAAGGGCAACTCCTCGCCGTAGTAATCGCTGTCGTAGGTGAAGCCGCCTTCCTCGATCAGCAGGCGGCGCGTGTTCACGCTGGGTCCATAGCGGCAGTACCAGCCCGCCGGGCGCTCGCCGACCGTCTGCTCCAGCGACTTGATGGCCTTCTGGATGTGCTCGCGCTCCTCGGCCTCGGAAAGCTGGAAGTGGCGCACCCAGCGCCAGCCGTGGCAGCAGACGTCCCAGCCGGCCGCCTTGATCGCGTCCGCGGCGGGGCGGTTGCGTTCCAGCGCCAGCGCGCAGCCGAACACGGTGAGGGGCAGGCCGCGCTCCTGGAAGGCGCGATGAATGCGCCAGAAACCGACGCGACTGCCATACTCGAACATGCCTTCGCCGGCGAGATCGCGACCCTTCAGCCCCTGCGAGGAGGTGCTCGATTCGGTGAGGCCTGTTTCGGTGTAGCCCTCGCCGTCCTGCACGGAAGGTTCAGAGCCTTCCTCGTAGTTCACGACGAAGTTGATGGCGATGCGGGCGCCGCCGGGCCATTTCGGATCGGGCGGATTGGCGCCGTAGCCCGTGAAGTCGCGTGTCGGTTCCCAACTCATGCAGGTCTCCTTACCAGTTCGGCGCCCATCTGACGGGCGATGTCGGCAATCTTCTCATTGTGTTCGGCCATCGAGATCGTGCGCACGCCGGCACGCAGGCAGGCGAGCGCGTAGCCCGGCGTGTCGCCGCAATCGACGATCAGTGTGAAGGCCACGTCGGGGAATTCCTCACGCGCACGCGCCTGCAGCGCGCCGAGATAACCTGCGCCGTAGATCGCGGCGGCATTCTCGGGCGTCAGCAGGACAGGCGCCGTGCCCGAGGCGCGCGCGGTCAGCAGCGCGGCTTCGGTCTGCTTCCAGTCGCGTACCAGGATCACCGAGTGGTCCATGGTTGCCACAATACACGGTGTCATCCCGAGCGTAGCGAGGGACCTTTCCTGTGGCCTCAAAGATCCCTCGCTGCGCTCGGGATGACAAAGGCCCTGCAGCCTTTGTCACTCATTGAGGCCCTTGCCCGGATAGGGATGGGTCTTGATCCAGTGGCGCGCGATGTCGAGGCGGCGAGTCACCCAGACGCCTTCGTGCTTCTGGATATGGTCGAGCAGGCGCCGCAGGCCGACGGCGCGCGCGGGATGGCCGATCAGGCGCATGTGCAGGCCGATCGACATCATCTTGGGATGCGTCGCGCCCTCGCGATAAAGCATGTCGAAGGCGTCGCGCACGAAAGAGAACCATTGGTCCGACGTGCCGATCGAGGCGCCGAACTGGCCGTCATTGTTGGTGACGGAGTAGGGCACGACCAGTTGCGGCTTGCCGTCGACGGTCAGCCAGAAGGGAAGCTCCTCGCCGTAATAGTCGCTGTCGTAGAGGAAGCCGCCTTCCTCGACGACGAGGCGGCGCGTGTTCACGCCGGGTCCATAGCGGCAGTACCAGCCGAGCGGCCGCTCGCCGGTCATCTTCTGGATGGCCGCGATCGCCTTGCGGATGTGCTCGCGCTCGGTTGCCTCGTCTAGCTCGTAATGCTTGATCCAGCGCCAGCCATGCGAGCAGACGTCGAATCCCGACTTGGCGATGGCCGCCGAGGCCTCGGGATTGCGCTCCATGGCGAGCCCGCAGCCGAAGATCGTCATCGGCAGGCCGCGTTCCTGGAAGAGACGCATCAGCCGCCAGAAGCCGACCCGGCTGCCATATTCGAACAGACCCTCGGCGGCGAGGTCGCGGCCCTGGATCGACTGGCCCATGCCGGCGGCATCGCTCAAGCCGATCTCGGTATGGCCCTCGCCGTCCTGGATGGAAGGCTCGGAGCCTTCCTCATAGTTCATGACGAAGTTCACGGCGATGCGCGCCCCGCCGGGCCATTTCGGATCGGGCGGATTGGCGCCGTAGCCGATGAAATCGCGGCGGACCTCGTAGGGCATCATGAAACTCCGGCAGGACTTTAGGGAATGCTGACTGTGAAGGGCGGCACCGGGACGAACTCCTCGTCGCCCTTGCCGCCGTCGCGCCACATGAAGACGGCGAAGCGGCCCGGCCGGTCGAGCACGGTGAGGCCGTGATGCCAGGTGTCCGGCCGATAGGTGACGCCCTGCTTGCCGGTGGCGACGAAGGCTTTCATGCCACTCACGTCGGGACCGCCCGCGGCGGCATGCGGCGCCACGACGATCAGCCAGCGCTCGACGTCGAGGGGAACGAAGGTCTGGGAGGAGAATTCGTGGCGCTCCATATAGTCGCTGCGCAGCGGCCGGTCGGCCGTCTCGGCCTTCATGCTGACCGAGAGGCTGGCATGCGCGGTCGGGCGCAGGTTGCCCAGCGCGTCCTCGTAGTAGGTGCGGCCGGCAGCGTCGGGCACGTCGATCACGTCGCCGAAGGGGGCGAAGGCTTCTTTCGTGAGGGGCTGGGGGATCAGTTCCATTGGCGGGTCCTCGTCAGTCGCGCATGCGGCGGGTCAATCCCACCGTCCATTCCATGATCAGCATCAACAGGAAGGCCGCGGCGATCAATACGCCGGATACCGCGGCGATGCGCGGGTCGAGCGTGGCTTCCATCATGCCCCACATGCGGATGGGCAGCATGTCGGTGCGCGCCGTCGACAGGAACAGCGACACCGGGACGTTGTCGATCGACGCCATGAAAGCGAGGAACGCGCCGGCGAAGATGCCGGGCGCAATCAGCGGCAGGGTCACGCGGCGCAAGGTGTAGAACCAGCTGGCGCCCAGGCTCTGCGAGGAGTCGTTCAGCGCCGGATCGAGCTGCGAGATGCTGGCGGATGTCGTGCGAATGATGAACGGCACGGTCACGATCATGTGGCCGGCGATGATCAGGTTTATGGATGGCCGGAAGCCGATCAGGGTGAAGTACATCAGCGCCGCCAGACCGAAGGTGAGGCCGGGCAGGACCAGCGGCGACATGAAGAGGCCGTCGGCCGCGCGGGCGAGCTTGTGGCGGCTGCGTGCCAGTCCCAGCGACGCCATGCTGCCGAACAGGATGCCGAACCCGGTCGACCAGGCCGCGACCTCGAGCGAATTGTAGACGGCGCGATGGATCTGGCGCGACTTCGAGGCGTCGAACAGCGCCTCGTACCATTGCAGCGAGAAACCGGTCGGCGGGAACTTGAGCGAGCGGCCCTCGGTGAAGGAGGTCGTGAGTACGATCACCACCGGCGCCACGATGATCAGCAGCGCCAGCGTGGCCAGCGTGCCTACCACGAGGCTGTAGGAGAGGTCGGCGAGGCTGCGGCGCCTACCCATGGACGTAGCCTCCGGAGCGGCGGCCGAGATAGGACAGCGCGCTCACCACGGTCAGGACCGAGACGAGCAGCGTGAGCGACACCACGGCCGCGAAGGGCCAGTTGAAGACGACCAGCGACTGCTGCCAGATCAGCAGCGGCAGATAGATCAGGCGAACGCCGCCGATCACGGTCTGCGAGATGAAGGCGGTCGTCGAGCTGGCGAATACCAGCAGGCAACCGGCGACCAGTCCCGGCATGCTGAGCGGCACGATCACCTTGAACAGCGTCCGCCAGCGCGAGGCGCCGAGGGCGGACGAGGCGTCGCGCAGATTGGGATCGAGCCGCGACATCACACTGATCAGCGGCAGGAGCATCAGCGGCATCTCGATCTGGGTCAGCGAGATCACGAGGCCGAGTTCGGTCTGCAGCAGCCGCAAGGGCTCGGAGATGATGCCGAGCTGCATCAGCAGCGTGTTCACCACGCCCTCGCGGCCCAGCACGACGATCCAGGCGAAGGTGCGAACCACCACGGAGAGCAGCAGCGGCATGACGATGATGAAGATCAGCACCTTCTGCAGACGCGGTCCTGCATCGAGATAGATCAGCGCCAGCGGATAGCCGATCACGATAGTGGCGCACACCGTCTTGAGGCCGAGCAGCATCGTGTCGGCGATCACCTTGTAGCTGAAGGGATCGCCGAGGAACTTGGCCCACTGGCCGAAGCCCGGTTGCGTGATCTTGTCGTCATTGAAGAAGCTGACGCCGACCAGCATGAGGAGCGGCGCCAGGAAGATCGATGCAAAGGCCAGCGCGAGCGGCAGCGCGAGCTGCCACTCGGCAAACGGCAGCCGTCGCTGGGGGCGCGCCACTCCAGTGGCGCGTTCTTGCATCATGAGAAGACGCGCCACTGGAGTGGCGCGCCCCCGGCAAAAACGAAGATCACTTCGCCATTTCCTTGTTGAACTTCTCGATCCAGCCGGCGCGCAGCGGGTTGATCTTCGCCCAGTCGTGACGGATGTAGGTCGACATCTCGTCGAGGTTCTTCATCGGCAGGTAGTCGGGGAGCGGGACGTCCTTGTTCACCGGGATGAAGTTGTACGGCGGCTTGGTGAGTGCTTCCTGCACTTCCTTGCCGGCGACGATGTCGATGTACTTGTAGGCGTTCTCGACATCCGTCGCGCCCTTGGCGATGTGCAGGGTCGTCAGGAAGGTGATGGCGCCCGTCTCGGGCTTCACGAACTCGATGTCGACGCCGCGGCCCTTGAGCGTCGCGACGGTCTGGGTGTTGGTGTAGATCACGTCGCACTGGCCTTGCTGGAACAGGCTGGGCATGGCGGCCGGCTGGCCGACCGCGGCAACCTTCGGCAGGACCTTCTTCAGCTCGACCAGCGCCGGCTCGATGTTGGTCTCCGAGCCGCCGAACACCTTGGCGATCTCGATCAGCGACACGGTGCCGAAGGTGGTCTGGAAGCCCGTCAGGCCGAGGCGCGACACCCACGGATCGGTGAAGAGATCCTTCCAGCCCTTGGGAGCGGGAAGTTTCTTGGGATTGTAGGCGATGCCCACGACCTGCGCGTTGACGCCGACGCCCCATTCGTCGACCAGGCCGGCCGGCAGCTTGGAGGCGTTGCTGATCTTCTTGGCATCGAACTTGTCGAACAGTCCGTCCTGGATCGCGGTGATGCGCGGGCCGGGATCGAGCACGAAGGCGTCGAACGGCGGCGCACCGCGCGCGGCCTTGGCCTTCGCGACCTGGTCGACGGCGAAGAGCGGCTGCAGCTCGAGATCGACGCTGTCCTTCTTCTTCAGCGCCGGCGCCACGATGGCGCGGAAGGCTTCCTCCCAGCTGCCGGGATAGATGGCGGCGGCAACGCTGCCCTTCGCATGGGCGATCGAGGGAAGGAAAGAGGCGCCGCCGAGGGCGGTCGCACCGGCGAGCAGATGTCTGCGACTGAACATGGAAGAGACTCCGTGGTTGTCAGGTGGAACGCGGGAACAGGGTGGGACGCGCGTCGGCGGCCAGCGTGCAGTAAAGGCGGGGCGCGTCGCTCATGGTCGTGCGACGCGGTTCGATGATCTTGAGGAACGCGCCATCGGCGGTGCGTGCCTCGTGGACGAGCTGTGCGCCGATGGGCAGGGCGAGACCCGGCTCGACCTTCCATGCGTCGGGACCGGGAACCGCGGAGAGAGCCAGCTGCTCGGGCCGCACCGACATCAGCACGGGCGCGCCGATCCCGAGGCCCTCGGACGCAGGCAAAGTGAGACTGGCGCCAGCATCCAGCGCGACCGTCGCGGTGCCGTTTTGCAGAGAAGCGACCTTGCCGTTCATCAGGTTGGTGGTGCCGATGAAGCCGTTCACGAACAGCGTCTGCGGCTGGTCGTAGATCGCGACCGGCGTGTCGAACTGCTCGACCCTGCCCTTGTTCATGACGGCGATGCGGTCGGCGACGCTCATCGCCTCGTCCTGGTCGTGCGTCACCAGGATGGTGGTGAGGCCGAGCGTCCGTTGCAGGCGCTTGATCTCGATCTGCATGTCGAGGCGGAGGTTGCGGTCTAGGGCGGCGAAGGGCTCGTCGAGCAGCAGGATCGAGGGTTCGATGGCGAGCGCCCGTGCCAGCGCCACCCTTTGCTGCTGGCCGCCCGAAAGCTGGCGGGGCAGGCGCTCCTTGAAGCCGCCGAGCTGCACCGTCTCGAGGAAGCGCGCGACCTTGGTCTCGACCTCGGGGCCGCGCACACCGCGGGCGCGCAAGCCGTAGGCCACGTTCTCCGCCACCGTCATGTGCGGGAAGAGAGCGTAGTTCTGGAAGACGATGCCGATGTTGCGCTGGTTGGTCGGCAGGTGGTCGATAACGGCGCCGTCGACGCGCACGCGACCGGCCGCCTGGCGCACGAAACCCGCGATGACACGCAGGAGGGTGGTCTTGCCGCAGCCCGAGGGGCCGAGCAGGGCGACGACCTCGCCGGGCTCGATGGCGAGCGTCACGCCGTCGACGGCGGTCGACGTTCCGTAGCGGACCGTGAGGTCCTCGACATCCAGCGTGCGGCCCGTCGGGGTCGTTTGCATCGTTCCTCCTCACAGGAAGAGGACGCAAGCTGCGTGCCAAGTGAAATGCCCGTGGAATCGCGCTTTTTCCGAGGAGAGCGTTTCCCGACTGGCCTGATTTGTGCACATACGAAATCAGAATGTGCACATTATCCAACCACGCCTGACATGACGGGATCGCGCTCCAAAGCCTCCCGCACCGCCGCTGCCCGCGCACGCAAAGGCGACGTGGCGACCGACCTTGCCGTGTACGAGGCGATCCGTCGTGCCCTACTGATGGGCAGGTTGCTGCCCGGCACCAAGCTTGCCGAGCCGGCGCTGGCGCGCGTGCTCAAGGTGAGCCGCGAGAGGGTGCGCAAGGCGCTTCACCGCCTGGCGCACGAGGGCTGGCTGGAGACGGTGCCGAACCGCGGCACCTTGGTGCCGGCGCTCACCATCCAGGAGGTGCGCGAGATCTACGAGGTCCGCACCCTGCTCGAGACCGGTATCGTGCAGCGCCTCAGCAGAGGCCACGACAGCGTGGCGGCGCAGCGGCTGCGCGCCCACGTCGCCGAGGAGCGCTCTGCGCTGCGCAACGACGATCGCGGCCGGCTGTTCGGCCTCTCGGGCGACTTCCACCTGCTGCTGGCCGAGCTGCTGGGCAACGAGCAACTGACGCGCCTGCTGCGCGGGCTGCTGACGCGCTCGACCATGCATTTCTCGCTGGCTGCCCCCGAGCGCTTTCACAATTGCGCCGGTCCGCACGACCATGCCGACATCGTGAAGGCCGTGCTGGCGCGCGATGCCCGCAAGGCGGCGAAGCTGATGCTCGACCATCTGGTCGGCCTCGCCGAATGGCAATCCAACTGGCGCCCGCCGCCCAGCCCGGTCGCGCTGGAAGACGCCTTCCGCGGCATCGAGGCAGACTCATAGCTGGGAGCGCGCCACTCCAGTGGCGCTCGTCTCTTTCGTTGCACGCATTCTATGAGCGCCACTGGAGTGGCGCGCTCCAGCAACGAAAACGGGCGCCCGTGGGGCGCCCGTTCGATTTGATGCCGGAAGCTGGGATCAGCCGAGCTTGCCCATCGCGACGGCCGTGTCGGCCATGCGGTTGGAGAAGCCCCATTCATTGTCGTACCAGCTCATGACGCGGACAAGCGTGCCTTCCATGACCTTGGTCTGGTCCATGTGGAAGGTCGACGAGTGGCTGTCATGGTTGAAGTCGATCGAGACGTTCGGCTGGTCGGTCCAGCCCAGGATGCCCTTGAGCTGGTTGGCGGCGGCCAGCTTCACGGCCTTGTTGATCTCTTCCTTGTCCGTCTTGCGCTTGGCGACGAACTTGAAGTCGATGCACGAGACGTTCGGCGTCGGCACGCGGATCGAGACGCCGTCGAGCTTGCCGTTCAGTTCCGGCAGCACGAGGCCGACGGCCTTGGCAGCACCCGTGGAGGTCGGGATCATCGACAGCGCGGCGGCGCGGCCGCGGTACATGTCCTTGTGCATCGTGTCGAGCGTCGGCTGGTCGCCGGTGTAGGCGTGGATCGTGGTCATGAAGCCGTGGTCGATGCCGACCGCGTCGTGCAGGACCTTGGCAACCGGGGCCAGGCAGTTCGTCGTGCACGAGGCGTTCGAGACGACGATATGGTCCTTGGTGAGTTTGTCGTGGTTGACGCCGTAGACCACCGTCAGGTCGGCGCCGTCGGCCGGCGCGGAGACCAGGACGCGCTTGGCGCCGGCTTCGAGATGGGCCGAGGCCGCCTTCTTCGAGGTGAAGAAGCCGGTGCACTCGAGCGCGATGTCGACGCCCATTTCCTTGTGCGGCAGCTTGGAGGGATCGCGCTCGGCGGTTACCTTCATCTTGCCGCGGCCCACGTCGATCGTGTCGCCGTCGACCTTCACTTCGCCGTTGAAGCGGCCGTGCACGGAGTCGAAGCGGAAGAGGTGGGCATTGGTCTCGACCGGACCGAGATCGTTGATCGACACGACCTCGATGTCCTTGCGGCCCGATTCGATGATGGCGCGCATGACATTGCGGCCGATGCGGCCGAAGCCGTTGATTGCAACACGAACAGCCATCTTCTTTTTCCCTCCGTTATTGCGCCAGCCGGCGCGCCGCTTCCGCGATCGCTTCGGCCGTGATGCCGAAATGCTTGTAGAGCTCGGTCGCCTTGGCCGAGGCGCCAAAGCCCTTCATGCCCACGAACGCGCCCTTGGCCCCGAGCCAGCGTTCCCAGCCGAAGCCGGTCGCCGCCTCGCAGGCGACGCGGATCGTGCCGTCGCCGCCCATGACCTTGGCTCGATATGTGTCGTCCTGGCTTGCGAACAACTCCCACGACGGCATCGAGACCACGGCGGCCTCCTTGCCTTCCTGCGCCAGGAGATCGCGGGCGGCCAGGGCGAGCTGCACTTCCGAGCCCGAGGCGATCAGGCGGATCGGCGCGGACTCGTCGCCGGCCAGGATGTAGGCGCCCTTGGCGCACAGGTTCTCGTCGTCGGCACCGCGCACCGTCGGCACGTTCTGGCGCGTGAGCGCGATGACGCTCGGCGTGTGCCTGGATTCCAGCGCGATCTGCCAGCACTCCGCCGTCTCGATGGCATCGGCGGGCCGCAGCACCTGGAGGTTGGGAATGGCGCGCAGGGCCGGGAGATGCTCGACCGGCTGGTGGGTCGGACCGTCCTCGCCGAGGCCGATCGAATCGTGGGTCATCACGTAGATGACCCGCAGGCCCATCAGCGCCGATAGGCGGATCGACGGCCGGCAATAGTCGGTGAACACCATGAAGGTGCCGCCGTAGGGGATGATGCCGCCATGCAGCGCCATGCCGTTCATCGCCGCGGCCATCGCGTGCTCGCGGATGCCGTAATAGATGTAGCGGCCGGTGGCATCAGTCCGCGAGGCGCCCTTCAAGGTGGCGGTCTTGGTGTTGTTCGAGCCGGTCAGGTCGGCCGAGCCGCCGACCGTGTCGGGCAGCACCGGGTTGATGACTTCGAGCGCTTCCTGGCTCGACTTGCGGGTGGCCCAGGACGGCTTCTCGGCCGCGATCTTGCCCTTGAAGGCAGAGATCGCCTCGCCGACGGCGGGCGGCAGGTCGCCCTTCTGGCGGCGGTCGAATTCGGCGCGATCCTCCGAGGCCATCGCGGCGAGGTTCTTGTTCCACTTGCGGCGGGCCGACTTGCCGCGCGCGCCGATCTTGCGCCAGGCGGAGAAGATCGCCTCGGGAATGTCGAATGGGCCGTGGTTCCAGCCGAGCTTGGCGCGGGCGCCGGCGATCTCGTCCTTGCCGAGCGGCGAGCCGTGCGTGGCGGCGGTGCCGGCCTTGGTCGGCGCGCCGTAGCCGATCACCGTCTTGCAGGCGATCAGCGAGGGCTTGTCGGTGACGTTGCGCGCCTTGCGGATGGCGCGCGTGACGGCCTCGGCATCGTGGCCGTCGACCGCGAGCACGTGCCAGCCGGCGGCGGCGAAGCGCTTCTTGTGATCTTCCGAGGTCGACAGCGAGGTCGGGCCGTCGATCGAGATGCCGTTGTCGTCGAACAGCACGATCAGGCGGCCGAGGCCGAGATGGCCGGCCAGGGTGATGGCCTCCTGGCCGACGCCTTCCATGAGGCAGCCGTCGCCGGCGATCACGTAGGTGAAATGGTCGACGACGTCGCGGCCGAACCGCTCGCTCAGCAGGCGCTCGGCCAGCGCAAAGCCCACCGAGTTGCCGAGGCCCTGGCCCAGCGGACCCGTGGTCGTCTCGATGCCGCTCGCATGGCCGTATTCGGGATGACCTGCCGTCCGGGCGCCGAGCTGGCGGAACTTCTTCAGCTCGTCGAGGGTCATGTCGGCGTAGCCGGTGAGATGCAGCAGCGAATAGAGCAGCATCGAGCCGTGGCCGGCCGACAGGATGAAGCGGTCGCGGTCGGGCCAGTTGGGCTCCGAGGCGTCGAACTTCAGGAACTTGGAGAACAGGACGGTGGCCACATCGGCCATGCCCATGGGCATGCCGGGATGACCCGAATCTGCCAGCTGCACGGCGTCCATGGCCAAGGCCCGGATGGCGTTCGCCATGTCACGCGAGGCAGCGGTTTGATCGGTCATTTTATGCTTATGCCATATGGTTTTTCGAATGGCGCGCAACATGACGACCACCCCTTGACGCGTCAATGCGCAAAAACGCGGGCAAAACCAACATATTGCGGGGCTTTGCCCTCCACAGGGTCAAGATGTTGACCGCTAACAGGCACACCCCCTATCCTTTCGCGATGGAGCAGATTCAGCCGGGTGACCAACGGCGATCCGCTGTCGGGGGAACGATGTCCAAGGCAGCCAGCGTAACGGACCGAGTCGACAGCGCGCTCAGCCGGCTCGAGTCGATGGTCGACGAGCGTCTGCGCGTCGAACGGGAGCGCTCCGACGAACTGGCGGCCCGTCTCGCGAAGGTCGAAGGCGAGCACGAGGAGCTGAAGCGGGTCGCGACCGAGGTCGAAGCCCGCCTCGAACGTGCCATGGAATATATCCGGTCGCTGCTGGCTGCCGACCAGTCGTAGCGAATCGTCGTTTCTCCCCAGGCCGTGTCCAAAGGCTGGGAGTGCGTCGCCGCAGGCGACGTGGCAAACTGCACGTCCCCTCAAACGCCGAATAAGGCGCAATAAACAGGAGAAGCGGAAAATGCCGCAGGTTTCGGTTCTGATCGCCGGTCGTAGCTACGATCTCGCTTGTGGCGAAGGCGAGGAAGCACGCGTCCAGGAACTGGCCGCCTATGTCGAGGAGAAGGTCACGGAACTCCGTCGCCAGCTTCCCGGCACGCCCGAGTTCAAGCTTCTGGTATTTGCCTCGCTATTGCTCGCCGAGGAAAGTCGTGAGGCCCGCGGTGTCGCCAAGGCGGCCGAGAGCGCCCGTGCGACAGCGTCGGACAGCGCCGAGACGCTGGCCACAGCGCTCGAGGAGCTGATCACCGCGCGCGTCGACAAGATGTCGAAGAAAGTGTCGGGCGCCGCGTAGGCGGTGCCTGACATCCCGAGCAACGCGAGGGATCTGCATCAGTACGGCTCCCTCTCATTGCGACGACCGCCCCGAGTCCCTACATTGGACGCGGGGCGGATTTCTGCGCGGCGCGTAGTTCGCTAAAAACCCCGGGGCCAATAAGAACTCCTGGGAGTTGTTCCTGGCCTTGACCCTGGTCTTGGCTACACGACGCCCACCTGCTTTGCAGGCCTTGGAGGTTCTTCGAGCCACGGCCCATCGTGGAGCCGCCCCACTTATTCCTCATGCCGGCATGACCCTGATCGAGAGCAAACGGGCGCTTCGCGCCGCCATGCTGGCCCGCCGGCAAGGCCTTGCCGAGGATGAGCGCCGCGCCGCGGCTGCCGGGCTCGTGGATATGTTCCAGCTCGAACGTCCCGTTGAATTGCCCGCCGTCGTCTCGGGCTTCTGGCCGATCAAGGACGAGATCGACATCAGGCCGCTGATGGACGCGCTGTTCGACGAAGGATGCCAGTTGGCCCTGCCGGTGGTGCAGGGGCGCGGCCAGCGCTTGCTGTTTCGGGCGTGGAAGCCGGGCGACCCGCTCGAAGCCGGTGTGTTCGGAACCTTACACCCATCCGCAAGCGCCGAAGCCCTCGAACCCGATGCACTGCTGGTGCCCATGCTCGCCTGCGACGGCGACGGCTGGCGGCTGGGCTATGGCGGCGGCTTCTACGACCGCACGCTCGACGACCTGCGCAAGCAGCGCCTGGTGACGGCGATCGGCGTCGGCTTCGACCTGCAGCTCGTGCCCGAGGTGCCGCACGGGGCCGACGACCAGCGGTTGGATTGGCTGTTGACCGACCGGCGCGCTTGCGCCTTTGTCTAACGGATGAAGATTATGTTCTGCGGCGACATCGTCGGCCGCGCCGGCCGCGATGCGGTCGTCAAGGAAGTGCCGCGGCTGCGTCGCGAACTGGGGCTCGATTTCGTCGTCGTGAACGGCGAGAACGCGGCTGCCGGTTTCGGCATCACCGCCAAGATCTGCGCCGAGCTGCACGAGGCGGGCGTCGACTGCATCACCACCGGCAATCACGCCTGGGACCAGCGCGAGATCATCCCCTACATCGCACAGGACAAGCGCCTGCTGCGGCCGCTGAACTTTCCGCCCGGCACACCGGGATGGGGCGCCAACCTTTTCCAGACTCCGCGCGGTCAGAAGGTCGTCGTGATCAACGTCATGTGCCGCCTGTTCATGGACGCGCTCGACGATCCGTTCCGCGCGCTCGATGCTGAACTGTCGAAGTATGCGCTTGGCGGCAGTGCGAACCTGATCCTGATCGACGTCCACGGTGAAGCGACCAGCGAAAAACAGTCGATCGGGCACTTCTGCGACGGCCGCGCCTCGGCGGTGCTGGGCAGTCACAGCCACGTTCCGACGGCCGATGGCTGGGTGCTGCCGGGCGGCACGGCCTACCAGACCGATGTCGGCATGTGCGGCGACTACGACAGCGTGATCGGCATGAAGAAGGAGGTCGCAATGCAGCGATTCATCCGGAAAATGCCGGGCGAGCGGTTGTCGCCGGCCGAGGGCGAGGGCACTTTGTGCGCGGCGGTTGTCGAAACCGACGACCGGACCGGGCTCGCCAAGTCGATCCGGCCGGTCCGGGTGGGGGGCAGGCTCGCCCCGGCGGCCTGACTTTCCTGCATCTTGTATCCAGCAGGCGGCATGCACACCTATTAGCGGTGCCCCAAGAGCGTCATTGACGGGCTGGGGAAAAAGCGGCATCCTTTTGAAGTTAAACGGTTTTTCGCCGCATCGGCGAACTGTCTTCAAGGTTAGAGGGGGCGTCGGAATCAAGGTTCCGACGTTTTTTAGCGGGGGCTTCGGCCCCCGCCTTTTTTTGTCCCAACAGCCCCCTTGGGACGTCTCCAGCCTGCCAAAACCCACGAGAAGTGGTATAGCCGGCTCATCTCGTTACTCAATCTGGTTGTCTGCGATGGCGGGGCATTCCCAATTCAAGAACATCATGCACCGCAAAGGGCGTCAGGACGCCGTGCGGGCCAAGATCTTCACCAAGCTGATCCGTGAAATCACCACGGCGGCGCGGCTGGGGGCGGCCGACCCGGCGTCGAACCCGCGCCTGCGGGCCGCGGTGATCGCCGCGCGCGACGCCAACATGACCCGCGACACGATCGATCGCGCCATCAAGCGCGGCTCGGGCCCCGACGCGGACGCGAACTACGACGAGGTGCGCTACGAGGGTTACGGCCCGGGCGGCGTTGCCGTGATCGTCGAGGCGCTGACCAACAACCGCAACCGTACCGCGGGCGAGGTCCGGTCGAGCTTCTCCAAGCATGGCGGCAACCTCGGTGAATCCAACAGCGTGTCGTTCATGTTCGACCGGCTGGGCGAATTCCGCTTCCCTCTTTCCGTCGGCAGCGCCGACGAGGTGATGGAGAAGGCGATCGAGGCCGGCGCCGACGACGTGGTGACCGGCGAAGGCGAGGAGGCCGTCCACGAGATCTACTGCGCCCAGGACGATTTCAACCTGGTGCGCGAGGCGCTCGAAAAGTCGCTGGGCCAGCCCAGCGTCGCCAAGCTCACCTGGCGTCCCAAGACCGGTGCGCCGATCGAGGGCGACACCGTTCAGACCATGCTCGACCTCATCTCGGCCCTCGAAGACAACGACGACGTCCAGAACGTCTACGCCAACTTCGAAGTGTCGGACGACGCTCTGGCGAAGTTCGCGGCCTGAGCCGGGCGGGATGAGACTGATCGGCCTCGACCCCGGCCTGCGGTTCACCGGCTGGGGCGTGATCGAGGTCGAAGGCAACCGGCTGCGCCACGTGGCGCACGGTGTCGTCAAGGTCGCGACGACCGGCACGCTGGCCGAGCGGCTGAGGGAATTGTTCGACGGCGTCGCCGGCGTCATCGAAGCGCAGCGGCCGGTCGAGGCTGCGGTCGAGGAGACCTTCGTGAACGTCAATCCGGGGTCCACCCTGAAGCTCGGTCAGGCGCGCGGCGTGGTCATGCTGGCGCCGGCGCGCGCCGGCCTCGAAGTGTTCGAGTATTCGACAAATCTCGTGAAGAAGTCGGTGGTCGGCTCGGGCCATGCCGACAAGAACCAGATCGCCATGATGGTCGGCCGGCTGTTGCCCGGCGTGGATGCCAAAGCGGACGCCGCCGATGCGCTCGCCGTCGCGATCTGCCACGCCCATCACCGCGCCACGGCGCGCCGCATCGAGGCCGCGCTGTGATCGCCAAGCTGAAGGGCCTCGTCGACTCGGTCGACACCGACAGCGCCGTCATCGACGTGGGCGGCGTCGGCTATCTCGTCTCGGCCTCGGCCCGCACCTTGCGCGACCTCTCCGTGGGCGGCGCGGCAACCATGCTGGTCGAGACGATCGTGCGCGAGGATGCGATCGCGCTCTACGGCTTCCTCGAAACCAGCGAGCGCGATTGGTTCCGTATCCTGACGACGGTGCAAGGCGTGGGCGCGCGCGTGGCGCTGTCGATCCTGTCGACCCTGTCGCCGGACGAGATCGCCCGTGCAATTGCAGCGCAGGATCGCGCGACCCTGAGCCGCCCGGCCGGTGTCGGGCCAAAGCTCGCCGCGCGTCTCGCCACCGAACTGAAGGACAAGGCGGCCGCGTTTGGCGTGGCACCCATTCCCGCGGCGGCAAGCAAGCCCGGCGCGCCGGCGAGCACACCTGGGTCGGTCAACGAGGATGCGATCTCGGCCCTGGTCAATCTCGGCTACAAGCGCGTCGAGGCTTTTGGCGCCGTCGCGCGCGTCACCCAGCGACTCGGCGCCGAAGCCCAGCTTGATGCCGTGATCCGCGCTGGCCTGCAGGAGCTTGCACGATGAGCGCCGCGCCCGAACGCCTGGTAGCGGCCAAGCGCTCCGAGGAAGACGCCGCGGAGCTGGCGCTGCGCCCGCAGACCCTTGACGACTTCATCGGCCAGAAGCAGGTCCGCGAGAACCTCAAGATCTTCATCGCCGCTGCCAAGGGACGCGGCGAGGCGCTGGACCACGTGCTGCTGCACGGTCCGCCGGGCCTCGGCAAGACGACGATGGCGCAGATCGTGGCGCGCGAGATGGGCGTGGGATTCCGCGCGACCTCGGGGCCGGTGATCCAGAAGGCGGGCGACCTCGCCGCGCAGCTCACGAATCTACAGCCGCACGATGTGCTGTTCATCGACGAGATCCATCGTCTCAATCCTGCAATCGAGGAGGTCCTCTATCCCGCGATGGAGGATTTCCAGCTCGACCTGATGATCGGCGAGGGGCCGGCGGCGCGCTCCGTGCGCATCGAGCTGCCGCCCTTCACCCTGGTCGGCGCCACGACTCGCTCCGGCCTCATGACGAGGCCGTTGCGCGAGCGCTTCGGTATCCCGCTGCGCATGGTGTTCTACGAACCGGCCGAGCTCGAGACCATCGTCCAGCGCGCCGCGCGTGTCCTGAAGATGTCGCTGGCGCCGGACGGCAGTGCCGAGATCGCCAAAAGGTCACGAGGCACGCCGCGCGTCGCCAACCGCCTGCTGCGCCGGGTCCGCGACTTTGCGACAGTCGCCGGCGATGCCGGCGTCAACGCCCGGGTGGCCGATGCGGCGCTGACGCGGCTGGAAGTCGACGGGCGCGGGCTCGACGCCATGGATCGCCGTTACCTCGCCTGCATCGCCGAGAATTACGGTGGCGGTCCGGTGGGCGCCGAGACGCTGGCGGCCGCCCTGGCGGAACAGCGCGATGTCATCGAGGACGTGATCGAGCCCTACCTGATGCAGCTCGGCTTGTTGATGCGCACACCGCGCGGCCGGCTGCTGTCCGAGAGCGGCTATCGCCATCTCGGCCTGGCGATGCCCAAGGGGCAGAAGCAGCAGCTCGACCTCCTGGCCGCAGGCAATCCGCCGGAGGATGCGTGAACGCGGCGCCGACCTCGGGCCGCCTCCAGGACGGCGGCCACGTGCTGCCGCTGCGCGTCTACTATGAGGACACCGATGCCGCGGGCATCGTCTACTACGCCAACTGGCTGCGCTTCCTCGAACGCGGTCGCACCGAACTGTTGCGGATGCTGGGACAGCAGCACACGGCGCTGCGCGAGGAGCGTGGCATCAACTGGGTCGTGCGTCGCTGCGCCATCGACTACCTCAAGCCCGCGCGGCTGGACGATACGATCGAGATCGTCACCAGCTGCGGTGAGTTGCGTGGTGCATCGCTGGACATGATTCAGCATGCGCGCCGCAATGAAGAGATCCTGGTTCGAGCCGAACTCGTCGTCGCCTGCATGGGCGAGGGCGGTCGGCCTGTCCGATTGCCGCCGCTCGTGCGGACTGCCCTGGCCCAGGTCGCGGTGAGCGGATCGCCCCGCTCACGCCATATTCGGATACAACCCTCTTGAACCAACGGAGAACATAAATGGACGCGTTTGCGCAGGTCGCCGGAGCCCCCCTCGGCGGCGGCACGGGGACAATCGACATGTCCGTGTACGGCCTGTTCATGCAGGCCGACTGGGTCGTGAAGGCCATCATGATCCTGCTCCTGCTGGCCTCTTTCTGGTCGTGGGCGATCATCTTCGAAAAGGTTCTCCGTCTTCGCTCCCTGAAGCGCAGCGCCCAGTCCTTCGAAGACACGTTCTGGTCCGGCGTCTCGCTGGAAGACCTCTACGACCGCGTCGGCGCCAAGCCCGACGATCCGATGTCGAGCATCTTCTCGGCCGCCATGCGTGAGTGGCGCCGGTCCGTCTCCAAGGGCCTCGCCTCCAGCGCCACGGCGCGCGCGGCGCTCCGCCAGCGCATCGAGCAGGTGATGGGCGTCACCATCCAGCGCGAGATGGAAGCGATCGAGAAGCGGCTGGGCTTCCTGGCCACGGTCGGCGCCAACGCCACCTTCGTCGGTCTGTTCGGCACCGTCTGGGGCATCATGAACAGCTTCAGCCACATCGCGCAGTCGAAGAACACCTCGCTGGCGGTCGTGGCGCCGGGCATCTCGGAGGCGCTGTTCGCCACCGCGATCGGCCTGGTCGCGGCCATTCCCGCGGCCGCCGCCTACAACATCCTGTCGGGCCAGGTCTCGCGCTACGCCCAGCAGCTCGAGGCCTTCGCCGGTGAGTTCATCACCATCCTGTCGCGTCAGCTCGAGGAACAGGTCTGATGTCGGGCGTCATTCCGGCCCCCGGCGCCAACTCGGGCGGCAAGTTCAAGCGGCGGAGCTATACGCCCATCGCCGACATCAACGTGACGCCGCTGGTCGACGTCATGCTGGTGTTGCTGATCATCTTCATGGTGACCGCGCCGCTGCTGCAGGTCGGCGTGCCGGTCGACCTGCCGAAGACCAGCGCCACGCAGGTCGGCGGCAAGGACGAGCCGATGGTCGTCTCGGTGAACGCGCAGGGTGAGGTGTTCCTGGGGGAGACCAAGTACGACGTCGCCGAACTGGGGGCCAAGCTGAAGGCGATCCACGAGGAGAAGCCCGACCAGCGCGTGTTCATGCGCGGCGACAAGAGCGTCGACTACGGCAAGATGATGGAAGTCATGGGCGTCGTGATCGACAGCGGCTTCCGCCAACTCGGCCTGCTCGGCGAGCAGGCGCAGGCGCTCGGACGGGGCGGCGGGACCGTCACGCCTGCCACGCCGGGCCAGACCGCGCCGCGCGCGCCTCAGGCGCCGGCACAACCGCAACAACAGGCGCCCGCTCCGCGGCGCTGAGAGAAACGGACACGAAGAGGACGATGGTGCGACGCTACCCCGCCAGCATCGAGATGCGCACACCGGCCATCGTGTCGGCGATGGTGCACGTCTTCGTGCTGGGCGCGGCGGTGCTCAACCTCGACTTCTTCGGCAAGCCGCCGCCGATGGAACCCGAACCGGTGATGGTCGAGTTCGAGGCGATCGACAAGAAGGCGGGCGCGCCGAAGGTCGCCACGCTCCCGCCGCAGCCCAAGGACGCGCCGATCGCGCAGGAGACGACCAAGGCGCCGCCGGTGAAGTCGGCCGATCCGCCGCCGTCGCCGCCCACGCCCAAGCCGCCCGAGATCGTCGAGCCTCCAAAGCCGCCGACACCGCCCAAGCCGGAGGAGAAGCCCAAGACCGAGGCTGCCAAGCCCGTCGAGGATCTCGTGGCGATGAAGCCCAAGGAGCCCGAGCCGCCCAAGGTCGAGAAGCCGCCGGAGCCGCCCAAGCCCGCGCCCGAGGTGAAGAAGCCCGAGCCGCCGAAGCCGCCGCCGCCCAAACCTGCGCCGCCCAAGCAGAGCGTCGATTCGATGATCGACGACATCCTGAAGAACAAGCAGTCGCAACAGAAGATCCAGACGCCCGAGCAGAGCCCCAAGCCCGTGCAGCAGGTCACGCGCCAGGCGCCCGCCGCGCCGAACCTCGCCGCCGTCGTTACGGCCAGCGAGATCGAGGGCGTGCGCCAGAAGATCCGGCCGTGCTGGAACACTCAGGGCGGTTCCCGTGATCAAGCTATGATCATCACGCTGACCGTCGAAATGAACCAGAACGGCACGCCGGTTAAGGCTGAGCTGCGTGATATGGGGCGCTACAATAGCGACCCGGTCTTCCGTGCCGCTGCTGACGCCGCGCACCGCGCCATCATGAATCCGCGTTGCCAGCCGTGGCCGCTCTCGCCGGAGAAGTTCACGAGTTGGAAATCCATTACGTTCAATTTCGATCCACGCGACTACTGAGACCCCTCCGCGTTACAGAAACCTTAAGATGAAGAGGTCCGACATGATGCTTCCCCGACGGACGACCCTGCTGGGCGGTGTTGCCCTTGCCACCATCGGCGCTGCGAGCGCGGCGCGCGCGCAGCTCACCATCGACATGACGCGGCCGAGCTTCGAGCCGGTGCCGATCGCCATCGTCGACTTCAAGGGCGATCCGGTGGGCGCCCAGATGGCGGGCGTGATCCGCAACAACCTGCAGAATTCCGGCCTGTTCCGGGTAATTCCCACGAGCGCCTACATCCAGCAGGACCTCGACGCCTCGGCGCCGCCACGCTTCCAGGACTGGCGCAGCGTCGGAGCGGCCGGCCTCGTCGTCGGCCAGGTGACGTCTGCCGGCGGCAACATCAAGGTCGACTTCCGCCTGTGGGACGTCGTGACCAGCCAGCAAGCGACGGGGCTCTCGTTTACCAGCCAGCCCAGCAACTGGCGGCGTCTCGCGCACATCATCTCCGACGCGATCTACAAGCGCGTGACGGGCGAGGAGGGGTATTTCGATACCCGTGTCGCCTACGTGTCGGAGACCGGCCCGGCCAACAACCGGACCAAGCGTATCGCCGTCATGGACCAGGACGGCGCCAACAACCGCTACCTGACCGACGGCAAGACGATCGCGCTCACGCCGCGCTTCTCGCCGACCCTGCAGGAAATCGTCTACATGGCGTACGGCGAGAACAACGGTCCGCCGCGCGTCTACCTGCAGAACGTCGACAGCGGCCGCCGCGAGCTGCTGGGCAATTTCCCGGGCATGAGCTTCGCGCCGCGCTTCTCGCCGGACGGCAGCAAGGTCGTCATGAGCATCGCGGAGAACGGCCGCACCAACCTCTATGAGATGGACGTGCGCGGCCGGCAGCTGCGCCGCCTGACCAACTCGCCGGCCATCGACACCTCGCCGTGCTTCTCGGCCGACGGCTCGCAGATCGTGTTCAACTCGGACCGTGGCGGCGCCCAGCAGCTCTACATCATGAGCGCCGGCGGCGGCGGTGAACGCCGCGTCAGCTTCGGCGACGGGCGCTACGCCACGCCGGTCTGGTCGCCGCGCGGCGACCTCATTGCCTTCACGAAGATCGGATCGGGCGGCTTCGGCATCGGCGTGATGCGGTCCGACGGCAGCGGCGAGCGCATGCTGGCCAGCGGCTTCCTCGTCGAAGGCCCGACCTGGGCACCCAACGGCCGCGTGCTGATGTTCTTCCGCCAGCAACCCAGCTCGGGCGGCCGCGCCGGTTCGGCGACGCTGCACCAGGTCGATATCACCGGCCGCTTCGAGCGGCAGGTGCCGACACCGACCGACGCGTCCGACCCTGCATGGTCACCGTTGATTCCGCAGTAACGACGTATATGGTAAGTGCCGTCGACCCGCGCGTACCTTTCGCCCGGGTCGCTTCTGTCAGGGAGTGGATCGAAATATGAGCATGATCAGGGCTTTGTCGGCCATTGCAGCGATGTTCCTCATCGCAGCCTGCAGCAACAACGACACGCAGACAGCATCTGCGGCCACGACGACCGTTACCCCCGGATCGGTCGGCGACTTCCGGCAGAATGTCGGCGACCGCGTCTTCTTCGACACCGACTCCTCGACGGTTCGCGAGGATGGTCGCCAGACCCTGAATCGTCAGGCCGAGTGGCTGAAGAAGTACACGAACTACCAGATCACCGTCGAAGGCCATTGCGACGAGCGCGGCACGCGCGAGTACAACCTGGCGCTGGGCGAGCGCCGCGCCAACGCCGCCCGCCAGTACCTGATCGCGCAGGGCATCCCCGCCGCGCGAATCAAGACCGTCAGCTACGGCAAGGAGCGTCCGGATCCGGTCGGCTCCGACGAAGCGTCCTGGGCGCGCAACCGCCGCGCCGTCACGGCCCTGGAATAGAGATCGCCTCGCTGCGAGGCGGACAGGAAACGCCGGTCGCCATGCGACCGGCGTTTTCGTTTGGAGCCTTTTCGTTTGGAGGCGGGGCGGTCATGCCTGAAAATGGCCGCGTTTGATGTGAACAAAGCGTCGGCCATGAAGATCCTTCCGTCCCGGTTTGCTCTACTCGTTGCTCTCGCCTTGCCGACCGCGGCGGCGGCCCAGCGCGGGGGAGACGCGGTCTACCTCGAAGACCGGTTCAACCAGCTCCAGCAGTCGCTCACGATGATGACCGGCCAGATCGAGCAGCTGCAGAATCGCAACGCGAAGCTGCAGCAGCAGATGGAGAAGATGCAGGCTGACTACGAGTACCGGATCGACCAATTGGAGAAGGGCGGGGCCGGCAAGCCCGGGGGCGCCGCGCCGCGTCCGGGCGCCCAGGCGGCTGCTCCGGCGGCGCCGTTGGCCCCGACACCGACACCTGCGGCAGGCACTGGCAATGCGGACCAACTCTACGACGAGTCGGTCAAGAAGCTGCAGGACGGCGACTACGCTGGTGCCGAGCGCGGCTTCAAGACCTTCATCCAGCGCAATCCGCAGAGCAAGCTGGCCGGCAACGCCCAGTACTGGCTCGGCGAGACCTATTACGCGCGTCGCGACTACGGCAACGCCCTCACGGCCTTCGCCGAGGGCTACAAGGTCTACAAGACCAGCCCGAAGGGGCCCGACAATCTCCTGAAGCTCGGCATCACCATGTCCGTGATGGGCCGCAAGCCCGATGCCTGCGCGGTATTCGCCCGCTTCAACCAGGACTATCCGCGGGCGACGGACCTGCAGAAGCGCCGGATCGACCAGGAGCGGCAGAAGAACGGGTGCGGGTGAACGGTCCCGTCGAGCCGCGTCCCTCCGAACCGCATCCCATCGACGGAGCGACTTTCGCGCGCCTGATGGCGCCGTTCGCACCTTTCGAGACACATCCCGACCTTGCCGTCGCCGTTTCCGGCGGCCGCGATTCGCTAAGCCTCGCCCTGCTGGCGGACGACTGGGCGGCCGGGCTGGATGGTCATGTCCTGGCGCTGATCGTCGATCACGGCCTGCGGCCGGAAGCCGCCAAGGAAGCGCAGATTACGGCAGGTGTGCTGGCGCGTCAGGGGATCGAGAGCCTCGTCCTCTGCTGGACCGGTGCCAAGCCGGAGGCGGGCCTGCAGGAGGCGGCGCGCGAGGCCCGCTACCGTCTGCTGCGCGACGCCTGCCGGGCGCGCGGCATCCTTCATCTCCTGGTAGCACACCATGCCGACGATCAGGCCGAGACGATCGCGATGCGCGCCGCCCGGGCGAGCGGCCCGGACGGGCTGGCCGGCATGGCGGCGCTGGTCGAATGGCCGGAGGTCCGCCTCCTGCGGCCGCTACTTGCGGTGCCGCGGGCACGCCTGTCAGCAACGCTCGCGGCGCGCGGCGTCGCCTGGATCGACGATCCCTCCAATAGCGATCCGCGCTTCGAGCGTGCCCGCCTGCGCCTGACCAGTGCGATGGGGGCTGGCGCGATCGAAGCCGGCCAACCGGATGCAGATCGGGTGCGGGCCGGCCAGGAAATGCTGGCTGCCCGGGCCGGGATCGCGCTCCTCGAGGCGCGGGAGGATGGGAGCGTCGCGATCGACCGGTCGACCATCGAGGGCCTGTCCCTGGATCTTCGTCGCCGGCTGGTGAGCCGGGTCGTGCAGGCCCTGGGCGGCGGCGATCATCCGCCGCGGCGGGACCGGCTCGACCGGGCGCTGGCCCGCCTGTCTGCCCTGCCGGAACGCGGTAAATCAGGCCGCGGTCAGGATTTCACCCTGTCGGGGTGCCACTTCGTCCTGCGTCAGGCTGTCGACTCGCGGCAGCTTGAGTGGATTGTCCGGCCCGAAAGTGGCAGGAAAGGAAGGCAGCCCTTGATTCCAGCTGCATTTTTCGCTTGCGACCCGGCGGCCGCAACCCATCTTTGGTCGTAGCCCTCTTTAAACGGAAGCCATCGTGAACCCGTTCAATCGTAACGCTGCTCTGTGGATCGTCATCGTCCTGCTGCTCGCGCTGCTCTACAGCGTCTTCCAGGGTGGCGCGACCCGGTCTCCCGGCAACACGATCTCCTACTCCGAGTTCGTCCGGGCGGTTGAACAGCGGCAGGTCCAGGATGTCCGCATCCAGGGCAACACGATCAGCGGCAGCTTCCGCGAGCCGCGCAACGGCGTGCAGAAATTCTCGACCTACGCGCCGAGCACGCCGCCCGACGACCAGCTGATGCCGATGCTCATCAAGAACGTCGACCGCGTCGATGCGGGTCCGGCGGAAGAGGGCGTCAACCTCGGCAGCATCTTCGTGAGCTGGCTGCCCGTGCTTGTGCTGGTCGGCGTCTACATCTTCTTCCTGCGCCAGATGCAGAGCGGTACCGGCCGGGCCATGGGCTTCGGCAAGTCGAAGGCGCGCCTGCTCACCGAGAAGCATGGCCGCGTCACCTTTGACGACGTCGCCGGCATCGACGAGGCCAAGGGCGAGCTCGAGGAGATCGTCGACTTCCTGAAGGATCCGCAGAAGTTCCAGCGCCTGGGCGGCAAGATCCCCAAGGGCTGCTTGCTGGTCGGCCCTCCGGGTACCGGTAAGACCTTGCTGGCGCGCGCCATCGCCGGCGAAGCCAACGTGCCGTTCTTCACCATCTCCGGCTCCGACTTCGTCGAGATGTTCGTGGGCGTCGGCGCGAGCCGCGTGCGCGACATGTTCGAGCAGGCCAAGAAGAACGCGCCCTGCATCGTGTTCATCGACGAAATCGACGCCGTCGGCCGCCATCGCGGCGCCGGCCTGGGCGGCGGCAACGACGAGCGCGAGCAGACGCTGAACCAGCTGCTGGTCGAGATGGACGGCTTCGAGGCCAACGAGGGCGTGATCCTGATCGCTGCCACCAACCGTCCCGACGTGCTCGATCCCGCGCTGCTGCGTCCGGGCCGCTTCGACCGCCAGGTCGTGGTGCCGAACCCCGACGTCGGCGGCCGCGAGAAGATCCTCAAGGTCCATATGCGCAAGGTGCCGCTGGCGCCGGACGTCGATCCGCGCGTGCTGGCCCGTGGAACGCCGGGCTTCTCCGGTGCCGACCTCGCCAACCTGGTGAACGAGGCCGCCCTGCGCGCCGCGCGTGTCGGCAAGCGCCTCGTGACCATGGGCGACTTCGAATACGCCAAGGACAAGGTGCTGATGGGCACCGAGCGCCGCTCGATGGCGATGACCGACGAGGAGAAGACGCTCACCGCCTACCATGAGGCCGGCCATGCGCTGGTCGCCATGCACGTGCCGAAGAGCGATCCGCTGCACAAGGTGACGATCATCCCGCGCGGTCGCGCGCTGGGCGTCACCATGCAGCTGCCGGAGCGCGATCACCTCAGCCACACCAAGCAGTACCTCGAGTCGCGGCTGGCCATCATGTTCGGCGGCCGCCTCGCCGAGGAGCTGGTGTTCGGCCCGGAGAACGTGACGACGGGTGCTGCCAGCGACATCCAGGTCGCGACGCAGACCGCGCGCGGCATGATCACCGCCTACGGCATGTCCGAGAAGCTCGGCCGCGTGCGCTACCAGGCGAACGAACAGGAGGTCTTCCTGGGCCACGCCGTCACGCAGACGCAGAACGTCTCCGAGGCGACCGCCCAGCTGATCGACCAGGAGGTCCGCCGCCTGATCGAGGAGGCTGAAAGCCGCGCCCGCACGATCCTGACGGAGCGTCTCGAGGACCTGCATACGGTGGCCAAGGCGCTGCTCGAGTACGAGACGCTGAGCAACGACGAGATCGGCACGGTCCTGCGTGGCGACAAGGTCGTGCGCGACGACACCGGCGGCGCCGGCTCCTCGGATCGCCGTCGCCGGGCCTCGGTCCCGACCAGCACCGGCCCGGCGCCGGGCGCGAACCCCGAGCCTCAGCCGGGCGTTTGATGCGACGCTTCGCGGGCCTCGCGCTCGATCGCCCTCTGGTGATGGCGATTGTGAACGTGACGCCCGACTCCTTTTCCGACGGCGGTGAACGCCTCGACCCGGCGCGGGCCATCGACGATGGCCTGCGCTTCGTCGCGGAAGGGGCGGACATACTCGATGTCGGCGGCGAGTCCACACGTCCGGGCTCGGCCGCCGTTTCTCCCGAGGAAGAATGCCGGCGTATCCTTCCCGTCGTCGAAGGGCTGGTCCGGCAAGGGGCCGTCGTCTCGCTCGACACGCGTCGGGCCCTGGTCGCCGAAGCCGGATTGATGGCCGGCGCGCGGATCGTGAACGACGTGTCGGCGCTGCGCGACGATGCGGCGATGCTGCCGCTGGTCGCGCGGCGCAAGGCAGCCGTCGTGCTGATGCACCGGCGCGGCCGGCCGGAGGAGCGCTTTGCCGGGCCTGCCTATGACGATGTCGTCGAGGATGTCCGCCGGTTCCTGCTCGATCGCGCCGCAGCCTGCGAGGCGGAGGGCGTCGAGCGACGGGACATCGCCCTCGATCCCGGTCTCGGCTTTGGCAAGAAGGTCGAGGACGAACTGGCCCTGATCAAAGGCGCGGGACGGCTGGCGGATTCGGGTTACCCCGTTCTCGTCGGCTCCTCGCGCAAGAGCTTCATCGGCCGGCTGACGGGCATCGAAAAGGCCGCCGATCGCGATCCGGCCTCGGCTTTTCTGGCCGTCGAAGCCGTGCGCCATGGTGCTTCGATCGTCCGCGTCCACAACGTGGTAGCCACACGGCAGGCTCTCGCGGTCTTCGAGGCGATGCGGTAAAATCGCCATCATGGCTCGTTCACTTTTCGGCACCGACGGCGTTCGCGGTCGTGCGAACACCGCCCCGATGACCGCCGAGATGGCGATGCGCATCGGCATGGCCGCGGGGCAGGTGTTCCACCGCGGGGCCCATCGCAACCGCGCCGTCATCGGCAAGGATACGCGCCTGTCGGGCTACATGCTGGAGCAGGCCCTGACCGCCGGCTTCCTCTCGGTGGGCGTCGACGTGTTCCTCCTGGGTCCGATCCCGACGCCGGCCGTCGGCTTCCTGACGCGCTCGATGCGCGCCGACGTCGGCGTGATGATCTCCGCGTCGCACAATCCCTACGAGGACAACGGCATCAAGCTGTTCGGTCCGGACGGGTTCAAGCTGTCGGATGCGGTCGAGACCGAGATCCAGGCGCTGGTAATGTCACCCTCGGACCTGGTTCTTGCCGACTCCGCCGCGATCGGCCGCGCGCAGCGGCTGGACGACGTGCAGGGCCGCTACATCGAGGCGGTCAAGGCATCGGCGCCGCGCGGCCTCGACCTCAGCGATCTCAAGGTCGTCATCGATTGCGCCAATGGCGCGGCCTACAAGGTGGCGCCAACCGTGCTCACCGAACTGGGCGCCGACGTCATTCGCGTCGGCGTCTCGCCCGATGGCTTCAACATCAACGGCAATTGCGGCTCGACCCATCCCGGCGTGCTGCAGGAGCAGGTCGTCGCGCACCATGCCCATATCGGCATCGGCCTCGACGGCGATGCCGATCGCGTCATCATGGTCGACGAGCGCGGCGCGGTGATCGACGGCGACCAGCTCATGGCGACGATTGCCGATCAGTGGACGCAGAACGGCGTGCTGTCGGGCGGCGGCGTCGTGGCGACGGTGATGTCCAACCTCGGCCTGGAGCGTTACCTCGACGCGCGGCGGCTGAGGCTGGTGCGCACGCAGGTCGGCGACCGCTACGTCCTCGAGCGCATGCGGGCCGACGGCTACAATCTGGGCGGCGAGCAGTCCGGCCACATCATCATGACCGACCACGCCACGACCGGCGACGGGCTGATGGCGGCCTTGCAGGCGCTGTCCGCCCTGCTGCGGAGCGGCCGTTCGGCCAGCGAGCTTTTCCGGGCGTTCGAGCCGGTGCCGCAACTGCTGAAGAACGTCCGCGTGGTCGACGCGACCATGGCCCTCGATGCGGCTGCCGTGATCAAGGCGATCGCCTCGGCCGAGGCCAGGCTCGGCCGGAACGGGCGCGTCCTGGTGCGCAAGTCGGGAACCGAGCCGCTCATCCGCGTCATGGCCGAAGGCGACGATTCCGACCTCGTGCGCAACGTCGTCGACCAGATCATCGAAGCGATACCGCGGCAGGCGGCATGAAGGGTCGCGTGCTGATCGTCGCCGGATCGGATTCCGGCGGCGGGGCCGGTATCCAGGCCGACATCAAGGCCGTCACCGCGATGAACGGCTTCGCGGCGACTGCCATCACGGCGCTGACGGCGCAGAACACCAAGGGTGTGCACGGTGTCGTGCCGATCGATCCTGCCTTCATCATCCAGCAGATCGAAGTGGTTCTGGAGGATATCGGGGCCGACGCGCTCAAGACCGGCATGCTGCACAGCACCGAGGTGATCTGCGCGGTGGCGGGCGCGATCGGCAGGCTGGCACCCTCCGCTCCGCTCGTTGTCGATCCGGTCATGATCGCCAGCAAGGGCGCGCACCGGCTCCTGTTGAGCGACGCAGAAGCTGCGATGCGCGATGTACTGTTGCCCATGGCAACCCTGCTGACGCCCAACCTGCCGGAAGCGGAAGTCCTGGCCGGCATTCCCGTCCGGAGCGAGGCCGACATGTGCCGCGCGGCCGAGCGCCTCGCACGGCTCGGTGCCAAGGCGATCCTGATGAAAGGCGGCCATCTCGAGGGCGATCGGGTGATCGATCTGCTGTTCCATGACGGAGGTTTCGACCGCTTCGAGGATGCGCGAATCCAAAGCCGCAACACGCACGGCACCGGCTGCACGCTCGCCTCGGCGATCGCGGCGGGATTGGCACAGAAGATGTCGCTGCGTGACGCCGTCGCCCGTGCGCGCGCCTATGTCCGGGCCGCCATCGAGACCGCACCAGACTATGGCGGCGGCCTCGGTCCGCTCAATCACGCGGTGACGGTCAGATAAGACCGGCGCCTTTGGCGACAGGCTGCCGGCCGGTCCACTTGCCGGCCTCCGACATGACGATGAAATTCCAGAGCTCGCGGTTGAACGCGTCCGGCTCCTCGAGATTCACCGCGTGGCCGGTCTTGGCAAACATCGCGAGGCCGGCATTGGGCAGCACGCGCTTCAGGTAGAGGCTGGGCTGCAGGCAGGGATCGTCCTCGTCGCCGCAGATGATCAGCGTCGGCACGTCGAGCGTCTTCCATTCCTCCTCGAAGTCGTAGAGCGACGGCCGCTTGCCCTGGTAGTTCTCCATGGTGTTGGCGGCGCCGTCGTCGGGATGCTCGGAGAGGTGCTTCGAGAACTCCGCGAAGCCGCGCGGGTCCTTCACTGTGAAGCGTGAGCGCGTCGGATTGGTCGTCAGGCTCTCGGCATACTTCGCCATGCCGTCCTTGCGGATCAGCCCGGCCGTCGTGACGGCATCCTTCTTGAACTGCTCGTGCCCTTCGCGACCGGCACCGGAGCCGACCCCGGCAAGGGTGAGTGAGAGCGCGCGATCGGCATAGCAGCGGCCGAAATGCACGGTGGCGAAGGCGCCCTGCGACAGGCCGACGATATGCGCCTTCGGGATCTTGAGGTGGTCGAGCATGTGCTTCGCGTCATCGACGGCAAATTGCTGGCCGTACATGTCGCCGGATGCCGGGACGTCGGAGCCGGGATAGCCGCGGAAGGAGTAAGTGATGCAGCGATGGCGGCGGGCGAAGAAGCGCATCTGCGGTTCCCAGGCACGCCAGTCGCCGCAATATTCGTGGACGAACAGGATCGGCGTGCCGGTGCCCGCTTCCTCATAGTAGAGCTTCACTCCGTCGGGCGTGGTGGCGTGCGGCATGGCGCGGATCCTCATCAGCTTGAAGGTAATGGCCGATAGGCTAGCATCGCCTTCATGGCAAAGCATCGCATCTACACGACGAGCTTCGCGAGCGTTTACCCTCACTACGTCACCAAGGCGGAGAAGAAGGGGCGGACCAAGGCGGAGGTCGACCAGATCATCGCCTGGCTGACCGGTTACAGCGCCAAGGCGCTGGACACCCAGCTGAAGAATAAGACCGACTTCGAAACATTCTTTGCCAAGGCTCCGAAGCCCAACCCGTCCCGCGCCCTCATCAAGGGCGTGGTCTGCGGCGTGCGCGTCGAGGAGGTCGAGGAGCCGACGATGCGCGAGATCCGCTACCTCGACAAACTCATCGACGAGCTCGCCAAAGGAAGGGCGATGGAGAAGATCCTGCGGAAGGAGTGACGCACTTCTACGTCGGCCTTCTCAAATCACTGACCCAAAGGAACGCGAATCGGGGTAATCCGGGAGGCCGCCCCTCCGTTTCATTTGTTTCGTTTATTGCGTTTATTTCGTTTGCGCCTACACGCCGAATCGCTCCAGCCGTTCCAGCACCGTCGGGATCTTGTCGTCGGTGACGTTGGCGAAGGCGAGGCGGATGAAGCGTTCCTGGCCCGCGCCGAACATGTCGCCGGGAATAGTGAGCAGGTTCTCCCCGTCGGCGAGGCGCTTGGAGACTTCGGTCGAGGGCGTCCCGGGGAAGGGATGTTCCACATAGGCGAAGTAGGCGCCGATGCTGACGAGGCGCCAGCGGTTGGAGCGTTCGAGGCCCTGGCCCAGCAGGTCGGCGCGCGCCTTGAGGCCGGCCGTGTTGTTCCGCGCCCACGGCAGCAGGTTGCGCAGCCCGTAGAGCGCGGCTTCTTGGGCGAGGCGCGGCGGGCAGATCGAGACGCAGTCCATCGCCTTCTCGATTTCCGATATCAACGCGGCGCCCGCGGTGACGCCGCCGACGCGGTAGCCGGTCAGCGCGAAGACCTTGGAGAAGCTGTAGAGGTGCACGAGCGTGCCGCGCCAGTCGGGCCGGCTGAACAGGTCGTGCGGCCGCGTGCCCTCGGGCAGGAAATCCTTGTAGGTCTCGTCGAGCAGCAGGGCGATGCCGTGCTTCTTCGCAAGCTCGTAGAAGGCGTGAATGGTCTCGGGCGGATAGACCGCGCCGGTCGGATTGTTGGGCGAGATCAGGATGATCGCGCGGGTGCGTGGGCCGATCAGCTTCGCGGCATCCTCGGCATTGGGTACGGCGCCGGAGCCCGGCCGGAAGTCGAGCGACACCGGCTCGACGCCCTGCATGCGCATCCACATGTCGTGATTGAAGTAATGCGGCCGCGGCATAATCACCTGGTCGCCGGCCTTGGCGATGCTCATGAGCGCCAGACAGAAGGCCTGGTTGCAACCGGACGTGATCCCGACTTCGCCCGGTGCGATCGGCGCGCCGTAGAATTCCGAGAGATGCGCCGAGTAGGCCTCGCGCAGGACCGGCAGGCCGAGGATCGGCGTGTAGCCGTGCATCGTGGGATCGAGCAGCAATTGGCCCAAGTGCTGGCGCAGCTCCAGCGCCGGCGGATAGCCCGGTACCGCCTGGCTGAGGTCGATCAGCGGCCGGTCGGCGGGAAAAGTGCGGTTGAGGACCCAACGCTTGGTCTCGCCGATGGGCGAGGGGGCGACGGCGGCGAGCCAGGGATTGGCGGTCAGGGCGGTGTTCATGAGGGAGGTTTACGCTTCTTTCGGGACGGGCTGCCACAAAACGCGGGCACGCCCTTTCGGCCAAGTGGATTTCACAGTGATTTCCCGAGCGAATTTTGGCTTCGCCCGGGGCGAGGGCGGCGGAGCATCCAAGTCTCCCTGCAACCTGTCAAATCCGCTTCGATTCCTAACCGCATATCAAAATGCATTGCTTGACCGGCGTCTTGTGCATAGCATCGCCGCAAGGCTCCGCTTGAGAGCCATCGCCTTCGCACAGACGCGGGCTGGGTTAATCGGCCGTTCGAAACGGCTCTGAGGAGGAAACATGGTCTCGAGGAAGGTCAATCGTCGTCGATTCGTGGCCGGTACTGCTGCGGCTTCCGCAGCGTTCGTGGCTGCGCCGTTCGTCCGGGGCGCTTACGCCGCCGGCAAGCTCTCCGTCGGATTCTGGGATCACTGGGTGCCGGGCGCCAACAAGGCGACCGAGGATCTCGTGAAGGAATGGGCCGAGAAGGAGAAGGTTGAAGTCTCGATGGACTTCATCACCTCCCAGGGCAACAAGCTGCTGCTCACCACGGCCGCCGAAAGCACGGCCAAGTCGGGCCACGACGTGCTGGCCTTCTCGACCTGGCTGCCGGCCCGCTATTCCGACCAGCTCGTGGCGATGAACGACGTCGTCGAGCCGCTCATCAAGGCCAACGGTCCCGTCAACGGCACCGTCGAATATCTCGGCAAGCTCGACGGCAAGTGGCTCGCGGTGCCGGCGACAGCGGGCAGCCAGATCAAGGGACCGTGCTCGCGCATCGATCTCCTGAAGAAGCATGCCGGCATCGACATCCAGGCGATGTACCCGGCCGGCGAGGCCCCGAAGGCCGACGGCTGGAACCTCGACACGTTCCTGAAGGCGGCGGAAGCCTGCCAGAAGGGCGGCAATCCGTTCGGCATCGGCCTCGGCACGACGTCGGACAATGTCGACACAGCCGGCGCGATCTTCCACGCCTTCGGCGCGCAACTCGTCAACGCCAAGGGCGACATCACGGTCAAGTCCGACCCGGTCCGCCAGGCGCTCGACTACTACAAGAAGCTGATGGCCTTCCTGCCGCCCGACGTCCCGTCCTGGGACGACGCCTCGAACAACAAGTTCATCGTCTCGGGCCAGGGCTCGCTGATCATGAACCCGCCGAGCGCCTGGGCCGTCGCCAAGCGCGATGCGCCGCAGGTTGCCGAACAGCTCTGGACGCACGGCTTCCCGGTCGGCCCGAAGGGCCGCTATGCGCCGTTCCTCCCCTACTTCTGGGGCGTCTGGAACTTCAGCAAGAACCAGCCGGCGGCCAAGAGCCTGATCACCTACCTGTCGCAGGCCTCGGCCGCGGAGAAGATGGTGGTCGCCAGCGGCGGCTACGATCTGCCGGCCTTCGCCAACCTCACCACCTTCAAGGTCTGGGCCGAGGAAGGGCCGCCGAAGGGCACGCTCTACCACTACCCGAACCCGCACCAGCACCAGACGCTCTCGATCGCCGCGGCACCCGCACCGCACAAGATCGCCGAGCAGATCTATACCCAGGCGATCCAGACCCAGATGGTGGTCCGGTACGCCAAGGGCGAAGCCATGGACAAGACGCTCGATTGGGCCGCGAAGGAGCTCGAGGGCTTCTCGCGCAACTGACGCGTCGTTCTGCAGCCGTTGGGGACGCCGCCTGACCGCGGCGTCCCTGCGACTGCGTCTTTGGTCTCGCCGCGGGAGTAAAACATGGCAGACATCGCCGCCCGGAATCCGGCCATCGTGACGGGCGATCGCCGTACCGGCCTTCACAAGCTCATGCAGCGCAAGTCGACCATCGCCTTCCTGATGGCGCTGCCGCTGATCCTTCTCCTGGCAACCCTGGTCGCCTATCCGGCGGGTTTTGCCATCTATCTCGCGACCCTGAACAAGGGCATGACGCGCTTCGTCGGCTTCGGGAACTTCGACTTCCTGTTCGGCCGCGACACGTTCTGGCTGGTCGTCTACCAGTCCTGCCTGTTCGCGATCACCGCGGTGATCTTCAAGGCGATCATCGGCTTCGTGGTCGCCCACTTCGTCCACAACATTCCCTCGAAGGGCCAGCGCAAGTGGCGCGGCATGCTGCTCGTGCCCTGGGTCATTCCGCCCGCCATGAGCACGCTCGCCTGGCTGTGGCTGTTCGACCCGTCCTACAGCGCGCTGAACTGGATCCTGGCGCTCTTCGGCATCGGCAATATCCCGTGGACCGGCGAGGCGGGCTGGGCGCGCTTCTCGGTGATCCTGGTCAATGTCTGGATCGGCTCGCCGTTCTTCATGATCATGTACCTCGCGGCGCTGAAGTCGGTGCCCGAGCAGCTCTACGAGGCGGCCTCGATCGACGGTGCCACCTGGTGGCAGCGCATCTGGTACGTGACCCTGCCGATGATGCGCAACATCATCGCGATCACTGCGCTGTTCTCGCTGATCGTCACCTTCGCCAACTTCGACATCGTGCGCGTGCTGACGGCGGGCGGTCCGCTGAACAGTACGCACATCTTCGGCACCTGGGCGTTCCGCGTCGGCATCGAGGGCGGCGACATCCCGCTCGGCGCCGCCGTGTCGCTATTTATGGTGCCCATCCTGGCCGTCGCCGCGACCTTCATCCTGCGCGACATCACCAAGCGGGGGAGTGAAGTCTGATGGCCAACACGGCAGTCGCAACCGGGGCGCCGAGCCGCCCCAAATACGGCAGCATGAGCCGCGACAGGACCTGGGCGCTGCGCTGGTCCTATTTCTTCCTCGTGCTGTTCGCCATCTTCTTCCTGATGCCGCCGATCTACATGCTGATCACCTCGCTGAAGACCAGCGCGGAGATCTCGGCGGCGGTGAACCCGTGGTGGATCTCCAACCCCACGCTGCAGAACTACATCGACCTCCTGTCGCAGAACCAGTTCCTGGTCTTCTTCCGGAACTCCGCGATCGTGTCGATCTGCGTCGTCATCCTGACCATGCTGATCAGCGTGATCGCGGCCTTCGCGCTCGCGCGCATGAAGTTCTGGGGATCGGCCACGCTGGCGACCGGCGTGTTCCTCACCTACCTGATCCCGGAAACCCTGCTGTTCATCCCGCTGTTCAAGATGTTCGCCTGGGTGAACGAGGTGTTCGGTGTCCAGCTGATGAATCATTGGTGGACGATGATCATCCTCTACCCGACGCTCACGGTGCCGTTCGCCACCTGGATCATGATCGGCTACTTCGCGTCGATCCCGAAAGAGCTCGACGAGGCGGCGCTGATCGACGGCGCCACCTGGATGCAGACGCTGACCAAGATCTTCATCCCGGTTGCGCTGCCCGGCATCATCGCCGCGACGATCTTCACCTTCACCGTCGCGTGGGCGCAGTTCCTCTACCCGCTGGCCTTCACCACCTCGACCAGCGAGCTGGTGCTGCCGGTCGGCATCATCACGACGCTGATCAAGGGCGACGTGTTCAACTGGGGCCAGATCATGACCGGCGCGCTGCTCGGCGCCGCGCCGCCGCTCATCATCTACGCCTTCCTCATGGACTACTACATTGCGGGCCTCACTGCCGGCGCGACCAAGGGATAGAGTAATCATGGCTCAGGTAACGTTGCGTAAGGTCGTCAAGAAGTACGACGAAGTCCTCGCCGTTCGCGGCATCGACCTCGACATCACCGACAAGGAATTCATCGTCCTGGTCGGACCTTCGGGGTGCGGCAAGAGCACCACGCTGCGCATGATCGCGGGCCTGGAGGAGATCAGCGGCGGCGACATCGCGATCGGCGGCGATGTCGTGAACGACGTGCCGCCCAAGGACCGGGACATCGCCATGGTGTTCCAGAACTACGCGCTCTATCCGCACATGAACGTCTACGAGAACATGTCGTTCGGCCTGAAGCTGAAGAAGACGCCGAAGGACGAGATCGACCGGCGCGTCAAGCAGGCGGCGCAGATCCTCGACATCACCGAGCTGCTCGAGCGCAAGCCCAAGCAGCTCTCGGGCGGCCAGCGCCAGCGCGTTGCCATGGGCCGCGCCATCGTGCGCGATCCCAAGGTGTTCCTGTTCGACGAGCCGCTGTCCAACCTCGACGCCAAGCTGCGCGTGCAGATGCGCACCGAGATCAAGAAGGTGCACCAGAAGGTCCGCACGACGACGGTCTACGTGACCCACGACCAGGTCGAGGCGATGACGCTCGCCGACCGCGTGGTGGTGATGAACGGTGGACTGATCGAGCAGGTCGGCTCCCCCAACGACCTCTATCATTCGCCGGCCACCAAGTTCGTTGCCGGCTTCATCGGCTCGCCGGCAATGAACTTCATTTCCTGCCAGCTCGAGCAGGCGGCGGGCGCGTTGCGCGTCCGCGTGAACGACACGCTGTCGTTCCCGGTGCCGGCCGAGCGGACGGCGCGTTACACCGCCCATGCCGGCAAGGCCAACCTGCTGCTGGGCCTGCGGCCCGAGCACATCACCGAGACCCGGCCGCACATCGAGCCCAACCAGCACGATTTCGACATGCTGATCGACGTCGTCGAGCCGATGGGCATGGAGACGCTGGTCTACTTCACGGTGAACGGCCGAGAGGTCTGCGGCCGCGTCAATCCCAACGCGGGTGCGGCGGCAGCACAGTCGATGAAACTGAGGGCCGACCTCAGCAACATGCATCTGATCGACGACAGCACCGGCAAGGTGCTTTAATCGTCGCTTTCCAAGCGAAGCGTTGAGGAGATTTTCATGGGTTCGTTGACGGGCAAGGTCGCCTGGGTGACCGGTGCTGGCTCGGGTATTGGTCAGGCGGCGGCGGTCGCGCTGGCGAAAGAGGGCGCCACGATCGTGCTGACCGGCCGGCGCAGCGCGCCGCTCAAGGAAACGGCGGCCATGATCAAGAAGGCCGGCGGCACGTCCGAGGTGAAGCCGGGCGACCTGATGAAGGCGGCCGCGGTCACCAAGATCGCCAAGGAGATCGAGAAGACGTACGGCCGTTGCGACATCCTGGTGAACAATGCCGGCCTCAACATCCTGAACCGCCAGTGGGCCAAGCTGACGCCGGCCGATGCCGAGCTGGTGATCGACGGCAATCTCGCCAGCGCCTTCTACTGCACGACCGCGGTGCTGCCGATGATGCGCAAGCAAAAGGATGGCGTGCTGATCCACACCTCCTCGATGGCCGGCCGCACTCCGAGCCTGCTCTCGGGGCCGGCCTATTCGGCCGCCAAGCACGGCGTCGTCGCGATGAGCCACACCATCAACCAGGAGGAATGCGTCAACGGCATCCGCTCCTGCGCGCTGCTGCCGGGCGAAGTCGCGACGCCGATCCTCGACAAGCGGCCGGTGCCGATCACCCCGGCCGAGCGCAAGCGCATGGCGCAGTCGGAGGATGTCGGCGACCTGATCCGTTACGTCGCCTGCGCGCCGGCGCACATCACGATCAACGAGGTCTGGATCACCCCGACCTGGAACCGCGGCTACGTCGCCAGCCTGAAGCGCGGCAAGTCCTGACATGGGGACCGTGACCATCAAGGCGAAGGAGCTCGAATCCTTCGTCGCGGACATCTTTGCCTCCGCGGGATGCTCGAAGGAGGAGGGCGGACGCATCGGCCGCTACCTCGTCAGCGCCAATCTGTCGGGCCATGACAGCCACGGCGTGGTGCGCGTGCCGCGCTACGCTTCGCAGAAGAAGAGCGGCACCGTCGTCGCCGACGTGAAGGTCGACGTCCTCGTCGATACGCCGGTGATCGCCGTCGTCGACGGCAAGTACGGCTTCGGCCAGACCGTGACGCCGCAGGCGGTGCAGATCGGCATCGACAAGTGCCTGAAGAACGGCCTCTCGGCCGTGACCCTGCGCAATGCCGGCCATGTCGGCCGGGTCGGCGACTGGGCGGAGATGGCGGCCGAAGCCGGCCTCGTCTCGGTCCATTTCGTCAACGCCTCGGGCAGCGTCCTCGTGGCGCCGTTCGGCGGCGTCGAGCGCCGCTTCTCGACGGCGCCCTATTGCGTCGGCGTCCCGCGGCCGGGCGAGGATCCGCTGGTCCTCGATTTCGCCACCTCGATCGTGGCCGAGGGCAAGGTCCTGGTGACCAGCCAGGGCGGCAAGAAGCTCCCCGAGGGGGCGCTGATCGGTCCGGACGGCCAGCCCAGCGCCGACCCGCACCTGCTCTACGGCGACTACACGCCGACCGGCCCGCGCGACCACAGCAAGGGCACCGGCGCCATCCGCGCCTTCGGCGACCACAAGGGCTCGGGCCTCGCCTTCATGTGCGAGATCCTGGGCGGCTCGCTCTCGGGAACGGGCGCGACGGACCCCAAGCGCGGCCGCTTCGCCAACGGCATGCTGTCCTTCTACGTCGACCCCAAGGTGTTCGACGCCGAGGGCTTCTTCCCGACGGACATCGCCAAGTACGTCTCGTTCGTGAAGGGCTCCAAGCCCGCGACGCCAGGTGTCGAGATCCTGGTGCCGGGCGAGCAGGAAACGCGCACCCGCGCCAAGCGCCTCGCCGAGGGCGTGCCGCTGCCGGACGATACCTGGGCCGCCATCGTCGAGACGGCCCGCTCGGTCGGCCTCGACGAGCGGCGGATCCAGCAGGCCGCGATGTAGGCTGACATCCTATTCTTTCTTGGGAGAAGTGAAAGGTCCCTCACTGCGTTCGGGATGACAATTTTGTTGAGATTGGCGCGGTGCGTCGCTGCGGAAAAGCTGTCATCCCGAACGCAGTGAGGGACCTTTGAGTCACAGACGATAGCGCCCGAAAATCATAATGCACTAGCGGCCGGCGGCGCGCTGCAGCCGGTAGACGGACCCCGCGACCGGATCGACCGATACTGGCGTCGCGACATAGTCGGTGCGCAGCAGGTGTTGCAGCGCACCGAGCCGGCCGGCGTCGGCGACCATGCCGGTCTCGGTCAGCAGCTGGGCGTCGGAGATGTCCCAGAGGCGCACGACCAGCACCGCGTAGCCCAGCTCCAGCGCGCGGTCGATCTGCCGGCGCAGTGAGTCGACCAGCCGCTCGGTGCTCCAGTCGGCATGGCGCAGGGCGTCGCCGGTGAAGCCGATCCATTTGAATTTCGGCAGCGCCTGCGGCGCGGGCCCGAGTTCGGCGACGCCGGGCTCCACTGTGCCCCAGTGCAGCGAGGCATAGATCATCGTCCAGTCGAAATCGTGCAGCAGGAAGACGGTGCGCGAGGGATCGCCCTGCTGCTCCAGCCGCTCGATGGCCGCGCGCCACTTGCTGTCCAGGCCGCGCAGCGGCGCGATGCTCCAGACATTGTAGGCGAACAGCGCCACGGTGAGCGCGGCCAGGGCGGCAAGGCCACGGTTGGGCCAGCGACGGTGCGCCGCCAGCAGCACCAGCGCCCAGGCCGGCGTCACCCAGGCCATGACGTTGACCTGCATCTGCGGATCCTGCGGCTGGGAATAGAAGTTGAACACCTCGCCCGCGAGGAAGGTGACGCCAAACACGGCGACGAGGGCGCGGGTCCGTCCGTCGCCCCGGGTTGGCCACAGGACCGAACCCGCCACCCAGGCCATGCCGATCAGCCAGAAGGTCGTGGTGAAGCGCCAGATGTCCCAGCCGGGAATGCCGTCGAACGTCGTGACGCCGGTTCCCAGCAGGTAGGCCACGATGCCGTCCCACAGATAGCCGACCTTGGGCCAGGTGAAGCCCGCCCACACGGACTGCACGGCCTTGCCCGTCCAGATGAGGTCGAACGGGCCGACGGCGCCGGGATGGCCGCGCGAGGCCAGTGCCACGAGGGCGGCCGTGGCGACCATGGTGCCGAGGAAAAGCGCGATCCAGGCGAAGCGGAAGGGCCAACGCCGCTCGCAGAACCACAGGGCGGCGAGCATCGCCGGCAGGGTGGGGAACATCAGCCGCCATTCGAACAGCCAGCCGATCGAGAACAGCGCCGCGACGGAAGCGACCCGAGCCACCGTCGGCCGCGCCAGCCAGACCGCGGCCAGCGCCATCGAGGCGAACATCACCGTGTAGCTCGGCATGATGTCCTCGTTGACGATGGCGAGGAACATCACGTGGCTGGTCGAGAGATGGAACGCAGCCGTCAGCAGGGCAATGATGCGGTTGCCGGTGATCGCGCGCGCGAGGAGATAGGCCACGCCGACGCAGAGGCTCGCGCTGAGAGCGTTCAGAATCGTGAGCTGGCGCCGCGGATCGCCGGCAAAGACACCCAGCAGGTCGAGCAGCCGGCAGAGCGCGCCGTAGACGGGGTAGAAGAGATAGTTGGAGGGGTAGAGCCGCGCGTTCGCCGGATCGACCACCCAGGGCTTCAGTTCGAGGCTCTTGAAGACGCCGTTGCCCGTCAGTCCGCCCTGCGCATTGTCGAACCACAGGATGACGGCGATCAGCACCGCGCTGCTGCCGATCACGAGCAGGGTGAGATCGGCAAGCGATCCGTTTGGCTTTCTTGTCATCCAATCGACACGCAGTGTTGGCCACGCCGCTTGCGGCAAGGGGACGGTGCGCGCACCATCCCGGCCGGCAACAGGATCGGGTGGATGGCATGCAGAGGGTAACTTCCCAGTTCAAGGCGAAGGTTATGGCGCGCTTTGCCTCGGCGCTGCATCAGCTCGACGACTGGAATCGCGAGCCCAACTATCTTGAGGAGGAGCGCCTCTTCCGTGCCTTGGGCTACATGAAGCGCGGAAATTTCAAGTTGGCCGAGGCCGAACTGATGGAACTGAGCGGCGTGTTCGCCTCCCCGCCGGACAAGGACGCCGTCGTGCCGCTGATCACCCGGGAGCGCTACACCAAGGCCATGATGCAGCGCGGACTCGCCCAGTTGAGGGGGTAGGCGGCTTAGCGCCGCGCCAGACACACCAGATTGCCCCATGCCGATATTTTAGTAGCGATTGTCGGCGCCATTCTCAACGATGGCGCAATGAAGTCTCTTGGAGGAACGATGAAGACGATAATGAGGCGTGCGGCCTGCGCGCTGGTCCTGACGGCCGTGGTGAACCCTGTGTTCGCGCAGGATTTTCCGACCAGGCCCATCAAGCTCGTGGTGCCCTATGCCCCGGGCGGTGGCGCCGATTCGGTGGCGCGCATCGTGGCGAAGAAGGTCTCCGAGAATATCGGCCAGCCGATCGTGATCGAGAACAAGGGCGGCGCCGGCTCGATCGTCGGCACCGACCTCGTCGCCAAGGCCGAGCCCGACGGCTACACGCTGCTGCTCGGCCAGTCCGGCCCGATCTCGATCAACCCGGCCGTCTACAAGACGCTGCCCTACGATCCGGTGAAGGATTTCGCGCCCATCACCATGACGACGGCCTATCCGTACATTCTCGTCGTCAATTCCGAGTCGCCGGCCAAGAACCTGCAGGAGTTCGTGGCGCTGGCGAAGAGCAAGCCCGGCGCCATGAACTACGGCTCGACGGGTGTCGGCGCCGCCAACCATCTCGTCGCCGAGCTGTTCAACAGCAAGGCCGGCCTGAAGATGACCCACGTGCCCTATCGCGGCACCGCGCTCGCGGTCGGCGATCTTCTGAGCGGCACGTTGAACGTCGTGTTCGGCGATCCGATCAGCGTCCTGCCGCACATCAAGTCGGGCAAGCTGCGCGCGCTCGCCGTCACCAGCCTCGACCGCTCGCCGGTCGCGCCCGAAGTGCCGACCGTCGCCGAGAGCGGCTATCCCGGCTTCGAGGCGCTGGCCTGGCACGGCATCCTGGCGCCGGCCAAGACGCCAAGCGCGGTCGTGAACAAGCTCAACGCCGAGATCGTCAAGGCGCTGGCCGACCCGGCAACGAAGGAACTGCTGGTCAACCAGGCCATGCAGACGGTCGGCAACTCGCCGGAGGCCTTCGCCGCCTTCATCCAGAAGGACATCGCCACCTGGAAGGCCGTCGCGGCTTCCGCCAACGTCACCGTCGAGTAGGCACCGCCAGCGCCAGCAGGCCCGATACATCCTGGCTGCGGTCGAGCGCCCACACGGCGTCGATCAGCGGCTGGATGTCGTGGCCCGGCTCCCAGCGCTTCGCCTCGTCGCGCAGCTTGGCCTCGATCTCGGCATCCTTCAGCGGGTTCGAGGAGCTGCCGCGCGCGGCTTGGGTGGACAGCGCGTGCTTCTTCCCGTCGGCGGTCCAGATGTCCATCTCGGCCGCGATGGTCGAGATGCGGTCATCGGCCGAGCATTCGAACTTGCTGCGCAGCGCCTTGATGGCGGGATCGGCGACGCAGGCATCGGTCAGCTGATCGAGGCCCGCCTTGCCGAGGACGAGGGCGGCCGCCACGCAATGCTGCAGGCTGACCTGCGCCTCGCGGCCGGTGGCGATGTCGGCGCGATCGGTGCGCTGCAGGAGCAGGGGATTGCCGCGCACGGCGATCCGTTCGACTTCCTGGTCGGGATGGGCGCGACGCCAGTCGAGGGCGAGGTCGAGCAGGGGATGGATCACGAAGCCCGCGGCGTAGGGCTTGATCGAGTTGTTGTTCACCTGCCAATCCTTGCCCAACCCGTCGAGCAGGGCCGCCCAGTTCGGCGGCTCACCCATCGCGGCGAGGAAGCCCTGCGCCCCGGCGATCGGCTCGGGCGGGCCGGCGAAGCCCTTCTCGGCCAGCAGGGCGGAGAACAGGCCGTTGCGCGCGGCATTGCCGACGCTGACGCTCTTGGCCGGCCAGCCGAGGCATTCGCAGAGGCCCGCCGACTGGGTCGAGGCGCTGCCCAGCGCCCACACAGTGCGCTCGACGTCGAGGCCGAGCAGCTTGGCCGCACCCGCAGCCGAGCCGAAGACGCCGCAGGTCGAGGTGATGTGCCAGCCCTTGGGATAGTGGCCGGGCGAGACCGCGCCGCCGACACGGCATTCGATCTCGAAGCCCAGCGCGAAGGCGAGCAGCAGTTCGGGTCCGGTCACCTTGCGGATTTCCGAAAGCGCCAGCAGCGCGGGCGCCAGTGGCGAGGTCGGGTGCACGACGGTCGGCAGGTGGGTGTCGCAATTGTCGAAGACGTTGGCGCCGGCCGCGTTCAGGAAAGCCGCCGTCAACGGATCGATCCGCTCGGGACGGCCGACGATCGTGGCCTGCCGGCCGCCGGAGAATTCGCCCAGCGTGCGCAGCGCCAGTTCGACCGGCTGGGTGCGGCAGCCCGCGATCGCCACGGCGAAGAAGTTCATCAAGGCGCGCTTGGCCTCGTGACGGGCCTGCTCGGGCAGGTCTTCCCACCTGGTGTCGACGATGAAGCGGGCGAGTTCGGGCGTTACGCCTTGTCTGGGAAGCATGGTTACTCTTTCGGTTAGGAGAAAATATCTATTCGCGAACTGGATGGCCTTCGAGCTTCAGCGGCGCGTCGGCGGCCGGCTTGATGCCCTCGTCGAGCCGCAGGCAACCGGCGTTCAGCCCGTCGCCGGGCTTCTTGTCGACCGGGGCAATGAACAATGCGGTGACCTTGATGTCGCCCACGGCGAGGCGCGCCTCGCTCAACCACCGCGTGGCGCGGATCGAGGCGCCGGCCTTGTCGAGCGGGACCCAGCCGCAGATCACCGTGCGCTCGCCCGACGGGTCGATGCGGATGTGGGCCGTGTCATTGCCCTTGAAGCTGCCGGCGGCGCTCGTCACCTGCCATTCGAAGGGCGCGGCGCGGTAGAGCTTCGCATCATCGGCCGAGACGTCGATGGTGCCGACATAGTCGGCCTTCGCCAGCGACGGGTCACGAATCCAGCCCTGCGAAGCGGCGATGGCGTAGAGCACGAACGCAGCCGCCACCAGCAGCATTACCCAACGAGGAATGCCGGTCATGGATCAGGCGAGAATCGGGGAGAGGCCGCCATCGATCACCAGCGTGTGACCGGTGATGTAGCTGCCGGCATCCGACGCCAGCAGCAGGAGCGCGCCGCGCAGGTCCTCCTGCTTGCCCCAGCGCGCAACGGCGGTGCGGCTCTCGAGCATGGCGTTGAAATCCTTGTTCTGCTGCAGCGGCACGTTGAGCTCGGTGCGGATGTAGCCGGGCGCGATCGCGTTGGCCGTGACGTGCGGTCCGAGTTCCGCGGCCAGGTTCTTGGTGAATCCGATGAGCCCGTGCTTGGCGGAGACATAGCCCGCGACCGAGGCCCGGCCGACGACGCCCAGGACCGAGGAGATGTTGACGATCCTGCCGTACTTGCGCGCCAGCATGTGGCGGCCGACCTCGCGGGAGACGACGAACTGGGCGATCAGGTTGGTCTCGATCACCTTGCGGAAATCCGGCGTCGCGGTGTCGACGATGTCCTGTCGATGGATGATCCCGGCATTGTTCACCAGCGCGTCGATGCGGCGATGCTTCGAGATGATAGCCGCGACCTTGGCCACGACATCCGCCTCGTCGGTGATGTCGAGCGGGACCACATGGGCCTTGCCGCCCTTGCGGGTGATGGCGCGGGCAGTCTGGTCGAGTTCTTTCACGCTGCGGCCCGCGCAGAGCACGGTGGCGCCGGCGCCGGCCAGGGCCAGCGCCATGTCGCGGCCCAGCCCGCGCGAGGCGCCGGTGAGCAGCACCACGCGATTCTTCATCGAAAACAGATCAGCCATGTCCCCGCCCCGACGTGCGTTTTTTGCCTTGGAGGGCGATCCTAGCCTATGAAAGGTGCCGCAGATATCGGGAGAAACGACATGGCGAAATCGAACAAGGTGGCGATCGTGACGGGCTCGGCGACGGGACTGGGCGCCTCGTGCGCGCTCGACCTGGCGGAGCGCGGCTGGAACGTCGCGATCAACTACACCAAGAGCAAGAAAGAGGCGGACGAGACCTACGAGGCGGTGAAGGCCAAGGGCGTCGAGGCGATCCTCGTCCAGGCCGACATGGGCCAGGATGCCGACTGCAAGAAGCTCGCGGACGAGACGATGAAGAAGTGGGGCCGCATCGACGGTCTCATCAACAATGCCGGCACCACCAAGTTCCAGAACCAGGGCGACCTCGACGGCGTCACGCCGGAAGACTTCGACCGCATCATGCGCGTGAACGTCACCGGCCCCTACATGATGAGCCGCGCCGTTTTCCCGATCATGAAGAAGCAATGGGAGGCCGACCAGGCCCGCGGCTCGATCGTGAACATCTCCTCGATCGCCGGCGTCATGGGTGTCGGCAGCTCGATCCCCTATGCCTGCTCCAAGGGCGCGCTCAACACGCTGACGCTCACCCTGGCGCGCTGGCTGTCGCCGGCGGTGAGGGTCAACACCGTGTGCCCGGGCTTCATCCAGACGCGCTGGCTGCTGGGCGGCATGGGCGAGGAGAACTACAACAAGATGAAGCAGGGCCAGGAGCAGAACACGCCGCTGCGCCAGGCCGGCACGCCCGAGCAGATGGCCGAGGCGGTGCTGTTCTTCCTGACCAGCGCCAGCAACATCACCGGCGAATTCCTGATCGTTGATGCCGGCACGCATCTGGCCAGCCTACCGATGAAAGCGCGCTGAACGACGCGTTCTTGCCGTGCGCGTGCGGCGCGACAGAAGAGGTTTTCCTTTCGGATAACGTCTCTTCATGCGGCGCCGCACATCTTCTCCATGGCGTGGAAAGAGGGCAGGTCCAAGATCATCCGAACATCTTCGGAGGTCCCGGACCATGACGCTGCAAGAACAACTCGACGTCTTCTCCAACCTGTCGAGCGTCGTCGCCGACATGAACTATCTCGCGCCGATGGTAGAGCGGCCGCGCAACTACACGTTCGATCCGCCGCCCGGCATCCCGCGCAGCAATACCGAGCATGAGGCGCATGCCGTCGCGATCCGCGACGCGCGGCCCGTCGCAAACGCAGTATCGCTCGACGCCAACGGCTTTGCGCTGTTGCATCACCAGAGTGCCGTGAAGGACTTCTTCGACGATGAGGAAGTCCGCCGCGTCTACTACCCCGAGGTCGAGCGCCTGGTGCGCGAGGCGACCGGCGCGGATCGCGTGCACATCTTCGACCACACGACCCGCCGCCGCGTGCCGGATGCCGAGAGCCAGGCCGATGCGCCGCGCCAGCCGGTGCGTCGTGTCCATATCGACCATACGGCAAAGTCGGGCCCGCAGCGGGTGCGCGATCTCCTGCCCGACGAAGCCGACGAGCTGCTGAAGGGCAGGGTGCAGGTCGTCAACCTGTGGCGCCCGATCAAGGGCCCGCTGCTCGATTCACCGCTCGCGGTCTGCGACGCGACGACCATTGCGCTGGACGACTTGGTGCCGTCGGACCTCGTCTATCCGCACCGGGTCGGCGAGACCTACTCGGTGAAGTTCAATCCCGCGCATCGCTGGTACTACGTGCCGCAGATGCGGACCGACGAGGCGCTGCTGCTGAAGTGCTGCGATACCTCGACCGGCGTTCCGGCGCGCTACACCCCGCATAGCGCCTTCACCGATCCGACGGCTCCGGCTGATGCCGCACCGCGCGAAAGCATCGAAGTCAGGACGCTGGTGTTTCACCGGTCGTGACGGCTGCAAGGATCCTTCGCTTCGCTCAGGATGACACTGTTGCTGGATTTGAAGCAGTGCGTCTGATGCAAAAACTGGTGTCATCCCGAGCGTAGCGAGGGATCCTTCCTCTTCTGCGCTCGACACTACGGAATCTCGTGGCCGCGGCCGATGTTGCGGACGACGTCCTTGAGGTGAGGCTTCACTTCAAGGAGCGCCTTGCGATAGGCGATCAGGCCGCGCAGCATCGCGCCGTCGCGCTTCAGCAGCGTGTCGGCGAACTCGACCATGCGGGTGTTGGGCCAGCCGTGCTTGCGCAGCTCCAGCAGCTTCAGGAAGGCCGCTTCCTCGCTACCCGGTGTGAACTGAGTCATCAGGATGGCCGCTGCGGCGGTCGAGCGCGAGATGCCGGCGTGGCAATGGACCAGCACATGGCCGTCGGGCCGCGCATGCACGCGCTCGCCGAAGGCCAGGACCTTCTCGATATGGGCCGGCGTGCAGGCCTCGAAGCCCGGATACTCGGCCACCACGTCGTCGAAACGGATCAGCTCGTGGTCGATACTCGAATAAGTGTCGAGCGCCGGCGGGCGCGGCTCATGCGTGTCGATGATCGACAGGACGTGGCTGACGCCGACCGCGCAGTGCTGCGGCAGCTCGGGAATGCCGCAGATCGTGACCTTGAAAGAAGGGAGTGACATCGCGTCAACCTACAGCAAGCCGCGCGCCATGTGCAGCCCGAGGCCCAGCAGGCCGATCAGGAAGACGCGGCGGAACATCTCCGGCGACAGGGCATCGCGCGACTTCTGGCCGAGCCAGACGCCGATCGAGGTCGGCACGATGGCGGCAACGCCGCCGATGACGTTCGCGGTGTCGAAGGCGCCCTGGCGGAACAGGGCGAAGGTGAGCGAGCCGATCAGGAAGATGAACAGGATGCCCAGGGCCTGGACCAGGTCGTCCTTGTCGATGTCCAGCGACTGCATGTAGGGCAGGAACGGCACCGCCGCGATGCCGGTGAAGCCGGCGACGGCGCCGCTGGCGATGCCCATCAGCGGGTTCATCCAGCGTTCCGCTTGGCGCGATACCCGCGGACGCCACGCCAGCAGCACGATGGTCGAATAGAGGACCAGCATGACGCCCAACCACGCCGAGGCCTGGGCCGAGCCGAGCTTGTCCAGGGTCGCGGCCACGAGGATCAGCGTGATGGTCGCCGTCAGGGCCAGCGTCCAGAAACGACGGAACAGGCGCAGCAGCCCATGGCCGTAGATCGCCTGCCAGACGTTGGTGACCAAGGTCGGAATGGTCATGATCGCCAGCGCGTCCTCGAGCGGGACGGCCAGCGTCATCAGGCCGACCGCGATGGGCGGCAGGCCGATTCCGACCGCTCCCTTGGCGACCCCGGCGATGATGAACGCGACAAAGGTCACCAGAATCTGCACTTCGGTCATCAGCTCAGCACACCCTTCACCAGCCGGTCGAAGCCCTCCCAGAACAGGGCCCGGATCTCGTCCGTCTCCATCATGATCTCGTGGCGGGCATGGCCGATCGTGAAGTGCTCGCCATGCTTCAACCGGGCAACCAGTGGGCCATGGCTGCGCGGATCGATCAGCCGGTCCTCGCCGGCCGTCATCAGCAGCAGCGGAATGTCGATGCGCTCAAGATAGCCCGGTGCGTGGACGGCGGTCATCGAGCGGACGGCCTGCCGCGACCAGCCAATCGTCGGGCCGCCCAGCGAGAGGCGGGGATCGATGGCGAACCAGTCCTCCGTGAAGCGGTAGCGGCGCTCGTCATGGGTCACGAAGTTGGAGTTGAACTCCCGGGCCAGCAGGATGAACGGCCCGGTCCCGAACAGGTAGCGGTCCTCGACCGCCGGGACCTCCGGCATGATCATCAGGACCGAACGCAGCATCGCCTCGCGGCGCAACGCCGTCATCGGCGACACGAACAGAGCGGCCGAAAAGGGGCCCGTGCCGTTCTCCGCCATCTCCCGCATCGCGATATGGGCGCCCATCGAATGGCAGAGGCAGACGACCGGCCGGGGCGCCTCCGGTGTAACGATTGTATCGAGGAACAGCCGGAGGTCGGCCATGTAGGTCGAGAAGTGGTCGATGTGCCCCTTGCCGGGATCGGCCAGCGGGCGGTCGGACAGGCCCTGGCCGCGCCAGTCCATCGCGGCCACCGCGAAGCCGCGCTCCAGCAATTCGGCCACCACCTCGGTGGCATATTTTTCGATGAATTCGCCCCGCCCGCCCAGGACGACGACGGTGCCGCGGGGCACACCCAGCGCGTTCCACCAAGCGTACCGGAGACGCGTTCCGCTGCGCTCAAGAAAGCCGTAACGATCTGCCGCCCGATAGGTTGCGGAGAGAGAGGGAGGTACCGCAGCCGGCGCTGCGGGTGGATCCTGATCGGTCATCGTTTGTGGCGTTTTGGCGAAGGATGGGCGTCAAAGCCAGCAAAGAATTAGGCATTTTGGCCATCATCACCTTCAGTCTCTTTACCGTACCGGGAGCCACAGGTTATAGATCGCGCGTGTCGCCTTACCGACTGCGAAGGGTCGCCGTCGAGGAAATCGGGCGCAAGGAAACCTCGAAGAGGTCCGCCGCACTGCGTGGTAGTCGGCTCGCTGGGAGAGTCGATCCGGGCACGGTCCTTGCGTCGACGATTGTCGTCCGCAGGAGACATGCGACCGCGATCCCGAAGCGAGCATTCACCACCGGCGGATTTGCCGGAGCGATCGTCTCTTCATGATGCGTCGGGGCTTGGTTCTTCTCATCGTTGTCGCGGCCACCCTGGTGGGCTGGCGCCTGCTCGACAGCCGCATCACGGCGGCGACCGTCGAGGGGCCCCTGCATGGCGTCACCTACGCGCCGTGGGCCAAGGACCAGGATCCGCTCGAGGGCAAGGCGACCGGCCTCTGGAGCTTCCTGCGCACCGCCGTGAACGAGGCACCCACGCCGCAGATCAGGCCGCGCAACGACCAGATCGAGCGCGACTTCGCCATGCTCGGCGGCAAGGTCAATTACGTTCGCACCTACCGCACCACCGACGGCGGCGACGTGATGCCGGCGATGGCCGCCAAGTACGGGCTGAAGCTGGTGCCCGGCGCCTGGATCTACAGTCCCAACGAAGCCAAGCTGCAGTTCGGCCGCGAGTCGAGCGAGGTCAACGCCGAGGAGACCGGCGCGCTGATCCGCATGGCCAACCAGAACCCGAACATCGAGCGCGTCCTGGTCGGCAACGAGAACATCCTGCGTTTCGACGGCGAGAAGGACCTGCGCGATCCCAACGCGACCAGCCCGGCCCAGCTCATCCGCGAGATCCGCAACGTCAAGCGCAACGTCAAGGTGCCGGTCAGCACCGCCGAGCCGTGGCACATCTGGGAGCGCTATCCCGAGCTCGCCCGCGAGGTCGACTATCTCGCCGTGCATATCCTGCCCTACTGGGACGAGCAGTCGAGCTCGACGCCGCTCGAGTACGTGAAGGAAAAGATCGGGCTCCTGCGCAAGCTCTACCCGAACAAGAACATCATCGTGACCGAGGTCGGCTGGCCGTCGAACGGCGCCACGCGCCGCAGTCCCGGCACGGGCGTGGTGAAGTACGCGACGCCGGCCGAGCAGGCCAAGAACGTGCGCGACATGGTGGCGTGGCTGCGCTCCCAGAACATCGACACCTTCGTCGTCGAGGCCGTCGACCAGCCCTGGAAGTCCTACGACCTGGAGGGCAAGGCGGGCGGCTACTGGGGCCTGTGGAATGCCGACCGGCAGCAGAAGTTCGCCTGGAACGGCTCGATCGAGACCTTCCCGCAGTGGTTCTCCTGCGCGGCCTGGTCGCTGGCGGCGTCGCTGCCCCTGATGCTGCTCTTCCTGTGGCGCTGGCCGCGGCTGGGCATGGCAGGGCAGGTGGGCTTCTGCGCCCTGGTGGCGCTGTCGGCGAGCGCGGTCGCCTATGGCGCGTCGGTCGCGGCCGGCACCTACATGGTCACGTCGGAGATGATCGGCTGGGGCGTGCTCGCCTTCTTCCTGGTCGCCAGCCTCGGCATGGCGCTGGTGCAGGCGCTGGAAATGGCGGAGACGATCTGGCGCGGCCGCTGGACGCGCGAGGCGCTGCCCGCGGCCGAGATGATCGCCCGCCAGCCGGCGAACCGCGACTGGCCCAAGGTTTCGCTGCATCTGGCGATCTGCAACGAGCCGCCGTCGATGGTCATGCAGACCCTCGATTCTCTGGCCGGGCTCGATTACCCGAACTTCGAAGTCATCGTCATCGACAACAACACCAAGGACCCCGCGGTGTGGCGTCCGGTGCAGGACTACTGCGCCCAGCTCGGCGAGCGCTTCAAGTTCTTCCATTTCGACGTCATGAAGGGCTTCAAGGCCGGCGCGCTCAACTACGTCCTGAGCCAGACCGCGCCCGACGCCAAGGTGATCGGCGTCATAGACAGCGACTACATGGTGCGACCGGACTGGCTGAAGGCGCTGGTGCCGTACTTTGACGATGCCAAGATCAGCTACGTGCAGGCGCCACAGGACCATCGCGACTGGCGCGGCGACCGGTTCAAGGAAATGCTGAACTGGGAATATGCCGGCTTCTTCGACATCGGCATGTGCCTGCGCAACGAGTACGACGCCATCATCCAGCACGGCACCATGACCCTGGTGCGCCGCTCCTGCATGGAAGAGATGGACGGCTGGGCGACCTGGTGTATCACCGAGGATACCGAGCTCGGCCTGCGCCTGATGGAGAAGGGCTACGGCGCCATGTACAGCCGCGAGCGCTTCGGCCACGGCCTGACGCCCGATCACTTCTCCGGCTACAAGAAGCAGCGCTTCCGCTGGGCCTACGGCGCCATGCAGATCATGAAGGCGCATGCCGGCAAGATGTTCTTCGGCGATACCAAGCTCACCTTCTGGCAGAAGTATCATTTCGTCGCCGGCTGGCTGCCCTGGTTCGCCGACGCGCTGAACCTGATCTTCACCTGGGCGGGCCTTGCCTGGGTGGCGGCCGTCGTGCTGCCGCCGCTGTTCGGCATGAAGCCGGTCGGCCTGCCGCCGTCGGAGTTCATCGCGCCGACCATCGGCATCTTCGTCTTCAAGCTGCTCTACTCGTTCGGCCTCTATTTCGATCGCGTGCGCTGCACCTTCCGCCAGAGCATCGGCGCCTCGCTGGCCGGCCTCGCACTCACCTACACGGTGGGCCGCGCCGTGATCTACGGCCTGGCGACCAGCCGCCTGCCGTTCATGCGCACGCCCAAGATGGACGAGCGTGCGACGCTCGGCATGGCGTTGGGCATGGCGCGCGGCGAGGCGATCCTGGCCGTGCTGCTGTGGGTCGCCGCCGCGGTCCTGTGGTTCGGCAACGGCGTCGTCGATCCCGAGGCCCGCCTCTGGTCGCTGTTCATGATCGTGCAGTCGCTGCCCTACGCGGCGGCTGTCTATGTCTCCATGGTCAACGCCGTCGAGCAGATGCGCCATGCCGAGGCGGCCTTCGAGCCGCCGGCACCGGCGCCTGCGGCAGCACCTGCCATGCAACCCGCGCAATAGGGAGCGGCTGCTTTTCCTTGTCGACCTGGAAAAGCGTCTGTTAGCGTTTCGCCCATGCCCCCGATCGAGTCTCGTCCCGGCCTCGACTCGCGCGCCGGTACCGCCCTTTTCCTGAAGCGCTGGCTGCGCAATCCCTTTTCCATGGGCGCGGTCATGCCGAGCGGACGGCTGCTCGGCGAAGCGATGGCGCACGCGACCCTGGCGGCGATGAGGGGCCGCGACGGCCATGTGATCGAACTGGGCGCCGGCACCGGCGAGGTCACCAAGGCGCTGCTGGCGGCCGGAATCCCGGCCGACCGGCTGGCGTTGGTCGAGCGCGAGCCCGAACTCGCATCCTTCCTGCGCCGTCATTTCGCCGGACCGAAGATCGTCGAGGGCGATGCCGCCCGCCTGCCGAAGATCCTGGCCGAGCAGGGGATCGGCTCGGTCTCCGCGGTCGTGTCGAGCCTGCCGCTGCTGTCGCTGCCCGCCGAGGTCGTGCGCGGGATCGTGCATGGCGTGTTCGAGGCCCTGCCGCGCGGTGGTGCCTTGGTGCAGTTCACCTACGGCCCTTCGCAGCCCGTGCCGCGCAACCTGACGCAGGAGCTGCGGCTGGTCGGCACGCGCGGGCCCCGCATCTGGTTCAACGTGCCGCCGGCCGTGGTCTGGACCTTCCGGAGACCCGCGGGCGCGTGAAGTCCTTTCCGCTAGACCAGGCGTTACGCGCCGACGTCACGGCGCATCTTAGCCGCTTCGACCTGCGCCGCCGGGTCGATGCTGGCGGCCTGAAGCGCGCGGCCGTGGCCATCGTCATCGCCGAGGCCGATGAGGCCGGCGAGGCTGCATTCCTGCTGACAAGGCGCACGCCGAAGCTGCGCGCCCATGGCGGCCAGTGGGCACTGCCGGGCGGGCGGGTCGATCCCGGCGAGACGATCGAGCAGACCGCGCTGCGCGAGCTGCACGAGGAGCTGGGCGTGCTGGCCTCGACCGACGATATCCTGGGCACGCTTGACGACTATCCGACCCGCTCGGGCTACCTGATCGCGCCCGTCGTCGTGTGGGCGCCGGGCGTCACCTTGACGCCCAATCCGTCGGAAGTGGCGGGCGCCTATCGCATTGCCTGCGGCGAGCTCTTCCGCGACGGCTCGCCCGAGATCGTGGCGATCGAGGAATCCGACCGCCCGATCATCCGCCTGCCGTTGCCGGTGGCCACGGTGAACGCGCCGACGGCGGCGGTGCTGTTCCAGTTCCGGGAAGTCGCGCTGGCCGGCCGCGACACTCGCGTCGACCATTACGAGCAGCCGGTCTTCGCCTGGCGTTAAGCGGCCCGTCGTCGCTTCAGGAAGACCGTCGTCTCCTGTTCCATCACCTGTTCGTTGCGCTGGTTGATCGTGACCTGGCGCAGCAGCGCAATGCCGCGATCGGGCTTCGACTTGGACGGGCGAAGCTCGACGATGTCGGTCACCACGCGCACCGTATCGCCGGGCCGGACAGGACGAGGGAACTGCACCTCGCCGATGCCGGGCGAGCCCAGGCTGCAGGCCCGGAAGACACCGAGATCGAGCCAGAGGCGCAGCGTTGCAGCCATCGTGTGGAGGCCCGAGGCGATCAGCCCGCCGAAGGTCCATCTCGCGGCGAATTCGGGATCGGTGTGGAAGGGCTGCGGATCCCACTGGCGGGCGAAGTCGATGATGGCGGCCTCGGTGAAGGTCATGCCGCCGCTCACGAAGCGGTCACCGACGTTGAAGTCCTCGTAGAAGCGATCGGTCAAAGGACCAGCTCCATGTAGACGGTGCCTGGCACCGGGCTCGGGTAATAGGGCGCGATCTCGGTGAAGCCCATCGTGCGATAGAGCTTGATCGCGGCCTCCATTTTGGGACCGATTGTGTCGAGCCTGAGACGTCGATGGCCGCAGGCGCGTGCCGCCTCGACGATTCGATAAGCGAGCTCGCGGCCGATAGAATTGCCGCTCTCGGTGCGCTCCCTGCGGAAGTCCGGCCTGACATAGAGCCGCTTCATCTCGCCGATCCCCGGCTCGAGCTGCCGGAGCGCCACGGTGCCGGCCGCTTCGCCCTCGACCCGTGCGAGAAGCAGCGCGCCGCCCGGCGGGGCGTATTTCGCTGCGAGGTCGGCGAGCTCGGCTTCGAAGTCCTGATAGTCGAGCGAGAATCCCAGTGAGCCTGCATACTCCCGGACCAGTCCGCCGATGGCGTCGTGATCCGCCGCATCGCGAGGCGGAGCGATAAGGATTCGGCCTGTCATGCGGTCATTTTCGAGGGGCTGTGCTACCCTGTCACTCGAAACGAACTGGGAGGCTCCAGAAATGAATCCGACGCGTCGCCAGGCCCTGGCGCTCGCTGGCGCGGCCGGCGCAACGCTGGCCGCTCCGGCCATTGCGCAATCCGCATGGCCCAATAAACCCGTGCGCTTCATCGTGCCGTTTCCGCCGGGCCAGGCCGCCGACATTTTTGCGCGCCTGATGGCGGAGAAGCTGACCGACATCTGGAAGCAGCAGGTCGTCGTCGAGAACAAGGGCGGCGGCAGCGGCATCCCTGCGACCGAATATGGCAAGGCGGCAGCGCCCGACGGCTACACGCTGATGGTCGTGTCGAGCGGCACGTTCGGCGTCAATCCCAGCCTCTATCCCGACCTGCCGTACAAGCCGCTGACGGACTTCCTGCCGATCTCCAACATCTTCCTGGTGCCGCTGGTGATCGTGGCGCATCCCAGCCTGCCGGTGAACACGCTGGCCGAGCTGATCGCGCTCGCCAAGAAGGAGCCGGGCCAGCTCTCCTATGCCTCGGCCGGGCCGGGTACGTCGCAGCATCTCAGCATGGAGCTGTTCAAGCTCAAGGCCGGCGTCGACATCGTGCACATTCCCTACAAGGGCAGCGGACCGGCGATGGCCGATCTTCTCGGTGGCCACGTCAAGCTGATGATGGACAGCACGGCCGCCGCGCTGAACCACATCAAGGACGGACGCATCAAGGCGCTGGGCGTGACGACGTCGCGGCCCGCACCGCCGCCGCTCGACAAGATCCCGCTGATCGCCGCCACCCTGCCGGGCTTCAACGCCGCCGGCTGGGCCGGGCTCGCCGCGCCGGCGCGCACGCCGCTGGAGATCGTGGCCAAGGTCAGCAAGGACGTGCAGAAGCTGCTGAACGACGATGCCGTGATCCGGCAGATCGAGCAGCGCGCGGCCCTGCCGGCGCCGGGCACGCCCATCCAGTTTGCCGAGTTCATCAAGAACGAGATCGATACTTGGAGCGCGGTGGTGAAGGCGACGGGCACCAAACCCGGGACCTGATTTGATGATAGCCCCAGGAGCGGTGTCTCAATGGAGCGCGCAACTCCAGTTGCGCTCATGCATGGTTGGTTGACGAAGCTTGAGCGCAACTGGAGTTGCGCGCTCCAATGGAGAAACCTGGACTAGAGACCCGCCGCCCGAAGCCCGTAGATCAGGCCGACGACCAGAAGGCCGACGAAGATCGTCTCGGTGATCAGCAGCATCACCGGACCCATGCCGATGCGCACCAGCGCCAGCAGCGACGTCTTCATGCCCAGCGCCGCGATGGCGGTGATGATCAGGAAGGCGGAGATCTGGCCGACCGCGTCGCGCACGGCGGCGGGGATGACGCCCAGCGAGTTCAGGGCGGCGAGCGCCAGGAAGCCGAACAGGAAGACCGGCGGCGTCGGCCGGGCCGAGGTCTGCGGGCCGCCGCTCTGGGCCACCCACCAGGCGATGCCGGCGATGGCGGGCAGCAGGGCCGCGACGCGCAGCAGCTTGGTGATGACCGCGTCGCTCAGCACCTGCGGGCCCATCGTCTGGCCGGCGCCCGCGACCTGCGCCACGTCATGGATCGCGCCGCCCAGGAACACGCCCATCTCGAACAGCGAGAAGCCCAGCGCCTCGCGCAGGGTGGGGTAGATCACCATCACGACGGTGCTGAGGAAGTTGACGCCCATCACCGTGAAGGCGAGGTCGCGGTCGGAATTCTCGTGCTTGGGCAGGACGGCCGAGGCCGCCATCGCCGCCGCCGCGCCGCAGACGCCGGTGGCGCAGCCGGTGAGGATGCCGAAATTCTGGCTGAGGCCGAACAGGCGCGCCGCCCAGGCGCCGAACACGATGGTGCAGCCGACGGCCGCCACGGCGACCACGATCGGCAGCGCGCCGCCCTCGACGAGATTGCCGAGCGTCAGGCGGGCGCCGAGCAGGGCGACGCCGATGCGCAGCAAGGTGCGGCCTGCGAATTCGAGGCCGGGCTTCAGCACGGGCCTGGCCGACAGCGGCTGCAGCGCCATGCCGATGACCAGCGTCAGGATCAGCGGCGGCACCCAGACGGCGCCGAAGCGCAGCAGGCTTCTCGTATCGGCGTAGTAGGCGACGGCAGCAATGGCGGCGCAGAGGGCGATGCCGGGGGCGGAGCGGCGGAGATTGTCGGGCGCCCAGAGCCGCGCCAGCTCGACGGCGACGGCGCTGCTACGCATCGAGCACGGCCACGAGCTGGCCTTCGCCGATCGCCTCGCCTTCGCTGACCTTGAGTTCCTTGATGACGCCCGCCTTGGGCGACAGGACCGGGATTTCCATCTTCATGGATTCGAGGATCATGATCTCGCCGTCGGCTTCGATCCGGTCGCCCGCCTTGACCTGGATCTTCCAGACATTGCCGGCGATCTCCGACTTCACGTTGACGACGGCCATGCCCCCAGAGTCTCCCGATTCTCGTTAGTCCGCTTTTTCTGCCAGTGCGCGGGCCAGTGCAAGCGCGGAGCCTCCTACACGCGCGCCGAGCCGGTATGCGGTGGCGTTGACGTCGGAAATCGTGCCGTCCTGCAGTGTGGAACGACCATCGCCGATGCGCGCGGATTGCGTTGCGACTGCGAGAGCGGCGAGGCCTTCCCGGTCGAGTTCGGGCAGGGCCAGCACGCCGCCGCGGTCGGCGCCGAAGCCCGCGTCGTTGAACATCAGCAGCAGCGGCCGGAACGGCGCCGTCGCCTTGTAGGAGTTGAGCGCGCCGTGGCTGCCGGTCGCGACGATGCGGCCGCGATCCTCGGGCACCAGCAAGGTGGCCGAGTCGGCGCAGACCGCGCCGTCGATCTCGTACCGGCTCTCGCCCTTGGCGGGCGGCATCGTGTGCGGCCACGGCGCCTGCTGCAGCAACTCGGCCGCCTCGCGTGCCGACATGCCCGGCACGACGCCGCAGGCCCCGGCGAGCCCGTTGGCCCGGCTGATGACGCCGCGGGCCAGCAGGTCGGCGCCGTCGCCGATGCGAGCACTTGCCGTCGCCACGGCCGCCATGGCCATGCTGAGCCTGTCGGCATAGGCGAGGCCGCTCACGCCGGCCTCATCCTTGCCGATGCCGGCATCGTGGTGGATCGCGGCGCGGCAGCCGAACTTGGCCGACATATAGGCCGCATAGACGGCGGCGTGGCTGGCGCCGATCACGACCGCGCCGTCCGCTTCGGATGGCAGCTTGGTCACGCTATCGAAAACAAGGATGGGAACGGACATCGCGCGAAGGTAGCCGGGAGGCTATACCCTCGGCCATGTCTCAACCGGTGGACAACAAGGTCACGATCCTCGTCCTGCAGCACCCGCAGGAGCAGGACCGCGTGCTGGGCACGGCGCGTCTGGTGGTGGGCGCGCTTTCGAACGCCAAGGTGGTCGTGGGCCTGTCGTGGCGTAACCTGGCGCACGCGCTGGGGGCGCCGGCCGAGCCGCGCGACTGGGGCGTCCTCTATCTCGGCTCTACGCAGACCAAGGGGCAAGCCGGGCTGGTCGCCGTCGATGGAAAGGGCCTACCGATGGCCGACCAGCCGGCGGCGCGCGCTGGTCTCAAGGGGCTGATCGCGCTCGACGGCAACTGGGCGCAGGCCAAGGCGCTGTGGTGGCGCAATGCCTGGCTGACCAAGCTGCGCCGCTTCGTCGTGGTGCCCGACGGACCGTCGCTGTACGGCGACCTGCGACGCGAGGCACGGCCCGATGCCGTCTCGACCCTGGAGGCCGTGGCGCTGTCGCTGCAGGTCCTCGAAGGCGATGCTGCGGTGCGGGAGAAACTCCTCGAACCGTTTCGCGCGCTGCTGGCCAAGGCGCGCCGAGAAGGCGTGCGGGACTCCAAACGGGATCGTCGCGTCCGGCGGTAGCCGCCCCTATACTTTGCGCCATGCTCGACCAGCGACAAGCCGCGGAATGATCGACGTCTCGGCGTTGGCCCGGCGGGACACATTCGCCCGCACCCTCGGCATCGAATTCGTCGAGGCCTCGCTCGGCCGTGCCGTGACGCGGGTCGCGATCGAGGAGCGCCACCTCAACTTCAACGGCGTCGGCCATGGCGGCCTGACCTTCACGCTGGCGGATGCGGCCTTCGGCTATGCCTGCAACTCGCAGGGCGTCGTCTCGGGCAGCATCGATGCCCACATCATCTACAGCGTCGCCGTTCGCCTGGGCGACGTGCTGACGGCCACGGCGGTCGAGATTTCGCGCTCCAGCAAGGCCTCGAACTACCGCATCGACGTCGTGCGCGGCGACGGCAAGCTGGTCGCCGCGATGACCGGCACCGCCCTGATCAGCGGCAAGCCGGTCGTGGCGTAAATTGGTAGAGAGAACCAAGACGGAAAACGCCTTCCGTCGCGCTGTACCGGCTCTTCAGGCGTAGGTTTTTATCTTTGCCCAGTAGGGGGCCAGGGAGGGGATCGGAGAATCCGGATCGTTGGATGACCGGGCACCGAAAACCGTCTCGACGACGTGAGCGCCAAGAGCGCGGTAGCTCTCCATCTGGGACTCCGAGAAGAACTGGTCGGCTGTCGTCTCGTGTGGAAAGGTCTTGTTGACGGACGCGTATGCAAGGATGTCGGCGGGCTCGGTGCCGAAAAAGCCAGGCTTCAGGTAGATTATATGCCCCTGCCGTTCGCCGGCTCCGGGATACTTGATCCTGCCGACGGCGCAATAAACGGCCTGCCCCTTTTTGTCGGGCTCCTTTCTCTTTTCGATGTTGATCTTCGCGAAGTCGATCCGCACGCCGAGATCTATCCATATCTTGCGCACGGCATTACCCAGATCCGCGAAGGCGCAGTCCGGGTCGCAGCCGGCATCGGAAACGATGATGAAATGACAGCGCCTCCGAACCATCTCGTAGAGGCCGAGATTCTCGAAATGCCCTCCATCGGACAGGTACACATAGTCGCTCGTATCCTTGGTCAGCCCGAACAGCTCGGAGATGAACTGGATCATGCCGAAGGGCGGGCTCTCTTGCGGTGCCGAGGCCGGCCGCGACGGATTGCCGAGCCACCATCCCAGGCGGACGTTGAACAACGTCATCGCGAGGCCGACGAGAGGGGACGAATGATAGCCCTGGTTGGGACTGGCGGCGGCGCCGGAAATGGCGATGGCAGTGCCGAGGCCAAGGCCGTTCTCCCGGCTCCCATAATTCCCGGTCGGCCAGAATTTCACCCACTCGTTGCCCGAGCGCAGAGGGCTCACCGTAAAGGATTCCGCCTTTCGTTCCTGCCACCCTTTGTTGGGTCCCGCGACGGTATTGAGCGCCATATTGATCACCGGAAACAGGCGCGATTTGCCCTTCTCCTCGGGGAAGATCATGTCACGCACCCACACGTTGTCCTTGCGATCGAATCCGGTGAAAGGATCGCTGGTCGTGCTGAAGATGGCGGCCGGTCCGCGTGCGGATCCGAGAAAGGCGCGAATGAGGCGATTGCGGTACAGGCTGTGGGCCGAGAATCGATTCACGTTCACAAAATAGGCGATGAGCCCCACCATGACGCCGCAAAGGATGATGGTTGCTGCGATCGTGTGGATCGGATGGCGTTCCCAACCGAGAAGGGCTTCGACGGCGGCAAGAAGGCCGGGAAGAAGGCTCGACAGAACGATCACGAGAAAGATCAGGAAGATCGCCGAAGCCAGGGACAGGACCGCGGTCATCGACAGGCTTTCGATCGGCTTGCCGCGAAAACTGAAAATGGTCTTCGCGCTGGCACCGATCCGCGCTGCTAGGGCGCCAGCCCCTCCACCGACCAACAGACTCCAGTAGAAGTCGAACATGCTGATGAAATTGGTGGCGTAGAGAACGAGGGCCGAAAAGCCGGCCCAAACGACGGTCATGGCGGTAAACCAGCCCGAAGATCGGGCAAGCCATTCGCGCTCGACATCGCCCATCCTGGATACGCTGGTCAGGGCCAGGTAAACTGCATTGGCAAGAAAGATCGATACGGCGATCCAGCCTACGCCGAAGATCACGATCGGTATCGGGTCGGCTGCGTGGCCTCTTGCAACGATGAGTCCCCAGCCGACCAGCGCTCCGGCGATGGCTCCGGCGATCGCCCATGAAAGGCCAAGCAACAGCGGCGGAAAAGGGTCGCTCAAGCTCGGAACGTCCTTGCAGGTCGAGAGATCGCCGTACCGAAGGAATGCTGCAAGCCAGCCAACCAGGTAAATCGCCGCACCGGCGACGATGGTCATGGTCGGGGTGATCTTCTCGACCCAGCAGCCGCCGGCGATGCCGCCGTCGATATTGCAGCGGCCGACCGAGTAGAAGCACACGAGCACCGAGGCCACATAGATCGGCAACAGCTCCAGCCACAGGAATGTGCCCTGATCCACCCGGTGCTTGGTCTCCTGCGCAAATCGTCCTCGAACCGAGGTGAACACGGCCAACGTGAAGAGCACTATGGCTGCCAGGACGACCCAGTGATGGAGATCGACCCGCTCTCTCAATTCGGCGCTGCCCAACACCTCCTTCATGAGGAGAGGTACGAGCAACGCGGCAACGATCAAGGGCAGGAATACCGCCCAGTTGAGCAGCAGATTTCGGATGTAAAGCGCTATGAGGGTCCAGGTATCGGCTGAAAGGGCGCCGAGTTTGGGCGTGAGAAAATTGCTGTGCTCGCGAAGGATGGAAAGCTCCACCGGCTCCATGAAGGCCTGGTCGGAATGGTAGCCTTCCTTGGGGGGCCTAAGCCTGGCCTCTTCCTTCTCACGTCTGCCGCTGAGCATCTCCATGAGCTGGCTGTCGTTGCCGACGCACTTGCGCCAGGCCGAAAGCCAGGCGCCGATGTAGCCGCCGCCCGAGACGGTCGAGAGGAAGTGAAACTTGTCGAGGAGCTGTTTCTCGGCGAGGCCCTGCAATACGCCCAATGCGAACGAGGCACTGCGTATGCCGCCGCCGGACAAACAGAGCGCCGTTCGCCGATCCGCAGCAGGCAGGTCGTGAATGGCCTTCAGCAAATCCTGCAAAGGAGGCGGGTTCTTCGGGTCGTAAGTTCCGCCGTGTAGCTGATTGAATTCTTCGGTCATGACGGCGGTCATGCCGACTGCGTCGCCTGAATCCGGCTTTCCCATCGGATCCCCCGCGGTAGACCCCTTTGGGGCGCTCAACCAAAGGTAGATGAGACGGATCGTAGAGGAAAGATTCCCGGTTGTCTTTCTGGAAATCGCTCGCCGGCATAGGGGCGGCCTAAGCCGCGCCCTTCAGGATGTCAGCCATCTTCTCGCCGACCATGATCGAGGGCGCATTGGTGTTGCCCGACGGCATGGTCGGGAAGATCGAGGCGTCGGCGATGCGCAGGCCCTGGATGCCGTGGACCCTGAGCTTGTCGTCGACCACGGTGTTCTGGCCCTCGGGGCCCATGCGGCAGGTGCCGATCGGGTGATAGGCGGTCTGCGAGTTGTTGCGGATCCAGGTCAGGATCTCCTGGTCGGACTGCACCGACGGGCCGGGCGAGAATTCCTGGTCGCGATAGGCGTCCATCGGCTTGGCGTCGACGATGCGACGCATCATGCGGAAGCCGGCGGTCATCGCATCCTGGTCGATCCTGTCGGCCAGGAAGTTGAAGCGGATCGACGGATGGGCCTTGGGATCGGCCGAGCGGATGTGGATCGAGCCCAGGCTCTCGGGGCGGAGCTGGTAGCAGGCGATCGTCATCGACGGGAAGTCCTGCAGCTTGCGGGTCTTCGGGTCCTTGATCGAGTAGGGCACGAGATGCATCTGCACGTCGGGCGTCTCGAGCTCGGGCCGGGTCTTCAGGAAGCCGAGCAGCGGCGCCGAGGGCAGGCTCATGAAGCCGCCGCCGGTCGCGAGGTACTTCATCATCTGGGTCACGGCGCCGAGGCCGCGCGCCATGTGGTTGTAGGAGACGTTGGCCACCTTCAGGCGCCAGATGATGCGGGCATTGATGTGGTCGCGGAAATTCTCGCCGACCGCCTTCAGCTCGTGCTTCACCTCGATGCCGTGCTTCTTCAGGAGCTCCGGCTGGCCGATGCCGGACAATTCGAGGATCTGCGGGCTGGCGACGCCGCCGGCCGACAGGATCGTCTCCTTCGCCTTGGCCTGGACCGTCTTGCCGTCCTTCTCGTACTCGACGCCGACGCAGCGCTTGCCCTCCAGCAGGACGCGCAGCGTGTGGGCGTGGGTGACGACATGCAGGTTGGGCCGCTTCATCGCCGGCTCGATGTAGCAATGGGCCACGCTCATGCGCCGGCCCTTGTAGATGGAGGTCTGCGTCTTCACGACGCCTTCCTGATCCTCGCTGTTGTAGTCCGGGTTGGTCTTGAAGCCGGCGGCCTTGGAGGCGGCGAACAGCGCGTCGTAGAGTGGGTTCTGGTCGGGCACGGTCGAGACCTTGAGCGGCCCGTCGGTGCCGCGGCCGTTCGAACCGTCGCCGTCGACGAAGTTCTCCATGCGGGTGAAGAGCGGGGCGACGTCGCGCCAGCTCCAGCCGCGGCAGCCCATCTGCGCCCAGGTGTCGAAGTCGAGCGGCTGGCCGCGCACCCAGACCAGGCCGTTGATCGAGCTCGACCCGCCCAACACTTTTCCGCGAGGAACCGGGATCGCGCGGTTGGCCGTGTTGGGCTCCGGCTCGGACTGGTAGAGCCAGTTGGCGGCCGGGTTGTCGATCAGCAGGCCGAAGGACAGGGGCATGCGGGAGTAGGGATGGCTGGCAGCACCTGCCTCCAGCAGGAGCACCTTGTTGGTGGGCACTTCCGTGAGCCGTGCCGCCAGGGCGCCGCCTGCCGAACCCGCCCCGACGATGATGTAATCGTACTCGGCCATTTCCCCTGATCCCTTGTGCATTTTCTGTCATGCAAGCGTAGCGCACCGCCATGCGGATGACAGGGGCAATCTCGCCTCGACAGGCTTGCAGCGACATGTTCCGATAGGCGGCTGCCGGAGCTGGGGAGCTGGGCGGCTCACACACGAGTGGAAGTACGGCCAGAATGTTGAGTTTGGTCCGGGTCGCCCTAAAGCGTCCCTATACGTTCGTCGTAATGGCGTTGCTTATCCTGATCGTCGGGCCGCTTGCGGCCCTTCGGACGCCGGTCGACATTTTCCCCGAAATCCGCATCCCCGTCATCGCCGTTGTCTGGCAGTACACCGGCCTGCCGCCCGACCAGATGTCGGGCCGCGTGATGCTGAACTTCCAGCGCTCGCTCACCACCACCGTCAACGACATCGAGCATATCGAAGGCACGTCCTACACCGGCATCGGCATCGTGAAGGTCTTCTTCCAGCCGGGCGTCGACATCAGCATCGCCAACGCGCAGGTCACCGCGATCTCGCAGACCGTGCTGAAGCAGATGCCGCCCAACATCACGCCGCCGCTGATCCTGAACTACAACGCCGCCACCGTCCCGATCATCCAGCTCGCTCTGGCCGGCAAGGGCATCTCCGAGCAGGCGGTGTTCGATCTCGCCATCAACACGGTGCGCACGCCGCTGGTCACGGTACCGGGCGCCGCCATTCCATTCCCCTTCGGCGGCAAGTTCCGCCAGATCCAGATCGACCTCGACCCGGCGGCCATGCAGGCGCGCGGCCTGTCGGCCAACGACGTGGCCAATGCGCTGGCCGCCCAGAACCTGCTGACGCCGGTCGGCACCCAGAAGATCGGCAATCACGAATACGCGATCCAGCTCAACAACGCGCCGGTCGACTTCAACGCCCTGTCCGACCTGCCGGTGTTCGCGGCCAACGGCACCGTCGTCTACCTGCGCGACGTGGCGCAGGTGCGCGACGGCAACCCGCCGCAGCAGAACATCGTGCATGTCGACGGCGGCAAATCCGTCCTGCTGGCCGTGCTGAAGAACGGCGCCACTTCGACGCTCGCGATCATCTCGGGCATCAAGGAGCGCGTGGCGGACCTGAAGAAGTCGCTGCCCGAAAACGTGTCGCTGCAGATCCTGGGCGACCAGTCGATTTTCGTCGAGGGCGCCGTGTCGGGCGTGGCGCACGAGGCGGTGCTGGCCGCGGTGCTGACCAGCCTGATGATCCTGCTGTTCCTCGGCAGCTGGCGCTCGACGGTGATCATCGCCATCTCGATCCCGCTGGCCATCCTGGGCTCGATCGCGCTGCTGGCGGCGTTCGGCGAGACCCTCAACATCATGACCCTGGGCGGCCTGGCACTCGCCGTCGGCATCCTGGTCGACGACGCCACCGTCACCATCGAGAACATCAACTGGCATCTGGAGCAGGGCAAGGACGTCGAAACCTCCATCATGGACGGTGCCCAGCAGATCGTGGCGCCGGCCTTCGTGTCGCTGCTTTGCATCTGCATCGTGTTCGTGCCGATGTTCTTCCTCGAGGGTGTCGCGCGCTTCCTGTTCGTGCCGATGGCCATGTCGGTGATGTTCGCGATGGTCTGCTCGTTCATCCTGTCGCGCACGCTGGTGCCGACGATGGCGAACTACCTGCTGAAGCCGCATGTCATGCATGCCGAAGGCCATGCACCGCCGCGCTCGCGCAATCCGCTGGTGCGGTTCCAGCGTGGCTTCGAGGCCCAGTTCGAGAAGCTGCGCGCCGTCTATCACGACCTGCTGGGCCTGGCGCTTCGCCATCGCCCGGTTTTCATCGTCTGCTTCATGGCCTTCGTGCTGGGGTCGTTCGCCCTGGTGCCGTTCCTCGGTCGCAACTTCTTCCCGTCCGTCGATTCGGGCCAGATTCTGATGCATGTGCGCGGACCGATCGGCACGAGGGTCGAGGAGACCGCCAATCAGTTCGTGGCGATCCAGAAGGCGATTCGCACTATCATCCCGTCCAACCAGATCGCGACGATGGCCGACAATGTCGGCATGCCGGTCAGCGGCATCAACATGGCCTACAACAACACCGGCACGATCGGGCCGCAGGACGGCGACATCCAGATCAAGCTGACACCGGAGCACAAGCCGACCGAGGAGTACGTGGCCGAGCTGCGGCAGCGGCTGCCCGAGCTGTTCCCGGGCTTCACCTTCTCGTTCCTGCCGGCCGACATCATCAGCCAGATCCTGAACTTCGGCGCTCCGTCGCCCATCGACGTGCAGGTCCGGACCTCCGATCTCACCGCCGGCTTCGAGCATGCCAACAAGCTGCTGGCACGCATCCGCAAGATCCCCGGCGTGGTCGACGCGCGCATCCAGCAGTCGCGCGGCACGCCGGTCTTCGCCGTCGACATCGACCGCTCGCGCGCGCAGACCGTCGGCCTGACGACGCGCGACGTCACCAACTCGCTGGTCGTCAATCTCGCGGGCTCCAGCCAGGTGGCGCCTACCTACTGGCTCAATCCGGCCAATGGCGTGACCTACAACATCGTCATGCAGACGCCGCAGTACCGGCTGGATTCGCTGGCCTCGCTCAGCAACCTGCCGATCATGGCGCCGGCGGCCTCGCAGCTCCAGGTGCTGGGCGGCATCGCCGACATCAGGCGCGACACCGCCAACGCGGTGGTCTCGCAGTACGATCTTCAGGGCATGGTGCAGATCTATGCCGCCGTGCAAGGCAGGGACCTTGGTTCCGTGGCCACCGACGTCCGTGCCGTCGTGGCCGAGCTGGCGCCGCTTCAGTCGCCGCGCATCCGCTCGGTCAAGGTCCAGGGCCAGGTGAAGACGATGGAGTCGGCCTTCTCCGGCCTGCTGTTCGGCCTGTTGGGTGCGGTCGTGCTGATCTACCTTCTGATCGTCGTGAACTTCCAGTCGTGGAGCGATCCGTTCGTGATCATCACCGCGCTGCCGGCTGCGCTGGCGGGCATCGTGTGGATGCTGTTTGCCACCGGCACCACGGCTTCGGTGCCGGCCCTGACCGGCGCGATCATGTGCATGGGCGTGGCGACCGCCAACTCCGTGCTGGTGATTTCCTTTGCCCGCGAACGGCTGGTCGAACTGGGCGACGCCACGGCGGCCGCCCTCGATGCCGGCTTCGTCCGCTTCCGGCCCGTCGTCATGACGGCGCTGGCCATGATCATCGGCATGGCGCCGATGGCGCTGGGCATGGGCGAGGGCGGCGAGCAGAACGCCCCGCTGGGCCGGGCGGTCATCGGCGGCCTCATTTTTGCTACGATAGCCACGTTGATCTTCGTCCCCGTGGTCTTCAGCGTCGTCCATCGCAAACACGGCAAGGCGGCCCCCCAAGCGCCCGCCGCCGTCCCCGGAGCGCCTCATGTCGCCTGAAAACCCTCCCGCCGCCTCCCAGCCGCGCTCCCGTCGCGGCCTTGCGTTATTCGGGATCGCCGCCGCGCTGGGCCTGGCCGCCGTCGTCGCCAACGGCATCTGGAGTCGCCAGGCCAGCGAAGCCAAGCTGAAGGACTGGACCGACGTCCAGGCCGTGCCGACAGTCAGCGTGATCAACCCCACGACCGGTGCGAACAAGACCTCGCTCGACCTGCCGGGCCGGCTCGAAGCATATTCCCGCGCGCCCATCTATGCCCGCGTCGGCGGCTTCCTGAAGGCCTACTACGTCGACATGGGTGCGCCGGTGAAAGCCGGCCAGCTCCTGGCCGAGATCGAGGCGCCCGACCTCGACCAGCAGCTCCTGCAGGCCAAGGCCTCGCTGGCCAGCGCCCAGGCGGCCGAGCAGCTGGCGACCGTGACCGCCGGACGCTGGCAGCAGCTGGGTGGCGCCAACACCGTGTCGAAGCAGACGGTCGACGAGAAGACCAACGACCTGCTGGTAAAGCAGTCGCTGAGCAAGGCGGCGAAGGCTGCGGTCGACCGGCTCGAAGTCCTCTCGGACTTCAAGCGCATCATCTCGCCGTTCGACGGCATCGTGACGACCCGCAACACCGATATCGGAGCGCTCATCGGCGCCGAGTCGAGTTCCGGCCTGGCGCTGTTCGTCATTTCCGACGTGAAGAAACTCCGCCTCAACGTCAGCATCCCGCAGAATTACGTGCCGGCCGTGAAGCTGAACAGCAACGTGCAGATCACGGTCCCCGAATATCCCGGCAAGATCTACAACGGCACGGTCGAGGCGTCGGCCCGTTCGGTCGATGCCCAGACCGGTACGACCCGCATGCAGGTCGTGGTCGACAATGCCAACGGCGAACTGATGCCGGGCGCCTTCGCCAACACCCGCATCGAATTGCCGTCCAGCATGCAGTCGCTGGCCGTGCCGTCGGGCTCTCTGATCTTCGACCAGAAGGGCCTGAGGGTCGCCACCGTCGACGCCAACAGCAAGGTCGTCCTGAAGCCGGTCACCATTGCGCGCGACCTTGGCCAGATCGTCGAGATCGGTAGCGGCCTCACTGCCCAGGATCGCGTCATCGACAGCCCGCCGGACGGCTTGTCCAACGGCGACGCCGTCCGAGTCATCGATACCGCCAAGCCAGCCGCCGTGCGATAACCGTCTTCCGCCACGAGGGCGGCGGAGACGGCGATGATCGAGACGGAAAAGGGCAGGGCCGAGGTCACACGGTTCACGATCGACCTCGCGATTCGGCTCGGCCTGATCGCCGCCATCATCTATGTGAGCCTGCTGCTCCTGCAGCCCATCGCAGCCCTGATGATGTGGGCCGTCATCCTGTCGGTCGCCGTCTATCCGCTGTTCAATCTGGTTCGTCGTCGCCTGCACGTGCGCGACGGCCTCGCGGCGTCATTCCTGTCCCTTCTGCTGCTGGTACTCCTGCTGACGCCCGTCGTCATTCTGGCGGGCTCCGCCATCGAGAGCCTCGAAGACTATGCGCGGCTGCTCCTGCGCGGCGGCCATGTCGTGCCACCGCCGCCGGAATCGGTGCGGGATTGGCCCATGGTCGGCGGGCGCGTCTACGATTTCTGGCTGAACGCATCGGAAGACCTGCGCACGATGCTGACGGCCCACATGGACCAGCTCACCCTGGCCGGCCGCTGGATCGGCCGGATTGCGACGGGCGTCTTCCTGGAGGTGCTGCAATTCGCCGGCGCCATCATCGTGGCGGGCATCCTGCTGGCCTATTCGGACGAACTCGCCGGCACCTTGCGCGACCTCGCGGCACGGGCGGCGGACAATCGCGGCCGACACTTCCTCGAGATCGCCGGCTCGACCATCCGCAACGTCTCGCAGGGCGTGATCGGCATCGCCCTTTTGCAGTCGGCGCTGCTGGGCATCGGCATGCTGGTGGCGGGCGTGCCTTTCGCCGGCGCCATCACCTTCGTCTGCCTGGTACTGGCGATCGTGCAGGTCGGGCCCAACATCGTCATGATCCCGGTGGTCATCTGGGCCTGGATGTACCTGCCGGCGCTGCATGCCGGCCTGTTCACGGTCTATACCGCGCCGCTGCTGCTGCTCGACAATGTGCTGCGGCCGATCCTGATGGCGCGCGGCCTGGCGACGCCGATGGCGGTGATCCTGGCCGGCGTCATCTGCGGCACCCTGGCCGGCGGCCTGATCGGCCTGTTCGTGGGCCCGGTGGTGCTGTCGGTCTTCTACGACCTGCTGGTCGCCTGGATCGCGGCCGGCCGGAAGGTCGAGCAGGTTGACCTCCCGACTCCGTCGCCCTGATCAGTCCCTCATTGGAGCGCGCAACTCCAGTTGCGCTCATGATCATGATTGCGCCACTTCAGCGCGGAGGTTACTCCGCGCGCAGTGGCGCGCTCCAATGACGCTCCAAGTAGCCCTTACTTCTTCTTCGGCGGACGAATGGCGTCCCATTGCTCGTCGGTCCAGTCGAGCATTGCCGATGTGTTGGCGCCGCCGCCACCCGACTGCAGCATCTTGCCGCCGTCGATGACGATTGCGTCGCCGTTGATGTAGGCCGCGCCATCGCTCACCAGGAAGGCGGCGAGGTTGGCGAGTTCGATATGATCACCGGTACGGCGCATCGGGATGGCCTTGATCATGTCGTCGTTGCCGCCGCGCTCCTTCGGCATCAGCCGGCTCCAGGCGCCTTCGGTCGGGAAGGGGCCGGGCACGATCGCGCAGGTGCGGATACCCTTTGGCCCCCATTCCACGGCCAGGCTCTTGGTCATGGCGAGCACGCCGGCCTTGGCCATGGCCGACGGCACGGTGAAGGGCGCGCCGGTCAGCGACGAGACGGTGAGGATCGACATCACCACCTTGTTGCGCTCGCCGGCATCGATCCAGCGGCGGCCGGCGGCGACCGTGCAATAGGCCGAGCCGTGCAGGACGATGCCCAGCACCGCGTCGATCGCGCGCGATGACATCTTGTGGGTCTGCGCCAGGATCTGGCCGGCGGCATTGTTCACCAGGATGTCGAGCGGCCGCTTCTCCCAGATCTTGTCCATCATCTCCTCGACGGCGTCGGGGATGCGCACGTCGCAGCCCACCGTCTCGATCTCGCCGCCTGTCTCCTTGGCGAGTTCGGCGGCGGTCTCCTTCAGCACCTCCTCGCGGCGGCCGCAGATGATCACGTTGGCGCCCAGCTCGAGATAGCGATGCGCCATCGAGCGGCCGAGGCCGGTGCCGCCGCCGGTGACGAGGATGCGCTTGCCCTTGAGCAGGTCGGGTTGGAACATGGGTACTCCTACTTCTTGATCTCGGTGAGGGCGACGCCGGAGGCGATGAGCTTGTCGATCTCGGCCGCGGAATAGCCGGCCTCCTGCAGCACGGCCTTGGTGTCGGTGCCGAACTTCTTGGGCTTGGTGCGCGCCTCGGGCGGGGTGCGCGAGAGCTTTACGGGATTGCCGACGTTCCGCCAGCCGTCCTTCTCCCAGACCATGCCGCGATGCTTCGTGTGCGGATGCTCCATGACGTCGGAGACGTCGAGCACGGCGGCCGACGGCACGCCGCCCTTCATCAGCTCCTGCGAGAATTCGTTGGCGTCGCGATCCTTCAGCAGTTCGCGCAGCTCGGTCTCGAGCTCGGCGCGATGGGCGACGCGCTCCTTGTTGGTCTTGAAGCGCGGATCGTCGGCCAGCTCCGGCTTGCCCAGCATCTTCGTCAGCTTGCGGAACTGCCCGTCATTGCCGGCACCGACCACGATGTTGCGCGTCTTGGTCGGGAAGTTGGAGTAGGGCACCAGGCTCGCATGGCTGTTGCCGACCAATTTCGGCTTAAGCCCCGCCATGAAATAGTTCGGCGCATGCGGCTGGTGCAGTGCGATGGCGCTGTCGTAGAGCGTCGCGTCGACGAACTGGCCCTTGCCGGAGCGGTTGCGCTCGTAGAGCGCCATCATGATGCCGATCGTGGCGTTCATGCCGGTCGAGAGATCGACCACCGGCACGCCGATGCGCACCTGGCCGCCCTCGGGCGAACCGTTGACGGAGACGAGGCCGGCCGAGGCCTGCACCATGGCGTCGTAGCCGGGGAAGCCGCCCAGCGGCCCGTCGGCGCCGAAGCCCGAGACGCGGGCATGGACCAGCCGCGGGAACTTGGCGGCCAGCACGTCGTGGTAGCCGATGCCCCACTTCTCCATCGTGCCGGTCTTGAAATTGTCGATCAGCACGTCGGCCGTCTCGAGCAGCTTCAGCAGGACCTCGCGGCCCTCAGGCTTGGAGAGATCGAGGGCGATCGTGCGCTTGTTGCGGTTGATGCCGGCGAAGTAGGCCGAGATGCCCTCGTCGTCGAACGGAGGGCCCCAGGTGCGGGTCTCGTCGCCCTGCGGCGGCTCGACCTTGATCACGTCGGCGCCGTGGTCGGCCAGCATCTGGCCGCAATAGGGACCGCCCAGCACGCGCGACAGGTCGATCACTTTCAGGCCCTCGAGCGCGCCCCCGCTTGCGACCGGCATTTCGTTCCACTCCTCGGATTGAGACAGGAGGCGGGGTTATAGACCATGGGGCTGAGGCCCGGTACCGTCCGGGCATGATCGAACGCGAGCTGGATATCGCCACGCAAGATGGCGCCATGAACACCTACACGGTACGTCCCGACGATGGCGGGGCGTTGCCGGTCGTCATCATGCTGATGGACGCCCCCGGCGTGCGCGAGGGATTGCGCGAGATCTGCCGGCGGATTGCGCAGTCCGGCTACTTCGTGCTGCTGCCCAACCTCTACTATCGCAGCACCCGCGAATTCGTCTGCGGCCCGACGCGCAACCATCCCGACGCCGAGGCCAACCTGAAGCGCATGTTCGGCCTGATGGAGACGCTCTCCAACGCCAAGGTCGCGGCCGATACCGGCGCGGTGCTCGACGTGCTGCCGACCCTGCCCGACGCCAAGTCCGGCAAGGTGGGGCTGGTCGGCTACTGCATGAGCGGCGCCTTCGTCACGGCCGCGGCGGCGGCGCATCCCGACCGTATCGGCTGCTTCGCGTCCTACTACGGAACGCGCCTGATCACCGACAAGCCGGACTCGCCGCACCTGATGCTGGGCGACATCACCGCCGAGGGCTATTACGCCTTCGCCGAGCACGATACCTACGTGCCGCTGTCGGACGTCGCCAAGTTCGAGAAGCTGCTGGCCTCCGCACCGTTTCCGTCGAGGTCCGAGACGGAAGCCGGCACGCATCACGGCTACGCCTTCTCCGACCGCGGCAACCTGAACGAAGCCGCCCGCGAGAAGCACTATGAACGCATGCTGGCGCTCTACCGCCGGCACTTGAGCTAGGAGACGGCGACATGCTGAGCGGCATCCACGGACATCAGGACATCGAGCGCGTGGTCTACGGCAAGCCGGCGGGCGCCGCATTGCGCGCCGAGGCCGAGCGGCTGGGCGCGAAGAAGGTGTTCATCACCACCTCGAAGTCGGTGGCGCAGAGCGCGCTGCTGGCCTCGGTGATCGACGGGCTCGGCGACCTGCATGCCGGCACCTATGCCGGCATCACCGCGCATTCACCGCGGCCCTGCGTGGTCGAGGGCGCGGAGATGGCGCGCAAGGCTGGTGCCGACCTGATCGTGGCGGTGGGCGGCGGCTCGGTGATCGATGCCACCAAGACGATCCTGATCGCGCTCTGGCAGAACGTGACGGACGTCGATCAGCTCGACGCCTATCGCGCCGGCCGCCCCAAGGAAGGCGCGGCGCCGCCGTCCGAGGCGATCAAGCCGCCGGCCGATGCGATCCGCATGATCGCCGTGCCGACCACGCTGTCGGCCGCCGAGTTCAACGCCTTCGCCGGCATCTCCGATCCACGCAAGGGCATCAAGGAGAGCTTCGGACATCGCCTGATCGTGCCGCGGGTCATCGTGCTCGACCCTGCGGCCACCCTGGCGACGCCGATGGACCTGATGCTCTCGACCGGCCTGAAGGCGGTCGACCATGCTGTCGAGCGGCTGTGCTCGCAGCAGGCCAATCCGTTCGCGCTGGGGACTTCCACCGAGGCGCTGAAGCTGCTGGCCCGCGCGCTGCCCGCACACAAGGCGAACCCGGACGATATGGCGACCCGGCTCGACCTCCAGTTCGGCATGTGGCTGTCGATCGGCGCCGGCACTTCGGGTGTCGGCGTGGGCGCGAGCCATGGGATCGGGCACGTGCTGGGGGCCGCCTGCCATGTGCCGCACGGCCATACCTCCTGCGTGATGCTGCCCTCGGTGCTGCGCTGGAACCTGCCGGTCAATGCGGAGCGCCAGAAGCGGGTGGGCGAGGCGTTCGGCAAGCCCGAGGCGGCGGCCGGCGACCTAGTCGAAGGGCTGGTGAAGTCGCTCGGCCTGCCGGGACGCCTCTCGGAAGTCGGCGTCGGCAAGGACCGCTTTCGCGAGATCGCCGAGAAGTCGATGCACGACCGTGCGGTGCTGAACAATCCGCGGCCGATCAAGGGTCCGGAGCAGGTCATGGAGATCCTCGAACTGGCGGCCTGACGAATGAGGGGGCCCGACATGACCCCATGAATTCTTCTCGTGAGCCCGAGGGGTGTTAAGCGGCTAAAGCCACACGACCTAAAGGGAGCAAACGAAAGTCACGGGTGAAACCATGGTTGACGTCCGAACTGCCGAATCCACTGTTGCACGACCGCCGCTGGCCGGCTGGGTCGATGCGCCGATAAATTACCTCGCCGATCTCAGCATCAAGCCGGTCACCTACAATCCGCCGCACGGTACCGGCGTGCCGCGGCGCGACGGCAACTACCGAGACTTCACGATGCGCATCCATGATGCCCGTCCGATCGCGAGTGATCTGTCGCTCGACCGCCAGGCCTTCATCCTGACGCACCACGATACCGAGGTCCGCGACTTCTACGACGAGGAGGAAGTGCGCACGAAGTACCACGCCGAGGTCGAGGCGCTGATCAAGCGCGAGACCGGCGCGTCGAAGGTGGTGGTGTTCGATCATACCGTCCGTACGGCCGATCGCGCCGTCGAGCGCGGCCTGCGGACACCGGTGCGCAGCGTCCATTGCGACTACACGGAGAAGTCGGGACCGCAGAGGGTGCGCGACCTGCTGTCACCCGAGGAGGCCGAGCAGCGTCTCGGGAAGCGCTTCGCCGAATTCAACGTCTGGCGCAACATCGCGCACGAGCCGGTCGAGATGACGCCGCTGGGCCTCGTCGATTCCGAGAGCCTGGCGCCGCGCGATCTCGCGGTCTGCGACCTCGTCTATGCCGACCGCACCGGCGAGATCTACCAGGGTGTCTACAACGCCGATCACCGCTGGTTCTACTTCCCGAAGCTGACGCGGGACGAGGCGATCGTGATCAAGTGCTACGATTCGATGAAGGACGGTCGGTCGCGCTTCTCGCTGCATTCCGCCTTCGACGATCCGACGACGCCGGCCAACCCGAAGCCGCGGCAAAGCATCGAGGCGCGCGCATTTGCGTTCTTTGATTAGGCGCGTTCATACGCGCCGGCGGGCGGCAGCGCCTTCACAGCGGCTTGGCTACAAGCCGCGAAGGCACGAGAGCCCGCACGGTTCCAATTGCGCACTTAACTTTGCGCGATCGCCTCCAAGTGCTCGACCAGCTCTTCCGGATTGCTGAAGAACGGCGAGTGGCCGCTTTCCAGCCGCAGCACCTTGCACGGGGTCTTCTTCGCCATCAGGCGCTGCAGCTCGATGCGGATGGCGTTGTCGTGGATGCACTCGATGTACCAGCGCGGCACCGAGCCAAAGCGATCCTCGGTCAAGGTCACTGGCGTGGTCGAGATGGCCAGCGGCTGCGGGCGAAGCCGTTCCATCGCCTTGTAGCGGTCCTCCGGCGAGACGTCGGCGTAGAACAGGCTCGGCAGCTTGTCGCGCGCGAAGGTATAGGTCTTGCCGTCGGGGCTGACCTGGCGCGACAGCCGGAACATGGCGTCCGGCTCCAGCGCCGTCATGTCCTTGCCGCTCTTGCCCGAGGTCGGCAGCAGGGCACAGAGATAGACCAGCGCCTTGATCTTGCGCCGCCGTGCTTCGGCGAGCTGGCTGATTGTCACGCCGCCCAGCGAATGGCCGACCAGGATGACCTGCTCCTCCATCTTGTCGAGGAGCCGCGCCAGCTTGTCGACATTGTCGGCAAGCGTGACGTTGGCCGGCGGCGTCTGGTCCTTGCCGAGGCCCGGCAGGTCGGGCGCGCAGACCTTGTGGCCGGCCGCCTCGAGCAGAGGCGCGACCTTCTCCCAGCACCAGCCGCCGGTGCAGGCGCCATGGACCAGCAGGAACGTCGCCACGGCCCTAGGCCTTTCCGACGACGGTGCGCGCGCCGGGGGCGGGCACGAAGAAGTCGGGCATCAGCGGCGTGCCCGGTGAGACCGCATACTTGTCGAAATTCGTCATGCCTTCGGCCGCCAGGACCTCGTCGTCGATGAAGAAGTTGCCGGTGCAGTCGCGCGCCGGCCGGTTGAAGATTGCATAAGCGGCATCGGCCATGATCTCGGGCTTGCGGCACTGCTTCATGCCTTCGTCGCCGCCCAGGATGTTCTGGATCGCCGCGGTGGCGATGGCCGTGCGCGGCCACAGGCAGTTGAAGGCGACACCCTTATCCTTGAACTCCGCCGCCATCGACCAGGCGAAGACAGACATGCCGTACTTGGCCAGCGTATAGGCGGCGTGGTTGGCGAACCACTTCACGTCGAAGTCGAGCGGCGGCGACAGGTTCAGCACATGCGGGTTGGCGGCCTTCAGCAGATGCGGGATGCACTTCTGCGAGACCATGAAGGTGCCGCGCGCATTGATCTGGTGCATCAGGTCGTAACGCTTCATCGGCGTGGCGAGCGTGCCGGTCAGGCTGATGGCGCTGGCATTGTTCACCAGGATGTCGATGCCACCGAACTTCGCGACGGTCTCTTCCACCGCCTTGTCGACGCTCTGCTCGTCGCGGATGTCGCAGGCGAGCGGCAGCGCCTTGCCGCCGGCCTTCTCGATCTCCTCCGCCGCGGTGAAGATCGTGCCCGGCAGGCGCGGGTCGGGCTTCACCGTCTTGGCGGCGATGGCGATGTTGGCGCCGTCGCGCGCCGCGCGTAGCGCGATGGCCAGTCCGATGCCGCGGCTGCCGCCGGTCACGAACAGGGTTTTGCTACCCAAGCTCATGGCGTCCCCAAGAAATCCTTGGGCTCTATAGCTGGGCTCGTTTGGGGCGGCTAGTCTCGCCACGCTCAGGGGAGGCATGCATGAATCCGTGCTTTGAAACGGCGACGCGCCTAGCACGCGCCATACGAAACGGACGGTTGAGTTCGGTCGAGGCGACGACCGCGCATCTGGAGCGGATCGCGAACCTCAACGGGCCTCTCAATGCCCTCGTACTGGTCGACACTGCCGGCGCGATAAAGGCCGCGCGGGCCGCCGATCGCGCGCGGAGTGCGAAGAAGCCCCTGGGGCCGCTGCATGGCGTGCCGATCACCATCAAGGAAGCGTTCGACGTCGCCGGCCTGAAGACAACCTCCAGCCACCTCCCTCTAAAGGACAATGTCGCGAACGAAGATGCGAGCCTCGTGGCCCGGCTGCGCGCGGCAGGCGCAGTGATCCTCGGCAAGACCAATGTGCCCGAACTGTGCGCAGACTTTCAGACGGACAGCCCTATTTTTGGCACCACGAAGAATGCCTGGGACGAGCATCGCACCGCCGGCGGATCGACCGGCGGGGGCGGCGTCGCCGTGGCAGCCCGCCTGTCGCCGCTGGAACTGGGCAGCGACATCGGCGGCTCGGTGCGCAATCCGGCGCACTACAACGGCATCTTCTCGCTGAAGCCCACCGAATGGCGCGTACCGGCGCGCGGCCATGTGCCGGACCTGCCCGGCCAGACCAGGACTACCCGTTACATGGGCACGTTCGGCCCGCTGGCGCGCTCGGTCGACGATCTCGAGGCCGCGCTCCGCATCATCGCCGGGCCGGACGGCTATGAGACCGAGGCGGCGCCCATGCCCCTGGGACCGACGCCCAAGCTGGAGGCGAAGGGCCTGCGCATCGCCGTCCTGACCAGCAATCCGCTGGTGCCGGTCTCGGCCGACACGGTTTCGGTCGTGGAGGCGACCGCGAAGCTTTTGTCGAAGGCCGGCGCCAAGGTGAAGCCTGCCGAGCCCGAGGGCATGGACTGGCAGCAGGCTTGGGACGACTGGGCGGACCTGTTCCAGTACATGATCCTGAACGACAAGCCGCTCACCGAGCGCGAGCGCCATTTCGACAAGCTCAAGTCACCCGATCCGACCCAGCGGTCGGTCGCCCGAGCGTCACGGCTCAGCATGGCCCAGTTCTTCGCCGTGCTCGATCGCCGCGACCGCCTCGCGCGCCAGTGCGAGACCTTCCTCGACGATTACGACGCCTGGCTGATGCCGGTGATGCCCGATGCGGCCTTCCTCCGCCAGTCGCAGAAGCTGCCGCTCAAGGTCGACGGTGTCGACCATCCGTATTTCTTCGCGGGCACCGCCTACAACTTCCTGGCGAACCTGACGGGCCAGCCGTCGATCGTGCTCCCGTGCGGCTTCTCGAAGGAGGGCTTGCCGATCGGCCTGCAGCTCACCGGCAAGCGCTGGGGCGAGGCCAAGCTGCTCGGCGTCGCGAAGGTGCTGGAAAAACTCCTGCCTCGCTGTCCGGTGCCACCGGGCTTCGCGTGAGCGAGACCGAAAGAAAGAGAAGGGTCCTTCGCTTCGCTCAGGATGACACCTTCTTTTTCATTGGCGCAGTGCGCTGATCTCAACAACATTGTCATCCTGAGCGAAGCGAAGGACCTTTGCTCGGCAGTCGTCACTCCGCCTTCACGCCGGCCTTGTCGATGATCGGCTTCCATTTGGCGAACTCGGCCTTCTGGTAGGCGCCGAACACGTCAGCCTTCATCTGTTCGGGCGTCGGAATGTCCTGGCCGAGATCTTCGAGCTTGCGGCGGATCTCCGGGTCCTGCAGGGCCTTGATGGCGGCGGCGTTGAGCTTGTCGATGATATCCTTCGGCGTCCCCTTGGGCGCCCACAGTCCATGCCAGATCGCGACCTCGATGCCGGGGAAGCCGGCTTCGGCGGTCGTCGGGATGTCCGGCGCGGCGGCGGTGCGCTGCTTGGCGGTGACGGCGTAGACCTTGAGCTTGCCGGCGCGGATGTGCGGCAGCGAGTTCGAGGACTGGTCGATCATGATCTGGATCTGGTTGGCGATCAGGTCCTGCACGGCGGGACCGGTGCCGCGATAGGGCACGAGCTGGTAGTTGGTGCCGGTGACGGCGAAGAAGGCCAGCACGCCGATATGCGAGCCCGAGCCCAGGCCCGCGGTGCCGCCCGAGATCTTGTCGGCATTGGCCTTGAGATAGGCGACCAGCTCCTTGAGATCCTTGGCCGGCACCTGGTTCGAGGTCACGACCAGCAGCGGGTTGGACGGGAGGAGGGCAATCGGTTCGAGGTCGTTGATCAGGTCGTAGTTCAGGTTCTTGTAGATCGCGCCGTTCACGACGTTGGTGCCGAGATGGCCGATGCCGATCGTGTAGCCGTCGGGCGTGGCGCGGGCGAGCTTGCCCATGGCGATCGAGCCCGCCGCGCCGGTGACATTGTCGATGACGAACTGTTGGCCCAGTTCCTTGCCCATGCGCTCGCCGACGATGCGCGCCATGACGTCGGTCGGCCCGCCGGCCGCGAAGGGCACGATCAGGTTGATCGGCTTGTTGGGATAGGCCTGGCCGAAGGCGGGGCCGGCAGCGGCCACCGCGAGCAAGGCGAGCGCAACTCTACGCAGCATGGCAATTCCTCCCTGAACTTCTCTTGTTGGGAGGAGCCTAGCGTTAACCTGCGGCGGGCTCCATCGTCACGAGCACGGTCCGGTTGGAGACCTGCTGGCCCTCCTGGACGGAGATTCCCTCGACCTTGGCGTCGAGTGCCGCCTTGAGCTGGTGCTGGATCTTCATGGCTTCCAGCACAATCAGCGTCTGGCCGCGAGTGACCGTCTCGCCCGGAGCCACCTTGATCGACACGATGCGGCCGTCCATCGGGGCGCGCAGCTTGCCATCGCTGCCGGCGGCCGCCGTTTCGGGCGGCGCATAGGTCTTGTCGGTGAAGCGGACGGTGAGCGCGTCGAGGTCGACCACGATGTCGTTGCCGTCGATATGGAACGGCACCTCGACCGGATCGGCGCTGTGGACCTGCATCAGGCGCTCGGTGCCGCCAGTGGCCAGGCGCATGGGCGTCGGCTCGGGGTTGGAGTTACGCCAGCCACGCATCGACGCGGGATACTTTTGCGCCGAGGCCTGCCACAGGAGATTGGCAGCGGCGCTCCAATGCGCTCCGCCGATCTCGGGGGCGGGGAACTGGTGCGTCACGAGGAACGACGTCGTGGCCTCGCCGGCCGCGAAGTCGGGATGCTCCAGCAGGCGGATCAGGAAATGCCGGTTGGTCGTCGGCCCCAGCACGACCGTCTCGGCGAGCGCCCGCACCAGGCGCACCCGCGCTTCCTCGCGCGTCGCGCCGTGGGCGATCACCTTGGCGATCATCGGATCGTAGTAGGGCGAGATCGCCAGCCCGTCCTTCATGCCGTGATCGATGCGTACGCCGGGGCCAGTCGCCGGCCGCCACGCGTCGATGCGGCCGGTCTGTGGGAGGAAGCCGCCATAGGCATCCTCGGCGTAGAGGCGGACTTCGATCGCGTGGCCATTGAACGTCACCTGTTCTTGGCGGAGCGGCAGCGTCTCGCCGCGCGCGACGCGCAGCTGCCATTCGACGAGGTCGAGGCCGGTGATCGCCTCTGTCACCGGATGCTCGACCTGCAGGCGGGTGTTCATCTCCAGGAAATAGAAGGCGCCGTCGGCGCCCAGCAGGAACTCGACCGTGCCGGCGCCGCGATAGCCGATGGTGCGGGCCGCCGCGACGGCCGCCGCGCCCATGCGGTCGCGCAGGCCAGCGTCGACGGCGGGCGAGGGCGCTTCCTCGATCACCTTCTGATGGCGACGCTGCACTGAGCAGTCGCGCTCTCCGAGATGAATGACGTTGCCGTGGGCGTCGGCGAAGACCTGGATCTCGACATGCCGCGCATCGACCACGGCCTTTTCGAGGATCAGTTCGCCGGAGCCGAAGGCGCTCTCGGCCTCGGTGCGTGCGGTGCGGATCGCCTCCAGCAGGTCGCCGTCGGTCTCCACGAGGCGCATGCCGCGCCCACCGCCGCCGGCGGCGGCTTTGACCATGACCGGTAGTCCGATCTTGCGCGCCTCGGCCTGGAGGTTGGCGTCGCTCTGGTCGGCGCCCTGGTAGCCCGGCACGCAAGGCACGCCGGCGTCGATCATGCGCCGCTTGGCGGCCGCCTTGTTGCCCATCGCGGCGATGGCGGCGGGCGGCGGACCGATAAAGATGAGGCCGGCTTTCTCGCAGGCGGTGGCGAACGCCTCGTTCTCCGAGCGGAAGCCATAGCCCGGATGGATCGCGTCGGCGCCGCTCTTGTGTGCGGCCTCCAAGATGCGGTCGATGCTGAGATAGCTCTCGCCCACGGGCGGTGGTCCGATGCGCACCGCCTCGTCGGCGAAGGCGACGTGCGGGGCGTCCCGGTCGGCATCGGAATAGACCGCGACCGTGCGATAGCCCATCGCCCTGGCGGTGCGCATAACCCTCCAGGCGATCTCGCCGCGGTTGGCGACCAGGACCTTGCTGAAGTTCATTACTCGACGGCCCAGCGCGGCGGCCGCTTCTCGGCGAAGGCGCGCAGGCCCTCGCCGGCCTCGGGGCCGCGACGCGCCTCGGCGAACTTGTCGGCGGCGAAGTCGAGCACGTCGGACAGCGGCTCGTTGCCGACCTTCATCACGACCTGCTTGGTCAGTGCGTTGGCGATCGGCGCGCACTTGTCGATCTGCTTCAGCACTTCCTCGAGCTTGGCATCGAGGGCGGCAGAATCGGCCACGAGATAGTGGGCGATGCCGAGCCGCAGGGCTTCCGGGCCCTTGAAGCGCGCCGCCGTGAGGGCGAGGTGCCGGGTCTGCGGCACGCCGATGCGCTCGGCGACGAAGGGCGCGATCTGGGCCGGCACGATGCCGATGGCGGTCTCGCTCATGGCGAAGCCCGCGCCCTCGGTGCAGATCGCCACGTCGGAGACGCAGAGGATGCCGAAGCCGCCGGCAATCGCGTAGCCCTCGACCGCCGCGACGACGACCTGCGGCGTGGTGTTCACCATTTCGAGGAAGGCGCCGAACTGGCGGTTCCAGACCGCGATCGGGTCCTTCTCGCCGGGCTTCGGCGTGTCGGTGAAGCTCTGCTCCATGTTCTTCAGATCGGCACCGGCGCAGAAGGTGCCGCCGGCGCCGCGCAGGATCACGACCTTGATATCGCGACGGTCCTTCAGGATCGCGAACACCGACTTCAGTTCGCCGATCAGCGTCGGGTTCAGCGCGTTCTTCACCTCCGGCCGGTTGAGGGTGACGTAGAGACGCGACCGCTCACGGCGGAGGAGGAGGGCTTCGTACTTGTCGGCGAATTCAGTCATCACAAACTCCTGAAATGGCGCACGCCATACGCCGCGCCACCCATTGTCATCCCGAGCGCAGCGAGGGACCCTTGCGCTGAAGCAGTAAAGGTCCCTCGCTGCGCTCGGGATGACATGGTTGGTGTCGCGACAACGGTGCGCACTATCGATTTTCCAAACGGGGCAAGGTGCCCATGTGCTTGGAAATGATCTGCAGCATCACCTCGTCGGCGCCGCCGCCGATCGAGGCGAGGCGGGAATCGCGGAAGGCGCGGGCGGTCGGCGATTCCCAGAGGTAGCCGGCGCCGCCCCAGTATTGCAGGCAGCCGTCGGTGACGAGGCGCATCATGCGGCCGGCCTTCAGCTTGGCCATCGAGGCCAGCATCGTGACGTCCGTCCCATCGAGATAGTCCTCGCAGGCGCGGTAGCAGAGCGAGCGCACCAGCTCGATCTCGGTGCGCAGCTCGGCCAGCTTGAAATGGATCACCTGGTTGTCGAGCAACGGCCGGCCGAACACCTTGCGCTCGCGCGTGTACTCGATCGTCTGGTCGATCAGCCGTTCCATGCCGACCACGGCGCTGATGGCGCCCCACAGCCGCTCCTCCTGGAACTGCTGCATCTGGTAGACGAACCCCATGCCCTCCTGGCCGATCAGGTTCCGCACCGGCACCTTCACCTCGTCGAGGAAGATCTGCGCGGTGTCGGAGGAGCGCATGCCGAGCTTGTCGAGCTGCTTCACGACCTCCACGCCCTTGGTCTTCATCGGCAGGCAGATCAGCGACTTGTTCTTGTGGACCGGGCCCTCGCCGGTGCTGGCCAGCAGGCACATCCAGTCGGCCTGGGTGCCGTTGGTCGTCCACATCTTGCCGCCATTGATCACCCAATCGCCGCCGACCTTGCGGGCCGTCGTCTTGATCGAGGCGACGTCCGAGCCCGCACCGACCTCGGAGACGCCAAGGCAGGCGACATAGTCGCCGGCGATCGAGGGCGCGAGGAATTCCTGGCGCAGCGCATCGCTGCCGTGGCGCGCGAGCGCCGGGGTCGCCATGTCGGTCTGCACGCCGATGGCCATCGGCACGGAGCCGCAATTGATGTGGCCCAGCTCCTCCGCCATCACCATGGCGTAGGAATAGTCGAGGCCCATGCCGCCGAATTCGGTGGGCTTGTTGATGCCGAGCAGGCCGGCATTCCCCAGTTTCTTGAAGACCTCGTGGGCCGGGAAGATGCCATCCTCTTCCCACTGGTCGACATGCGGATTGATGTCCCGGTCGATGATCGCCCGCAAAGTGCGGCGGATCTCGTCATGCTCCTGGGTGAATTGCATGGCGGGCTCCTAGCGATTGCCCAAGCGGGGCAGGGTGCCCATCAGCTTGGAAATGATCTGCAGCATGACCTCGTCGGCGCCGCCGCCGATCGAGCCGAGGCGGCCGTCGCGATAGCCGCGGGCCACGGGATTGTCCCAGAGGTAGCCGGCACCGCCCCAGTATTGCAGGCAGGAGTCGGAGACCTCGCGGCGCAGGCGGCCGGCCTTCAGCTTGCCCATCGAGGCCAGCATCGTGACGTCCTTGCCGGCGAGATAATCCTCGCAGGCGCGATAGACGATGGAGCGCAGCGCCTCGACCTCGCTCTTGAGCTCGGCCAGGCGGAAATGGATCACCTGGTTGTCGAGCAGCGGCTTGCCGAAGACCTTGCGCTCGCGTGTGTAGTCGATGGTGGCGTTGATCAGCCGCTCGCAGGTGTTGAGCGAGCCGGCGCCGGCCCACAGCCGCTCCTCCTGGAACTGCTGCATCTGATAGGTGAAGCCCATGCCCGGCTGGCCGATCGTGTAGCGCACCGGCACCTTCACCTCGTCGAAGAAGGTCTGCACCGTGTCCGACGCGCGCATGCCGAGCTTGTCGAGCTTCTTCACGATCTCGATGCCCTTCGTCTGCATCGGCACGACGATCAGCGACTTGTTCTTGTGCGCGGGCCCGTCGTCGGTGCTGGCGAGGAGGCACATCCAGTCGGCCTGCGCCCCGTTGGTTGTCCACATCTTCCCGCCGTTGATCACCCAGTCGCCGCCGACCCTGCGCGCCGTGGTCTTGATCGAAGCGACGTCCGAGCCGGCGCCTGTTTCGGAGACACCAAGGCAGGCCACGGAGTCGCCAGTGATCGACGGCGTCAGGAACTCCTTGCGCAGCTCATCGCTGCCGTAGCGGGCGAGGGCGGGGGTCGCCATCGAGATCTGCACACCGGTCGCCATCGGGATCGAGCCGCCGTTCACCCATCCCAGCGATTCGGCGCAGACCATGGCGTAGGAGAAATCGAGACCGGAGCCGCCATATTCGACGGGCTTGTCGACGCCCAGCAGTCCGGCATCGCCCATCTTCTTGAACAGCTCATGGGCCGGGAACTGGCCCTCCTTCTCCCACTGGTCGACATAGGGATTGATCTCGCGATCGATCAGCGTCTTCCAGGTCTGGCGCAATGCCTCATGCTCGGGGGTGAATTTCATTTGGACGACTCCTTGCGCACAGTCTTGCGATCCATTTCCCGTGTCATCCCGAGCGCAGCGAGGGATCCTTGTCGGGCGGCGTTGTTAAGGATCCCTCGCTGCGCTCGGGATGACACGAATGGTGCTGCGCTCATTCTTCACATCCTCGCCACGCCGAAGGAGATGGGATTGAGCGGTCGCACGATCGATTCGCGGGCGATCGACAGGGTGAAGGCGAGGACGCGGCGCGTGTCGCGCGGGTCGATGATGCCGTCGTCCCAGAGATGGGCAGTACCGTAGAGCGCGGTCGATTCGCGCTCGAACTGGTCGACGATGCCCTTGAACATCTTGTCGATCTGCTCGTGCGGAGGCTCCTTGCCCTCGCGCAGGAACTTCTGCTCGGTCACGGTCTTCATGACGCCCGCCGCCTGCTCGCCGCCCATCACCGCCGTACGCGTGTTGGGCCAGGCAAAGATGAAGCGAGGGTCGAAGGCGCGGCCGCACATACCGTAGTTGCCGGCGCCGAAGCTGCCGCCGATCACGATGGTGATCTGCGGCACGGTCGCGTTGGCCACCGCCTGGATCATCTTGGAGCCGTGCTTGACGATGCCGCCACGTTCGCTCTCGGTGCCCACCATGTAGCCCGTCGTGTTCTGCAGGTAGACGATGGGCGTGCCCTGCTGGCAGCAGAGCTGGATGAACTGCGCGGCCTTCACCGCGCCCTTGGTGGTGATCGGACCATTGTTGCCGATCAACGCCACCGGCTCGCCCTCGATCGCGGCCCAGCCGCAGATCGTCTGCTGGTCGAACAGCGCCTTGAATTCGAGGAAGTCCGAACCGTCGACCAGGCGCGCAATGACTTCGCGCACGTCGTAGGGCTCCTTGTGCGAGGGCGGAACGACGCCGCATAGCTCCTCGACGTCGTAGAGCGGCTCCTTGAAGGACCGCTCGGCGCGCGGCGGCAGCCGGTCGTTCCAGTGCCACTTCGCGATCACGTCGCGCGCCATGCGGATGCCGTCGGCGTCGTTCTCCGCCATCCATTCGGCGACGCCGGAGACGGTGGCGTGCATCTCGGCGCCGCCCAGCTCCTCGTCGGTCGCGATCTCGCCGGTCGCGGCCTTGAGCAGCGGCGGGCCGGCCAGGAACACTTTGGCCTGGTTGCGCACCATGATGACGTAGTCGGAGAGGCCGGGCAGATAGGCGCCGCCCGCGGTCGAGGAGCCGTGCACCACCGTCACCTGCGGGATGCCGCGCGCCGACATGCGCGCCTGGTTGGCGAAGCCGCGGCCGCCGGGCACGAAGATCTCGGCCTGATAAAGGAGGTTGGCGCCGCCGGACTCGACCAGGTTCACGACCGGCAGCTTGTTCTCCATCACGATCTGCTGGACCCTCTGGCCCTTGCGCTGGCCGGAGGGCGCAACGGTGCCGCCCTTGATGGCAGAGTTCGAGGCCGACACGACGCAACGCACGCCCTCGACATAGCCGATGCCCGCGACCGAGCCGCCGCCGGCGCTCGATCCGTCCTTGTCGTCGTGCATGCGGTAGCCGGCGAGCGGCATCAGTTCGAGGAAGGGCGCGCCGCGGTCGAGCAGCAGCGCGATGCGCTCGCGCGGCATGAGCTGCTTGCGCTTGGCGAAGCGCGCCCGCGACTTCTCGGTGGCCGCCTGGACGCTCGCTTCGGCGTCGCGGAACTCCGCGATCGAGGCGAGCATGCGTTCGCGGTTCTGCTTGAACTCGTCGCTGTTGCGATCGATCTGGCTTTCGAGGAGGGGCATGTCGTCCTCAGCCGCCCAGGACCTTGGGTGTCTTGGCGAGGTGGAAGCCGTTGAACGGCTTCGACTTGTCAGTCGCCGGTAGGTCGACGGACCGGTTGGCCAGCGGCACGCCACCGTCGATGCGCAGTTCCGTGCCGGTCATGTAAGCGGAGGCGTCGCTCAGCAGGAAGCAGACGGCGGCGGAGATTTCGCTCTCGGTGGCGAGGCGCCCTAATGGGCAGTAGCCCTTGAGCTTGGGGATCTGCTCCTTGAACTCACCCGTGTAGGTGTCCATGCCGGAGGAGGCAACCCAGCCCGGCGCCACCGAGTTCACGCGCACGCCGGCCGCCGCCCATTCGTAGGCCAAGGTCATGGTGAGGTTCGCCATGCCGGCACGCGCGGCGCCGGTGTGCACCATGTTGGGGAAGCCGTTGCGGTAGTCGGCCGTCATGTTGACGATCGAACCGCCGTGCTCCTGCATCGACTGGATGAAGACCTCGCGGCTCACGATGAAGCCGCCCGTCAGGTTGTTGCGCACGACGACGTCGAAGCCCTTGGCGCTGAGATTGGCGGCAGGCGAGGGGAACTGGCCGCCGGCATTGTTGAACAGGCCGTGGATGCGGCCGTTCCTCGCCACGATCGCTGCGATCGCTTCCTTGACCTGGGCTTCCTCGCGGATGTCGAAGACATGCGTCTCGCAGGTGCCGCCCACCGCCTCGATCTCGGCCTTCACCGCGTCGAGCTTCTCCTGCTTGCGGCCGGTGATGACGGCATGGGCGCCGAGCGACGCGATCTCGTGCGCGGTGCAGCGTCCGATGCCGCTGCCCCCGCCGGTCACGACGATGGTCTGGCCCTCAAACAATCCCGGTTTGAAGACCGAGCGATACGTCATGTTTCCTCCGGATTGAACGGCCGTTTACCGGCCTGTATTTGACGTTTACGTAAAGGTCAAGTAAGCCCCCAGACCATTGGCCGACTGGAGGAACTCGCCCATGACCTTGCAGGAAATCACCGCGAAAATGAAGGAAGGCGCTTCCAAGAAGTCGTCCTTCGGAAACAGCGTCAAGTTCGCCACGGATCAGGGCGTCGTCCTCATCGACGGCAACCAGAACCCGCCGGCCGTCACCAACGACGACACGGATGCCGACTGCACCATCAAGATGGATTTCAGCGACTTCGCCGACCTCATCGAAGGCAAGCTCGACGGCATGACCGCGTTCATGACCGGCAAGCTCAAGATCGAAGGCGACATGGGCGTCGCAATGAAGCTGCAGTCTATTCTGCGCTAGCGCGCGTTCACACGCGCGGGTGGGCGACAGCGCCTTCAGAGGCGCGAAAGCCCACACGGTAATTACAAGGGCCCCATCACCGGGGCCCTTTTCTATGCCTGCTTGCTCTTGTGATAGTGGCGCTTCGCCTTGGCGCGATTGCCGCAGGACGACATGGTGCACCAGCGCCGCTTGCCGGCCCGGCTCTCGTCCAGGAACAGGTAGAGGCAGTCCGGGTTGGCGCAGCGGCGGATCTTGCCGAGTTTCGCGCTGGCCAGCAGGTCGCCGGCCGACCACAGGACGGGCGCGAGCAGCGCCAGCGCCGTGCCCGATTTCAGGTCGAGGTCCCAGTCGTAGCTGTCCTTGCCGCGCTTGAGTGTCGTGCGGGCGGGGGCTGCCGCGAGGGCCGCGTTCAGCGCCTCGAAGTCCCGCCCGGGCGGCGCCTTGCCCTGCGCTACGGCATCGAACAGCCGATGGATTGTTTCGCGCAGGACCAGTGCTTGCTCGAATTCCTCCTGAACCGGCGCCTTCGGCGCCTTGGCCCAGGCCGCGAGATCGGCCGGCGCATTCAGCGTCTCCGTCGGCGTCGCCTGGCCGCGCCAATAGCGCGTGTTGGCGAAGTCCAGACAGAGGTCGGGGGCAGTCATCGACCGGACTTACTAACCGGTTGTCGGGTTGACAAGGCAGGGCTCATGAATAACTATATAACCAGTTATATGGTTATGAAGGAGGGAATTGCCATGTTCGACCATGTTTCCATCGGCGTTGCGGACGTTGCCCGAGCCCGGACGTTCTACGATGCGGCGTTGAAGCCTCTCGGCTACGCGCGGCTGAGCGATGGCGAGACATCGCTGGGCTACGGCGAAAAGGAAGTCGGCCTGTGGATCGGCAAGTCGGCGAGTCCTGTGAAGGCGGACAGGGAGTCCAACCTGCATTTCTGCCTGGTGGCGAAGGACCGGAAATCGGTCGACGCCTTCCACGCAGGAGCGCTCAAGGCCGGCGGCAAGGACAACGGCAAGCCCGGTGTCCGGTCCGATTACAGCCCGACCTACTACGCCGCCTTCGTGATCGACCCCGACGGCTATCGCATCGAAGCCTATTGCGGGAAGTGACAGGACGCCCTCAGGATCGCTGCCGTCCTCGATGGCAGCGATCCTGTGAGGCGATCATGGTGAAGACGGTTCGGAACGCCACGCCGGCGGAAGAGGCGGCGGCTATCGCCACGCTGACGCTCGCCTTCAGCACCGATCCGGCGACGCGCTGGACGTGGCCGAATGCGCAGGCCTATCTCGACGCCTTTCCGCGCTTCGCCAGGGCGTTCGGTGGCGCGGGCTTTGCGAAGGGCGGCGCCCACATCGTCGGCGATCATGCCGGCACGGCGCTCTGGCTGCCGCCGGGCGTCGAACCGGATGGGGCAGCGCTTGGCGAGGTGATGCGGACCACGGCGTCGCCGCAGTCGATGAGCGACGGAATGCAGGTGATGCGGCAGATGGAGAGCCATCACCCAAGCGAGCCGCACTGGTACCTGCCGCTGATCGGCATCGACCCGAGGCACCAGGGGAAGGGGCTGGGCGGCGCGCTGCTCGCTCATGTCACCGGGATCTGCGATCGCGATGGCGTGCCGGCCTATCTCGAATCGTCGAACCCCAGGAACATACCGCTCTACCAGCGCCACGGTTTCGAGATCACGGGCCAGATCCAGTACGGCAGCTCGCCGACCATTGTGCCGATGCTGCGCAGGCCGCGGCGTCGCTGAAGGATCAGGCCGCCTTCTTGCCGTGGTGGCTGTGCAGCTTGGCGCTCAGCACGCGGCGGATGGCGTTGAACTCGGGGCTCGCCACGTCGCGCGGACGCGGCAGGTCGAGCAGGTTGTCGCTCTCGATGCGACCGGGTCCCGGCGTCATCACGACCACGCGGTTGGCCAGCAGGATCGCTTCCTCGACCGCATGCGTCACGAACACGACGGTGAGCTTGGTGCGCTCCCAGATGTCGAGAAGCTCGTCCTGCAGGCGCTCGCGCGTCATGGCGTCGAGGGCGCCGAACGGCTCGTCCATCAGCACCAGCTCGGCGTCGTTGGCCAGCACGCGGGCGATCGCCACGCGCTGCTTCATGCCGCCCGAGAGCTGGTGCGGATAGGCGTTGGCGAACTTGGACAGGCCCACCAGGTCGATGAACTTGTCGACGATCTGCTTGACCTCGGCCCGACCCAGGCCGCGCGCAGACGGGCCGAAGCCGATATTTTCGCGCACGCTCAGCCACGGGAACAGCGCATAGTCCTGGAACACCATGCCGCGCGACGGATCGGGGCCGGCGATCGGCTTGCCCCACATCAGCGCCTGGCCCGACGAGGGCTGGTCGAAGCCCGCCATGATGCGCAGCAGGGTGGACTTGCCGCAGCCCGAGGCGCCGATCAGGCAGATGAACTCGCCCTTGTTGATCGAGAGGTGCGCGTCGGAGAGCGCATGGATCGTCTGGTCCTGCAGCTGGAAGGTCTTGAAGACGTTGCGGATCTCGATGATCGGCGTGGCGGTGTCAGCCATGATGGGTGGGGCTCCAGCGCAGCAGGCGGTTGCCGATGACCACGACCACGCGGTCGGAGATGTAGCCCGCGAGCCCGATCACGATCATGCCGCAGATCACCAGCTCGGTGCGCGACAGGGTGCGGCCGTCCATGATGACGGCGCCCAGGCCCTGCGGCACGCCGGTCATCTCGCCGACGACGATGACGAACCAGGCAAGGCCGAGGCCGAGCCGCAGCCCGGTGAAGATCGACGGCGTCGCAGCCGGCAGCACCACCTTGTAGAACTGGGCGTTGCCGCGGCAGCCCAGCATCGAGGCCGCCTCGAACAGCTTGGGGTCCACCGAGCGCACGCCGAAGATCGTGTTCAGCAGGATCGGATAGAAGGCGCCGAGGCAGACCAGTGCGAAGGCCGACTTGGCGCCCAGGCCGAACAGGATCATCGACAGCGGCAGCCAGGCGGTGACGGGGATCGGCCGCATCACCTGCAGGAACGGGTCGAGCACCATGCGTGCGGCCGGCACGCGGCCGATCAGGATGCCGATCGGCAGGGCGAAGAGAGCGGCCAGCGCGAAGCCGCCATAGACGCGGCTCATCGAGGCCAGAAGATGGGTCGTCAGCGTCGCGGAGTAGGCATCGTCGTAGATGCCGCCCACCGCGAAATCGACCATGTACTCGCCGACCTGGTAGGGCGTCGGGATGAGCCGGGTCCATTGCTGCGTCGTCGCGACCTGCCAGAAGGCCAGCAGGATCAGCGGCACGATCAGCGCCAGCACGGTCGGCTTGACGCGCGACCATGTCGACCGCGAGCGGCGCGGCGCCGCCGTCACCGAGGCAACGGCCGGCACCGGGACCGATCCTGTCTCGACGATCGCCATGTCAGTCTCGCTAGCTGGCGATCTCGTTCGAGAACTTCGGATTGAGGAAGGTCTCGAACTTCGGCAGGGCGCGGATCTGCTTCAGCTCGAGCATGTGCTGGGCGTAGGTCTTGGCCTGGCCCTGCACCTTGTCGTCGAGCTTCCAGACATACTCGACATTGTTGGCGGCGAGCACCTGCTCGACCGCGGCGCGGTTGGCGCCGAGCTTCTGCACGGTCATGTCGACCACCGCCGGCTTGTTCGCCGACATGAACTCGACGGCCTGGCGATGGATCTTCAGCATGGTGCGGATGACGTCGGGGTTCTTGGCGACAGTCTCCTCGTTGGTGCCGATGATCATGTTGAGGCCGCCCATGGCCGTGCCATAGGGATATTCGACGAGCTGGCCGACGCCGGAGGTGATGGAAAGGGCGGGGCCCGGCTCGGCGCCGACATAGGCGTCGATGTCGCCGCGCGAGAGCATCGCCGGCATCTCGCCGAACGGCACGCGGACCGAGGTGATGTCCTTCGGCGTGAGACCTTCCATGCGCATGCGCTCGAGGATGAAGACCTCCTGCGTGGAGCCCGGCCAGATGCCGACCTTCTTGCCCTTGAGGTCCTTGATCGTCTTCACGTCGGATCCGGCCTTGGAGATCACGCCCATGCCCTTGTTCGACATCGCGCCGACAACGACGACCGGCTCGCCGGCGGCGGCGCCCAGGATGCCGGCGGCGATGCCGAAGGTGCCGAGGTCGACCGACTTGGTGACCACGGCGTTCTTGCAATCGGTCGGGCTGTCGAAGGTGATGATCTCGATCTTGAGGCCGGCGGGCGCGAACTTCTCGTAGAAGTGCGGCGGCATCGAGTGGACGAGGCGGAGCGCGCCCATCTTGACCGTCTGTCCGGCCTGGGCGCGCAGGATCGACGGCGCGGCGAGCGTTCCGGCGGCAGCCACGCTGGCGCTGGCGAGAAGACGACGACGATTGATCATGAAGGACTCCCACTCCGCCCCAAGCGGTGTCCCCATGAAGGCAACAAGCGTGCCAGCGCCGTGTCCATTTCCTCCCCAGTCATCTGTGTACGGACCGGAGACATAGTGAACGGATGTTCGGAGACATGGTGAACACTCCCAGGGAGTGTACCCATGAGGCTTCCGATGCCGTTCCAGGACCGGGAGAAGAGCCGGGAAGAGCTGTGCCGCCTTGCCTTGGCGGAGGGATCGAACCGG
>NZ_JBXAPM010000016.1:0-151263 GCF_058803965.1 Reyranella sp. GW821-FHT14A01
GCACCCCGTGGATCTCAGCTCGCAACACTGTCGCATGACAGTTCAATCTTAATGGTTGCTGAGCGCAGCGAAGGATCCTTATTGCCGCCTCAGGGACTATCGAGGCCCTTCGACTTCAGGATCTTCCCGTTCTCGGGATTGGCCAGCGCCAGCAGCAGCGCGTCGGCGGCGGCGCGGTTGCCGGAGCCCAGGGCCACGCCGCCCGAATAGATCGTGTAGTTCTGCACCATCAGCGGGATCGGGCCGACGAACTGCACGCCGGGCACGCCCATCAGCTCGCTGCTCTGCTGGAGCGCGATGTCGGCCTTGCCGTCGACGATGCGGTCGGCGACCAGGCCGCCCTGGACCAGCACGCTCTTGGGCTTGAGCTGGTCGGCGATGCCCATCTGCTGGAAGAGCTGGGCGAGGTAGATGCCGCTCGAGCCGCCGGCCGCCGGATCGATATAGGCGATGGCGCGCGCGTCCAGCAGCGCCTTCTTGAAGCCGTCGACCTCGGAGATGTCGGGAACGGGCGCACCTTGCTTGATCGCCAGGCCGACGCCGGCGCGGGCGAGCTCCTTGGCGCTGCTCTCGTCGACGCGGGTCGTCAACAGCGGCGCCATGGCGATCGGCGGGATCACCAGCACGTCGAAATACTCACCGCCGGACACCCGCTTCTGCAGCGCGCCGGCCGTGCCGGTGTCGATCGTGACCTTGTGGCCGCTCTTCTTCTCGAAGTCGGCGACGATCTCGATGGCGGCCGACTTGTAGGCGCCGGCGGTCAGCAGCTTGAGGTCGGCGGCCGAAGCGCTGCCCGCGGCAAGGGCGAACAATAGGACGAGCAGGACGCGCATGGTTTCCCTCAGGCTGGCGTGCCCATGATGTAGGGCTTCAGCGCAGCATACATCAGCGCATGTGTCGGTGTCGGGACATTGTGCTTTTTGCCCAGCTCCACGACCTTGCCCGACAGCCAGGGCAGCTCGATCCGGTTGCCGCGCAGCAGGTCGACCGCCATGGACGCCATCAGGGCCGGCGGCGCGTTGCGGTTGAAGTTGAAGGTCCGTTCGACGATGTCGCCGGGCAGGGTGACGCCCAGGGCGTGGCCGACCGCGGCCACTTCGGCGTAGGCGGCACCGAACATGGCGTTGACGTCGGCATCGTCGCGCAGCTTGCCGACCGGCAGGCGTGTCAGCGCCATGACGCCGGCATTGGAGGCCAGCAGCACGAACTTGATCCAGAGGTCGGTCAGGATGGCCTCGCTCAGCACGCCCTCGATGCCGGCCTTCTTGCACATCTCCAGGAAGGAAACGGCGCGCGGGCTGCGGTTGCCGTCGGGCTCGCCGAACACCATGCGCATGACCGTGCCGGTCTGGCGGATCAGGCCCGGCTCGGCGATGGTCGCGCTGATATTGGCGACGCCCGGCATCACGGCGCGGGCGCCGAGGATCGGGATCAGCCGCTCATGGGCATCGACGCCGTTCTGGAGCGTGATGACCGCGGTGTCGGGACCGATCATCGGCTTGATCGCCGCGCCCGCGCTGTCGACGTCCCACAGCTTCACGCAGAACAGCACATAGTCGACCGGGCCGACCTCGGCCGGATTCTCCGTGGCCTGCGTCGGCTGCAGGTGCGTATTGCCGCGCGGACTGTCGACCCTCAGTCCGTTCTGCTTCATGGCCGCCAGATGGGCGCCACGCGCGATGAAGGTGACGTCCGCCCCGGCATGCGCGAGTGCCGCGCCATATCCGCCTCCGACGCCCCCGGCGCCGACAACCGCGATCCGCATCGAATTCGTCTCCCGTCCCTAGATGATGCTGCCGACCAGCAGGCAGCCCACGATGCCGCTCAGCCGCGTCGGGCCGGTGATGTCCAGCCGCAGCGCATAGTCCGAGGCGAGTTTGCGCTCCTCGCCCTGTACCGACACCGCGGCATCGCCGTGAGGACTATAGGCGATGTGCGTGCCGGGCTTCAGGACGAGCGTGCGGCCCTCGTCGAGGGCCGCGATGTCGACCGTCACCTGCGCCCGGTCGCCGATCAGGTTGACCACCTCGACCGGCCCCGACTCGAGCCGGCTCACGATCGGTGTCTCGCCCCTGAAGTGCACCGGCCGGAAAGGCTGGCGCACGTCGATCTCGCCCTCGGGCGTCTCCAGCACGAGTCCGCTGCCGGAGACTAGGACCTGGACGCGGTCGAAGCCCGTGTAGTCGGAGAAAGGACCGGGCTGCACGATCGGGGTGCGGCCGAACCGCCAGACGTCGCCCGAATAGGCGATATCGACGGTCGTGCCGCCGCCGTTCTTCCACGGCGTGCGGCGATAGCTTGCAGGATCGAGCAGGGTAATCACGGTACGATACGCTCCTTGCGAAAACGCGTCAGCAGGCGCTCGAACATGGCTTCGCTGTCGACCACCTCGTGGAAGCCATGCTGCCGGCTCTTTGTGACATCGGACATCACGTCCCAGTCGGAGCCGAACACATAGTCGGCGAACGGCCAGGCGACGAGTTGGCCGAACTCGAACTTCTTCAGCCGGTACTTCTTCGTCATCTCCGCCCACAGCTCTTCCTTGTCGGCCATGTGCTGGGTCAGGCTGATCGTCTGCAGCTCGCCCACCTTCATGTCGAAGACCTCGGCGATACGGGGCCAGACGTTGCGCCAGCGGAAATAGTCGCCGTTGGTGATGTTGTAGGCCTGGTTGGCGGCGCGCTTCTCGGTCGCGGCCCAGAGGGCGGCGCCGGCGAAGTGCGAGGATTCCGTCACCTGGTAGATCGTGCCGTAGGCACCCGGCTTGCCGGGAAAGCGCAACGGCAGGCCGAGTTCCTTGGAGATCGCGGCATAGACGGCGATTGCGGGCATGATGCTCATCGCCGTGCCGGGCGCGAAGCCGCAGAGCGTCTGGGGCCTGAGCTCCGTCCAGCTCCACTTCTTGCCGCGCCGGAAGTCCATCAGCCAGTCGATCTGATCGAAGTAGAAGTCGGGCGGCATGTGACGCGGATCGGTCTCGCGCATCGGCGTCTTCAGCGGGCCGAGATGCGTGCCGTAATACTTGGTGCCGGTGACCAACACGACGCGCTGCAGTTTGCGCGACGCCTGGGCGATGGCGGTGACCGAGTTCACCAGCATGTCGCGATTGGGCGCGATCACCGAGGCATAGCCCGCCGCATTGCCGGTGCCGGGCTGGAAGGCGGCATAGAAGATGTGCGTGACGTCGCGCAGGTCCCTCAGCTTCGCGGCCACGTCGTCGAGGTCGAGCAGGTCGACCGAGACGTGGCGGTAGCGCGGCCCGTCCTTCTCCGGCCGGCGCGACAGGCCGATCACCTGCCAGTCGCCCTCGGCCACCAGCCTTTCGACGATGTAGCGGCCGATGACGCCCAGGGCGCCGACCACGACGGCCTTCTTGAGTGCGGGCAAAGTTTCCTCCGATCAGGGCCGATAGTGTAGGGGCGGTGTCGCCGTTCGGCGACAATCAAAAATATGTCGGCGTTCGACGACACGCTCTTGTCGCCGAACGGCGACAATGCTAATATGTCGCCGTTCGACGACACGAGGATCTGATGCCCGTCCACACCGTTGCGGAGCTGGGCGCCGCCATCCGCCACCGCCGCCGCCAACTGAACTGGGACCAGCAGTCGCTTGCCGAACGCGTTGGCGTGAGCCGGCAATGGATCGTCGAGATAGAAGCCGGGAAGTCACGGGCCGAGATCGGGTTGTTGCTGCGCACTCTGCGAGTACTCGACCTGCAGCTTGAAGTCTCTTCGGAAGAAACGCCGTCGCAGCGCGAGAGTGAGGCGTCGCCGGTCGAAGGCCGCCGCCGAGACCTGGGCCTCGATGTCGACATCGATGCCGTGATCGAACGGGCGAGAGGGTTGCGGCGATGACAGATCGGCGTCTCGTCGTGCTGCTGGGCGGTGCCGTTGCGGGCGAGGTGACGCGTAATCGTGATGGTAAACTGGCCTTCACATATGATCGGCAGTGGCTGCAGTCGGACGTGGCGATGCCGGTCTCGCTGTCCTTGCCCCTTGAGGCAGCCGAACATCCCAGCCCGAAGATCGAGGCCTTCATCTGGGGCCTGTTGCCGGACAACGAACTCGTGCTTGCAAAGTGGGCCAGGATGTTTCACGTCTCGGCCCGCAATCCCTTCGCCCTCATTGCCAATGTCGGCGAGGATTGCGCCGGCGCCGTCCAGTTCGTCCGCCGGGAGAGGCTCGACGACCCGGCCTTCGATGCGCCGCGGGTCGAGTGGCTGACCGAGCACGATGTGGCGGAGCGATTGCGGATGTTGCGGCGCGACGGGACGGCGATGCGCCTGCCGGGGGACACGGGTCAGTTCAGCCTGGCCGGTGCGCAGGCGAAAACGGCCCTGCTGCTGCGCGAGCGGCGTTGGGGCGTGCCGTCGGGACGCGTGCCGACGACCCACATCCTGAAGCCGCCGAGCGACGAGTTCGACGGGCATGCCGAGAACGAGCATTTCTGCCTCGTCCTCGCCCGGGCCTTGAACCTTCCTGCCGCTTTCAGCGAGGTGAAGCGTTTCGAGGATGAGGTTGCGATCGTGGTCGAACGCTACGACCGGCGCTCGACATCGCGCGGCATCGCCCGCGTCCATCAGGAGGATATGTGCCAGGGGCTGGGCGTCATGCCGACATCCAAGTACCAGAACGAGGGTGGCCCGACGCCGGCCGACATCGTGGACCTGCTGCGCCGGCACTCGAGCGATCCCCAGGCCGATGTCGACACGTTCGTGCAGGCGCTGATCTTCAACTGGCTGATCGGCGGCACCGACGCGCATGCCAAGAACTATTCGCTTCTCCATGCGCCGCGAGGCCGGGTGCGACTGGCGCCCCTTTACGACCTCGCCAGCGCACTGCCCTATGACGCTCTCGACGAGCGGCGACTCAAGCTCGCGATGAAAGTCGGCCGGGAGTATTTCCTTGCCCGCATCGGACCGAGACAGTGGACGAGGACCGAGCAGGAGCTGAACCTGCCGGAGGGAAGCCTGTCGATCCGGGTACGCAGACTTTGCCGGGACATGCTGACGACCATTCCCGAGGTCGCGCATCGGCTGCATGACGACGGTCTCCGGCATCCGATCCTTGGACGGTTGGAAGACGGGCTGATGCGGCGCGTCGAGCGTTGCCTTCGGGAATTCGACGCGTAGCGCTAACCCGTCGCGATGGTGCCGTTGGCGAGCAGGGAAGCAATCTCGCCCTCGGAGTAGCCGTGTTCGCCCAGGATCGCGCGGCTGTGCTGGCCGGGCACCGGTGCTTCGGCGCGGGCCGTGCCCGGTTCCGGCGGCAGCATGCCGGGCAAAGCGGGGACCGGCACTTTCGTCGGCACGCCTGCCTGTTCGAGCCAGTGGATCAGGCCGGTTTCCTTGACGTGCGGCTGGTCGATGAAGTCGGCGTAGCTGTTCAGCCGCTCGTGCATCAGCTTGGCTTCGGTGAGCTTCTGGCTCCAGTGCGCCGACGGCTTCGCCTCGATCATCGGTCGCACGATCGCATAGAGTGCTGCTTCGTTGGCGATGCGTGCCGCCGGCGTGGCGAAGCGTTCTTCGTGCGCCAGCGCGGGCACATCCATCAGCTTGCAGAGGCTCTGCCAATCGCTGTCCTTGATGGCGAGGATCGACATCCAGCCGTCCGCCGTCCTGAATACGCCGCCGGGCACGCCGCCCGGCTTCATCGTGCCGCCTTCGAGATGGCAGGCCATCAGCCGGATCGACTGCAGCGCCGTCGCCGACTGCATAAGGCTGACATCGATGTAGCGCCCTTTCGCCTCGTCGCGCCGCGCATAGAGCGCGGCACTCACGGCCTGGAAGGCGTAGAGCGCGGTCGACATGTCGACGACGATCACCGGAACGCGATGAGGAATCCCGTCTTCGCCGCGATTCTCCGCCATCAGGCCGGTATAGGCCTGCAGAACCGGATCCATGGCCGGCCGTTCGGAAAGGGGCCCGGTCTGGCCGAAGCCCGAGATCGACACGTAGAGCAGGCGCGGCACCTTGGCCGACACCGTTTCATAGTCGAAGCCCAGGCGCTTGATCACGCCCGGCCTGAAGCCTTCGAGGAAGATGTCGGCCTCCTTCAGCAAGCGCCACACGATCTCCTTGCCGGCCTCGCTCTTGAGATCGACCGAGAGGCTGCGCTTGCCCATGTTGCCGATGATCGAGAAGGCGCTGTGACTGCCGTAGTGCACCCCCAGGATGCGCGCCCAGTCGCCCTCGCCGATGCCCTCGACCTTGATCACCTCGGCGCCGTGCTGGGCCAGCAGCATGGCGCAGTAGGGGCCGGCAATGCCCTGGCTCAGGTCGACGACTTTCAGGCCGGCGAAGGGCGCGTCGTAGCTCATGCGAGCTTGACCAGCATCTTGCCGAAGTTCTCGCCGCGCAGCAGGCCGATGAAGGCGCGGGGTGCCTTGTCGATGCCCTCGACGATGTCCTCGCGGTACTTGAGCTTGCCGTCGCGGATCCATTCGCCCATCTGGCGCATGGCCGGGCCGTAATGCTGCGCGAAGTCGGTGACGATGAAGCCGCGCGCCATCACGCGCTTGCCGACGAAGGTGCCGAGCAGGCGCGGGCCCATCGAGGCGCCGGTCGCGTTATACTGCGAGATCGAGCCGCACAGCGCCACCCTGCCGAAGAAGTTGATGTTGCGCAGCACGGCGTCGGTGATCTCGCCGCCGACATTGTCGAAATAGACATCGGGCCCGTTGGGGCAGGCGGCGCGCAGCGCGGCGTCGAGGTCCTTCTCCGCCTTGTAGTCGATGCAGGTATCGAAGCCGAGCTCGTCCTTCACGAAGGCGCACTTCTTCGCGCCGCCGGCGATGCCGACGGTGCGGCAACCCATGATCTTGGCGATCTGGCCCACCACCTGGCCGACCGCGCCGGAGGCGGCCGACACGACGACGGTCTCGCCGGGCTTGGGCTGGCCGACATGGAGGAGGCCGAAATAGGCGGTCATGCCCGGCATGCCGAGCACGCCGTTGGCGGTCGAGATCGGCGCCAGCGAAGGATCGACCTTGCGCAGCGCGGGGCCGCCGCCGATCGCATATTCCTGCCAGCCGAGACGATCCTCGACGATGTCGCCGACCTTGAAGGCAGGATTCTGCGAGGCCACGACCTCGCCCACCGTGCCGCCGGTCATCACCTCGTTGAGGCCGACCGGAGAGGCGTAGGAGGCGGCGTCGCGCATGCGGCCGCGCTGGTAGGGATCGAGCGAGAGGTAATGCACCTTCACCAGCACCTCGCCATGGCGCGGCTCGGGCACCGGCGCCTCCTCGACGCGGAAATCGGATTCGGCCGGCTCGCCGGGCGGACGACGCACGAGAACGACGCGGCGATGGGTCTTGGGAATGCCCTGGGGAATGCTGGTCATGAGCGGTTGCCTCCGATTGGCTTTGGGCCCCACCATAGCGCGGGATTTGCAGGAGCTGCCATGCCGACGATCCGGCGTCTTTCGTTCATCGGACTCGAATATGCCTTCGCGCCGGAAAAAGCCTACGGCATGTCGCGCGGCGGCGGCTTCCGTCGCCAGGGCGGCTTGGTCGAGGTCGAGACCGACCAGGGCGTGACGGGCGTCGGCGAGGCTTTCGGCAATCCGATGGTCACGCGGGAATATTTCCGCATGCTCGAGCCGATGTTCGTCGGCCGCAGCATCTTCGACTTCGACCATGTCGAGGCGCGGGTGCGCAACGCGATCTATCATCTCGGGGTCGGCAACCAGCTCACCTCGTGTCTCGCCGGCATCAACGTAGCACTGTGGGATGCCATCGCCCGCGGTTTCGGCGTGAGGGTCTGCGACCTGATCGGCGGCTGCGGCGCCACGCGCTTTCCAGCCTATGCCTCGACTGGTTTCTTCTCCAACAATCCCGACCGCCAGCTCGAGCACATGATGGCGGAGGCGGCGAACCATCCCTATGCCGGCACCAAGATCAAGATCGGCCGCGGCATCAAGAGCGATGTCGAGAGGGTGAAGCTCGCGCGCGAGGCGATCGGGCCGGACAAGCTGCTGCTGGTCGACATCAACGGCGCCTACACCGCCGACGTGGCGCTGGAATGCGCCCGGGCGATCGAGCCGTTCAACATCCACTGGATCGAGGAGCCGCTGCCGCCGGGCGATTTCCGCGGCTATGCCGAGCTGCGGGCGCGCTCGCCCATCGCGCTGGCGGCGGGCGAGGCGCATCACACGGTTCGCGATTTCCGCGCGCTGATCGACGGGCGCTGCATCGACATCGTGCAGCCCTCGATCCCGGGTGTCGGCGGCATCACCGAGGCCAAGCGCATCGTGGCGCTGGCGCATGCGCAGAACCTGCGGGTCGCGCCGCATGTCTGGGGCGGCGCGGTGGGTCTCGCAACGGCCTGCCACTTCCTCGCTTCATTGCCGGCAACGCCGCACACCGAGCATCCGCCGCATCCGTCGATGCTGGAATACGACATGAGCGACAATGAGCTGCGCACCAAGCTGCTGAAGACGCCGCTCAAGCTCGAAGACGGCCACGTCGTTCTGCCGGAGGGTCCGGGTCTTGGCATCGAGTTGGATATGGAAGCCGTCGAACGTTACCGGGTTTGCTGATGGCGCCGGTCACGGTCGACCCGGCCAAGGTCCACGAGTTCCCGACGGAAGCCAGCTTCCATAAATGGCTGGGCAAGCATCACGACAAGGAAAGCGAAGTCTGGATCAAGATCCACAAGGTCGGCTCCGGCCTGAAGTCGATCACCCCTAAGGAGGCGATCGACGTCATTCTGTGCTGGGGCTGGATCGACGGCATCCGCAAGGGCTTCGACGACAAGAGCTTCCTGCAGCGCTATACGCCGCGCGGCGCCAGGAGCGTCTGGAGCCAGATCAACGTCGATAACGTCGCCCGATTGATCGAGAAAAAGCGCATGACCGCGCACGGGCTGAAGCAGGTCGAGGCAGCGAAGCAGGACGGTCGTTGGGATCGCGCCTACCGGACCAAGGGCTCGAAGATTCCCGACGACCTGCAGGCCGCCGTCGATGCCGAGCCCAAGGCCAAAGCGATGCTCGCGACGCTCACCGCCCAGAACCGCTTCGCGCTCGTCTTCCGGACCGAGAACATGAAGACCGAGGCGGGTCGCAAGAAGAAGATTGCGACTTTCGTTGAGATGCTGAAGCGCGGCGAGACGGTCTACCCGCAGGGGAAGAAGCGAGCGTAGAGGGATCATTCGGCTTCGGAGGAGCGCGCCACTCCAGTGGCGCTCAAGCTTCGTTGATCAACAAGATATGAGCGCCACTGGAGTGGCGCGCTCCATTGAGCCGTCCTGCTCTAACGCAACGTCGGGTCGAGGCGGTCGCGCAGCCAGTCGCCCAAAAGGCTGATCGACAAGGTCGTGAGCACGATCGTGGCGGCCGGCGCCAGCATGATCCACGGCGCGTGGCTGATGTACTCGCGGCCGTAGCCCACCATGTTGCCGAGCGAGGCGAGTGGTGGCTGCACGCCGAGGCCCAGGAACGAGAGGCCGCTCTCCAGCAGGATGATCTCGGGGAAGGTGAGCGTCATCGACACGATCAGGGTCGAGGCGATGTTGGGCAGGATGTGCAGGCCGTAGATGCGCGCCGGACTGGCGCCGAGCTGGCGGATCGCGGCGGCATAGCCCTGCTCGTTGGCCGCGAGCGTCAGGCCGCGTGCGATGCGGGCGTAGCGCTCCCAGGAATGGAAGCCCATCAGCGCGATGAACAGCGGCAGGCTGTTGCCCAGGAAGGCCAGCACCGACAGCGCGATGATCATGAAGGGCATGCTGGCCTGGAAGTCGATGGCCATCAGCACGATCTGCTCGACCCATCTGCGGAAGTGTGCGGCAAGGAAGCCCAGCGCGGTGCCGAGCGTGGCGGCGATGATCGTGCCGAACAGCGCGATCAGCAGGCTCATGCGGATCGACATGATGAGGCGCGAGAGCACGTCGCGGCCGAGCTCGTCGGTGCCCAGCACGTGGGCCCAAGTGCCACCCAGCAGGACCGGCGGCGCCAGCCGCGCCTTGAGGTCCAAGGCGGTGAACGAATAGGGCAGCAGGAAATCGGCGCCCAGCGCGGTCACCACCATCAGGATCAGCCAGGCGGACGCCAGGATGACTCCAAGAGGCAAAGCGAGGATCCGGCCGAGGACCGGAACGGCGGGTGCTTTTTCGGCGATGGCCATGGCGGGTCCCGTCAGTGCGCAGCGGCGCCGCGCACGCGCGGATCGAGCCAGCCATAGGCTAGATCGACGGTGAGGTTGGCCATCACCATCCACGCCGCGATCACCATCAGGATGGCCTGCACGACGGCGAGGTCGCGGTTGGCCACGGCCGACACCAGCAGCCGTCCGACTCCCGGCCAGGCGAAGACGCTTTCGACCACGACGGCGCCGGCCACCAGGCTGCCCACCATGAAGCCGATGATCGTGACGGTCGGGATGGCGGCATTGGGGAGCGCGTGGCGTGTCACGACGGTGCGCCAGGTCACGCCCTTGGCAGAGGCGGCGCGGATATAGGGCTGGCCCAGCACTTCGAGCATGGCCGAACGCGTGAAGCGCGCCATGATGGCGGCGCCTCCAGTCCCTAAGGTCACGATCGGCAGGATGGCGGAGGCAATGCCCACGCTGCCGCTGGCTGGCAGCCAGCCGAGCTGGACCGCGAAGACCAGCACCAGCAGCAAGGCCAGCACGAAGCTCGGCATGGTGAAGCCTGCGACCGAGGCGGCCATGGTCAGCCGGTCGGCCATCGAGTTGCGATGGAGCGCGGCATAGATGCCGGCGGGAATGCCGAGGCCGATCTTGAGCGCCAGCGCCGGCAGGGTGATGGCGAGCGTCGCCGGCACGCGCTCCAGCACGAGGTCGATGGCGGGCCGTCCGTCGCGCATCGACTTGCCGAAGTCGCCGGTCAGCGCGTGGCCGATATAGGCGAGATACTGTTCCCAGATCGGCTGGTTGAGTCCCCAGGATTCGCGGAAGGCCGCGATCGCTTCGGGCGGCGCGTCGACCGACATGATCATCAGTGCCGGGTCGCCCGAGAGCCGCAGCACCACGAAGGCGAAGGTCATCACGAACAGGATGGTGAGGCCCGCGCGCAACAGGCGCGAGGTGGCGAACATCAGCATCAGGCGGCGACCTGCAGCGCGGGTTCGTGGACGCGATGGCAGGCGACCATTCGGCCGCCGGCCAGCGGCTGGAGTGTCGGCGCCTCGGCGCGGCACTGCGCGGTGGCGAAGGGGCAACGCGTGTGGAAGGAACAGCCCGAGGGCACGTTCACCGGGTTCGGCGGATCGCCCTGCAGCAGGATGCGCTCGCGCTTGGGCCCGCTGCCGGAGTTCACGGTCGGGATCGCCGCCACCAGGGCCCGCGTATAGGGGTGTGCCGGCGCCGCGAACAGGCTCTCGGCCTCGCCCTGCTCGACGATGCGGCCGAGATACATGACCGCCACGTCGTGACTCACCTGGCGCACCACCTTGAGGTCGTGGCTGATGAACAGATAGGCGATGCCCAGCCGCTCCTGCAGGTCGAGCAGCAGGTTCACGACCTGGGCCTGGATGGAGACGTCGAGCGCCGAAACCGGCTCGTCGCAGACCAGCAGGTCGGGGCTGGTCATCAGGGCGCGCGCCAGCACCACCCTCTGGCGCTGGCCGCCCGACAGTTCGTGCGGATAGCGTTCGTACTGGTGGCGCTGCAGGCCGACCGATTCCATCGCGGCCAGCGCGCGGTCGCGGCGTTCGTCGGCCGCGGCCTGTTCATGGATGACCAGCGGCTCCTCGATCTGGCTGCCGATCGGCAGGCGGCGGTCGAGCGCGCCCAGCGGATCCTGGTAGACCATCTGGATATGCCGGCGCAGGCCGCGCCAGGCCGGCGTATTCAGGCGTGGCAGCGGCGCCCCACGATAAAGCACCGTGCCGGCGGTGGGCGGCACCAGTCCCAGCACCAGCTTGCCGGTTGTCGACTTGCCGCAGCCCGATTCGCCCACCAGACCCAGGGTCCGGCCGGGCTCGAGTGTGAGTGACACGCCGTCGACGGCGCGCAGCACCGCCTTCGGTGCAAAGAGACCTTGTCCGGCCCGGACCTGGTAGTGGCGGCGCAGATCGCTGGCTTGCAGCAGCGGGCTCATTCGGCGGCCTGCGGCTGGCTCCAGACCGAGACGCCCGCCTCGAGCTGGCGGTGGCAGGCGGTGACGTGGAGGAAGCCGACGTTGCGCGCCGGTGGCGGCACGGTTGCGCAACGTGTTTCGGCGACGGGGCAGCGGGGCGAGAAGCGGCAGCCGGCGGGCACGTTGCCCGGTTCCGGCACGGTGCCCGGAATGGCGGTCAGCCGGCGCCGTGGACCGGTGAGGGCGGGCAGCGCCGCGAGCAGACCCTGTGTGTAGGGATGACGTGCCCCTGCGAACAGGTCGGCGCCGGGCGCTTCCTCGACGAGGCGGCCGGCATACATCACGGCCACCCGGTCGACATTCTCGGCCACGACACCGAGATCGTGGCTGATCAGCACCATCGCCATGCCCATGTCGTGGCGGATCTGTCCCAGCAGGGCCAGGATTTGCGCCTGGATCGTGGCGTCGAGCGCGGTGGTGGGCTCGTCGGCAATCAAAAGGTCCGGCTCGCCGGCCAGCGCCATGGCGATCATGACCCTCTGGTTGAGGCCGCCGGAGAGAAGGTGCGGATAGTCCGACAGGCGCCGGCGGGCATCGGCGATCCCCACCTGGTCGAGCAGGCGCAGCGCCTCGGCCTCGGCGGTGCGTCCATACAATTCCCGATGCAGGCCGAGCGCCTCGACGAGCTGCCGGCCGATGCGATGGACCGGATTGAGGCAGCTCGACGGGTCCTGGAAGATCATCGCGATGCGGTCGCCGCGCACCTTCTCGAGGTCGCCGCGAGAAGCGCCGACCAGTTCCGTCCCTTCGAGACGGACCGAGCCTGTCACGCGGGCCTTGGTCGGCAGGAGACCAAGCGCGGCTAGCCAGGTCACGCTCTTGCCCGAGCCCGATTCACCGACGATGCCCAGCGCCTCGCCCGGCGCGATCTCGAGGGTCACCCCGTCGACGGCGCGCGAGCCCTGCGCGCCGTTACCGAAATCGACCGTGAGGTCGCGCACCGCGACGAGGGGAGCCGTCATCGAGGCGCCCTCAGGTCGAGAAGTTGTTGGCGCGGAACTCCATGGCGAAGGACGGCGAGGCCTTCCACTTGATGTCCCGGCGCTTGGCCGTGAAGGTCGCGTTCTGGTGCAGCACCGTGTAGGCGGGGTCTTCGCGCTCGCAGATCTCGAGCATGCGCTTGAACATCGCCCGGCGCTTCTGCATGTCGGTCTCGACCTCCATCGCGACCGAGAGCTTGTTCATCTCCTCGTTGGTCCATTCGCCGACCTGCTGCTGCTGGCCCTGCGGCCCGTGCTGGGCGACGATCGAGGAGATCGGGTCGTTGAAGCCGGCGCTGTTGGACCAGTCGCGCACGGCGCGCGGGCTGTTGGTGTCGAAGACCTGCTGCCAGTTCTCCTTCATCTCGATCTGGACGTTGAGGCCGGCGGCCCGCCACATCTCGACCAGCACCTGCGCCGTCGACACCTGGTTGGTGTAGTAGTTGTTGAGCAGGCGGTAGGGGATCGGGTCGCCCTTGTAGTTGGCGTCCTTCAGCAGCGCCTTGGCCTTGCCGAGGTCGTAGCTCGGCACCGTCCAGTTCTCGACGAACATCGGGCCGTAGAATTCCCACTGCAGGCCCGGCGGCACCCGCGTGCGGCCCGACCACAGCGCGTCGACGATCGCCTTGCGATCGATCGCGTGGGTGAAGGCCTGGCGGATGCGCGGATCGGCGAGGCGGGGATGGTTCTTGTCGAACACCGTGATGCGGTGGTTGACGATGGTGCTGCCCAGCACCTCAAACTTCGGGTTCTTCTCGATGCCCGGGATCTGGTCGGGCGGCACGTCGCAGATGAAGTCGAACTGGCCGGCCAGCAGGCCGTTGATGCGGGTCGCGACCTCGGGCACCACCATGATGCGCACGCTCCTGAGCGGCGGGCGGCCACCCCAGTAGTCGTCATGCGCGTCGAGGGTCAGCGACTGGTCGGGCACGAACTCGCGCACCTTGTAGGGGCCGGTCGAGACCGGCGCGCGCGCCCAGTCGAGCCAGCTCTTGGCTTCCTCGTAGGCACGGCGCGAGACGATGTCGCTGCCGAGACGGCCGATGCGGCCTTCCATGGTCACGTCGGGCGTGCGGTTGGTGAAGCGCACGGTGTACTTGTCGACGGCCTCGACCTTCTCCAGCGCCGGGAACAGGCGCTTGGCGACGGCGGGAACTTCCGGCGGCAGGTTCTTGCCCTGCACCGCGTCGCGGATCAGCACCGAGGTGAACAGCGTCTTGTTCGAGGTGATGTCGTAGTCCGGCCCGAACATGCGGTCGCGGCTGAAGGTGAAGACCACGTCGTCGGCCGTCATCTCGTCGCCGTTGTGGAACTTCACGCCCTTGCGCAGGGTGAACTCGACGGTGCGCTCGTCGATGCGCTTCCAGCTCTCGGCGAGGCCCGGCACCTCCTCTAGCTTGGCGAGCAGGTCCTGCATGATCAGGCGCTCGAACATGAAGGAGAAGACGCGCTGGCCGACATTGGACTGCTCGCGCAGTGGCTCCAGGGCAGCGCTGTTGGCGATTTGCTGCACCGCAATGGTGATGGTGGGCCGACGGTCTGCCTGTCCCAGGGCGACGCGAGGCAGGCCGAAGCTGGTGGCGGCAAGGCCCGATGCAGCGATCAAGGCGCGACGGCGCAGAAACATGGTGTGACCCCCAAAAGGCGAGGCGGCACGCTAGGACGCTTCCGTGAACGAGGGGTTTCCGTTCGGTGACGCTTCGCATGTGCAGCGAGCCCATCGTCCACGGATGTGCACAAGCGACTGCTTAAATCGCGGGCACATCCCTGTCCGATATCGTACGCTTTCGCGGTGTGTTTTCCGGGGAGAGATCGATGCCTATGAGCAATCGCCTTTATGCAGAGTTTCTCGGGACCGCCTGGCTGGTGCTGGGCGGCTGCGGCAGCGCCGTGCTGGCCGCCGGCTTCCCACAACTTGGTATCGGCTTTGCCGGCGTGGCGCTGGCCTTCGGTCTCACCGTCCTCACGATGGTCTATGCCGTGGGCGGCGTGTCGGGCGGCCACTTCAATCCGGCCGTCACCGTCGGCCTGGCCGTCGCCGGCCGCTTTCCCTTCGCTGAGGTGCTGCAGTATGTGATCGCGCAGGTACTGGGCGGCATCGCGGGCGCGGCCATTCTCTATGTCATCGCCACCGGCAAGGCAGGTGCCGAGATCGGCGGCTTCGCGACCAACGGCTATGGCGACCACTCCCCCGGCAAGTACGGGCTGACGTCCGCGCTGGTCATCGAGGTCGTCATGACCTTCGGCTTCGTGACGATCATCCTGGGTGCCACCGACAAGCGGGTCACGCCGGGCATGGCCGGCCTCGCGATCGGCCTCGCACTCACGCTGATCCATCTGGTGACCATTCCGGTGACCAATACGTCGGTGAACCCCGCCCGCAGCACGGCGCCGGCGCTGTTCGTCGGCGGCGCGGCCTTGTCGCAGCTCTGGCTGTTCTGGGTGGCGCCGCTCCTCGGCGGCGCGATCGCGGGCGCTGCCTACGGGCTGCTGCGCAGCAAGGACTGACGACGCCGCCGGGCTGCGGTAGGATGGACGGCAGCCCCGGCTAACGAAGGACGCGCATCATGTTCATCAAGAGAATCGCCACTGTCGCCCTTCTGAGCCTGATGCCGTTCGCCGCTGGCGCTCAGCAGAACGTCGAGGTGAAGTTCTGGTTCAAGGAGAATCCGAACAGCATCTCGGGCTGCATCATGGCCGACTCCTCCTTCACGCGGGAGCACACCTTCTCGATCGTCAATGGCCAGGTCGAGCTGAAGTCGGCCGGCGGCATCGACGTGAAGATGAAGCCGATCCGCGCGAACGTCTATGAAGGCCATTTCAATCTCGGCCGCATGAACCTGACCTACACGGCCGATCTCGGCGCCACGCCGCCCACCCTTGTCGCCCAGACCCAGGACGGCGGCTGCAAGTGGAATGCGGTGAAGGCTTAGGCTTTCCGGCTTCATCCGTTGTCGAAAGAAGACGTAAGGCCGGCGCGGCGATCAATACCGTTCAGCGTCACGCTTCTGACGCTGATGGCACTGGTCATCGTGCCGCTCAGCTGCGTCCTGCTGTGGCTTGGCTGGCGGTCCGTCGACCAGCTCGAGCAGCGCAGCGCCGACCAGAGAGTCTCCAACCTCGAAGCGGCCGTGGAAGACTTCCTCTCCGATGGCCTGCACGTGGTGATATCCGTCGGGCAGACACTGGCCGAGGGGCCGAGCTTCAACGCCACGGAGAACCCGGTCGCCGACGAGGAGCGTCGCCGCCAGCTCGTATCCATGCTGAGCCGTCACCCGACGGTGCAATCGGCATTCGTCGGCTATGCCGACGGCAGCTTCATCTATGCCGGCCGGACGGGGAACCTGACCGTCTCCCAGCGACTGGAGTATGACGCACCCGATGGCGAGGCGATGATCGTGCGTGTGCTCGAGGCGGGGAAGCCGCCGCGGCCTGAAACCTACTGGTTCTACATGCCCGACGGCGGCCGGAGCGGCAGCCAGACGACCACCTCGAATTTCGACGCCCGCATGCGGCCCTGGTACGTCGATGCCATGCGGGCCAAGGCGCCGATCCTGACCGACCCCTACCGTTTCGAGCAAACGGCCGATATCGGCATATCCGCGGGCATGCCACTGCGCAGCGGCATCGGGGTCATCGGCTTCGACTTCACGTTGCGCACCCTGTCCGAGCTGCTCACCGCCTACAAGATCACCGCCAATTCCGTGATCGTGATCGGCCATTCCGGAGGGGTCGTCGATATCGAATCCGCACCCTGCGCACCGACATTGCCCGATTGCCTGCCGGGCGACGCCCAGGTGCGCCAGATGCTGCGCAAGGCCGTGGGAGACGTCATCACCACGGACGCCAGGATCGACCGCCGTGTCGAGGCCGGAGGCCACCAGTATCGCCTGCTGGTCCATCGCATGCCGGCACTGCTGGAACAACGCTTCGTCGTCGCCGCGGCGGTGCCGGTCCTCGAACTCACGGCGCAGTCGCAGGTCCTGCTGCAGCGGGCCGCCATCGTGGCGGCGTTCGCCGTGGCGCTCGCGGTGCTCGGTGCGCTGGTGGCGTCGCTCGTCCTGTCGCGCGCGATCGCGCGCATCACGCTCAAGACGGAGCGCATCCGCCGGCTCGATTTCTCCGACAAGCAACCCGTACAGAGCCGCATCAGCGAAATCGCACGCCTGTCCGATGCGGTCGAGAACATGCGCGAAGGACTCGAGATCTTCGGCCGCTATGTCTCCCGCAACCTCGTGGAGCAGATCATGCGCTCGCCCGAGAGCAGCGGCATCGGCGGCACGCGTCGCGAGATCACGGTGATGTTCACGGATATCGAGGGCTTCTCGCTGCTCACCGAGACGATGGAGCCGGAGCTGCTGACCAGCCGCCTGTCGCGCTACTTCGAGGTGCTGGGCTCTCCGATAACGGCCAATCGCGGTATGATCGACAAGTATATCGGCGACGGCATCATGGCGTTCTGGAACGCGCCGGAGACCGATCCGGAGCACATCGCCAATGCCTGTCGCGGCGCGCTGCAGGCCGCCGCCGCCAGCCGCGCGCTGTCGGAGAAATGGCACGAGCGCGGCCGGCCGGGCTTCCGCACGCGGTTCGGCCTGCACACCGGCCCTGCGGTGGTCGGCAATGTCGGTGCACGCGAACGCATCAACTATACGCTGGTCGGACAGGTCGCCAACCAGGCGTCGCGCCTGGAAGGCATGAACAAGATCTATGGCACGGAAATCCTGGCGAGCGGCGAGATCGCCAAGGCGACATCCGGGTTGTTCGCGTGGCGCCATATCGATCGCGTCGTCGCCGTCGGCACCACCGAGGCGCACGATGTCTACGAACCGATGGGCGAGAGCCGCGAGCGGGGCGAGCATGCGTCGTTCCTCGCCACATGGGATGCCGCCCGCCTTGCCTATGTCGCGGGGCGCTTCGACGAGGCGCTGGCTGGTTTCCGGGCCGCCGCGGCGATGCGGGAGGAAGACGCGCCCTGCCAGGTCTTCATCGCGCGCTGCCGGAGATTTCTGAAAAAGGGCGCTCCGGCCGACTGGAACGGCACCTGGCACATGGACGAGAAGTAGGGGCCGGGTCGGGTCCACATCTCAGCGGCTCATTGGAGCGCGCAACTCCAGTTGCGCTCATGTCTTGCCGATCCATCAAGCTTGAGCGCAACTGGAGTTGCGCGCTCCAATGATCGTTCCTGTTTCGTCAGAAGCGTGCCGAGAGGCGTCCGCTGAACACATGCACCGGTCCGCGCACCGCGTTGTAGGCGGGGTTGACCAGGAGCTGATAGTCGGCGGTCGCGACGAGGCCCTTCGTGAGCTGGAAGGCATAGTAGGTTTCGACGACGGCTTCCGAGGCATAGGTGAGGGCGCCGTCGCCCACCAGGACACCCAGGCCACCGGCCGCCAGGTAACTGCTGTGATTGGGCGAGAGGGAGTTCAGCGCGCCCGCGATGCCGATCCGGTCGTCGGGCCGGCCCCAGCGTGTGCCTTTGATCGAGGCGCCCAGCGAGAGGCTGGCGTCGATGTCGGTGAAGGCCATGATCTCCGACACGCCGTTGTTCCAGCTGAAGCGGCCGAACAGGCCGATATCGTCGGTGATCTCCTGTTCGAGGTTGAGATAGAAGCCGTACTTGGTACGGCCGCGCCGCGTCTGGGCGATCGTGTCGTTGGCGTTCAGGCCGGGCGTCATCGCTGCCAGCGCGACGGCCTCGTTGTAGGAGCCGGAGAAGGCACTGTTCATCCAGGTGCCGAGGCGCGCCACGCCCGGCCGGTCGAACGGCCGGTAGCGCAGCTCCAGCTCGCCGACATAGCCGCCGCGCGAGAACAGGGCGAGGTCGAAGGTGTTGGCATTCGGCTCGTTACCCACCAGGAAATATCCGGCGCGAACGGCCCAGCTCGGACGGTTGAGTTCGGCGGTGAATCCCCAGGTCAGGCCGAGACGATCGGCGGGATAGTCGAACGCACCCGAGGCCCAGATCGACCAGTTGAGGAAGTCGACCCTCGGATCCTCGGCGTAGCTGTTGCCGTCGAAGAGGTCCTTCACGGAATACTTGCCGGCCTGCAGCGTCACGCGCGAGACGTCGCGCTCGCCCGAGAGCTGGCCGTACTCGCCCTCGACCTTCTCCCGCGCGCCGCCGAGGCCGATCTCCTGGCGCAGGAACAGGCGCGAGGTGTTGTAGCGCGGATAGGGGAAGTTCGACTTCTGGGCCTCGCCGTTGGGATAGCCGCCGGCGCCGGTCGTGTTGGCGACGCCGAAGCCCTGCAGAAGTTCGGGGTTGTAGTACAACTCACCGCCCTCCCAGAGACGCACGCCGAGGAAGGCCGAGACGGTCCAGGTCTCGCGGCTCTGCCCCTCCGGCGGCAGGCTGTTGGCGCCGGAATAGGCCGCGGCGATCGGCGGATAGCCTTGGAAGATGAAGGTCGTCTGGCCGTGGATTTCCCAGGAACCCGGCCCGCGGTCGGGCTTCTCGTCCGAATCCTTTTCGCGGGCGCCGAACTTGTAATTCAGGCCAAGCCTGATCCGGTGAAGGTCATAGGCTGAATCGTAGCGGGCGGGTGCGGCGAACGTGAATCCGTTCAGCGGCAGGCTAGTGTAGAGATACTCGGCGCGCGCCGACCATTGAGAGTCCAGTCGGTAATCGACGCCGGCCCCCAGCACATAGCCGGTGCGGACATTGCCCGGCGTCGCGGCATCGTTGCCCGTCGTGAGATCGACGCGATCCGAACGCGTGCTGGCCCAGGCGATGCCGCCGGTGACGAAGGGCGTCCACCGGTCCAGTGCATAACCGACGCGACCGCGCAGGCTGGCGAGATATTCGAGCTGCTGGTTGGCGGCCGCCGTGGCCGTCGCCCGGTAGGACAGGACCTGTGCCAGGTCCTCGGCGCTGGCGAAGGACATGTCGAGTTCGACGCCCAGCATCAGGCGCGACGGGAAATAATGCTCGTAGCCGGCCTGTACGCCGCCAAAGAAGGCACCGTACGGCGTGGTGCCGCCGGCGGTCGCGCCGGGGATCGGATCGGCGAAGGTGGCGGTGGCATTGCCGAACAGGTATCCGACATGGCCGCCGACATAGAAGCCCGAGCGCGGCGCGGGGGGATCCTCGGCCTGTGCAGGCAATGCCGCGAGCAGGACAGCAGCGATCGCGGCGACGCCCGACCCTACCGGGCCGCCCCTCAACGTCTCGTGAAGTGATCGCCTGGCCGCCATGGGCCGCTCGGTATCACGCGCACGGCGTCTCCGCCCTGCGACGAATTCAGAACCGGATGGTTACACCCAGGGTGAAGAACTTCGTGTTCACGGCATCGTAGGTGGTGCCCACGAGCAGGTCGAAATCGAACCGCGGATGGGCGGCGGGCGTGTAGCGCAGCCCCATCTGGTTGCCGATCACGCCGGGCTGGCGTCCGAACGCCTCCATCATCAGCGTCACGTCCCAGCCGACATCGACTTCGACCTGGCCGCCCCAGAAGAAAGCGGTGGGGTTGTCGCCGCGCAAATAGCTCCAGCCGCCGTTCAGATTGATCCTGAACTTCTCCGTGACGGGGATCGTGACCAGGCCGATCAGGCTCGCCAGACCCAGTTCGCCGGTGCTCACATTGAGGCCGGCGTTCATGCCGAGCCCGAAGCCCACGCCCATGGCGGACGGCTGGAAGTTGATCTTCATCTGCGGGCCGAGCAGCGGCCCGCCGATGACCTCGTCCCAATAGTGCTGGTATGCCGCGCCGATCTCGAGCCACGGCATCTTGATAGTGGTGCAGGCGGGCGCGAAGTTGCCGTAACCGTCGCCGGGCACGAATTCGACGACCCACAATTCGACGTGGCAGGTGCCGGGCGTTTCGACCTCGGAATCGTCGACGACATGAGCGCCGCCGGCAGCCAGTACCGGACCGGCAAGCACGGCGGCAGCAACCCAGAGAAGGGTGCCGAGGAAGATGCAGAGGCTGTTACTTTTCACGCGCCCGGAAATTCGCCCGGGAATGTTACAGGCGCAAGTCGGTTTTCAGGACCGCATCAATGCCTGCACATGGGCCGCCACCGATTCGGCGAGCGCGGCGAGGTCGTAGCCGCCTTCGAGGACGGACACCAGGCGGCCCCTTGCATGCCTTTGCGCGATGGCCAGAAGCTCCTCGGTCAGCCAGACGAAGTCCTCGGTCTCGACATCGAGCTGTGCCAGCGGGTCGCGGCGATGGGCGTCGAAGCCGGCCGAAACGATGATCAGCTCAGGCGCAAAATTGTCGAGCGCCGGCAGGAGGCGGTCGGCCCAGGCGGCCCGGAACGCCGCGCTGCCACTGCCGGCGGGCAGGGGCACGTTCACGACATTGCCGTCGATGCCGCGCTCCCGCGGCGAGCCGGTGCCGGGATAGAGCGGATACTGGTGCGACGAGGCATAGAAGAGGTCGGGGTCGGTCTCGACCACGGCCTGGGTGCCCTGGCCGTGATGGACGTCGAAATCGACCAGGGCGATGCGCTGAACGCCGTAGGCCGCCCGGGCATGCAGGGCGCCGATCGCGGCATTGCTGAACAGGCAGAAGCCGCCCGGTACGTCCGGCGTGGCGTGATGACCGGGCGGCCGGACGGCGGCGAAGGCGGTGCGGGCCTGGCCGCCCAGCACGCCGTCGACGGCGGCCACGACGGCGCCGGCAGCATGGCGGGCGGCGTTGGCGCTGCCGGCGCTCATCACGGTGTCGCCATCGACATGGACCAGCTCGCCTTCCGGCGGCCGGATGCCCAGGATGGCGTCGACATATTCCGGCGGATGGACACGCGTCAGCTGCTCGATCGTGGCCTCGGGCGCGATCAGGCGGGTGAGGTCCGCGAATTCCTCGTCCGCCAGTACCGCCGTCACCGCGCGCAGCCGATCGGGCCGTTCCGGATGGTAATCGCCGGTATCGTGCTCGAGGAATGACGGATGGCTGATCAGCAGCGTCATCCTTCCCCTCTAGCGCGCTTCGGCGATCTGCGACAGAGTCACCCGCAACCCGTCGATCGCTGTGAGGTTGTTTTGTTCAAGTTGTGCAGTCTGGCCGTCGCCGCCCTGGTCCTTTTCGCCGGGCAGGCCTCCGCCCAGGAAACCACCTTCCGGCTGAAGAATTCCATGCAATACCCGATCTCCCAGCTCTCGGTTTCGCCGACCCAGCTCAACATGTACGGGCCGAACTTCCTGCGTCCGCCGATCATCAAGCCGGGCGAAGCCCGTGAGGTTTCGTTCCGTGCATCGCCCGACTGGTGCATGGGTGACCTCAAGGTCGGTTTCGCCGATGGCGGTCCGCCCGCGGTCTGGGGCTACCTGAATCTCTGCACCCTGGAGAAGATCTCGCTCCACTACGACCGCATGACCGGCGTTACCACAGCCCGTTACGACGAGTAGACGATGGACAGCCTGGCCGCCCTGCCGTTCGACAACAGTTACGCGAAGCTGCCGGAGCGGTTCTACGCGCGGCTGAACCCGACACCGGTGGCGGCCCCGCGGCTGGTGAAGCTGAACCATGCGCTCGCCCTGCAACTCGGCCTCGATCCTGCCGCGTTGGCCTCGCCCGAAGGCGTCGAGATGCTCGCGGGCAACCGGGTCGCGCCGGGCTCCGAGCCGATCGCCATGGCCTATGCCGGCCATCAGTTCGGCAACTTCGTGCCACAGCTCGGCGACGGCCGCGCCATCCTGCTGGGCGAGGTCGTGGACCGTGACGGCGTGCGCCGCGACATCCAGCTCAAGGGCTCGGGCCCGACGCCCTTCTCGCGCCGCGGCGATGGCCGCGCCGCGGTCGGGCCGGTGCTGCGCGAATACATCGTGAGCGAGGCGATGGCGGCACTCGGCATCCCGACGACGCGCTCGCTGGCCGCCGTCACGACGGGCGAGCCGATCTGGCGCGACGGCGAAATTCCGGGGGCCGTGCTGACGCGCGTCGCGTCGAGCCACATCCGTGTCGGCACCTTCCAGTTCTTCGCCGCGCGCGGCGACACCGAGGCGCTGCGCCTGCTCGCCGACCATGTGATCGCGCGTCATTACCCCGAGGCGCGGGCGTCTGCCGAACCTTATCGCACGCTGTTCGAGAGCGTGATCGGCCGGCAGGCGGCGCTGGTCGCCAAATGGCTGCTGGTGGGCTTCATCCATGGCGTGATGAACACCGACAATTGCTCGGTTGCCGGCGAGACCATCGACTACGGCCCCTGCGCCTTCATGGACGCCTACAATCCCGAGACGGTGTTCAGCTCGATCGATCAGCAGGGCCGCTATGCCTATGCCCATCAGCCGAGCATCGCGCACTGGAACCTGGCACGCTTCGGCGAGACGTTGCTGCCGTTGCTGGCCGAGGACAGTGACAAGGCGCTGGCCATCGCCAACGAGGTGCTGGGCACCTATCGCGCGCGCTATGTCGATGCGCTGATCGGCGGCCTGCGCGGCAAGCTCGGCCTGTTCACCGAGGAAGAGGGCGATGCTGCGCTGGCGCAGGACCTGCTCAACGCGATGACCGACGGCCAGGCCGATTTCACGCTGACCTTCCGCCGCCTGGGCGACGCCGCCGCCGATCCGGCGGCCGATGCCGCGGTGCGCGACTTGTTCGCGAACAAGCCCGAAGCTTTCGACGCCTGGCTCCCGCGCTGGCGCGAGCGCCTGGCCCGCGAGCCGCAGGACGGCGCGAGCCGGCGCGCCGCGATGCATGCCGTGAACCCGATCTATATCCCGCGCAACCATCGCGTGGAGCTGGCGCTGACCGCCGCAGCCGAACGCAGCGACTACGCGCCGTTCGAGGAACTGCTCACGGTGCTGGCGAAGCCGTACGAGGAACGTGCGGGTCTTGAGGTCTATGCCGAGCCGGCGCCGCCGGATCAGGGCGTTTACCGAACGTTCTGCGGCACCTAAAGGTCCTTCGCTGCGCTCAGGATAACAATTTTGTCGGGGTTGGCTCGGTGCGCCCTTACAGAAAACATTGTCATCCTGAGCGCAGCGAAGGACCTTTCGCTTTCTTCCCTCAAAGATTGACCGCGCCCGGCTTCGCATCCTTCCAGTCGATCCATTGGTCGAGATGCATGAAGCGGCCATCGTCGGTGCCGATCTCGCGGGCGATCAGCGCGTTGAGCTTGGTGTTCATCGTCGAGATCAGGTCGCGGTTGCGCTCGAAGTCGTGGGCGAGGTTCACGGTCTCGTCGGGGTCGTTCACCAGGTCGTAGAGCTCGAGGTCGTTGTTGGCGCGGAGCTGCTCCAGCGTCTCCGGCGTGTTGAAGCCGCGGAACGAGAAGTAGCGGCTGAACTTGTAACGCTCGTCGACGATGGAGCGGATACAGACGCGCAGCTTCCAGTCGATCGGGAACGATTCGATCTTCTTGAACAGGTCCGAGCGGGCGATCGATTTGTCGAGCAGCGTCTCGTAGAGTTCCTTCGTGAACTTCGCGTCGTGCACCATGAGCTGGCTGTAGCAGAACAAGGTGCCGCCGCGGCTCTGCGTGAAGGCGGGATTCACCGGCTGGCGCAGCAGGGCCGAGAAGTCCTGACCCTTCATCCGCTCTATGGTGTCGGCCACCGGTGCGGTGGACTTGCCCGTCAGGGCGACGATGGTCGGCACGAAGTCGAGATGCGAGGTGAGTTCGAGGCAGCGCTGGCCGCCCTTGATCTCGGGATGGACCACCAGCATCGGCACATGGTTCTGCTGGCGATAGGTCGTCGTGCCCTTGCCCTGCAGGCCGCCATGGCTGCCCAGCAGGTCGCCGTGATCCGACGTGAAGATCACGATGGTCTTGTCGGTGAGGCCGAGCTGGTCGAGCTGGTCGAGCACCTGCACGACCTGCTGGTCTGCATCGCGGATGGCGTTGAAGTAGTAGTTCTGGCGCAGCCGCATGCGCCACTCCTCCTGCGGGATCAGCCCGGTCAGGATGGCGTTGGCTTCCTTGTAGATGCGATGCGCGGGCACGCGGTCGAGTGTGTCGAGCGACTGCTGCCAGGTCTTCTGCAGCGGGATCTCGTTCCACTCCTGCCGGTAGAACGAATCGTTGGGCGGATAGGCGATCCTGAGCTTGGCCTCGACCGCCTGCACAGGCTTGTCACCGGGCTTGTCGGTATTCACCCACATCACGTCGTGCGGGTTCACCAGATTGACCGCGAGATACCAGGGCTGGTTCTTGTCGGTCATCGGCCGGCCCTTGGCCTTGAGCCACTGGATCGCCTGCGCCGCCGTGATCTGGTCGTACTGATAGCCGCCCTGGGCGCCCTCGATGAAGTCGCCGGTGCCGGTGTAATCGTAGAAGCCGTAGTCGCGATCCATCATGGTCTCGAACAGCGCCTTGATGTCGTCGGCGCGGTTCTCCATCGCCATCGCGCCGTTCAGGTGCCACTTGCCCTTGTAGGCGGTGTAGTAGCCCAGCTTGCGCAGGATCTTGCCGATGGTCGGCAGCTTGGGATCCAGGCTCTTCATATAGGGCACGCCGGCATTGTCGAAGATGCCGTTATGAGGCGTGTGCAGGCCGGTATAGATCACCGCGCGCGACGCCGAACACATGTCCGACGCAATCTGGTGGTTCTCGAAATAGGTGCCGGTGCGGCGCAGGCGCTCGTGGCCCGGCAGCGGGATGGGCCAGCCGGGGCCCATGTAATGTTCCTGATCGGTCAGGATGAAGAGGATGTTGTAGCCGCCCTCGTTCGAGCCCGGCGCATCCGCCGACGGAAAAGCCGATTCCGTGCCGCCGGTGATGCCGGCCGTCTGCGCCTGGGCTTGCATGTCGCAAGCGGCCGTCGCGGCGAGGGCGGCACTGCCGGCGATGAAGGTCCTGCGCGATGGATCGGTCACGGCTTCCTCTAAGAGAACTCGCTCATTTCGTAACACCGAATTGTGGCGGGCGCGCGAGTTCGAGAAGGCGCGCGCAGTCGACGTGTTTCTCGAGATGATCGGCCAGCCGGTCGAGCGTCGCATCGACACCGGCTTCGTAATCGAGACCGGAACTCGCCGCGCCGATCCGCTGCAGCCAGTGACGCCGCTGGCGATCGTCTGCCATCAAACCGTGGATGTAGCAGCCGGCCACCCGACCGCTCGCATCGACGGCGCCGTCGCTGCCGCCATGGTCGAGGTCGAGCAGCGGGCGCGCCGTCGCGATCGTGCGTCCGACATGCATCTCGTAGCCCTTGAACGGCGCGCCATCGGCCACGGTCTTCCCGGTGACCTCGACCAGGACCTTGTCGCCGCCCAGCACGGTCTCCGCTTCGAGCAGGCCCAACCCTTCGACGCTGCCCGGCGGTCCTTCGATCCCGTCGGGATCGGCAACGCGCCGGCCCAGCATCTGATAGCCGCCGCAGATGCCCAGCACATGGCCGCCGCGGCGCAGATGCGCCTTGAGGTCGATGTCCCAGCCGGCCGCCCGCAGGGTGGCGAGGTCGGCGATGGTGGCCTTCGAGCCGGGCAGGATCACCAAGGTCGCATCGCCGGGGATCGGCTCGCCCGGTCGCACGAAGGCGACGTCGAGGCCGGGCTCCTGCCGCAGCGGATCGACATCGTCGAAGTTGGCCAGGTGGGGATAGGCCAGCACCACGATCTTCACCGCGCCGTTCGTTGTCGTGCGACCGGGCAGGCTGAGCGCATCCTCGGCGGGCAGCCTGATCGCGTCGGCGAAGTAGGGGACGAGGCCCAGCGCGGGCCAGCCGGTCCGCGCCGCAATCCAGGACATGCCGTCGGCGAACAGGCTGGGATCGCCGCGGAAGCGGTTGACCAGGAAGCCCACGATCATCGCGGCATCGTCGGGATCGATCACCGCCTTGGTGCCGACCAGGCTGGCGATGACGCCGCCGCGGTCGATGTCGCCCACCAGCACGACCGGCACGTCCGCCGCCCGCGCGAAACCCATGTTGGCGATGTCGGCGGCGCGCAGATTGACCTCGGACGCCGAGCCGGCGCCCTCGACCAGCACGAGATCGGCCTCGGCGGCGAGACGGCTGAAACTGTCCAGCACGGCGCCGAGCAGGCCGGCCTTGATCGCTTGGTAGTCGCGCGCCTCGGTGTTGCCCACCACGCGACCCTGAACCACGACCTGGGCACCGGTATCGCTCTGTGGCTTCAAGAGCACTGGATTCATGTGGACGCTCCCGGCAACACGCGCAGCCCGCGCCTGCAGGGCCTGGGCGCGGCCGATTTCGCCGCCGTCTTCCGTCACGGCCGCGTTGTTCGACATGTTCTGCGGTTTGAACGGCCGCACCCGCAGGCCTTGCCGGGTGAAAACCCGGGCGAGGCCCGCGACCAGCAGCGACTTGCCGACATCGGAACCGGTCCCCTGGATCATCAGCGCGCGTGCTCGCATGGGCCTCCGATAAAGAGCAGAACGCAATTTCGCAATATTTTCATCGCCATTGCGAACAGTCGAGTTGACGGGCGACGATGCCGGACCCTATCTGGAACCGACGCGCGTCCCAAGCGCGTGTCCAAGAAGCTTGCCCTGGGAAGGTGATGTCGGTTTCCACTCGATGGTTGGGTATGTTGACGGCTGCGTTCCTCGCAGCCGGGCAGGTGTCGGCCTTTGCCGAGACGTTGATCGAGGAAGATCCGCCCAAGACCTTTGCCGAAGGTTTCATCCAGGGCGTCGGCCTCCCCGTCATCAGCATCTACCATCTCGCCGCGATGATCGGCATCGGTATCCTGGTCGGCATCGCCGCGCGGGGCATCGTGCCCGTGCTGGCCTTCGGACTGGCGGCCATCGCCGGCGTGGCGATTCAGCTCAGCCCCGTCGACATTCCCGCGGACGGTGCCTTCGTGGCGCTGACGACGATGGTCATCGGCGTCCTCATCCTGTTGCGCCAGCCGCTGAGCCCCAAGGTGGCGTCGATCGTCTTCGCCGTGGCCGGGCTGGTGCATGGCTACTCACTGGGCGCGGTCCTGGTCGGCGCCGATGCCGTGCCGATCGTCGCCTATGTCGCGGGCCTGCTGGTCGCCCAGACGGCTCTGGGCGTCGCGTCCTGCGCGATCACCCTGGGCGCGACCAAGTGGCCGGCGCAACGCACCGCGCTGATGATCGCCGGATGCCTCGTGATGGTGGCGGGCGGCGTTGCCGCCATCGAAGCGGCCGGCCTGATCAGCTAGACTGGTATCCATGATCGTCGCAGGCGTGGGCTGCCGACGCGCAACGTCGGCTGACGAGATCGAGCGGGTCGTGCGCATGGCGCTCGGTATGTTCGACCTGCCCGTCGAACGGCTGGACGCCGTCGCGACGCAGTCGGAGAAGGCAACCGATCCGGCTTTCGCCGAAGCGGTGCGGCGGCTGTCGGTGAGGCTGGTCGCCTGCACGGTCAACGATCTCGACAGGGTCGCGGGCCGTGTGCTCACACCGTCGAAGATGGTGCTGAAGGCCGGAAGCCTGCCCTCGATCGCCGAGGCGTCGGCTCTGGTCGTGGCCGGCCCTGAGGGCCGCCTGCTCGGCACGCGCGTGGCGACGGAGCGGGCGACCTGCGCCATTGCCATCGGCGAGGGGCGGTGAGCGTCCTCTTCCTTTCATTCATTCGGTGGAGTTGATGACACATCCGGTTTTCGACGCGGCCTTCCGGGCCGAGTTCCGCGAGCTCGTCCTGTGGCGGCGCGACGTGCGGCGTTTCCGTACCGATCCGGTGGCGCGCGAGCGTATCGACGCGTTGTTGGAAATTGCCAGTCATGCGCCGTCGGTCGGGCTCAGCCAGCCGTGGCGGTTCGTGCATGTCGAATCGGCCGGGCGCCGCCGTGCCGTGGTCGAGAGCTTCACGCAGGCCAACGAGCAGGCGCTGGCCGGTTACGACGGCGAGAAGCATGCGATCTATGCCGGGCTGAAGCTCGCGGGCCTCAAGGAAGCGCCGGTCCATCTCGCGGTCTTCTCCGATGACGGGACGCATACCGGCAGCGGCCTCGGCCAGCAGACCATGCCCGAGACGCTGCATTACTCTGTCGTCGCCGCGATCCAGACCTTGTGGCTGGCCGCACGCGCCGACGGGATCGGCATGGGCTGGGTCTCGATCCTCGATCCGAAGAAGGTGACGCGGGCGCTCGACGTGCCGGCCGGCTGGAACCTCGTCGCCTATCTCTGTCTCGGCTTTCCAGCCGAGGAGCATCTCGATCCCGAACTCGAGCGGCATCATTGGGAAGTGCGCAGCGACCTCAGCGACGTGGTGTTCACGCGCTGACGCTTTGACAGGTCCCTCTCGCCGGGCATTATTGCGCCGCACCAGAGGAGGCGTCGCGTGACTTCAGGAGATCGGCCGGCAGAGCAATCGATCTCCGATGGCGCCATCTACTTTCTGGCGGCCCTGTGCGGGCTGGCTACCGGCGTCGTGGGTGCTGCCTTTCATCTCGTCGTCGATACGCTGGTCCGCTGGCCGTCCTGGCTGGTGGCGTATATGGGCCCCGGGGCTCGCACCGTCGCCGCAGCGGCCGCGATCGCCGCCGTTGCGCTGGTCGCGGCCTTCTTCCTCACGCGCCGCATTGCGCCCGAAGCGGCCGGCAGCGGCGTGCAGGAGATCGAAGGGGCGATGGAAGGGCTGCGCGACGTGCGCTGGCGTCGCGTCTTGCCGGTGAAGTTCGTGGGCGGCGTGCTCGCACTGTCGTCCGGTCTTGTCGCCGGACGCGAAGGCCCGACCATCCACATGGGTGCATCGATCGCTCAGGCGGTCTCGGAGCGCATGAAGCTCAGCGACGCGGAGTTGCGCAGCCTGCTTGCCGCCGGTGCGGCGGCCGGCCTCGCCGCCGCCTTCAACGCACCGCTGGCGGCGATCCTTTTCGTGATCGAGGAGACGCGCAAGCAGTTCCGCTACACGCTCCGTTCCTACACCGTCGTCATCATCGCCTCGACCGCGAGCGCCATCGGCATGGAGCTGGTGGGCGGCACCGCGCCGCAGCTCAAGCTCGACAATGCCGAGATGCCGCTGTCGCTGCTGCCGGCCTTCTTCGTGCTGGGCGTGTTCCTGGGCGGGCTGGGCATCGTCTTCAACCGCACGCTGCTCTTCCTGCTCGACTGGGTGGCGGCCACCTTCCGCAAGGTGCCGTTCGTACCGGCACTTCTGGTCGGAGCCGCGGTCGGCGCCTTGGCGCTCGTGCTGCCGCAGGCCGTGGGCGGCGGCGAGCTGCTGATCCCCGGTATCGTCACCGGCAATCTGCCGATCCAGATCCTGCTGCTGCTCTGCCTGCTGCGTTTCGTCGGCGTGATGCTGAGCTATCCGGTGGGCGTTCCCGGCGGCATCTTCGCGCCGCTGTTGACCCTTGCCACCACCGTGGGCCTGATCGCGGCGTCGCTGCTGCAGATGGCCGTGCCGATGCCGCCGCTGGCGGGAGCCGCCTTCGCCATCGCCGCGATGGGCGGCCTGTTCTCCGCATCCATCCGCGCACCGCTGGTCGGCGTCGTTCTGGCCGCCGAGCTGACCAACGGCTACGCGCTGATCCTGCCGCTGATCGTGACCTGCGTGACCGCCAACGCCGTGTCGCAGGCCCTGGGCGGCCGGCCGATCTACGAGCTGCTGCTGGAGCGCACGCTGCGGCTCGCCGGCAAGGTGCCGCCGCCGCCCGTCACGACCGGTGTGCTGTCGCCGGTTGGGGTGGACGAGGGACGCCGTTCCTAGAGCGGACAAAAAACGCTCCGGTCGAGACGATGGGGTTTGTTTGGGAGGTAGCGTCCCGCAGGGCTTCCGCCGACGACATCGTAAAGGTTCGTAAACGAAATAAACGAAATAACCGAAACAAATGAAACGAACTTGGCCCCCCGAAGAATCCCCGGTTTTGGTCGCTTGACTTCCCGGATAACCTCGAATCCGGTCGAGACGACGGGGTTGGTTTAGGAGGCAGCGTCCCGCAGGAACCAGTCGAGGATCCGCGCATTCTCGTCGCGCGGATAGGTGTGCGAGAGGTCGGAGATCTCGCGATAGGTCACATCGGCGCCGGCCTGCTGCAGTGCGCGCTCCGCGCCCTGCGCCATCTCGGGCGGAAACATCCAGTCCTGTGTGCCGTGGACGATATGCACCGGCAGACCGCGGAGGCGGTCAGCATCGGCGAAGGTCATCAGCATCGGATGGAAGCTGGCGGCGATCGGCGCGAGATGCGTGAAGCGGCAATCGCCGTGCAGGCCGATGACATAGGTGAAGGTGCCGCCGTCGCTCATGCCGGTGAGGAGCTGGCGCGACGCATCGATGTTCCAGTCGCTGGCGACATCCGATGCCATGCGGTCGATGCGCGGACCATCGATCTCGGGTTCCATCAACGACCAGGTGGCGCCTGAGGCCGTGGGCGCCAGCACGATGAAGCCGCGCGTGCGGGCCTCGCGCACCCAGCTCCACAGGAAGGCGCCGCCATTGCCGCTGCCGCCATGCAGCGCCACGACCAGCGGCCAGCTTCGCGCCGGGTCGTAATACTCGGGCACGTAGAGCGAGAAGGCACCGCGCGTGCCGGACGGCCCGGCGATGTGCATGAAGCCGACGCCTTCGCGTGTCGGATCGGCGGCGGCCAGGCGTGCCTGAAGATCCGCATCGCCGCGCGCGTCCTGTTCGAGGAAAAAATTGCTGATGGGTTTCAGATAGGGCGACAGCGGATAGAGCGCCTCGCAGGCCCGTGGGTAGCCGCGCAGGCTGCGATAGGCGGCCACGATCGGCTGCGGCGCCTCGGGAGCGGCAAGAAGGCCTGCAATGGCCTCGCCGGCAAACACCGCCGCCCGCTCCAGATGGTCGCGCACCGGCGCCAGCCGTCCCGGCCAGTCGAGCGCGCGCGAGGCGGCCAGGGCAGGACCAAGATCGTCGTTGCGGCCGGCCAGGGCGTCGAGGATCTGCGGCAGGGTGTGCGGCGACAGGTGCCGCGCCGCGAACTCGATGGCGTGCAGCGCGCGGAGCGTCGCCGGCACCAGCGCGGAGAGGGCGTCGATGGCGGCCTCTTCGGTCATCAGTCCTTCAGCATCACGGCGTCGAGCGCCGGCTTGCCGCGGATCATGTCGGCCGCCTTCTCGGCGATCATCAGGACCGAGGCGTTGAGGTTGGCGGACGGCATGGTCGGCATGATCGAAGCGTCGACCACGCGCAGCGCTTCGAGCCCGCGCACGCGGAGCTGATCGTCGACGACGGCGGTCGGGTCGTTGTCCGGCGCCATGCGGCAGGAGCCCATCAGGTGGAACGTCGTGGTGCCGCGTTCCTTGGCCGCCTGCATCAGCTCGGCGTCCGACTGCTTCTCCGAACCGGGGAACTCCTCGCGGTCGTAATACTTGCTGAGTGCTTTCGAACCCAGCAGGCGCCGCGCCAGCTTCATACCGGCCAGCAGCACGCGACGATCGCTTTCGGCGCCGAGATAGTTCGGCTGGATGATGGGATGCTCGAACGGATCGGCCGAGCGCGCGCGGACATAGCCGATCGAATCGGGGCGCTGCTGCCACGAGGCTATGGTCATGCCGGGGAAATCGTCGAGCGTCGACTGGACGCCTTCCTTGTAGCTGGCCGGCGTGAAGGTCAGCTGCAGGTCGTAATTCTCGATGCTCTCGTCGGACTTCCAGAAGACGTAGATGAGCGTCGGATTGAGGGTCAGCAGGCCCTTGCGCGTCGTGACGTATTTCAGGATCTCGCCGGCCAGTCGCAGTCCCTTGGAGCGCTCGTTGATGCTGGTGGCGTTCTTCACGCGGGCGACGAAGCGCGGCGCATAATGGTCGCGCAAGTTCTCGCCGACGCCCGCCAGCTCGTGCTTCACCTCGATGCCGAGCGACTTCAACAAGGGCGCCGGGCCGATGCCCGAAAGCTGCAGGAGCTGCGGCGAGTTCACCGTGCCGCCGCTCAGGATCACCTCTTTGCGGGCGCGCACTTCCATCGGCGTGCCGTTGCGGCCGCCCTTGCGGTAGCGCACGCCGACCGCGCGCTTGCCTTCCAGCACAACCGACGTCGCCTGCGCATGGGTGCGCACCGTGAGGTTGGACCGCGACATGGCGGGATGCAGGTAGCCGCGGGCGGCGCTGATCCGGCGGCCGTTCCGGATGATGCGCTGGACGTAGCTCACGCCGGCTTGCTTGGTGCCGTTGTAATCCGGATTGCGCGGAATGCCCTGTTCGACGGCGCCTTCGATGAAGGCCTCGCACAAGGGATCGCGCCATTCGAGATCGGTGATCGGCAGGTTCCCCTCGCTGCCGCGGAAGGTCGGATCGGCATCGCCCGCCATGCGGTGCTCGCTGCGGCGGAAGTAGGGGAGCACGTCGGAATAGCCCCAGCCGCGATTGCCGCGCTGGGCCCAGCCGTCGAAGTCGAGCCGCTGGCCGCGATTGTAGATGTGGCCGTTGATCGAGCTCGATCCGCCCAGGGTCTTGCCGCGCGGCGCTGCGATCGCGCGGCCGCCGGTCCATTCGCTGGGCTCGGACTTGTAGAGCCAGTTCACCTTGGGATCGACCAGCGTGTACATGAAGCCGGCCGGAATATGGATGAAGGGATGCCAGTCGCGCGGACCGGCTTCGAGCACGCACACCGTGACGTTGGGATCCTCGCTCAACCGGCTCGCGAGCACGCTGCCCGCCGAGCCGGCGCCCACGATCACATAGTCGAAACTCTCCATCCGGTTGTTTCCTCCCTTATGGTTTGGATTGACCACCGGATTTGGGCAGGAAGCAATGCTCCATCGCGGGAAAACGACGGGCCTTCACGTCGGCTGAATAGGCAGCGGCGGCCTCGGAGATCTTTCCGCTGAGGTCGGCATAGCGCTTCACGAACCGCGGGGTGAAATCGCTGAACAGGCCGAACACGTCCTCGGACACCAGGACCTGGCCGTCACAGGCCGGCGAGGCGCCGATGCCGATGGTCGGGATCGAGATCGATGCGGTGATGGCGGCGGCCACCGGCTCCAGCGTACCTTCCAGCACGACCGCGAAGGCGCCGGCCTCGGCCACTGCTTCGGCATCACGCGTGACCTGCCTGGCCTCTTCCTCGGAACGGCCGGTCGCCTTGAAGCCGCCGGCGACATTCACAGCTTGCGGCATCAGCCCGACATGGGCGCAGACCGGGATGCCGCGCTGGGTGAGGAAGCGCACCGTCTCGGCCATGACCTCGCCGCCTTCCAGCTTCACGCCGCTGGCGCCGGTCTCGGCCATGATCCGCGCGGCGCTATGGAAGGCCTGTTGGGGACTGGCCTGGTAGCTGCCGAACGGCAGGTCGACAATCACGCAGGCGCGCGACGAACCCCGCATCACCGCCGAGCCATGGGCGATCATCATGTCGAGCGTCACGGGCACCGTGCTCTCGAAGCCGTAGACCACCATGCCCAGCGAATCGCCGACCAGCAGAAAGTCGACATGCGGATCGAGCCAGCGCGCCATCTGCGTGGTGTAAGCGGTCAGGCAGACGATCGGCTCGCCGCCCTTGCGGGCGCGGATCTGCGGCGTGCTGATTCTCCGGGCGGCGGTGACAGCGCTCATGATGTCCTGACCTCTCGAACGGCTGCTAGTGAATGACGAACCGCGGCAGCAGCATCCTGATCGACAGGCCGCCGCCCGGGCGGTTGGCGGCGATCACCTGGCCGCCCAGTGCCTCGACGTTGCGCCGCACGATCCACAGGCCGAGGCCCGAATGCTCGACGGCACGGTCGCTGCCTATGCCATCCTCGGGACGCAAAGAGAAGTAGCGTTGGAAGACGCTGTCGATCTTCTCGGCATCGATGCCCGGCCCTTCGTCGTCGATTGTCAGTTCGACGGTGTCGGTGGAGACGCGCAGCGAAACGGCGATCTTCGTGCCGTTGGGCGAAAAGCTGATGGCATTCTCCAGCACGTTCTGCAGGACGATCTCCATCATGCCCGTCGCCGTGCGGACGACAGCGCCGCGGTCGAGCTTCACGACGAGCCCGATGTCGCGCGCCGCCAGGATCTCGCGGAAATGCCGCGCCGCATCCTCGACGAGGAGGGCGAGGTCGGTGGGCACGCGCGGCGCGTCGATCAGGTCGGCCGTCCCCATGTCGTGGCGCTGGGCGGCATTCACGAGGTTCAGCAGGCGGGCGAGGGAGGAATCGACGATCTCGAGCGCACGCCGGGCGCGCTGGTCTTCCTCCGGTACGACGCGGCGCACCGGACGCAGCGCCGACTGCACGGCGGCGAGCGGCGTCTTGAAGGAGTGCGCATTGTCCTCGGCCGACTGACGGATCTCCCGCGACACGCGACGCAGCTCGTGCACCAGCCGGTCGAAGTCGCGCGCCACGCCCGTCAGCTCGGGTACGGTGTTGCGCTGGACGAAGGTCGCATCGACGGCGCGGCCCAGCGCGATCTCGTCGGCGACGTTGCGGAAGCGGCGGAGGCTGAGGCGGATGCCCAGCGCCACCAGCACGGCGAGCAGCGCGCCCACGAGATAGATCGCGGCGGCGATGCGGATCTCGCGCGTCTCCCAGTAGGGACGGCCGATCGAGGTATTGAGGAAGTCCGAGGCGGCATGCGTGGTCGTCAGGATCCAGCAATTGCCGCGGGCACGGATCGGGATGATCGAGGTCAGCAGCTCGACGGTGCCGTCGGCGCGGCGGTAGCGCATCTCGTCGGACGCGTTCCAGGTGCAGGCCTCGGACAGGCGTTGCAGGATGCCGCGTTGGCCCAGCTCCTCGAGCTCGGCCGTCACGGCCTCGGGCCCCAGCGGCGGCGCCGACGCGACCAGGTAGAAACGGCTCGTCGTGCGCGCGTCGGGTGGCTGGAACATCAGCTTCAGCACCGTGCCGCTGCTCGAATATTTTTCGAGTTCGCGGTTGAGGCTCATCGGCTCAGAAGGATCGGTCTCGCGCAGCACCGGCGCCAGCGCCTCGGCGATCAGGGCGCTGCGGTCCTGGAGGGCGCGCGTCACCAGCATCTGCATCTGGCTGTCGGCGCTTTCGAACTGGCCGTAGAGGACGATGGGCAGCGCCACGAACAGGCCGATCAGCGCCACCAGCTTCAGGGTGAGCGACGCGGCGAGGCGGCGCAGCACCGGGAGCTTAGTCCTTGCCCCAGCGGTAGCCGAACGACTGGTAGTTCTGGATCTCGGCGAACTCCGGATCGATGGCGCGGAACTTGTTGCGGATGCGCTTGATGCAGGAGCGGACGTTGGTTCGATAGCCATTCTCACCGCTCCCCGCGATGAAGCCGACATAATGCATGCAGTCGTAGACGGCGCGGTAGCTGACGTAGCTGCCGATGTTGGCGGCCAGCGTATGCACGATCTTGAACTCGGTCACCGTCAGGTTGAGGTCGGTCTCGTCCCAGAAGGCGCGGCTGACCGTGGGCTTCAGAAGCAGGCGGCCGCAATGGAAGTTGCCTTCTCCGTCGGCGCTCACCGGCTTGTCGGCGCGATCGGCGATCAGGCGCAGGCGACGGGCGAGGATCGGCACGCCGCGCGACTTGTCGACGAAGTCGATGGCGCCGCGCTCCAGCGCGAGCTGCTCGTAGTTGGGCTCGCTGTGCCCGGTCAGGAACACCACCGGCAGGTTGATGCCGGCGCGCTGCAGCTTGGGCAGCAGGTCGATACCCGAGACGCGCGGCAGGCTCCAGTCGAGGACGACGATCTCGATGTCGCCGGCGGTTTCCAGGAACTCGACCAGGCCGGTGCCATCGCGGAAGGCCGCGACATCGAAGCCGTAGTCGCCCAGCTCGCCGCTGGCGGCCTCGCGGAAATCGTCATCGTCTTCCACGAAGGCGATGCGGACCCGCCGCCCGGCCTCGGCTTCAGCGTCCGGCCGGAAGCCGGGCTCGGAGCTGGGCCAGGCAGAGGCGTCGTCCTTCATCTGTGTCGTCATCGCTCTTCACCTTGTACGAGAGGGTTCCGTACTGCTTGGTTTCGACATCCGGATAGAGCTGGATGTCCAGAGTGCACTTGTCGAAGCGGTAGCGCCACTGCTTGCCGGGAGGGCGCGTCTCCTCGCTTGCCGGAGGACCGAGCGCGGCGCGCAGTTCGGATTCACGATAGCCCGTGAGAACCGGGGGCGCAGTCTCGACGGCGGGAGCGGGAGCTGGAGCAACGTCGGCCGCAACATCGGCTGACGCACTGGCAACGACGCCGGTTGGCCTCGCTGGGCGTGCGGGTGCTGGAGGGCGCGGTGGGGGCGTGGGCGTGCGCGCGGTCGCTGCAGAAGGCGGGGCTCGCGACGAACCGATGCTTGCGAGATCGTTGCGCGCCGCCTGCAACACCTCGCATCCGGAGAGAAGGAGCACTCCCAGTCCCACGCCCAGGGTCCGTACCGCCAAGGTTCCAATCGTCATCCGCATCCGAGAAAACCTGCTGAGACGCCTAAATTGGCCATGTGGCGGGTTTGCGGCACGGTGTCGTGCCAAAACAGCGCGATTCCCATGGGAAGAGCGCCATCTATCTCTCAGGATTGCGGTGAGTCGTCACCCGGGGCAAGCACGATTTAGGGTAAGAGACGCGTCCGCCGTATGGAGAAACCATGGACATCAGCAAGGACATGACCACTGCGCCGGGGGCGATCCGCCGCGTCGACTACACGCCGCCGCCGTTCCTGATCGATACCGTCGACCTCGATGTCGAACTCGGGAAGGAGACCACCAGCGTCGTCGCGCGCCTTGTCGTTCGGCGCAATCCGGCGGCCGTGACGAAACCCGCCGACATGGTCCTCGACGGCAAGAAGATGGAACTGCTGTCCGTCCGACTCGATGGCCAGCCAGCCGTGCACGAGGTGACGGCAGAGACGCTGACCGTCCGTGCCGTTCCCGATAAATTTGCACTCGAGATCGCGACACGGCTTCGCCCGCAGGACAATACCGAGCTCACGGGCCTCTACAAATCCCGCGATCTTTTCTGCACGCAATGCGAGGCCGAGGGGTTCCGCCGGATCACCTACTTCCTCGACCGTCCCGACGTGATGGCGCGCTACACCACCCGCATCGTGGCCGACCGGGCGCTGGCGCCGGTGATGCTGTCCAACGGCAACCTGGTCGACAGCGGCGCCCTGGACGACGGCCGGCACTTCGCCCGGTGGGAAGATCCGTTTCCCAAGCCGTCCTATCTCTTCGCCCTGGTCGCTGGTCCCCTCGAATGCCTGGAGGATCGGTTCACGACCCGCTCCGGCCGCGAGGTGACCTTGCGCATCTACGTCCGGCCCGGCGATGTCGGACGCTGCGGCCACGCCATGGAGTCGCTGCAGAAGTCGATGAAGTGGGACGAGGATGTCTACGGCCTCGAATACGATCTCGACATGTTCATGATCGTCGCCATCGACGACTTCAACATGGGCGCGATGGAGAACAAGGGGCTGAACGTCTTCAACTCGAAGCTCGTACTGGCCAATCCCGAGACGGCGACCGATCTCGACTATCATTCGATCGAGGCCGTCATCGGCCACGAATATTTCCACAACTGGACCGGCAACCGCGTCACCTGCCGCGACTGGTTCCAGCTCTCCCTCAAGGAAGGGCTGACCGTGCTGCGCGACCAGCAATTCTCGGCCGACATGGGCTCGGCGGCCGATGCCCGCATCGACGATGTGCGCCGCCTGCGCGCCGGCCAGTTCCCCGAGGATGCCGGGCCGATGGCCCATCCGGTGCGGCCGGATTCGTATATCGAGATCAACAATTTCTACACCGCGACCGTCTACCAGAAGGGCGCCGAGGTGGTGCGGATGATGCACACGCTGCTGGGGCCGGAGCGCTTCCGCAAGGGCATGGATCTCTACTTCCAGCGCCATGACGGCCACGCCGTCACCTGCGACGACTTCGCGAGCGCAATGGAAGATGCATCTGGCGTCGATCTCGGCCAGTTCCGCCTGTGGTACGCCCAGGCCGGCACGCCGGACCTCAGGGTCGAGGGCAGCTACGACGCCGCCAGCCGGCGCTACACGATGACGGTCGGACAGAACCTGCGGCCGACGCCGGGACAGGCCGAGAAGAAGCCGATGCATATCCCGCTGTCGGTCGGCCTGCTCGATAGTGCCGGTCGCGACCTGCCGCTGAAGCTCGTCGGCGAAACGGCAGCCGGCGGTACGACGCGCGTGCTCGACGTGCGCCAGACGCGCGACGTGTTCGTCTTCGAGGATGTGCCGGAGAAGCCGGTCGCCTCACTGCTGCGCGGCTTCTCGGCGCCGGTGAAGCTCGACGCGCCGCGCTCCGACGAGGAGCTGACCTTCCTGATGGCGCACGACAGCGATCCCTTCGCGCGCTGGGAAGCGGGCCAGCAGCTCGGCGCCCGGCTGATCCTCGAAATGGTCGAGGCGCGCAGGGTCGGGCAGCCCATGGCCGTGCCGGATCTGTTCGTCGACGCCATCCGCCGCACGCTCGACGACCAGCGGCTCGATCGTTCCTTCATCGCCGACGCGGTGACCCTGCCGGGCCTCGCCTTCCTCGGCGAACTCATGCCGGAGATCGACATCGAGGGGCTGTGGGCTGCGCAGCAGCGCGTTCGCGGCGTCCTGTCCGATCAGCTCGCCGATCGCTGGGGCTCCGTCTACGACGCCAACCACGATACAGGGCCTTACCGATTCACGCCCGACGATGTGGGTCGCCGTCGCCTGCGCAGCACGGCGCTGTCGTACCTGTCGACCGACAAGGGCGATGCGGCGCGGCGGCGAGCCGTCGAATATTTTCAGCGCGCCAGCAATATGACGGAATCGATCGCGGGCCTCACCGTGCTGGCGGAACTGGGCGGCGCCGAAGGCGAGGCGGCGCTCGCCTCTTTCTACGAGCGCTGGAAGGATGAGCCTCTGGTCCTCGACAAGTGGTTCGGCATCCAGGCGCGCACGCCGACGGACGGGACGCTCGAGCGCGTGAAGCGCCTCGTCGACCATCCGTCCTACGACCGCAAGAACCCCAACCGCGTCTATTCGCTGATTGGCGCCTTCGCTTCGGGCAATCCGGTGCAGTTCCACGCGGCCGGCGGCGACGGCTACCGCTTCCTCGCCGACCAGGTCCTGGCCACCGACAAGCTCAATCCGCAGATCGCCGCGCGCCTGTTGAGCCCCCTCGGTTCGTGGCGCCGCTACGACAAGGGACGCCAGGAGCTGATGAGACGCGAGCTCCAGCGGATCGTCGCGGAGCCGGGCCTGTCCCGGGATGTCTTTGAGATCGCCTCCAAGAGCCTCGCCTGATCCCGGTTTTCCTCACTCGGCAAGTATATTTCTTCACTTTCAATGCCACTTGAAAGGTTGCTGTAAGGATGCAATATTAAGTTCGTGTTGTGGGAAAATTGAGTTTTCGGGTCGGCGTGTGGGAACGCCGACCCGGGACCTTTTGGGATCTAAAACTATGGAAACAAAGACGAAATTGATCGTTTCGGCTGTGGCTGGCGCTGTCCTGTCGATTGCCGCTTTTGCCTATGCCCAGACGGCCGTGTTCGCCGATTCGACCGGACCGCAGGCCGCCCCTCAGATCGCGGCGGTGACCCAGTCGTCGAGCATGCCGGGTGAAACGACTTGTGCGTCGCAGCATCAGGAGCGGCCGGGCCTCTCGACCTCCGACCTGCTGGCCGACAGCTACGAGATCAAGGCGGCCGTTCCGGGCGGCGTCTGGCTGCAGAAGAAGAAGGATGTCTTCTTCTGTAACTCGGGCGTCACGCGGGACGACGAGACGATGTGCTGGAAGCTTCGCGCCCCGCTCAAGGGCCAGAACTGCATCGACGCCCAGAACAAGGCCCGGGCGAAGGCGCTTCCGTCCTAGGCGCCGCTATCTAAAAGACATTGCGCGGACGGGACTGTTTCAGCTCGTCCGCCATCTTCTCCGCGATCATGACCGTCGTGAAATGCGTGTTGGCGCGCACGACGGTCGGCATGATCGATGCGTCGATGACGCGCAGGCCTGAGACGCCGATCACGCGGCATTCCGGATCGACCACAGAGTGCGGATCGTCCGCCGCGCCTATGCGGCAGGTGCCGCTGGCATGCTGGGCATCCGAACACTCGTCGAACATCCAACCGTCCAGGGCCTTCGCGTCGAACGGGTCCTCGATCGAACGGCCGGTCGTGCCGTACTCGACCCTTGTCGAGATCGCCTTGAAGGCGGGCTGCAAACAAAGGATCCGCATCCGCTGCACGCCGTCCCGCATGCGTACAAGGTCGCTTTCGTCCGACAGCATGCGTTCGTCGACCTGCGGATCGATGGCGGGATCGCGCGTCGTGATGCGCACCGTGCCTTCGCTGAAGGCCTGGAAGGCCGAGACGGCGAGGCGCGCCCGCGCGGTGCCGCCATCTTCCTCGGGGCGCAGGTTGCCGGCGATCATGATCATGTCGTTGATGCCCGCGCCCGCCAGCTCCGAGGAATAGCGCAGGCAACAATTGGTGTGGCGGTGCATCAGCGTGCTGACCCGCGCATCGTCGCGCAGGTCGAGCATCAGGCCGAGGATCGGATGGTCGAGCAGATGCTCGCCGACCGGCCGCTCGGCCACGACCTCGATACCCAGGCTGGCGAGCAACGAACGCGGGCCGATGCCGGAGCGCTGCAGGATCGCCGGCGAATGGATGGCGCCCGCCGACAGGATGACCTCGCGGCGCGCCCGCACGTCGCGGGCTTCACCGCCGATATTCACGCGGACGCCGCTGACATGCGGGCGATTGCCTTCGAATTGCAGCGTGTCGACGATGGCTTCGCCGACGATCGTGAGGTTGGACCGGCCGCGCGCCGGTTCGAGATAGCCGTCGTTGGTCGAGATGCGCAGGCCCTGCCGGCTGTTGATCGCGTAGGGCCCGACGCCGGTGCCGGTCGGCGCGTTGTGATCCTCGCACCACGGATAACCGAGGCCGAGCGCCGCCTCCCGTAGGGCGCGGTCGACGGTGCCCCATTGATCGATGGGCGCACGATAGACCGGGAGCGGGCCCTCATTGCCGTGATAGGGCGCGTCGCCGAAATCGACATCGGTTTCGAGCTTGCGGAAGTAGGGAAGGCAGGCGTCCCAGTCCCAGCCCGTGGCGCCCAAGCTCGCCCAGTCCTCGAAATCCTCCGGGATGCCGCGGATGGCGATCTGGCCGTTGATGGTCGAGCTGCCGCCGATCGCGCGGCCGCGCCACAGGAGCTTGGGCTCCTGCCGTTCGGTGCGGCGCGCCAGCAGCTTCGGGTAGCGGTAATTGTCGTCGCCGATGGCGCGCAATGGATTGGGGATGCGCAAATGATGCGGCGTCTCGGCCGTGCGAAAGTCGCGGCCGGCTTCGAGCAGCAGCACGCGCAGTGCCGGATCCTCGCTCAGCCGCGCGGCGAGCGTCGCGCCGGCCGAACCGCCACCGATGATGATGTAATCGTACTCGTTGTCCATGAAGGCTCACTGCTCTCGAAGGGCTGGCATGCTTCTTGGTAGAATGCCACCGCCCGTTCAGAAAGCCGCACGCAAAAGGAGCGCCGCATGGTCGCAAATGTCCTGGAGGTCAATCCCGAGCGCCTGTGGGACAGTCTCGAGCGATCGGCGGAGATCGGACGCTTCCGCGATGTCGGCCTGCGTCGCCTCGCCCTGTCGGCCGAGGACAAGCAGATGCGAGACCTCTTCGTCGACTGGGCGAAGACGGCGGGCTGCACGGTCGAGGTCGATCGCCTGGGCAATATCTTCGCGCGGCGGCCGGGCACCGATCCGTCGCTGCCGCCGGTCGCCATCGGCAGCCATCTCGACACGCAGATCTGCGGCGGCCGCTATGACGGCATCCTGGGCGTTCTGTGCGGCCTGGAGGTCGTGCGCACGCTGAACGATCGCGGCCTGCAGACCAAGCGCGGCATCGAGGTCATCTGCTGGACCAACGAGGAAGGCGCGCGCTTCAACCCACCGATGATGGGCTCCATGGCTTTCGCCAAAGTGATCTCCCTGGAAAGCGTGCTGGCCACCACCGACGATGCCGGCATCACGGTCGAGCAGGCGCTCGACGAGATCGGCTATGCCGGTTCCGCGCCGGTGGGCCGCACCTTCGATTCCTATCTGGAGCTGCACATCGAGCAGGCGCCGGTGCTGGACCGCGAGGGCTGCGACGTCGGCATCGTGGTCGGCGGCTACAAGACCCAGGCGCTGCGGCTCACGATCAACGGCGATACCGGCCATGCCGGCGGCACGCCGATGGCGATGCGGCGCAACGCGCTGGTCGGCGCGGGTTACGTCATCGCCGCGGTCAACGATATTGGCCTCGCCTATGCCGTCGACGAAGGCCGCACCACGACGACGCGGATCGAGAGCTTCCCCAACCTGGCCGGCACCTATGCCGAGCAGGTCAAGCTCACCATCGACTTCCGCCACATCGATGCCGAACGCTTCAAGGCGATGCGCGCCGAGGTCGACGCCGCGATCGTCGCGGCCGCGAAGAAGGCCAATGTCGAGATCGAGGTCGCGGAAGGCTGGAGCTGGGGCAGCGAGCTGTTTGCGCCCGAATGCATCGAGCTGCTGAAGTCGACCGCAAAGGAACTCGGCCTGCCCTATCGAGAGATGCGCAGCCAGGCCGGCCACGATGCCTATGCGGTGGCGACGATGGCGCCGACCGCGATGATCTTCACACCCTGCTTCGAGGGCATCAGCCACAACGTGAACGAGGCGATCGAGCTCACCCGCTCGGTGCCGGGTGCCAATCTCCTGTTGAACGCTGCCGTTACCCGGGCGAACCGCTAGCCCTCAATTCGTCACTTCAGTGGCATGGGAATTGCGTCGATTCCGCAAAGACTGTTCGCGTTTCGCGGCCCGTTGGAACGGGTGGGCATGGGGATGCCGTCATCGTCGAAGTGTCTGGGGGCGCTGGCGATCGGTGACGTGAAAGCGGCGGACGGCGTCCTTTCATCCGACGAATGGTGGCGACATGAAGCGGCGAGTTCTTCTGCAAGGTGCGGCGGGTGCAGCGTTTCTGGCGGGCACGGGGGCGCCTGCGATGGCGCAGAGCCGCGCAGAAACCCTGCGCTATGTGACGGGCGCAACCATCAACACGCTCGACACGACCATGCCCGGCGCGACGCGCGAGGCGTTCGGCCTCAGCATGAACGTCTACGACCGCCTGTTCAGCTTCGGCCGCAAGAAGGTGGGCGAGAATTGGGCATTCGATCCCGACACGATCCGCGGCGAGCTGGCCAAGTCCTACAGCATCAGTCCGGACAATAAGGTCATCACCATCACCCTGCGCACCGATGCGACCTGGCATGACGGCACGCCGGTGACGGCGGAGGACGTGAAATGGTCGCTCGACCGGCACGTCACGGCGAAGTCGCTGGCCGCGCCGCAGTTCACCACCGGCTCGCTGACCAGCGCCGACCAGTTCAAGATCGTCGATCCGCAGACGCTGACGGTGACACTCGACAAGCCCGATCGGCTGGCGCTCGCGAACCTGTGCGTCTGCTACGCCATCATGATCAACAGCAAGCTGGCGAAGAAGAACGCTACGGCCGAAGACCCGTGGGCGATGGAGTGGATGAAGACCAACACCGCCGCCAGCGGTGCCTACATCGTGGACAGCCACAAGCCGGGCGAGAGCACTGTGCTTCGCCGCAACGAGAAGTGGGTCGGCGGCGCCGGCAGCGCGCTGCCCTTCTTCAAGCGCATCATCATCCAGACCGTGCCGGAGCCCGCGACCCGCGCCAACCTGATCGAGCGCGGCGATGCCGACCTCGCCATCGACCTGGCGGCCAGCGATCTGCCGACCATCGAGAAGTCGGCCAAGTCCAAGGTCGTCTCGATCCCGCAGACCAACGGCTTCACGCACATCTCGATGAACACGCAGATGGCGCCGTTCGACAATCTCAAGGTGCGCCAGGCCGTTGCCATGGCGCTGCCCTACGAGGACATGTTCAAGGCGGCGATCTTCGGCCGCGGCACCAAGCTCTACAACGGCACCTGGGCCACCGTGCCGCCGGATGCGAGCTTCCCGCAGGCGATCCCCAACAAGACCGACCTCGCGAAGGCCAAGGCCCTGCTGGCCGAAGCGGGCCATCCCAACGGCTTCTCCACGACCTTCGCCTTCACCGCGGGCCAGACGGCGACGGCCGAGCCGATGGCGGCGCTGGTCAAGGAGTCGCTGGGCAAGATCGGCATCCAGGTCGAGATCCAGAAGAAGCCCGACGCCGAGTTCAACACGCTCGAGTCGGAAAAGAAGATGCCGCTCTTCACCGACGGCGCAACCGCGTGGCTGCCCTACACCTATTACTTCTTCTATCTCTACTTCACGCGCGACCAGCGTTGGAACTTCGCGAGCTGGAAGAGCAAGAAGATGGAGGAGCTGACGCTCGACGCCCGTTACCAGACCGACAAGGCGAAGTACGAGGAGGGCTGCAAGCAGATGATCGAGCTGTTCAACGCCGAGACGCCGTTGGTCATGCTGTGGCAGCCCAACCACGACGCCGTGATGGCCAAGTCGGTCGACGGCTACACCTACCAGTTCTATCGCCAGGCCGACTTCCGCGACCTCAAGCGGGTCTAGCGCCGTGCTGGCCGGCATCCTGCGCCGGGTCGGCCGCCGACTGCTGGCCTCGATCCCGGCCCTGTTCGGTGTGGTGGTGGTCACCTTCGTGCTGATGCGCGTGCTGCCGGGCGATCCGGCGGTGTTCTTCTCCTCTGGCCCCTCCGCCGGCAAGGAGGAGATCGAGGAGCTGCGCCGCAGCATGGGTCTCGACAAGCCGATCCCGGTGCAGCTCGTGCGTTACCTGGGCGAGGTCGCCACCGGCAACCTCGGCCGCTCGATGACGACGGGTCAGCCCGTCGTATCGGACATGACGCGCCGGCTGCCGGCGTCGCTCGAACTCACCTGCACGGCGCTCTTCATCGCGCTGATCTTCTCCATCCCGCTCGGCGTGGCGGCGGCGCTGCGGCCGGGCACCGCGATCGACCATATCGTGCGCATGCTCTGTACGCTCGGGGTCTGCGTGCCGACCTTCGTGTCGGGCCTGCTGCTGATCTATGCCTTCTACTATCTGCTGGGCTGGGCGCCCGATCCGACGGGACGCATCGACATCTTCGCCTCCGCGCCGCCCGACATCACCGGCTTCTTCCTGATCGACTTCGCCCTGAAGGGCGATTGGGAAGGCTGGATGGCGGCCTTCTCGCAGCTCCTGCTCCCGGCCTGCACGATGGCGCTGTTCGTGCTGGCGCCGCTCGCCCGCATGACGCGCGCCTCGATGCTGGCGGTGCTGGGCAGCGACTTCATCCGCACCGCGCATGCGATGGGCCTGTCGCGGCTGCGCATCATCGTGGCCTATGCGCTGCGCAACGCGCTGCTGCCGGTGCTGACCATCACCGGCATCGTTTTCTCCACCATGCTGGGCGCCAATGTGCTGGTCGAGAAGGTCTTCTCCTGGCCCGGAGTCGCCTCCTATGCGCTCGATGCGCTGCTCGCCTCCGACTATGCGCCGGTGCAAGCCTTCGTGCTCCTCATGGCGATGATCTTCGTCCTGGTGAACGTCACGATCGACGTGCTCTACGGCATCGCCGATCCGCGGGTATCGGTCGGATGAGCGATCTTGCGCTGGGCCGCTCCTCCACCGGTCGCCACATCGTCTATGTGCTGCGCTCCAACCCGGTCACGGCGCTGGCGGCCACGGGTACGCTGATCCTGGTCCTGATCGCGATCCTCGCTCCCGTCCTGGCACCCTACGATCCCGTGGCCTCGAACGTGCCGAAGGCGCTGCAGCCGCCGTCCCGCGTGCATCTCGCCGGCACCGACCAGCTCGGCCGTGACATATTGAGCCGCATCATGTGGGCGGCGCGCCTCGACCTGATCATTGCGGTCTCGGCGGTCAGCCTGTCGTTCGTCGCCGGCGCGGTCATCGGCGGTTTCTGCGGCTATCGTGGCGGGCGCCTCGATCGCTGGGTCGGCCGCTTCGTCGATGTGCTGATGGCCTTCCCCCTGTTCGTGCTGGCGATGGCCCTGGTCGCCGCGCTGGGCAACCGGGTCGAGAACATCATCATCGCCACGGCGGTCATCAACCTGCCTTTCTACATCCGGTTCGCGCGTGCCGAGGTGAACGTGCGGCGCAACGCCGGCTGGGTCGAGGCGGCACGGGCCTGCGGCGACAGCCATCTCTCGGTGGTGCTGCGTGTGCTGTTGCCCAACGTCCTGCCGGCGATGGCGGTGCAGATCTCGCTCAATCTCGGCTGGGCGATCCTGAATGCGGCCGGCCTCTCCTTCATCGGCCTCGGCGTCACCGCGCCGACCCCGGAATGGGGGATCATGGTGGCCGAGGGCGCGCGCTTCATCACCACCGGCAAGTGGTGGCTGGTGGCGATGCCGGGTCTCGCGCTGATGCTGACGGTGCTGTGCTTCAACTTGCTGGGCGACGGGCTGCGCGACATCCTCGATCCGCGGATGCGGACATGACGCAGGACCTGCTGCGGGTCGAGAAGCTGCAGGTCGCCTTCTCGACGCGCCACGGCACCGTCACGGCGCTGCACGGTATCGACATCGCGCTGAAGGCCGGCGAGACCCTGGGCATCGTGGGCGAGAGCGGCTCGGGCAAGTCGGTGACTTCGCTCGCCGTGATGCGCCTGCTCGACCGCGCCGGCAGAATCACCGGCGGTCGCGTCACGTTCGAGGGGCGGGACATCACGCATGCGGGCCACGCCGACCTGCGGCGGCTACGCGGATCGGCGCTGTCGATGATCTTCCAGAACCCGCGGGCGGCACTGAACCCGATCCGCACGGTCGAGCAGCAGATCGTCGACGTGCTGGCAGCCCACGGCAAGCTGTCGCGCGCCAATGCGCGGACCCAGGCGCTCGACCTGTTGAAGGCTGTGCTGATCCGCGATCCTGAAGCGCGATTGAGCGCCTATCCGCACGAACTGTCGGGCGGCATGTGCCAGAGGGTCATGATCGCCATGGCCATCGCCTGCGAGCCTGTCCTGTTGATCGCCGACGAGCCTACCACCGGCCTCGACGTGACGACGCAGCAGACGGTCATGGAACTGCTGGCCCGCATCCAGTCCGAACGCGGCATGGCGATGATCCTGATCACGCACGATCTCGGCCTTGCCGCGCGCTGGTGCGACCGCATCGCGGTGATGGAAGCGGGCCGCGTGGTCGAGCAGGGCGAGACCGTGGCGCTGTTCCAGGCGCCCTCCCATCCCTATACGAAGCGCCTCGTGGCCGCCTCGCCGACTCGGGCCTCGACCCTGGCCGACCTCGCGCCGGACGCGCCGCCGGTCGTGACGGCACCACGTGAGCGCAAGCCGGGTACGCCGCCGCTGCTCGAACTGGTGCATGTCGTGAAATCGTTCGGCAGCCCGACGCGTGCCGTTGACGACGTGTCGTTCAAGATTCCCCAGGGCGGCGCGTTGGGATTGGTGGGCGAGTCGGGATCGGGCAAGAGCACCCTGTCGCGCCTGATCTGCCGGCTGATCGACCCCGACGATGGCGACATCGTGTTCGGCGGCGAGTCGATCGCGCGGACGCCGGCGCGCGAGTTCCACCTCTCGCCGCGCCGCCGCGACATCCAGATCGTGTTCCAGGATCCCAACGACAGTCTCAATCCGCGCCACACCGCGTTCGACAGCATCGCCTATCCGCTGCGCCGCCTCGAAGGCCTGCGTGACGGACCGGCGCTGCAGACGCGGGTGCGCGAGGCCGCCAGCCGGGCCGGGCTGCCGCTCGACCTGCTCGAACGTTTCCCGCACCAGCTCTCCGGCGGCCAGAAGGCGCGGGTCGGCATCGCCCGGGCCATCGCGCCGCGCCCGCGCCTGCTGATCCTGGACGAGCCGACGGCGGCGCTCGACGTGTCGGTGCAGGCCGTCATCCTGCAGCTGCTCGACCGGTTGCGGCGCGAGGACGGGATCGGCCTGCTGTTCGTCAGCCACGATCTCAACGTCGTGCGCATGCTGTGCGACGATCTGGTGGTGCTGCAGGCCGGCAAGGTCGTCGAAGCGGGACCGAGCCAGTCGATCTTCCAGCGGCCGCAGGCGGCCTACACGCGTATGCTCCTGGACGCGGTGCCCTATTTCGATCCGCAGCGCACGGAGCTTTTGAAGACGGCGTGATGTCATGACGACAGGCGATCTCTCTTCCCTCGAAGCCCGCGTGAAGCGGGACCTCGAAATGACCGCGCATCCCCGTACGGAGTGGATGGCGTCGCGACTCTACAAGGGCAAGCCGGCCCTCGACGCGTTGATCGTCGGTGCAGGCCAGTCGGGCCTCTGCATCGGCTTCGCGCTGATGCGCGATCGCGTGCACAACATCCTGCTGATCGATCGCGCCCCGGCCGGCCGGGAAGGACCTTGGGTCACCTTCGCCCGCATGCCGACCCTGCGCAGCCCGAAGGACCAGACGGGGCCGGATCAGGGCATCCCCAGTCTCACCTTCGAGGCCTGGTACGACGCGCTGCGCGGGCCCGGCAGCTTCGCGGGCCTGCATCTCATCCCGAGCGGGGCGTGGCACGACTATCTGCAATGGTATCGCCGCGTGCTCGACATCCCCGTGCGCAACGACGTGGCCGCCACGGCGATCGAACCCGGCCGGCTCGACGATGGCGGCACCTGCCTGCTGGTCACCCTATCGACCGGCGAAGTCCTGGCGGCACGCAAGCTCGTGCTGGCCACCGGCCAGGACGGCACCGGCGAATGGTGGATGCCCGACTTCGTGCGCGCGCTGCCACAGGACCGCCGCGCCCATACCTGCGAGATGATCGACTTCGAGCGCCTGCGCGGGAAGACCGTTGCCGTGCTGGGCTCGGGTGCCTCGGCGATGGACAATGCCGCGGTGGCGCTCGAACACGGCGCCGACGTGCATCTCTTCGTGCGCCGGGCCGAGCCGTCGGTCGTGCAGCGCTATCGCTGGCTCACCTTCGCCGGCTTCCTGAAGCATATCGGCGAGATGCCTGACGAATGGCGCTGGCGGATCATGGGCAACATCCTCACCGCCCGCGAAGGCTTCCCGACCGACACCTACAAGCGGGTCATGGCCTTCCCGAACTTCACCATGCAGCTCAACCGCGCCTGGACCGATACGCGCATGGAGGGGGACCGCATTCGCATCGAAACGACTCGCGGGCCGTTTCACGCCGACTATGCGATCTGCGGCACCGGCATCCGCCAGGACCCGGCGCAGCGTCCCGAACTCGCCGCCTTCGCCGACAAGATCGCGCTCTGGAAGGACCGCTATACGCCGCCGCCCGGCGAGGAGGACGAACTTCTCGCGGCCTATCCCTATCTCGGCCCGGACTATGCCCTGCTCGAGCGCAAGCCGGGCGAAGCGCCGTGGCTGTCCGACATCCATGTCTTCGGCATCGGCGCCACCTTGAGCTTCGGCCCATCGGGCAGCAGCATCAACGCCATGACGACCGCGATCCCGAAGGTGGTGGCCGGTGTCACGCGCGGCCTGTTCGCCGGCGACCTGCAGCGGCACTGGGAATCGCTGCAGGCCTACGACGTCAAGCAGGTCGAGCTGGACTGGAGCCGGATGGCGACGGGTGAGGAGCCCGCTAAGGAGCGTGAGGGCCGGCGATAATGGCGCGGTCCGCTTCGTCCAGTGCCATCGGCTGGCCGTTGCGGATCATCTCGGCGAAGCCTTCGTTGGGCACCATGACCGTGAGGCAATAGAGCCGTTCGGTGCCGGTGTTTTCGATCACATGCTCGCGGCCGGGCGGCAGCACCAGCGCATCGCCCTGGGCGATCTCGTGGACGCTGCCGTCGTCGCAGCGGCAACGGCCGATTCCGCTCAGCACGTAGAACATCTCGTGTGCCGTTGCATGGAAGTGCGGCGGTGTCTTGCCGCCGACCTCGAAGATTTCTACTGCGGAGACGAAGGGCGTTCGATCGGAGAGGGGATCGACCAGCATCGCGAACTTGTTGGTGTCGGCCGGCGAGATGCGCGACACATGGCAGTCGACGGCGCGGCGCAACAGCACTTCTTTCGCAGAGGTCATCGCTTCACTCCCCGGCGGGCGTGCCGTAGCCGCCGCCACCCGACGTTTCCATCACGACCCGGTCGCCCTTGGCCAGGGTGAGGTTCTCCTTGCCCGAGAGTTCGCGGCTGCCGCCCGCGGCGCGATGGAGCGTCACCCGGAACGGCGCGCCGTCGGCGCCGCCTTGCAGCCCGTAGGGTGCGATCACGCGCCGTTCGAACATGGTGGTGAGCGAAAGCCCGTCTTCCATCACCGTATAGGCGCGGCGCATGCCGTCGCCGCCGCAATGGCGGCCGGAGCCGCCGGAGTCGCGCCGGAGCCGCTGCTCGTCGACGCGGATCATGTATTCCGATTCGACGATCTCGGCCGGCGTGTTCATCGTGTTGGTGAGATGGACGCGCACGACGGGCGTGCCGTCGCGATCCACGCGAGCGCCTTCGCCGCCGCCATGCGTCTCATAGAAGGTGCCGATGGCGCCGTCGCGCCGCTTGCCGCCGAAGATCAGCAGGCCCGCAGTGGTCGATCCGCCAGCGGTGAGCCGCTCGGGCACGGCCTTCTCGAAGGCCCGCATGATGGCATCGACCGCGCGCTGCGAGGTCTCGTGGTTGCCGCCGACCACGGGCTTGTCGATGCCGGGTTCGAGGATGGAGCCCGGCCGCGTGCGGATTTCCAGCGGACGATAGCAACCGCCATTGGGCTGGATCTCCGGCCCGGCGACCGCCTTGATCGCATAGTAGACGGCCGCCATCGCCACGAACGGCGTGGTGTTGAGCGGACCGGCGACGGCGTCGTCGGTGCCGGAGAAATCGAACTTCGCCGTCTCGCCCGCGATCTCCACGCGCACGCGAATGGCTGCGGGCCGTCCTCCCGGTCCGTCGTCGTCGAGGAAGTCCTCGCCCTCGTAGACGCCATCGGGCAGGCCGGCGATCGCCTCGCGCATCTGCGCTTCGGACAGGTCGTCGAGCCGGTCGAGCGCGGCGCGCAGGGTCGCGGCGCCGTGCTCTTCGCCCAGCCGCAGCAACCGTCCCTCGGCGGCGCGGGTCGAGGCCATCTGGGCCATCAGGTCGCCCTCGCGCTCGGCCGGTCCGCGCAGGTTGGCCAGCAGGAAGTCGCGCTTCTCCTCGTCGATGCCGTCGGCGGTGAAGAGGCGCAGCGGCGGGATGCGCACGCCTTCCTGCCAGGTCTCGGTGGCGGCGGCGAAGTAGCTGCCGGCCCAGGCGCCGCCGATATCGCCCCAATGGGCGAGGCTGACGGCGAAGGCGAACAGTTGGCCTTCGAGGAAGATCGGCCGGATCGCCTTTACGTCGGGCAAATGGTTGCCGCCGACCTCGGGCAGGTTGAGGAACCAGACGTCGCCTGGCCGCAGCCGCTCGGCCGGCACGCGTTCCAGGAACTTCTTCACCGTGAAGCTCATGACGCCGAGATGGATCGGAATGTCCCGGCCCTGCGCAATCAGGTCGCCCTTGTGGTCGGTAAGGGCCGACGACAGGTCGCCGGCCTCGCGCAGCAGGGGCGAGCGCGCCGAACGCATGACCACGAACGACATCTCCTCGGCGGCGGCGGTCAGCGCATGCCGGATCACCTCGACGGTGAAGGGATCGACGCTGTTTCTCATCGTGCATCCTCGCGAATCCAGAGATGGCCCATCGCGTCCGAGCTGAGCGTGTAACCGGGCGGCACGACGATGGTCGACCAGGCATCCTCGACGATCGCGGGACCCAAGATGCGCACGCCGGTCGGCAGCCGGTCGCGATCGTAACGTGGCGTGGGATGTGGCGCGGCAGGTTCGAACCAGCACGGAGTGACGGAAGTCGGCACGGCGCTTTCGCCCGAGATGCCGAGCGGGCCGAAGGTCGTACGCCGCGCGACCAGGGCGCGCATGCGCAGGCTCTGCATCTCCCAATGCTCCTCGGTCGCGTAGCCGTAGATCTCATGGTGGCGCTTGCGGAAGTCGCGGCCCAGGCGTTCGAGGTCGAGCGGCTGGGCGAACGGCACCTCGACGGCGTAGCTCTGGCCGACATAGCGGACGAGGGCGGTACGTTCGACGGTGATCTCGTCGGCGCCGTGCCCGTGGCTGTGCAGCGGCGCCATCAGCGCGGCGAGCATGCCGTCATGGAGGGTGGCGAAGCGGGTCGCGTCCCAGCTCGTGCTCAGCATTCGCACGGCCTGTTGCTGGGTGTAGCTCATGTCGGCGACGATGCAGCCCAGGGCGGAGAAGCCCGAGGAGAAGCGCGGCACCACGATCTCGGCGATGCCGAATTCGCGCGCGAGGCCCACGGCATGCATGGGGCCGGCGCCGCCAAAAGCGAGAAGCGTGCATTGACGCCCGTCGACGCCGCGCTCCACGGTGACCCTCGCCAGCGCCCGCACCATGGCGGCGTTGGCGACCCGCTGCACGCCCAGCGCCAACTCGATGATGCCGACGCCCAGACGTGCGGCGAGCGGCGCGAGGGCGGCTTCGGCCGCGGCGACGTCGAGCGAGATGGCGCCACCCAAGCGCTTCGTCGCGTCGAGATAGCCGAGGACCGCGTTGGCGTCGGTGACGGTGGCGCGAGTCCCGCCGCGCCCATAGGCGGCGGGGCCTGGCTCCGCGCCGGCACTTTGCGGACCGATGGAGAGGCCGCCGGTCCCCAAGGTCACCAGCGAGCCGCCGCCGGCGCCGATCGATTCGACGGCGACCATGGGCTGGCGCACCGGCCGGCCCGCGAGCTTGGAATCGGTGGAGATCTCGGCCGCACCGTTCAGGATCAGGCAGACATCGGTCGTCGTGCCGCCCATGTCGAAACTCAGCACCTTCTCGAGGCCGAGCGACGCGGCGACGCTGGCCGCGGCCGAGATACCGGCGGCCGGGCCGGACAGCGCCATCGAAAGCGGTCGCTTGGCGGCGGCCTCGGGCGAGGCCATGCCGCCCGCCGAATGCATGACGTGCAGGCGGGCGCCTTTCACCTCGCGCTGCAGGCGATCGAGATAGCGCGCCGCGATGGGCATGACGGAGGCATTGAGCACCGTGGTCGCCGTGCGTTCGAACTCGCGCGTCTCCGGATTGACCTCGTGCGACAGCGAGACGAAGGGAAATTCCTTGGCCAGCGCCGCGCCGACGGTGCGCTCATGGTCGGCGTTGGCATAGGCGTGGAGCAGCGACACGGCGATGCTCTCGATGCCCATCGCCTTCGCCTGCATCACCACCTCGTTGATCGCGGCACCGTCGGGCTTCAGGATGGCTGCGCCGGTGAAGTCGACGCGCTCGGCCAGGGCGATGCGGCGTTCCGGCGGCACCTGCGCCTCGCGTCGTGGCGGCAGGTCGAGCCGGTAGAGATGCTGGCGACCCGCGCGGCCGATATCGAGCACATCCTCGAAGCCCTCAGTCGCGACCAGGGCGACGGGTTCGACCCTGTCCTCGACGATCGCATTGGTGACGAGCGTCGTTCCATGGACGAGATCGTCGACGGACTCGGCGGCGAGATCGGCCGCCGCGAGGGCGGCGCGGATGCTGGCAACGGGATCGTTGCGCTGGGTCGGCACCTTGATCGAGCGCACGTCGCCGGTCGACGGCAGCAAGGCCACCAGATCGGTGAAGGTTCCTCCGATGTCGATCCCGACCTGCCAGCCACTTTCCGACATATCTCACGCTCCTTGGCGCCGCCGGAGCAGGATACGGGCCATTCTCCGCCGGCGTTAGACGGACGTGGGGGTGAAATGCGCGACGAGCTGGTGGGAATCGCCCGGATAGGTGAGACGGACGTGCGTGACGGGCAGGGCGGCGCGCCAGGTGCGGCGTTCGACGATCAGGCAGGCCGTGCCGGACCGGACCGACAGGGACGAGGCCACGGATCCCGACGCGTTGCTGGCGCTGATCCGATGTTCCGCCGCGGTCCAGGGGACGCTGTCGAGCAGCCATCGCCCGGGCGCCACGTCCTGGAAACTCTCGCGGGCGGCCTCGGGCACCGCTTCCAGGTTGATCAATCGCTCTTCCAGGCAAAAGACCTTCGGCCCGGCGAAATGACGGGCGACGAGCTCGATGAGGCGGCCGGTCGATTTCGTGTCGAGCCGCTCGCGATCGGCTGCGGTGCTGCGTCGCGCGTTTCGCGACACCAGCTCGAAGCGATAGGGCAGGCCCAGCGCCAGCACTTCCGCCTTGATGTCGTGGATCTCGAGGACCGCCGCCTGCGATTGCGGGCGCGTCACGAAGGTGCCGGCCTTGCGGCGGCGCTCGATCAGGCCGGCGCGGGCGAGCTTGGCCAGCACGTTGCTCACCGTCATGCGCGAGCAGTCGTAGGCCTCGGCCAGCTCGTGCTCGGTGGCGATGCGCGCGCCGGGCGCCAGCTTGCCCGACAGGATCTTGCCCTGCAGGTCGCCGAGGATCTTCTGGTGAAGGGAGGCGGGCGTACTGCTCATGAGGCTTGCAGCACCTTGTGCAGCGCCTGCCGGTAGCGCTTGCCGATCGCGTCGCGATGGATGTGCCGGCCGTCCTTAACGAGCTTGGCGCCGGCCCGCCAGACACAGTCCACGGTTTGCTGGCCGCCCGCGAAGATCCAGCCATCGAGCCACCGGTCGCGACGGCGATGTGCTAGCGCGTTGTCGTCGGCCTTCAGGCTGACGAGATCAGCCGCCTGTCCGACGGCGAGCGTCGACGACGCACCGAGCGCCTGTGCGCCGCCGGCAAGGGCTGCGTCGAACAGGCTGCGTCCCACCGACAGTGTCGACGCCTTTGCCAGCGCATTGCGCGTGCGCAGGGCGAGGCGCTGGCCGTATTCCAGCAGGCGCAGCTCCTCGGCGGCATCGATCAGGACATTCGAGTCCGAGCCGACGCCGAACCGGCCGCCACGTTCCATGAAGGATTGCGCAGGAAAGAGTCCGTCGCCGAGATTGGCTTCGGTGATCGGGCAGAGGCCCACGACCGCACCACGGGCCGCGATGCCGGCGCTCTCGGCCTCGGTGACATGCGTGGCATGGACGAGGCACCAACGCTCATCGACCGGCAGGCGATCGACCAGAAGCTCGACCGGCCGCTTGCCCGACCAGGCGAGACAGTCCTCGACCTCTTTGGTTTGCTCGGCAACATGGATGTGGACGGGGCCACTATCCGCGAGCGGCAGGATGGCCGTGATCTCCTCGGGCGTCGCCGCGCGCAAGCTGTGCGGCGCGATGCCGACCACTGCACCGGGTAACGATGACACGGCTTTGCGGCTGGCTTCGATCAGTCTGGCGTAACGATCGACATCGTTGATGAAGCGCCGCTGGCCCGGCGCGGCGGGCAGGCCGCCGAATCCGGCATGGAGATAGAAGACAGGGAGGAGCGTCAGCGCGATGCCGGTCTCGCCGGCCGCTGCGGCGATCCGCGTCGCCAGTTCCGCGATATTCGCATGGGGCACGCCGCTCGGGTCGTGATGCACGTAGTGGAACTCGCCGACGCGGGTGAAACCGCTTTCGAGCATTTCGAGGAAGGCCTGGGTGGCGATCGCCTCGACCTCCTCGGGCCCCATATGGTCGACGAAGCGGTACATCGCCTCGCGCCAGGTCCAGAAACTGTCGCTCGTGCTGCCACGCTGCTCCGTCAGACCCGCCATGCCGCGCTGGAAGGCGTGGCTGTGCAGATTCGGCAGTCCGGGCAGGCCGATCCCGTGGATTTCATCCCCCGCCTCGGCCGGGGTGTCCTTCATCAAGGTTTCAATCCGGCCGTCCACCATGGTGAGGCGCACGCCGTCGGCCCAGCCGTCGGGCAGGAGCAGGGAGCGAAACCAGAGACCGGTTCTGGACATGCCATTATGTATAGTCATAATAAGGCCGCCATGCAATGTGACCGCCTCTGGAAGAACGCACGCCTCGCGACCCTGACGGGCGAGGGGCTGGGCCTCGTCGAAGACGGGCTTGTGGCCGCGCGCGACGGGCGCATCGTCTATGCCGGCGCGGCGGCGGAGGCACCGGCGCTCGCCGCCGCGGAGACGATCGATTGCGTCGGCCGCTGGATCACGCCGGGCCTGGTCGACTGCCACACTCACATCGTCTACGGCGGCAACCGCGCGCATGAGTTCGAGCTGAGACTGGCCGGCGCCAGCTACGAGGAGATCGCGCGCGCGGGCGGCGGTATCGTCTCGACCATGCGCGCGACGCGCGCGGCGAGCGAGGAAGCGCTGGTCGCCGGTGCCCTGCCGCGGGTCGATGCGCTGATCGCCGAAGGCGTCACGACGATGGAGATCAAGTCCGGTTACGGGCTCGACCTTGCCACCGAAATGAAATCGCTGAGCGCGGCGCGTCGTATCGGCGAGATGCGGCCTCTCTCGGTCAAGACGACTTTCCTCGGCGCCCACGCGCTGCCGCCGGAAGCCAACGGCGACAAGGACGCCTACATCGCCAACGTCTGCGACGAGATGCTGCCGGCCGTCGCCAAGGCAGGTTTGGCCGATGCGGTCGACGGATTCTGCGAAGGCATCGCTTTCACACCGCAGCAGATCGAACGGATCTTCGAGGCGGCCAAGGCCAAGGGCCTGCGCGTAAAGCTGCATGCCGAGCAGCTTTCCAACCTCCACGGCGCGAGCCTCGCGGCACGCTACGGCGCGCTGTCGGCCGATCATCTGGAGCATGTCGACGAAGCCGGCGTTAAGGCGCTCGCACAAGCCGGCACCGTCGCGGTCCTGCTGCCGGGTGCCTTCTACTTCGTGCGCGAGACGCACAAGCCGCCGGTCGACCTATTGCGGCAGCACGGCGTCAAGATTGCCCTGGCGTCCGACAGCAATCCCGGCACCTCGCCGCTCACCTCACTGCTGCTGGCGATGAACATGGGCGCGACTCTGTTCCGGCTCACGGTCGATGAATGCCTGGCCGGCGTTACGCGCGAGGCGGCACGCGCGTTGGGCTGTCTCGACAGTGTCGGCACGCTCGAAGCCGGCAAATGGTGCGACCTCGCGATCTGGGACATCGAGCGCCCGGCCGAGCTGGTCTACCGCATGGGCTTCAATCCGCTGCAGGCGCGGGTCTGGAGGGGCAGATGAAGGCGATCGTGATCACGCCGGGAACGGTTCCTCTTTCGGCCTGGCGCGACATCTATCGCGGCGCCGCGGTGAGCCTCGACCCGGCCGCCTATGAGGTGATCGACAAGTCGGCGCGGGCGGTGTCGGCCATTCTCGCCAGGCACCAGCCCGTCTACGGCATCAACACCGGCTTCGGAAAGCTGGCCAGCGTCCGCATCGATGAAGCCGACCTGCAAACCCTGCAGCGCAACATCGTGCTGAGCCACGCCGCCGGCGTCGGCGCGCCGATGCCGGTGTCCGTGGTGCGCCTGATGATGGCGCTGAAACTCGGGAGCCTGTCGCAGGGCGCGTCGGGCGTGCAGCCCGCGACGGTGCGGCTGCTGGAAACGCTGCTGGCCGAAGGCCTGACGCCCGTGGTGCCCTGCCAGGGCTCGGTCGGCGCCTCGGGCGATCTGGCGCCGCTCGCGCATATGAGTGCCGCGATGATCGGCGTCGGCAGTTTCATCGTCGAAGGCGAGGTCGTGCCGGCCGCGAAGGCGCTGGGCGACCTCGGGCTGAAGCCGCTGGTGCTGGGCGCCAAGGAAGGGCTCGCGCTGCTGAACGGCACGCAATTCTCGACCGCCTATGCGCTGGCCGGCCTGTTCGAGGCGGAGAACCTCCATGGCGCAGCGCTGGTGACCGGTGCGCTTTCGACCGATGCGGCGCGCGGCTCGGATGCGCCGTTCGATCCGCGCATCCATCATCTTCGCCGCCATGGCGGGCAGATCGCGGCGGCCGAAGCGCTGCGTCGACTGATGGCCGGATCGGCGATCCGCGCCTCGCATCTCGTCGGCGACGAGCGGGTGCAGGATCCCTACTGCCTGCGCTGCCAGCCGCAGGTCATGGGCGCCGTACTCGACATTCTGCGTCAGGCCGCAACCACGCTCGAGACGGAAGCCAACGGCGTCACCGACAATCCTTTGATCTTCACCGATCCCGACGAAGCCCTGTCCGGCGGCAACTTCCACGCCGAGCCGGTGGCCTTCGCGGCCGACATCATCGCGATGGCGCTGTGCGAGATCGGCTCGCTGGCCGAGCGCCGCATCGCCATGCTGGTCGACCCGGCGCTGTCGGGCCTGCCGGCCTTCCTGACGCCGCGGCCCGGCCTCAACTCGGGCTTCATGATCCCGCAGGTGACGGCGGCGGCGCTGGTCTCCGAGAACAAGCAACGCGCCTATCCCGCCAGCGTCGATTCGATCCCGACCTCGGCCAACCAGGAAGACCATGTCTCGATGGCGGCGCACGGCGCGCGCCGCCTGCTCGACATGGCGGCCAATCTTTCGTCGGTGATCGGCATCGAGCTGCTGGCGGCCGCGCAGGGTTGCGATTTCCACCGGCCGCTGGCCTCCAGCCCGCCGCTCGAGGCGGTGCGCACCTTGCTGCGCAATGCCGTGCCGCATCTCGAAGACGACCGCCATTTCCATCCCGACATGGAGAAGGCCACCTCTTTTGTCGCCGACGGCACGATCGTCGCCGCCGTCGGCCCCGGCTTTCTGCCTGCCCTTCAGGAGACAAAATGAACCGCATCGACAATGCCCGCACCATCCGCGCGCCGCACGGCACCGAACTCTCGGCCAAGAGCTGGCTCACCGAGGCGCCGCTGCGCATGCTCATGAACAACGTCGATCCCGACGTCGCCGAGAAGCCGGGCGAGCTCGTCGTCTATGGCGGCATCGGCCGCGCCGCGCGCGACTGGGAGAGTTTCGACCGCATCGTGGCGTCGTTGCGCAAGCTCGAAGCCGACGAGACGCTGCTCGTCCAGTCGGGCAAGCCGGTGGGCGTGTTCCGCACCCATGCCGATGCGCCGCGAGTACTGATCGCCAACTCCAACCTCGTGCCGCGCTGGGCGACCTGGGAGCATTTCAACGAGCTCGATCGCAAGGGCCTCATGATGTACGGCCAGATGACGGCCGGCTCGTGGATCTACATCGGCAGCCAGGGCATCGTTCAGGGCACCTACGAGACCTTCGTCGAGATGGCGCGCCAGCACTATGGCGGCAGCCTCGCCGGCCGCTGGATCCTGACGGCGGGCCTGGGCGGCATGGGTGGCGCGCAGACGCTGGCGGCGACGATGGCCGGTGCCTCGTGCCTCGCCATCGAATGCCGGCCGAGCAGCATCGAGTTCCGCCTGCGCACCGGCTATCTCGATGTGCAAGCGAAGGACCTCGACGACGCGCTCGCGATCATCACCAAGGCAACGGCCGAGAAGAAGGCCGTCTCCGTCGGCCTGCTGGGCAACGCCGCCGACGTCCTGCCCGAGCTGCTGCGTCGCGGCGTGCGGCCGGACTGCGTCACCGACCAGACCTCGGCCCACGATCCGGTGAACGGCTACCTGCCCAAAGGCTGGACCCTGGCCGACTGGGAGGCCAAGCGCGCCAGCGATCCGGCCGGCGTCGCCAAGGCGGCGAAGCAGTCGATGGCCGGCCATGTCCGCGCCATGCTCGAATTCCACAAGCTCGGCGTGCCCACGGTCGATTACGGCAACAACATCCGCCAGATGGCGCTGGAAGAGGGCGTGGCCGACGCGTTCGCCTTCCCGGGCTTCGTGCCGGCGTACATTAGGCCGTTGTTCTGCCGTGGCGTCGGGCCGTTCCGCTGGGCCGCGCTGTCGGGCGATCCCGAGGATATCTATCGCACCGACGCGAAGGTGAAGGAGCTGCTGCCGGACAACAAGCATCTCCACAATTGGCTCGACATGGCTCGCGAAAAGATCAAGTTCCAGGGCCTGCCGGCGCGCATCTGCTGGGTCGGGCTGGGCGACCGCCATCGCCTCGGCCTCGCCTTCAACGAGATGGTGGCGAAGGGCGAGCTCAAGGCGCCAATCGTGATCGGCCGCGATCATCTCGATTCCGGTTCGGTCGCCAGTCCCAACCGCGAGACCGAGGGCATGCGCGACGGCTCCGATGCCGTGTCCGACTGGCCGCTGCTCAATGCGCTGCTCAACTGCGCCTCGGGCGCGACCTGGGTGTCGCTGCATCATGGCGGCGGCGTCGGCATGGGCTTCTCCCAGCATGCCGGCATGGTCATCGTCTGCGACGGCACGCCGGAGGCGGCCAAGCGCATCGAGCGCGTCCTGTGGAACGACCCGGCGACCGGCGTCATGCGCCATGCCGACGCGGGCTACCAGGAAGCCATCGACTGTGCCCGCGAGAAGGGGCTCAATCTGCCGAGTTTGTAAAAGAAGGGTCCCTCACTGCGTTCGGGATGACAATGATTTCTGCATCGGCGCCCGGTGCTAATCCGACAAGATTGTCATCCCGAACGCAGTGAGGGACCTTTGAGTCACGAGAACAGGGAGTCGCTATGACCTTATCGCTCGTCGGACGCTGTGCCCGCACCGGCATGCTGGGCGCCGCGGTGACCACCTCGTCGATCTCGGTCGGGTCGCGTTGCTCGCATGCGCGGGCGGGCATTGGGGCGGCGCTGACGCAGCATCGTACCGATCCCAGGCTGGGGCCGTTGGCGCTGGACCTGCTGGCGCACGGTTTCTCGGCGCCGGAGGCGATGCAGGCGGTGGTCGCGGCGACGCCGCACCGGCACTGGCGGCAGCTGGCCTTGATCGATGCGGCCGGCCGCACCGCCGTCTATTCCGGCGCCAATGTCCGGGCCGAGCGTGGCGAGGCGGAGGGCAAGGAGTGCGCTGCCATCGCCAACATCGTGCGGTCCGCCGCGATCCCACAGGCGATGGTCAGTGCTTTCGAGGCCTCTCCCGATCAGCCGCTGGCGCGCCGCCTGCTCGATGCGCTGGCTGCCGGCGAGGCGGCGGGTGGCGAGTTCCAGCCGGTAACGTCTGCGGCGCTGCTCGTCGTCGACCGGGAGTCTTTTCCCTATGTCGACCTGCGCGCCGACGACCATGCCCAGCCGATCGCCGAACTCGCCCGTCTCTGGGCGAAGTACGAGCCCGAAGCCGAGGCTTATGTGATCCGCGCCGTCGATCCGGAAGCCGCGGTGCCGCCACCCGGCATGACGCTCAAGACGACTTGATCTTGTAATGCAACTTTATCGCGGGCTGTGGCGTTTGGTCGGCATGCCCCGCGATGTCATCCCCTCCGAAGAACCGGCCGACAAGGCCGCCCGCGAACGCCTCGAAGCCGAGATGAAGCGGGCGCTCTGGGCGCAGCAGGCCTCGCGTTCCTGGGCGGCTCTCACCGCCGCCAAGGCCCTTCAGCCCAATCTCTGATTTCCCACCGCATCGAAGCGGCAGCCCAGCCGGTACCGTGAAGACGGGTGCAGGCAGCGCACCATCGTGACCAGTGTCGTGCGCGTCCAGGTGCGCCGTGTCAGCATCAGGCAGGGCTCCGACGGGTCGATCTGCAGGCGATTTGCCTGTTCCGGTGTCGGCAACACCGCATCCACGACATGCTCGATCTCGTCGAACGGCACGTTTTGCACCAGGTACTCGCCCGGCGGGATGTCGTTGAAATCCTGGTCGAGGAAGTCCGGCACGACCTGCGGGTTGACGTAGCGGTCCTCGAACTGGACCGGCACCTCGTTTTCGAGGTGAAGGCACACCGAATGAAAGACCGACTGGCCTGAGCGCAGGCCGAGCCAGGCCGCGACATCGGCGGGCGCCGCGACACGGTCGGCGCTTATGAGCGCGCAGCGATAGTCGTGGCCGCGCTGGCGGACCTCGCGGGCGATGCTGGCGATGTGCAGCAGGGTCGATTGCGGTTTGTCCTCGGCGACGAAGCTGCCGACGCCCGCCACCCTCACGATGCGGCCCTGCTGGACGAGGTCGCGGAGCGCCCGGTTCACCGTCATGCGCGACATGCCGAACCGGCCCACCAGCTCGTGCTCCGACGGCAGGCGGTGGCCAGGCGGCCACGATCCATCCTGGATGTGGCGCACGATATAGTCTTCGACCTGCTGGTAGAGCGCGGTCGAGGCCATCGCTCCCTCAGTGATCCGCGGCGATGGCTTCGACCCGGATTTCCTCGGTGAGGCGGGCCTTCAGCGCCATGAATTCGGGCGTCGTCTTGACCGTGTAGTGCCGCGGATGCGGCAGGTCGACGGTCAGCTCGGTCTTGATGCGGCCCGGGCGCGCGCTGAACACGACGACCCTGCTCGCCATGAAGATGGCCTCGTCGATGTCGTGGGTGATGAACATCACCGTCTTCTGGGCCCGCTCCCAGATGCCCAGCAGCAGTTCCTGCATCAGCACGCGCGTCTGGTTGTCGAGCGCGCCGAACGGCTCGTCGAGCAGGAGGATTTTGGGGTCGTTGGCCAAGGCGCGCGCAATGGCCACGCGCTGTTGCATGCCACCGGAGAGCTGCTTGGGAAAATGCTCCTCGAAGCCGCGCAGGCCGACCTGGGCAATGAACCGGTCGCTGATCTCGCGCTGTTCCGAGAGCTTCATGCCCTTTTCTCGCAGGCCGAAGCAGATGTTCTGGCGGACGTTGAGCCAGGGGAAGAGCGTGTAGCTCTGGAACACCACGCCGCGGTCGGCGCCGGCACCCACGATGTTGGTGCCGTCGAGTTTGATTTCACCCGTCGTCGGTGTCTCGAGCCCGGCAACCAGCCGCAGCAGGGTGGACTTGCCGCAGCCCGAGGGGCCGAGCACGGTGATGAAATCGTTGTCGCCGACTTCGAGGTCGACCGGCAGCAACGCCTGCGTCGGCGGCGTGTTGCGCTTGTGGCCGGGAAAGATCTTGGAAACGCCGTGGATCGAAAGCCGGCTCATCGCAGCAGGCTCCACGAAAAGAGGTGCTGGTTCGCCTTCTTGAAAGCCAGGTCCGACAGCAGGCCGACCAGGCCGATCACGACGATGCCCGCGATGATGTGGTCGGTCGCCATCAGCGCCTGGCTGTCGGTGATCATGTGGCCGATGCCCGACGAGGCGCCGATCAGCTCGGCGACGATGATGTAGGTCCATCCCAGCCCCAGCACCTGGCGCAACGCCTCGGCGATGTCGGGGGCGGCGCCCGGGAGCACGACACGGCGGATCACGCCGCTATCCTTGCAGCCCAGCGTATAGGCGGCTTCCACCAGGTCGCGGCGCGTGCCGGCCACGATCATGGTGATCATCAGGGTGAGCTGGAAGAAGCAGCCGATGAAGATGACGGTGAGCTTCTGCGCCTCACCGATGCCGACCCACAGGATCAGCAGCGGGATGAAGGCCGAGGCCGGCAGGTAGCGCGCAAAGGAGACGAAGGGCTCGAAGAAGGCCTCGATCGGCTTGTAGACGCCCATCGCGATGCCGAGCGGCACGGCAATGATGGCGGCGAGCAGGAAGCCACCGACCACGCGCCAGATGGTCATGCCGACATCGTAGGTGAAGCCTTGCGTGGCGAAGAGATCGTACCCCGACGTCAGCGTCTGCCACGGCGAGGCAAGGAAGTGCTTCGGGACGGCGCCGGTCCAGGTGATCAGGGACCAGAGCGCGACGAAGGCGACGAAGAACGCCACGCCCAGGATGATGCGATTCTCCCGTTTGACGGGAACCAGCAGTTTCATGCGCCTTTACTCAAATCTTCCGCGCCATCTCAGAGAAAGGTCCCTCACTTCGTTCGGGATGACACTATTGTTGAAAACTGCGCAGTGCGCCGACCGCAAAACCGGTGTCATCCTGAGCGTAGCGAAGGACCTTTGCTTATAGGCGATGGCTCTACCAGTGACGGCAGAGAGTGACCCGTTACTGGATGTACGTCGTGTCGAACAGCGTATCCATGTTGTCCGGCTTGGCCTTGATCACGCCGATCTCGAGCAGCAGCTCGGCGGCTTCCTTGTTGAAGGCCTGGATCTCGCCGTTGAAGAACTTCTTGTTGGCTTCACGGTCGGCCCACTTGATCTTGGCCTGGGACTTCTCGAACTGCTCGGCCGTCTGCTTCACGTCGGCGCCCATGATCGTGAAGGCCTTTTCCTTGTCCTTGGCGATCATGTCGAGGGCCTGGAAGTAGCTCTCGGTGAGCGCCTTCACGGCCTTCGGGTTCTCCTTGATGAACTTCGGCGTGCAGCCGAACGAGTCGAACACCATCGGGTACTGCAGCGAGTCGGCGATCAGCTTGCCGGTCTCGGGCTTGTCGCGTACCAGGCTGAGATAGGGCTCGTAGGTGACGGCGGCGTCGAGGTCCTTGCCGGTGACGAAGGCGTTGGCGGCGGGCGCGGGCTCCAGGGTGACGAGCTTCACGTCCTTCAGCGACATGCCGTTCTTCTTCAGGATCCAGGCCAAGGTGAAGTGCGGGTTGGTGCCCGGCGCCGAGGCGGCGACGGTCTTGCCCTTCAGGTCGGTGACCTTGGAGATGTCGTTGCGGGCGACGATACCGTCAGAGCCCATGCCCTGGTCCATCTTGAAGAGCTGGGTCGTGGCGATGCCGTTGGTGTTCCACACGATCCAGGTCTCGACCGTGGTGGCGGCACACTGCAGGTCGCCCGAGGCGATGGCCAGGTGGCGGTCCTTCTGCGGGATCTTCTTGATCGTCACGTCGAGGCCGTTCGCCTTGTAGATGCCGGCTTCCTTGGCCAGCGTGATCGGCGCGAAGCCGGTCCAGCCGGAGATGCCGATCGAGACCTTGGTGTCCTGAGCCGCGGCGCCGCCGGCGATGGCCGTCGCCGCCAGAAGGGCGGCCACTGCTGTGAACTTGGACATGATGAAGCTCCTGCTTTGATTGTTACGAACGATAGACGACGGGAAAGAGTGGGCTATCGAGCGGCTCGCCGTCCAGCAGCCCGAGATCGGGGAAGGGCGGCGAGGTCCGGCCGGCGCGCTTGGCGAAGACGGCATCGTCGCCGACCCAGCGCGCCGAGAAGACGCGACGCGCGCGCGGCGACTGGTTGCCCGGCGCGCCGTGCACCGTGCGGAAATTGAAGGCAATGGCGTCGCCCGGCTGCATGTCCCAGCCCGCGATGTCGAGTGTGGGGCGCAGCGTCTCGATGTCGGGCATCACCTCGAAATCGTCGTTGGCATAGAGCCGCGTGCCGTCGAAACGCATGGGCCTGAAACCCTTGCCCCAGGTGTGCGAGCCCTTGATGCACTCCATCACCACGTCGCGCGGCACGGGATCGAGCGGGATCCAGAAGCTGACACTCTGCCGGCCCTCGACGCAGTAATAGGGCTGGTCCTGGTGCCACGGCGTCACCGTGCTGCCGCCCGGTTGTTTCACGAGCACATGGTCATGGAAGAAGCGGGCCGTGCGTGAACCCATCAGCCGCGCGGCGATCTCGGCGGCGCGCGACTTGTAGACGAAGGCCTCGAACTCGGGGATGCGCTGCCAGTTGCACAGGTCCTGGAAGAAGGGCGCCGAGCCGTCGGCCGGCCGCACCGTCCGCTCCAGCGGACTGGGATTGGCCATCAGCGCATCGATGCCGGCGCGCAGTGGTTCCACCCAGTCATCGAAGACGCCGCGCAGCACGATCGCACCGTCCTGGCGATAGAGGTCCGCGTCGTCCGTGACTGGCGCTTTTTGTTCGATTCCCATGCCTAGCCTGTAGCCTGTCTATACAGGTCAAGTCAGCAGATTCTGTGCCATGTGCACAATCAATGCGAGCCACCTTTCGAGCAAGGCGTGGCATGGGACTTGCGTCTTTTTGCAGTGATTGTCCGCGTTCCAACGGGAGAGCGAGGCGTGCCTCAAAAGACTCAACGCGGGATGATGCATCTCGGCGCCTTTGTTCACGAGACCGGCCAGCATGTTGCTGCCTGGCGTCATCCTGAAGCTCACTTTCATTCGGGCGCGAGCTTCGCCGACGCCGTCGAGGTCGCGCAGACCGCCGAGCGCGGCAAGTTCGACTTTCTCTTCCTGGCCGACACGGCCGCCGTCAGCCTGTCGGGAACGCCTGAATCGCGCGGCCGCATGGGCAAGGTGGTCAAATTCGAGCCCATGACGATCCTGTCGGCGCTCGCCGCCGTCACGAAGCATCTCGGTCTGGTGGCCACTTCGACCACCACCTTCAACGAGCCCTACACGCTGGCGCGCCAGTTCGCCTCGCTCGACCAGATCAGCGGCGGCCGATCCGGCTGGAACCTCGTCACCTCGAACAACGAGGATGACGCGCTCAACTACAGTCTCGAACAGCACCCTGCGCATGCCGACCGTTACGAACGCGCCATCGAATTCGCCGAGGTCGTCACCGGCCTGTGGGACAGCTGGGACGAGGACGCCTTCATCCGCGACAAGGAATCGGGCGTCTTCTTCGATCCCTCCAAGCTCCATCCGCTGCATCACAAGGGCAAGCATTTCCAGGTGCGAGGGCCGCTCAATGTCGGCTGCTCGCCGCAGGGACGACCGGTGCTGGTCCAGGCCGGCGCCTCGGGCACCGGACGCGATGTTGCGGCGCGCCTCGCCGAGCTGGTGTTCACGGCGCAGACCACTTTTGACCAGGGCAAGGAGTTCTACGGCGATGTGATGGGGCGGCTGCCGCGCTTCGGCCGTTCGCCGGCCGAGGTTCTGGTGATGCCCGGCCTCTATCCGGTCGTCGCACCCACTGCCTCGGAGGCACAGGAGAAGTACGATTACCTGCAGTCGCTGATCCATCCCAGCGTCGGCCTCGCCGTACTGGAACACACGATCGGTGTGCACGATCTCGACAAGCTGCCGCTCGACGGGCCGGTGCCGCAGATGCCCGACACCAACGGTCCGCTCAGCCGCCAGCGTCTCCTGCTCGACCAGGCGCGCCGCGACAATCTCACTTTGTGGGAACTCTGCCTCGCCAATGCCGGTCCGCGCGGACACGTGCTCACCATCGGCACGCCGTCACAGGTCGCCGACGAGATGGAGCACTGGTTCAAGGACGGCGCCTGCGACGGCTTCAACGTGATGCCGGCCTGGCTGCCGGGCTCGCTGACCGATTTCGTCGACCTCGTGATCCCCGAACTGCAGCGCCGGGGTCTGTTCAGAACGGAGTACGAAGCCATGACCCTGCGCGGGAATCTCGGCCTGCCGCGGCCGATCAACCGTTTCCATGCCGACCGTTTCGCCGGAGCCGCCCAATGACAAGGAAAGGACCCATGCTCGGCCGCCGCCAGATCGGCGGATTGGCCGCCGGTGCTCTCGTTGCGGGCTCGATGCGGTCGGTGCAGGCTGCCGACGCATCGACCTTCGTCAGCGGCTTCGCGCTGCCGATGAACCTCGATCCGCATCAGGTCTACGACGTGCCGATGCAGTCGATGATGCTGAACGCCTACGACAATCTCTATCGCTACCAGAACGATCCGCCGCAGATCGTGCCGTGGCTGGCCGAAAGCCACACCGTCTCCGACGACGGCCTGCTGTGGGAGTTCAAGCTTCGCCCGAACATCAAGTTCCATGACGGCAGCCCGCTGACGGCGGAAGACGTCGTCTACAGCTTCCGCCGCGTGCTGGCGCTGGGACTGGCCCCGGCCGGCGCGTTCCTGAAGATCCTGAAGCCCGACAATGTCACGGCGCCCGATCCGCTGACCGTGCGGTTCAAGCTCGAGACCTCCTATGCGCCGTTCTTCGCGGCGATCCCGAGCATCTCCATCGTCAATCCGCGGCTGATCGAGCCCAACGTGAAGAACGGCGACTGGGGCAAGGCCTGGCTCGCGTCGAACGGCGCGGGCTCGGGCTCCTATCGCATCGTTCCCGCGGGCTACCGGCCGCTCGAATATCTCGACATGGAGATCAACGAAGGACATTTCCTCGGCTGGTCGCACAATCCCAAGCCGGTGAAGAAGATCGCCTACCGGCCGACCAAGGAAACCTCGACGCGCGTGCTGGCCCTGCTGAACGGGTCGCTCGACTGCACCGATCCCAACCTGCCGGCCGACCAGGTGGAGCCGATCAACGCCTCCAAGATCGCCTACGTCCAGAAAGATGTGGTCATGCGGACCTTCGTCATCCGCATGAACAACAGCAAGCCGCCGTTCAACAATCTCAATGCGCGCCTGTGCTTCGCGCACGCCTTCAACTACATGGGCTTCATCAAGGACATCCTGGGCGGCTACGCCACGCGCGATCCCTATCCCATGCCCGACAATCTGTGGGGCATTCCCAAGGACGTGAAGGGCTACGACTACGACCTCAAGAAGGCCAAGGAATACTACGCCAAAGCCGTTGCCGAGGGCGCGCCGATGAAGCGTCCGCTGGAGCTGCACGTGCAGTCGGAGAACGAGCAGAGCGTCCAGGGCGCCCAGCTCTTCCAGTCCGACCTGGCGCAGATCGGCATCAACCTGAAAGTGGTCGGCAACATCTGGTCGAACCTGACCACGGCCGCCGCCAAGCCCGACACCACGCCCGACATGTGGGTCCATTGGGTCAGCACCTATTTCGTCGATCCTGAGAACTGGGTCGGCCAGATGTACGACAGCCAGTTCCACGGCACCTGGAAGGCCTCGTCCTACTACAAGAACGACCAGGTCGACGCGCTGCTGCGCAAGGCGCGTGCGGCGGTGAAGCAGGAGGAGCGGGCGCCGCTCTACGAGGAGGCCATCCGCAAGATCATGGCCGATTCGCCCGACATCTGGATCTACAACTCCATGCAGCTCCAGGGCCTCAACAGGCGGGTCAAGGGTCGCCGCTTCTGCACCGTCGGCCAAGGCGCGGAGATTCGCTGGATCACGCTCGATAGCTGAGCATGCTGCGTTTCGTCGTCCGGCGCTGCCTGCTCGTGCTGCCGTCGCTGCTCGGGTTGCTGGTCATCACCTTCCTGCTGATCCGTGTCGTGCCGTCGGATCCCGCGGTGGCGATGGCGGGCGATGCCGCGACGCCCGAACAGATCGAGCAACTGCGCCAGCAATACGGCCTCAACCGCCCGATCTGGGAGCAGTTCGTCTCCTATGTGGGTAAGGTCGCCACGCTGGATCTCGGCGAGAGCGCTTTCTCGCGCCGGCCGGTGGCCGTCGACATCGCCCAGCGCCTGCCGGCGACGCTGATGCTCACCTTCTGCGCGCTGGCGATCTCGGTCTTCGTCGGGGTGCCGCTGGGCGTCATCGCCGGCCTCTCGCACAATGCCTGGCCGGACTATCTGCTGCGCGTCTTCTCGGTGATGGGCATCGCCGTGGCGGCCTTCTGGTTCGCCATCATGCTGCAGCTCTTCTTCTCGATGGAGCTGGGCTGGTTGCCCCTCCGTGGCGAGATCTCCCCCACGATAGCGCGGCCGCCGAGGGTCACCGGCTTCATGGTGTTCGATGCGCTGATCGCCGGCCGGTTCGACGTGGTTTCGGATGCCTTGCGCCATCTCGTCCTGCCGGCGGTGACGCTGTCGCTGGGCGGGCTCGCCACCATCGTGCGGTTCACGCGGGCCGGTGTGCTCGACACGCTGCAGCAGGATTTCGTCTTCTACGAACGCGCCATGGGCTATCGCCGGCGACGCCTCGTCTGGATCTACGTGCTGCGCAACTCGGTGACCGCGACGGTGACGCAGATCGGCCTGCTGTTCGGCGGCCTGATCGCAGGCGGCGTGGTGGTCGAATCGATCTTCGACTGGCCGGGCATCGGCAGCTACACGGTGCAGGCGATCCTGACCGGCGACCGCCAGGTCATGCTCGCGGTCACGCTGCTGGTCGGCGTGGTCTATGCCGCCGTCAATATCCTGACCGATCTGGTGCATGGCGTGCTCGATCCGCGCCTGATGGAGCGGGGATGAACCCGATCCTGCGCAAGCTCAGCCGCGACCTGCCGGCGATGCTGGGGCTCGGCATCGTGCTCTTCGTGCTGGTGATCGCGATTTTCGGGCCGATGCTGGCGCCCTATCCGGAGGACGCGGCGGCCTCGCATCTCACGCGCCGCCTGAAGCCGCCCAGCGCCGCCTTTCCGTTCGGCACCGACAATCTCGGTCGCGATATCTTCTCGCGCGTCATCCTGGGCGCGCGCGGCGCGCTCTCGATCGCGCTCACCGTCGTGTCGACCGCCATGCTGATCGGCGTGCCCCTGGGCCTGATCGCCGGCTATCGCGGCGGCTGGGTGTCAGAGAGCATCATGAGGGTCACCGATGTGGTGCTGGCGATCCCGCAGCTCGTTCTCGCCCTTGCGCTGGCGCAGCTCATGTCGCCTTCGCTCGAAAGCGCGATGCTGGCGCTCTCGCTCACCTACTGGCCGTACTTCACCCGCATCGTCTATGCCGAGACACGGCGGCTCTCGGCGTCGCTGTTCGTCGACGCCTTGCGCGGCATCGGCGCCGGGACCGGTCGCATCGTCTTCCTGCACATCCTGCCCAACGCGCTCTCGCCGGTGATCGTGCGCGCCACCATCGGGCTCGGTTTCACCATCCTGGTGGCGGCGGTCCTGGGCTTCCTCGGCATGGGCGCGACGCCGCCGGCGCCGGACTGGGGTCTCGCCATCGCCGAAAGCCGCACCTACCTGCCGCGCGCCTGGTGGTATGCGACCTTCCCCGGCCTCGCGATCCTGATCACCGTAATGGGCTTCAATCTCCTGGGTGACGGTCTGCGCGACATCGTCGATCCCCGCATCCGACGGTCGCGATGATCCCCGTCCTCAGCGTACGCGGCCTCAAGGTCTCGATCCGCACCGACGAAGGCAAGGCCGAGATCCTCGATGATATCGGCCTCACCCTGGAGCGTGGCCGCATCCTGGGCGTGGTGGGCGAATCGGGCTGCGGCAAGTCCACGCTGATCCGCTCGATCATGGGCATCCTGCCGCGCGCGGCGACGGTCGAGGCCGGCGAGATCTGGTTCGAGGGCGAGAACCTGCTGGCCTTCTCCGAAGCCGAGCTGAACGACGGCGTGCGCTCCAGCCGCATCGGCTTCATCCCGCAGGACCCGCTGCTGGCGCTCAATCCGGTGTTCAAGGTTGGCACCCAGATGCTCGAGATCATGCGCTGGCATGCGCCCGACAACGGGTTGCGCGGCGCGGCGCGGCGACGGGCGCATGTCGAGCGGCTGGTGAGCCTGCTGAAGCGCATGCAGGTGCCCGATCCGGAAACCGCGCTCGAACGCTATCCGCACCAGTTCTCGGGCGGGCAGCGCCAGCGCCTGCTGATCGCGGCGGCGCTGGCCTGCGCGCCGGGCCTCGTGATCGCCGACGAGCCGACCACGGCGCTCGACGTCACGACCCAGCACCAGATCCTGCTCCTGCTACGCGAACTGGTGGCCGAGTTCGGGATCTCGCTGCTGTTCGTGACCCACGATTTCGGCGTCGTCGCCGAGCTGTGCGATGATCTCTGCGTCATCTATGCCGGCCAGACGGTGGAGGCGGGGGCCGTGCAGGCGATCCTCGATGCGCCGTCGCATCCCTACACCCGCGCGTTGCTCGCCTGCCATCCCGACCGCGCCACGACGTTCCTCGGCATCCCGGGCTCGGTGCCGTCGCCGCTGGCGCGTCCGCCAGGTTGCCTGTTCGCGCCGCGCTGCAGCGATGCGCGGGCGCTTTGCCTCACGGGACGGCCGCCGCAGGGGCAGGCCCGGTCCGGTGCCGAGGTCCGCTGCGTGCAGTTCGCATGACCGCCGACCCGATTCTGACGTTGCGCGACGTGTCGGTACGGCTGGGCGGCCGGAAGGGCTTCCTGCAACGCACCGTGCTTCCGGTGCAGGCCGTGAAGCAGGTGAGCCTCGACCTGCAGGCCGGCGAGATCCTGTCCCTCGTGGGCGAGTCCGGTTGCGGGAAGACCACGCTCGGGCGGACCATCCTCGGCCTGCAGCGCGAGAGCGACGGCGAGATCCTGCTGGAGGGACGCCGGGTGAGCGGGCTCGTGCCAGAAGAGGCGCGGCGGGCGCGCAGCATCGTGCAGTATTCCCATCAGGACGCCGGCGCGGCGCTCGATCCCTGGTGGAGCATCGGGCGGACGCTGGAAGAGGGGCTCAAGATCCACGGCGTGGGCAACGCCTCGGAACGTCGCGACCAAGTCGCGGCGATGCTGCAGGCGGTTGGACTCGACCCGGTATCGGCGCGGCGCTATCCGCATGAATTCTCCGGCGGACAGCTGCGGCGGCTGGCACTGGCGCGCATCCTCCTGCTGAAGCCGCGCGTGCTGATCCTCGATGAGCCGACCTCAGGCCTCGACATGTCGGTGCAGGCCACGGTGCTGAACCTGCTGCTGGAACTGCGTGAGCGGTTCTCGCTCACCTATCTTTTCATCTCGCACGACCTGTCGGTGGTCGAGCGCCTGTCCGACCGCGTCGCGATCATGTATCTCGGCCGCATCGTCGAGCTGGGCACGGCGAAGACCGTGTTCGGCCAGCCGACTCATCCCTATACGCGCACCTTGCTGGCGGCGGCGCCTCGGCTCACGGGACGACGCGCGTCCGGTCCGTCGCTGGTGCGCGGCGATCCCCCGAACCCGAGGCTGGTCCTGCCCGGCTGTTCGTTCTTCGGCCGTTGCCCGATCGGTGTACCCGCTTGCCAAGAAACGGCACCGAAGCTGCAACCTGTTGCAACCGGACACGAGGTTGCCTGCCATCGCGCCGACATGGCGGGAGAAGAAGGGCAGACTGCTTCGATCGGAGCAAAGCGCCGCGCCTGAACGGGCGCCGAAGGGGCTCTTTTCCTGCGATTCCGCGATGCACGCCGATGGCATGACGCTTGCTGCCTGTCCGGTATCAAAGGCAGGTGCAGGATGGAAATTGGCGTCTTCATTCCCATCGGCAACAATGGCTGGCTGATCTCGTCGACGTCGCCGCAATACACGCCGAGCTTCGACCTCAACCGCGAGGTCGTGCAGCGCGCCGAGCGCTACGGCTTCGACTTCGCCATGTCGATGATCAAGCTGCGCGGCTTCGGCGGCAAGTCGCGCCATTGGGACGACAATCTCGAATCCTTCACCCTGATGGCGGGCCTCGCCGCGGTGACGACGCGCATCGACCTGATCGCGACCGTCGCCGTGCTGACCTTGCCGCCGGCGATCACCGCGCGCATGGCCGTCACGATCGACAGCATCTCGAAGGGCCGCTTCGGCGTGAACCTCGTGACCGGCTGGCAGAAGGCCGAGTATGACCAGATGGGCCTGTGGCCGGGCGAGGAGCATTTCAAGCATCGCTACGAGATGGTCACCGAGTACGTGACGGTGATGAAGGAACTCTGGGAGAAAGGGCAGTCCGACTTCAAGGGCAACTACTTCACGATGAACGACTGCCGGTTGTCGCCACTTCCGTCGCGGCCGATCAGGCTGATCTCGGCGGGGACCAGCGACGCCGGCATGAAGTTCGCGGCCGAGCACTGCACCTACAATTTCTGCAGCGGCCAGGGCGAGGCCAACGATCCGCGCGATTGCGCCGAGGCGGTCGGGCGGCTCAAGGCCGCCTGCGCCGCCGCCGGTCGCGACGTGAAGGCGCTGGCCCTCACCATGATCATCGCCGACGAGACCGACGAGGCGGCGATGGCCAAGTGGGAGCACTACAAGGCCGGTGTCGATCTCGACGCCATCGACTGGCGCTCCGACCAGGCGGCGTCCGACAAGTTCGCCGCGGCCAACTCGACGGCCGGCCGCATCCGCCGCCGCGAGCCGCTGCCCAACAACGGTTCGCGCCTGATCGGCTCCTACGCCACGGTCGCGCGCCTGCTCGACGAGATGGCCGAGATCGACGGGCTGGCCGGCGTTATGCTGACCTTCGACGATTTCATCATCGGCATCGAACAGTTCGGGCAACGCATCCAGCCGCTGATGCGAAGCCGGGCCAAGCTGGCCGCCGCCGCGGCATGACCGTGGACGCCCTTGCGACCCCACCGCCGGCGACGGCCGGCACGACGCAGGGGACGGCAAGGCCGCAGCTCGACCTGGAGCTGCGCAACATCCGCAAGCGCTATGGCACCTTCACCGCCGTCGACGACGTGTCGCTGAAGGTCGGCAAGGGCCAGTTCGTCTGCCTGCTGGGCCCGTCGGGATGCGGCAAGACGACGACTCTGCGCTGCATCGCGGGCCTCGAGGAGCCCGACGACGGCGGCATCCTGATCGGCGGCAAGGAGGTGACGAAGGATCCGCCGTGGCAGCGCGACATCGCCATGATGTTCCAGGACTTCGCCCTGTTCCCGCACATGACGGTGGCCAGGCAGGTGGGCTTCGGCCTCGAGATGCTGCACCGGCCCAAGGCCGAGATCGCGCAGCGGGTACAGCACATCCTGACGTCGTTCGAGATCGCGGCCTTGGCCGACCGCAAGCCCGCCAGCCTGTCCGGCGGGCAGCGCCAGCGCGTGGCGCTCGCCCGCGCGATGATCACCGAGCCGCGCATCCTGCTGCTCGACGAGCCGATCGGCGCGCTCGACTATTCCTTGCGCGAAACCGTGATGCTCGAGCTCAAGCTCCTGCAGCAGCGCACCGGCATCTCCTTCATCTGGGTGACGCACGACCAGAACGAGGCCTTTTCTCTTGGTGACCTCGTCGTGGTCATGAACCACGCGCGGATCGAGCAGCAGGGCACGCCGGAGGATATCCTGCTGCGCCCCGCGACCGCCTTCGTCGCGGGCTTCGTGCAGGGCAACAACGTCTTTCGCGGCCGCATGGGCGACGTGCTGGCCGATGCGTTCGGCATCGAGACGGCGACCGGCACCTTCCTGGGGCCGCGGCCGCGCGGTGCGGCACCGGTGCAGCCGGGCACGGAAGTCTCCTTCTCGGTGCGGGCCGAGCAGATCACCGACCAGCTCTCCGACCGTCACGTCAATCGCCTGACCGCCACCTGCACGGCCGTCGAGTATTTCGGCTCGGTGCGCCGGCATATCCTCGAACGGTCGGACGGCGAGGTGATGAAATACGACCAGTTCGGCGCGCACGCGGCCCGCATCGTGCCGGGGCAGCGGGTGACGCTTGGCTGGGCGATCGAAGCGACCGTGCTGCACGGGGGAGCGGGCGCGTGAGCACCATCCGGCCGCGCTCCGCCGCCGGCTACTGGCTGGCGCTGCCGGCCGCGGCCTGGATGGTGGCTGTCGTGGTGGTGCCGATCGTGCTGCTGGTCTGGGTGTCGTTCTGGGGCGGCCGGGCCTTCTCGACGGCGAGCCCGCTCACCTTCGACAATTACGCGCGGTTCTTCGCCAACCAGACCTATCTCAAGCTGGTGCTGAGCACGATCCTCCACACCGCCACGCTGATGGCGCTGACCGGCGTGCTGGGCTACGGCATCGCCTACTTCCTGGTGATGAAGGTGCGCAGCCCGGGCTGGCGGCTGGCGCTGTTCCTGGCCTTCATCATCCCGTTCTGGACCAGCACGCTCATTCGCGCCATCGCCTGGGTGCCGTTCCTCGGCGTCAATGGCGTGATCAACCAGACCCTGATGTTCGCCGGCGCGACCCAGTCGCCGATCGAGGCGTTCCTCTACTCGCACACCGGCATCACCATGGCGCAGGTGTCGCTTTACACGATGATGGCGGCCGGCCCCGTCGTCTACATGCTGAACTCGATCCCGCCGCAGCTTCGCGAGGCGGCGATGACCCTGAAGGCGCCGCCCTTCGTGGTGTTCCGCCGCATCGTCTTTCCGCTCACCCTGCCGGGCGTGGTGATCGGGCAGGTACTGGTCTTCCTCAACGTGATGTCGGACTTCGCGACCGTCGCCACGATCGGCGGCAACAAGCACGCGCTGCTCTCCAACCTCGTCCTGCTGTTCTACGAAGGCTCGCAGATCCGCGCCGCCTCGGTGGTCGCCGTGTTGCTCATGCTGTGCATGCTGGCGGGCGTCGTGGTGGCGCTGCGCGTCGTCGACATAAGACGGCTGGGGGCCTGAGCCCATGGGCAGGAACATGGGCGGGAAGCTTGGCCTTCGAGTCACCGGCTGGATCCTCGGCACGCTCACCCTGGCGTTCCTCGCCTATCAGTGGCTGCCGATCTTCACCCTGGCGCTGCTGTCGTTCAGCGGCCCGACCGGTGGCACGACCTTCCCGATGAACGGCACGTCGTTCCACTGGTACGAGGAGCTGTGGCGGGCCAGCGTCATGAACGACTTCAAGCCGCCGCTGCTGCGCTCGACGCTGCTGGCGCTCGCCTGCTCGGCGACGACCATCGTGTTGTCGGTGATGGCGGCCCAGGCGATGCGCGGGCGCTTCCGCGGCAATGGCTGGTTCTTCTACCTGATGCTGCTCGGCCTCATGGCGCCCGGCATCCTGGTGGGCTTCGGCTTCGCCATCATGATGCGGCTGCTCGACGTCGAACTGTCCTGGGACACCACGACCTTCATGGTCCAGGTCTCGTGGACCCTGCCGTTCGGTTTCCTGACCATGCTCGCCGTCTTCAACCGCTTCGACGCGCGGATCGAGGAGGCGGCGCTGACGCTCGGCGCGTCGCGGCTGACCACGTTCCGGCGCATCACCCTGCCGCTCGTCCTGCCCGGCGTGATCGGCGCGGGACTGTTCGGCTTTTCGCTGTCCTACGACGAGTATGCGCGCAGCATGTTCACGACCGGGCCGGAGCTCACCCTGCCGCTCGCCGTCATGGCGCAGCTCGACCGCCAGCTCACCCCGGAGATCTATGCCGTCGGCACCGCCACGACGTTCTTTTCGCTGATCGCCATCACGCTCTTCACCGTCGCCTTCTGGGCGATGCGGCGATCGACGGCCGTTCGGAGGTCCTGACAGTTGTAGAGAAAAAGGAGATTCGCCATGTCGATCAGACGTCGTCACTTGCTGGCCGCGGCCGGCGCCTCGGCCCTTGCCGCACCCGCCTTGGGCCGCCAAGCCTTCGCCCAGGCCAAGCAGATCAACCTGGCGGGCGCCAGCTACGACATGCGCGAGGCCATCCTCGGCGAATTCTCCAAGCGCACCGGCATCACGCCGCGCCCCTTCGTCAATCCCTCGACCCAGGTGAGGGTCGATCGCCTGCGCACGGCGCCGGTCGACTGCGTCCTGCTCGACGCGCCGTTCGCGGCCTTCGCCAACGGCGAAAAGCTATTGCAGCCGATCGACATCTCCCGGCTGCCGAACTGGTCGAAGCTGCATCCCCTGTTGAAGGACGGCCGCGCGACGCCGACCGCCCCGCTGGGCTTCGGCGCCAATCCGGGCCGCATGATGTATCTCGACGAGGCGCGCACCAAGGTGTCGTTCGCGCCGATGTTCTTCCAGATGGACAGTATCGGCTACAACGCGGGCAAGATCCCGGCCGAGAACAACACCCTGTCCTGGGGCGAGCTGTTCAATCCCAAATGGCGCGGCAAGGTCGCGATGTTCGGCATCGACTGGCTCGGCATGCTGAACGCCGCCATGGGCATGCGTGCGCTCGGCCTGCTCAACCCGGTCGACATCAGCAACATGACCGAGAAGGAAGTCGACACGGTCGTGGCCTTCCTGAAGGAGAAGAAGAAGGAAGGGCACTTCCGCGCGATGTGGAAGGCCTATGGCGAGCTGGTGAACCTCATGGCCTCCGAGGAGGTCTGGATTGCCGATGCCTGGTGGCCGGTGGTCGTCGAAGTGGCGAGCAAGGGCATCCCGGTGCACTACGCCGTGGCCAAGGAAGGCTATCGCGCCTGGTGCAACGGCTATGGCATCGCCGCCGGCAGCAAGAACCTCGATGCCTGCTACGAGTGGCTCAACTACTGGATGGAAGGCTACCCCGGCGCGCGCCAGTCGGAGATCGGCTACTTCTCGACGGTCGACAATTACGAGAAGTATCTCGATCCCAAGCTGGTGAAGGAAGTCTATGGCGGCGTCGGCCGCGACGGCGGCTCGCTGGCCGACCGCGCCGAGCGCGTGTTCGTCTGGAATACGCGGCCGAAGAACCTCGAATACTACACCGAGAAGTGGAACGAGTTCCTGGCGACGTAGAGCGGGTCGACTTGAAGTCGAGCCGGCCAAGCCGCCTCATTGGAGCGCGCCACTGCGCGCGGAGTAACCTCCGCGCTGAAGTGGCGCTCATGTCTTGCCGGTCGACGAAGCTTGAGCGCCACTGGAGTGGCGTGCTCCATTGCTAGACCACGCAGCCGTAGTGGGCCGACGAAACCAGCTTCGTGTACTTGTCGTGCACGGAGCCCGGGCGTGGGCGGTCCTCGGTGGCGGGCGGGCGCCAGTCGGCCATGCGACGGGCCAGCTCCTCGTCGGGGATTTCGAGGTTCAAGGTGCGCTTGCCCGGGTCGATGACGATCGTGTCGCCGTCGCGCACGGCGGCGATCGGGCCGCCGCGGGCGGCTTCCGGCGAGATGTGGCCGATCAGGATGCCGTGGCTGACGCCCGAGAAGCGGCCGTCGGTGATCAGGGCCACGTCCTCGCCCAGCCCGCGTCCCTGGAGCTGGATGGTGAGCATCACCATCTCGGGCATGCCGGGGCCGCCCACCGGGCCGACATTGCGCACCACGACGACGTTGCCGGGAACGATCTCGCCGGCGCGGATCGCCTTCATCGTGTCGGCCTCGGATTCGAACACGCGCGCGGTGCCGCGGAACTCGCCCTTCTCCAGGGTCTTGCCGCTGAGCTTCAGGAGACAGCTCTCCGGTGCGAGGTTGCCCTTGAGCACGCTGATATGGTTGTTCGCCGGTGCCGCGGGCTTCGACACGGGCAGCACGATGTCCTGCTGTCCCAGCTCTTCGAGGGTCGGCACGGAGGCAAGATTCTCCGCCAGCGTCTTGCCGGTCACCGTCATCACGTCGCCATGGAGGAAGCCGTTGCGCAGCAGCTCCTTCATGACGATGGGCACGCCGCCGATCTCGTGCAGGCTCACCATCGCATAGGGACCGTGCGGCTGCAGGTTGCAGATTAGCGGCATGCGTTCGCCGACCTGCTGGATGCGCTCGATGGTGATCGGCACCTGCGCCTCGCGCGCGATGGCCAGCAGGTGGAGATACATGTTGGTCGAACCGCCCATCGCGTAGACCGTCGCGATGGCGTTCTCGAAGGCTTTCTCCGTCATGATGTCGCGCGGGCGGATGTTGGCTTCCATCAGCGCATAGAGCGCATCGACCGAGGCCTTGGCCTGGGCACGCACGTCGGCATGGATGTCGCTGCCGGCCTTGTAGTCGGCCGGATGCGAGGCGCCGCGCGGCAGCATCATGCCCATCGCCTCGGCGATCGTGCTCATCGTGTTGGCGGTGAACATCGCGCCACAGGTGCCGCTGCCCGGCATGACGTTGCTCTCGAGTTCGAGCAGTTCCTCGCCCGAGATGCGGCCGGCCTCGTTGGCGGCGCGGCCCTCGACATAGTCCATGATGGTGAGGTTGTTGCCCTTGGCCGCCCAGGCGCCGAACGAGACGCGGCCGGGCGAGCTGGTGCCGGGATAGAGGACCAGGCCGAACGCGTTGGTGCGCGCGAGCGGCATCAGGGCGGCGGCGCCGGTCTTGTCGCAGCCCGAGATCACGATCATCGCGTCGCCATGATGAGCGTAGTGGCCGATCTCGAAACAGTCGGCCACCACGTCGCGCGACACGAGGCTGTAGCCGGCCGTGGGCGTGCCTTGCGTCAGCGCGTCGGAAACCGCCGGCGCGCCGACGATCAGGCCATTCCCGCCGCGCTCGGCCAGCAACTCCACCAGCAGGTCGCCGATCGTGCGCACCCGGTTGTTGCAGCGATGGGCATTGGTATAGGCGCTGGCGATCGTGACGACAGCGCTGGTCTTCGCCGTCTTGTCGGGCTCGAAGCCGGCGGCCCGAAGTTCTACGCGGGACTTCTTCCAGTAAGTGCTGCTGTCTTTTTTCATGTCGTTCCCGCGGGAAGGAGGTTTTCGGCGCCATTTTCTACGCCAATTTACAGTCGGGCTCCTCTTTGATTTTAGTCAACACGGCGACCGGCGGGAGCGCGCACAATCGTGGGATCAGGGGAGGAATCGATGCGTATCATGGTCCTGTTGATTGCCCTCGCAGGCATGACCTGCGGCTGCGACCAGTTCGACAACATGTCGCCCGGCCAGAAAGGCGCGGTCACCGGCGCTGCGCTGGGCTCCGGCATCGGCTTGGTTTCCGGCGGCAGCTTCGGAACGGTCGTTGGCGCGGGCCTGATCGGCGGCGCCGTCGGCTATATCGGCGGCACGGCCATCGGCAACAGCAGGTAGTGACCTTGGGAGATTGCCAGATGACAAGCCGGACGCTTGCCCTGTTGACCGCGCTCGCCTCGCTCACCGCCGGCGTCTCGGCGGCCCTCGCTCAGGCTACGCCCCTCACCTTCGACCAGGCGGCCTATGTCACCTGCCGCGAAGCCCATGTCATGCCGCCGGACCAGCGCATCGCTTTGTCCGTGTTCCTGGCCAACCATGCCGCGCAGCGCCGCGGCGTCACGATCCCGGACGGCGAGCAGGGCGCCCAGCTCGCCAACCTGGTCCGCGGCGGTTGCACGCTTGCGCCCGATGCCTACCTCTTCACGGTGATCGATCGGGCCATCGTGGCCGAATCGAGCCGGTTGCCGAAGCGCTGATCAACAGGTCAAGGCAAACTCGATGAAGACGGTGCGCAGCGTACTGGCCGAGGCGCCGCTGGCGTGGCTGCTGCTGGCCGTGCCGATCGCCGCCTGGACGCATCATGCGCGTCCGGAATCGCCCCTCCTGGTCTTCGTATTGGCCTGCGTCGCCATCGTCCCGCTGGCGGGCCTGCTGGGCCTGGCGACGGAGAAGCTGGCGGCCCGTCTCGGCGAGGGTATCGGCGGCTTCCTCAATGCCACGCTGGGCAATGCCGCCGAGCTGATCATCGCTCTCGTGGCGTTGCGCGCCGGCATGCTCGACGTGGTCAAGGCATCGTTGACCGGGTCGATCATCGGCAATCTGCTGCTGGTGCTGGGCGCGGCGTTTCTGGCCGGCGGCCTGAAGTACAAAATCCAGAGCTTCGCCACCATCGGTGTGCGTACGCAGATCGGCATGATGGCGCTGGCTGCGATCGCGATCCTGGTGCCGTCGATCTTCGATGCCACGGGCTCCAGCGAGATGGCAAACCTTTCCGTCACCTACAGCGTGGTGGTCTCGGCGGTCCTGCTGGTGGTCTACGCACTCAGCCTCCTGTTCCTGCTGCGCACCCATGCCGACCTGTTTCGGGGCGAGGAGCCGGCCGCGCAGGGGGAGCATCACGGGACGCCGTGGCCCGTATCGCTAACGGTCGGGGTCATGGCCGTGGTCACGGTGCTGATCGTCTGGATGAGCGAGATTCTGGTCGGGACCGTCGAGCATGCCGCCGGCGCCCTCGGCCTTTCCAACCTGTTCGTCGGTGTCGTGGTGGTCGCGGTGGTCGGCAACGCGGCGGAACACAGCACCGCCGTGCTGGTCGCGATGCGCAACCGCATGGAGATGGCGGTCGGCATCGCCATCGGCAGCAGCACGCAGATCGCCTTGTTCGTCGCGCCGCTGCTGGTGCTGCTCAGCCTCTTCGTGGCGCCGGAGCCCCTCAGCCTGGCCTTTTCCGGCGTCGAGGTCTTCCTGGTCCTGGCCGCGACCTTCGTCGCCTCGATCCTGCTCCTCGATGGCAAGTCGACCTGGTTCACCGGCGTGCAGCTCATCGCCGTCTATGTCGTGATGGCAATCACCGTGTTCGCGATCCCGGCCTGAGGCGCGAAGCATGCTCCTGCAGTTCGTCGTGGGGGCGGCCGCCTGCATCGGCAACATCGCCATCCATGCCCTCGTGATGCTCGCGGTCGTGCGCGTGTCGCACGGAGTCGTGGCGGCTTCCGTGTCCGGGCCTTCGCTCCGATTGGTCGCCGTGATGGTGGCCACCGTCTCGGTCCTGATGATGGCGCACGGTCTCGAGGTCTTCGTCTGGGCGCTGACTTACGAGCTGGTGGGCGCCGTGCCGCCCGGCGCCGATGTCCTGTACTTCGCCTTCGTGAACTACACGACGTTGGGCTACGGCGACGTCGTTCCGGTCGAACGGTGGCGGCTGATCGGGCCGACGACGGCGATGTGCGGAGTGCTGATGTTCGGCTGGTCGACGGCCGTGATCTTCGAAGTCCTGCGGCGGGCCCTGTCGATCGTCTCGGCGCTGCCTCCACCGGATGACCGAACGGGCTGACCGAGCGCTTAAACCCTTGGGGTGCTTCGATATTTGCGGCCCACGCCGAAAACTTCGCTCGCTCCGGACGCCAGATGGCTAATTCATGGCAGCCATGTTATGTCAGCATGGTGCGTAACGGTACAACCCTTGGTCGGCCGTTGGTCTTCGGCCCGCCGCAACCGCTCAAGGTCGCGCCAAGCCTGCCTTGTGACACATGCATCGGCAGGACGCTCAATCTTTGCAGGCCACTGGACGACGCCCGATTGCAGCATATGCTTTCGCTGGGAGGCATCCGGCACTGGAAGAAGCATGAGACGCTCTTTCGCGCCGGCGATCCCATGGGCGCCTTCTTCAAGATTCGAAAGGGCATCGTCGCGGTCTCGCAGACGCTCGACGACGGACGCCGGCAGATCACGGCCTTGCGCGCGCCCGGCGACTGCGTCGGCTATCTTGAGAAGAACGGCACCTATGCCTTCGAGGGCGAGGCGCTGACCGATGTCGAGGCCTGTGCCTTCGACCGGCGCAAGTTCGATGCCTTCGTCGCCCAGAACCCCGACCTCGGAGCGGCCCTCGTCGAGGCCCTGTCGAGTGCGCTGAAGCAGGCCGGCATCCTGACCCTGGTGCTCGGGCAGCTCCGGTCGACCGAGCGGGTGGCGCATTTCCTCGCCGAGATCAGCGCGCTCTATGCCAAGCGGCACGTGTGCCCGGCCCAGCCCCTGGCGCTGCATATGGGCCGGAACGAGATCGCCGACTATCTCGGATTGACCATCGAAACGGTGAGCCGGTCCATCGGCAAGCTGAAGAGCCGCAACATCATCGCCCTGGTCGAGAGCGGCGAAGTCGTGATCCTGGATCACGAACGGCTTCGCCAGGCGGGCAAGGTGACGGCCTAGTGCCGTGCGCGGAAGGGGACTTCCCAATCGGACCGGGCTGATGGCTTGATATTGGTCAAGGACAGGCGCGGCCCCGTGACAGAGGCTCGCCGTCCTGGCGAGCGGACCCTTGGCCGGGGCAGGCCATGGGGAACCAGTCGTCAAACAACACGAGGGGAGAGACCGACAATGACGTATTCATCCCGCCGCAACGCCCTGAAGCTGATGGCGGGCGGCACGCTTGCCGCAACCGGCATGGCCGCGTTCGCCACGACGGCTTCGGCGCAGGAGTTCGTGGTCACCAACAACTACCAGAACTTCAAGCGCGGCAAGATCGACGGGCTGCATCCCGACCGCCGCATCCTCAACGTCACCTGGGAAGACATGGGCCGCATCAAGATGCGCGCCTCTGACCTGGTCGCCAACTACCCGTCGCTGCGCGAAGGCATGATCGTCGATTGCAACTACTTCGACTATATCGACGTGCTCATCGCCAAGAAGTCGCCGCAGACGGATGCCCAGGCCAAGGCGCTGATGGACAAGGGCGCGCAGCTGACCGGTATCCCGGGCGCGCGCGAGCCGATCCGCATGTGGAGCATGTCCGGCATGGTCACCCAGGTCTCGCCGCCCAACGGCGGCCTCTGGATCATCAACGCCTCGAACGGCCGGCCGGAAGAGCCGTCGCCCAACAGCGGCGAGGTCATCACCCTGCCGCAGATTCAGACCGAGGCCGGCAAGCAGGCCCTGGGCACGCTGAAGCCCGGCGATATCGTCAACACCGTCTGGACGCACCAGACGGCGATTGCCGTGAAGATCATCCGCTAAGGCGATCGCCGCCTGCGGGCGATGGTGCCGAGAATGCCGGGCGTTGCAGGAATTGCAGCGCCCGGTTTCGCGTCGTTAGCCATGCGGGTTGACCAAAATCAAGGGCCGGGCGGATGATCGGGGATAGCGTTTCTCCTTCACGCCCGTCGAGGTGCGTATGTCCAAGAAGAACGGTAACGGCACCGGCCATGCCCCGGAAAAGCTCAAGCGCAAGATCTACGAGAAGGAGCTGCGCGAGCTGCAGGTCGAGCTCTGCCGCCTGCAGGCCTGGATCAAGGTTTCCGGCGAGCGCGTCGTCATCGTGCTGGAGGGCCGCGACGCCGCCGGCAAGGGCGGGACGATCAAGGCGCTGACCGAGAGGGTCAGCCCACGCGTGTTCCGCGTCGTCGCGCTGCCGGCGCCGTCCGACCGCGACAAGACCCAGATGTACATCCAGCGCTATGTCGAGCGGTTCCCGGCCGGCGGCGAGATCGTGATCTTCGACCGCAGCTGGTACAACCGCGCCGGCGTCGAGTACGTGATGGGCTTCTGCACGCCCGAGCAGCATCAGCGCTTCCTCGAGATCTGCCCCGTCTTCGAGAAGTTCGTCATCGAAGGCGGCCTGCGGCTCATCAAGATCTGGCTCGAGGTCGGGCAGGAGGAGCAGGACCGGCGCTTCAAGGCACGGGTCGAGGATCCCGTCCGCCAGTGGAAGCTGAGCCCGATGGACGTCGAGTCCTACTCGCGCTGGTACGACTATTCCCGGGCGCGCGACCTGATGTTCCAGTACACCGACTCCGATCACGCGCCCTGGCACATCGTCCATTCCGACGACAAGAAGCGCGCGCGCCTGAATGTGATCGCGCATATCCTGTCACAGATTCCCTACAAGAAGGTCAGCCGCGCCAAGGCGAAGCTGCCGTCGCGGTCCAGCAAGCGCGCGTACGACGACCGCGCTTCGATCGCCGATCGCCGCCACGTCGCCGAGAAATTTTAGGCGCCACGCCTTTGTTCCTTTCCAGGAGGTCAGGATGTCCAAGCTGCTGAGCGTCAAGGAACTGCATATGAAGATCGCCGAGTCGGAAGCGGCCAAGGCGTCGGCCGCGCTGAAGGCGCAGCAGGCCGAGGAGGCCGAGAAGAAGGCCTTGCACGACCACCTGCTCGCGCCGTCGGGACTGACCGACGAGCAGGCGAGCGAGAAGGCCTCGCTCATCATCAGCCGCGCGATGGACAACGGCCTGACCGCCGTCCAGGTGCTGCGCTTCCCCAACGACATCTGCACCGACGGCGGCCGGGCGATCAATCAGGTGGAAGAAGGCTGGGAGAGCACCCTCACCGGCTTGCCGAAGGAAATGTACGAATTCTGGAAGCGCCAGCTGCGTCCGCTCGGCTACCATATCCGCTATCACATCATCGACTATCCGGGCGGCATGCCCGGCGATATCGCGATCACGTTGAGCTGGGGCTGATCGTGCGGATCGGGGGCATCGACATGCAGTCGCGTAGAGTTTTCGTCGCGGCGTTCCTGACGTCGCTGGGTTCGGCGGCCTTTGCCCAGTCGGGTGGCGGCTCCTTCGTCGGAACCTGGAAGGGCGAAGTCCCCGGGATCGGCGAGGCCTCGCTCATCGTCAGCGGCGTCGGCGCCGACGGCCTCGTGCAGGGCAGGATGGAGTTTACCCTCAAGGGCTTCGTCTCCACCTTCGGCGAGAAGGCAGATCCGGCGAAGCAGACCAACCAGGGCACGGTCGCCGATGGCACGCTCACGATCGAATCGGCCCTGGGCGGGCGATACGTTCTGCAGCGCGAGGGCAACGCGCTGAGCGGGCGATACACCCGCGGTTCGACCTACGACGTCGCGGTAACCTTCCAAAAGGCGGCGTGAGCGGCCGGGCGATTGCGGTCATGTCCCTTCAGGGTCTTTAATCGCCACATATCGAGGGCGAGAAGATCAGGAGGAGTGCATGGCCAAGGGCAACATCACCGTGACGCCGATCGCGGGCTCGCTCGGCGCCGAGGTGACGGGCGTCGACCTGCGCAGCATGGACAACCATGACTGGGCCGAGGTCCACCAGGCATTCCTCGACTACAAGGTGATCGCGATCCGCGACCAGGAGTTGTCGCCGCAGGACATGATGGAGGTCGGCGCGCGCTTCGGGGAACCCAACCATTATCCCTTCGTGAAGGGCCTCGACGACTTCCCGTTCCTGTTCGACGTCGTCAAGGAGCCGTCCGAGAAGCGCAATTTCGGCGGCGGCTGGCATTCCGACACGACCTACATGACGACCCCGCCGCTCGCGACCCTGCTCTATGCGCTGGAGACGCCGGACCGCGGCGGCGACACGCTCTATTGCGACACGGTCGCGGCCTACGAGAGCCTGTCGGATCGCATGAAGGAGATGCTGGGCACGCTGAAGGGCGTGAACAGCGCCGGTCTCAAGCATCTCGGCGGCCGCAAGTCGCATCACTCGGTCGTCGGCGGCATGAAGATCACCGGCACCGACGATGCCGATTCCTACGAGGCGGTGCATCCGATCGTGCGCACGATCGAGGAGACCGGCCAGAAGGCGCTCTATTGCAGCATCGGCCACACCATCGCCTTCGAGGGCATGACGCCGGAAGAAAGCAAACCGATGATCGACTGGCTGCAGGCGCATGCGACGCGGCCCGAGTTCACATGCCGCGTCCAATGGAAGCCCGGCACGATCACGATCTGGGACAACCGGCGCACCATGCACAACGCCATCAACGACTATCACGGCATGCGCCGCCACATGCGTCGCCTTACCTCGGGGCCGACCAACCCGGTCTGATGCGGCAAACTCGCGCCAACTCCTGCTGACAAAGTCGCTACTTGATACGCCTCAATTGGGCTTGGGATTCGTTCGTCCCTCCAGCAGGCACGAACCGCCCCTGCAGGCCATCCGGACCGGAGCGGCGCAGTTCGACGAGCGACTCCGCGGCCGTTTCCAGGGAGACGCCCTCCGGGCCTATCCTGCAGTTTCTCGTCCATTGCCTGGAGTTTGGATCGTTGGTGATGAACCAGAGGCACGTTGCGGCGCCGTTGTTGCCCTTCTGCACGATGAGCGTGCGCAGACGAGGAGCGGTAGGCGGTTCTCCACTCGATGGCGGCGCGGACAAGTTGCCCTCCCATCGACCCACGGCCCATTCACCGCCGGCAAGCATCGTGGCCGCAGTGGACAGCACCTGAGGTTTTGCTTCCCCTGAAGATTGGAGGCGTATGCTATCGATGAACTGCTTCATCTGTTCGTCGGAGAATGTTCGTCCCTTGGGCTCGCATGCAACGCCGCCCAAGATCCATGAAAATCCAAGCCCGCGCGCGGGACCGTATCGGCGAAACCCGCCGCATTCCTCGCCGGTAGCTGCCTTGAAAAGGAGATAGTCGGCACCGTTGTAATGAGTGGGACCCACGAACTCTGCCGCGGACCTGGCTCGGGAATCCCTCCGCTTGAGATAATCGCCCGTGGCCGTGCCTGGCGCATCGATATAGGAATTCGAATCGAGAGCCTCGTGCAGTTGGACGTTGAGATAGCGGTTTTTCCCGTACAGGTGCCAAATGCGGAACACGCCGCCTGGACCGCCGCCCCCACTGATGACATTCGTGGCGACACACCTGACGTTCGGGATTGGGGCCAGGCGGGACTCGCGGCAATCGATGTCGGAGAACGCGTATTGCTGGGCGTTCGCCTGAGACCACGCCAGGAGAACTGCAAGCACGGGCGCAAACATCTTCAACATGGCCAACCCCAAGGTGATGCACCGCCAATCTGGCTGCTCCCTCGGCACGCTCCCGCCGTGCGGCGCCGGAGAGAGCATATGGCTGGAATGGATGTCGTGAACAGACAAATTGCAACCGAGCGAGGCGATTGCCATTGCAGGCCGCCCGGGTGGTGGTCGGCGGCATGAAGATCACCGGCACCGATGCGCAACGCCATCGACGACTATCATGCATGCGTCGCCACATGCGGCGCCTGACCTCGGGCCCGACGTACGCAGTCTGATGCGGCAAAGAGACCTCTGCAGCCATTGCATTTCGGTGATCGGCTGGCCGCACTTTCGTTGGCTCGCGCGCTTGTCTATCTGAGAGGTCGAACCGACCCTCTGCAGGATTTGCAATGACCGAGCCGACCGGGCCGCTCGCCGGCATCCGTATTCTCGACCTGACGACCGTCCTCTTCGGCCCCTTCGGCGCCCAGACGCTGGGCGACTGGGGCGCCGACCTCATCAAGGTCGAGGGGCTCACCGGCGACCAGTGGCGCTACACCGGCCAGTTCCGGAACCGGGGCATGAGCGGGCAGTTCATGGCCGCCAACCGCAACAAGCGCAGCGTGGCGGTCGACCTGAAGACCCAAGGCGGCGCCGAGGTGCTTCGCCGCCTGATCGCCAAGGCGGACGCGCTGGTGACCAACATCCGCCCGGCCGCGCTGGAGCGGCTTGGCTTCGGCTACGAGGCCTGCAAGGCGCTCAACCCCAGGATCATCTATGCGGCCGCCACCGGCTTCGGCCAGGACGGGCCGTGGGCCAAGCGGCCGGCCTTCGACGAGATCGTGCAGGCTGCGTCGGGCCTTGCCTCTTCCATCGGCACGGATGATGAGCCGGCGTTCGTGCCGAGCCTGGTCGGCGACAAGCTCTGCGGCCTGGCGCTCGCCGGCGCCGTGGCCGCCGCCTTGGTCTATCGGGAGCGCACCGGCAAGGGCCAACTCGTCGAAGTGCCGATGCTGGAGACGGTCGCGGCCTTCAACAGCATCGAGATGCTGGGCGGACACGCCTTCGTCCCGCCGATCGGGCCCGCGGGCTACAAGCGCGTCAAGGAGCGCAAGCCGGTCAAGACCAAGGACGGCTGGCTCACCATGCTCCCTTACTCCGGCGACAACTGGTGCACCTTCTTCGAAACGGTCGGCCATCCCGAATGCATCGAGGAATTCTCGGTTCGCGATCCGATCAAGCGGGCGGCCAACATCGACGCGATCTACAAGCGCATGAGCAAGATCGCGCTGGAGCGGACCACCGCGGAATGGGAAGCGCTGCTGCTCAAGATCGACGTGCCCCATGCCGCGTTCGCGAAGATGACGGAAGTCGGCGAGCAACCCCATCTGAAGGCCGTCGGCCTGTTCCAGAAGCTGGAGCATCCGACCGAAGGGACGATCCAGCAGGCCCGCCCGCCGGCGCGCTTCTCGGAAAGCCCGGCCGCCATCCGCCGCATGCCCCCGACGCTCGGCCAGCATACGCGCGAGGTCCTCGCGGAAGTCGGCTACAGCGAAGCCGATATCGACGCGCTGCTCAGCGCCAAGGCCATTGGCGCGGCCGCATAATCAGCGCCGTGACGGGCAGAGCGACAGATAGAAGAAGAATGCCATAGCCGGCAGCACGAACCAGTTCAGCGCGGCCCCGGGGGCCGTGCCCATCGTCGTCACCGGCTTGAGGTGTCCGGCGAACCCTCGAAGCACCGGCTCGAGCGTGAAGACCAGCAGCACCAGCGGCACCGTTCCACGCCAGCGCAGCAGCAGCACCCAGAGCAGCAGGGCGAGGAGGAGCTGGATTGCGCCCCACTGGCCGAAGAGGGCCACGATGTTCGAGCCGCCGGCCACGGTCGTGACGTCGATCGTGGCAATCGACTGCGCGCCGCCATCCGGTGCCAGCAGATGGATGCAGGAGCGCACGGTGATCACGCCGAGCCAGACGATCGCTGCCCAGAAGGAAAGCAGCGGTCCGTCGTAGAGCGCGGGATTGGCGGGCAGCAGCCGCGCCGGCGAGGGTTGCCACGAGGTGGGCATGGAGAGGATCGTCAGCCCTCCATGATCCAGTCCGCTCCCGAGGCGATTGCGATTTCCTTGACCTTGGCGAGCAGGTTGGGGCCGACAGGAATGCCCGTCTTCATCCGCGCGGCGGCGGTGCGGCGTTCGGGATCGCCGGCGACCTGCACCGGCTTCGCCGGATCGGCCGGCCGTGTGGCGCGCAGCGTGTCGCAGAAGGAAGCGACATCGGCCTGGAAGTCGGCGGTGTCGCGGAACATGCCAGGGTCCATCGCCAGGAAGAAGTGGCCGATATCGATCGGGCCCGGCCGCGTGTTGCGCGTCGGGTCCGTCACCATCACGCCGCCCGACAGGGCCGAGCTCAGGATGTTGACCATGGCGCCGAGACCGTAACCCTTGTGGCTGCTGCCCTCCGGCGTGCCGCCAAGCGGCGTCATGAAGCCGCCCTTGCTGACCTCGTGCGGATCGGTGCTGGGCAGGCCGTCCTTGGTCACCAGCCAGCCGGTCGGCGTCTGCAGCTTCTCGTTCGCCTTGTTGCGGATCTTGCCGGCCGCCACGGTCGTGGTCGCCATGTCGAGCAGGAACGGCTCACCCGGCTTGGCCGGCGCGGCGAAGGCGATCGGATCGGTGCCGAGGCGGGCCTGCGCGCCGTTGGTCGGCGCCATGTTGATGCCGCTGGCCGAGGTCGTGGCCATGCCGATGAAGCCGGCATCGACCGCCTGCAGCACATAGAAGCCGCAGGCGCCGAAATGGCCCGAGTTGCGCACCGCCGCGACGCCGATGCCGGTCTTCTTCGCCTTCTCGATGGCGATCTCCATGGCGCGCCGGCCGGCGGGATGGCCGAGGCCGCCGCCGCCGTCGATCAGCACCGACACCGGGGTCTCCTTCACGACCTTCGGTTCTGCCGTCACGTTGAGCTTGTTGCCGAGGCGGCGCTCGTCATAGGGCGGCACCATCGAGATGCCGTGCGTGTCGATGCCGTGCAGGTCCGCCCAGCTCATGATCTCGGCGGTGCCGGCCGCCGTCGCCTTGGGCATGCCCCAGGCTTCGAGGATCAGTTCGAGCTGCTTGCGGTGGGTTTCGTAGGACGCGGGCACTTAATCTTCCTCCTTCGGTCGGCTCATGATCGGCCAGTGGCAGCCGGAGAGATGATCACTATTATGCAGCGAGGGAAAGCGGCGGGTTCTGATCCAGCGATGCATTCATGTTGAAGAGAGTCCGGTCCATCGGGCTGGAGCGGATCGGCTTTGCTGCGGCGGTCCTGGCTGGAGGCGCGATATTCTGGCTGTCGGCCCGCCTCCCGATGGCGGATCTGTCCCAGCACGCAGCCCAGATTGCCCTGTTGCGCGACCTGATCCTCGACACGTCGCCGTGGAGTTCGATCGTCTACCTCAACCTCTTCACGCCCTATCTCCTGGGATACGGCGCGACTTAACTGCTACACGGGGCCGCCCGTCTCGGACTGAAGTGAACGTCCAGGACGACCTTACGATCCATGAGTGGCGGGAGGCGGCGCGCAGACCTGATCGTAGGCGTACCGCTCCTTGAGCGCTCCGAAATGCTCGAACATGTCGAGCGCGACCTCGAACGCCGGGCGCGTGATCTCGACATGCGGGGTCCAGCAGCCGAGCTTCTGATAGCTCGCGATGCACCGCGCCAGGACCTCGACATCGGTCGACGGAAAATAGGGCTTCTGCGCCTTCGCGATCTCGATCGCCGGCGTCGCCAGCATGTAGGCCCTGGTCTTCGTATAGGCACGCGTGAACGCCTGGGCGACGTCGGTTTGCAGCCAGTCGCGCTTCGCCGCCAGGCTCGAGAAGGCGACGGGTCCGATCTTCGGGCCGCACTGGGCAACGACATGGCCGATCCCGTCGGCCTCGAGTTGCTGCGGGAAGGGCCCTTGCTGCTGGACGTATTGTCCCTTGCCGGCCCGGAAGGCCTTGTCCATGTCCTCTGCGCCACCGACGCTGATGACCTTGAGCTTGCCAAAGTCGATGCCTGCCTTGTGGCAGGCATACATGAACGTCGCGAGGGGCTGGCCGCCGCCGAAGAGGATTACTTCGGACCCTTCGAGTTTTTTCCAGTCGAAGTCCGGATCGGCGTCCCGGCCCGTGATGAAGAACCCGTCCATCTCGTTGATCTGGGCGAAATGAACGGCCGTGGGCGTCTCGCCCTTGGCGAGGGAGGCGAAGGCCTGGCTTGGCGCCGACTGGATGACATCGGCCCGGCCTTCCTCAAGTGCCTTGACCGCGGAGACGCCGGGCGGCGAGACTCTCCAGTCGGCCTCCAGACCTTCCGCCTTCAGGAACCCACCCGACATCACCGAAATAAGCGGCGAGTAGAAGGCCGAGAACAAAGTGAACTCGATATTGATGCGTTCCATTCCGGGACCTCGTGTACGAACGGCCTTGTTCGTTATATCTAACAGAATATATCGACCCGAGGGGTCGGAAAGAAGAAGACAGTTACAAGCCCTTGATGACCTTCGGGTTATGGGTTTGTAGACTGCCCCCGATGATGACGATCACTTTCGCACTGCTGCTGGCGACGTTTGTGCTCGGTCTCCTGGATCTGCCGCGATCGGCGATGGCATGCCTGTTCCTGTCCTTCGCGATGGTCGTCGGCATCTTCCTCTGGGAGATCTACAGTCCCGACTATGGCTTCCGCATGCCCTGGCTGCAGGTCGATCTGAGGCATACCGTCGACGGCACGGGAAGCGCCTGAATGCCCGGTTTGCGCCTCGAACCGGCCACCCTGATCATGCTGGATCGACTGATCCTGCTGCTCCTGACGATGGTTCTGTCGGCGATCCTGACGGCGGCGATGGTGATGCAATATGCATTCGCCGACATCCCGTGCCCGCTATGCCTGCTCCAGCGAGCGGCCATGTTCGGCTGTTGCTTCGGGCTGCTTCACCAGCTCCGCACGCATAGATCGGAGCGAGGCGGCGGCGTCGCCCTGGTCTTTGCCCTTCTGTTGCTGGTCATTGCGGTCAGGCAAACCCTGCTGGATCTCTTCCCGCGCCCGGGTCATGCCTATGTCGGCAGCGCGGTGTTCGGTGTGCACATGGAGGTCTGGTCGGTCGTGATCGGCGTGTGCCTGCTGCTGGCCTTGGCGCTTCGGCTCACGCTCTTTGGAGCCCCGCGCATTCCGCCGCAAGCCGAACGGCCACCGCTTGCCCGGGCGGTGCGCCTTCTGGAGTTCTACGTCGTGCTGATCTGCGCCATCAACCTTGCGTCGGTGGTGCTCCAATGCGGCGTCGGCGAATGCCACACGTCCGGATATCGGCTCCTCACTATGCCTGGTTGAAGCTCAGCCCGTCTGCCCAGGCCGGATCGAGGCGAGAGCGCAGGCCATGGACGTCGCCCAGCACCCAGAGGTCGCGCACGAGCGGACCTTCGAACCGGAAGATCGGCACGCCGTACCACCAGACCCGGCGATCGGTTGGGGGTTCGCCAAAGAGCGTGCGGCGATGGATTCCATGGAAGCGCAGCTTGCCCGATACGCGGTCGCCTTCTTCCACCAGTTCGAGGATGTCGGAGGTGTAGTCCTCCAACGTCGCCGTCAGCCAGCTCACATAGTCGCTGAACGGCTGGTGCCCTACGAGGACCGGGCCGAGCGATCCGCGAAAGGTGAAGTCGGGATGGAAGATCTTCGGAACGAGACTGAGATCGGCTTTGTCCCACAGGTCCTTGTAGAAGGCCCGCACGACATTCTTCTGCGGGCTCAAGCGCGACGGTGTCAGATCGACCTCGACTTCGGGCGGCAGATCGGGATGGGTCAGTCGTTCGGTCATGGTTCCTGCACCTCCCGGGTCGAAAGGTTCATCTCGGGGCGCGAGGGAAAGAGCGGCTGATAGCCCGGCAGTTTCTCGATCCGTTCGAGCCAGGGCTCGAGATTGGGAAAGGCGTTGAGGTCGATGCCGCCGAGCGGCGCCATGCGGGTGTAGGGATAGAGGGCAACATCGGCGATCGAGGGGTGGCCTTCGGTCGCCACCCAGGCGCCGGCGCCCTGCCGGGAGAGTTGTTCGTTGAGGCGGTCGAGCGCTTCCAGCGCGGCTGTGCGGCACGCCTGCATGCGCGGATCGTCCGCCTTCATGTCCTGCCGCAGGCTGAGATGCAGCCGCAGCTGCGCGAGGGGATGCATGTGCTGGGACTGCTCGAAGGAGAGCCAGGTGAGCACCCGCGCCTGCGCGAGGCGGTGGGCCGGCCAGTAGGCGGAGCCGTCGGACAGATGGAAGAGGATCGCCATGGACTCTTCAAGTGTGCTGCCGTCTTCGAACTCCAGGATCGGCACCTGGCGCAGGATATGGCGATCGACAAAGGAGGGCGCGCGCAGATCGCCCCGGTCGATCGACAAAGTCACGCGGGGGAGATCGATGCCGAGGAGGCCCGCCATCAAGCGGACCTTCCAGGCGTTTCCCGAACGCTGGGTATCGTAGAGGCGCATGGATCGCCGGCTCCGCTGGTTGCTCACATCGGCATCGGTCGGTCAGTAAGCGGCCTCCAGCAGCCGCTGGGCCGCGGCAATGCGTTCGCTATCGGATCGGACGCCTGCATTGGCGTTGAAGTTCTTCACCGTTTGTCCTGCGATGAGCGGAATCGCCGATCGCGGGATGTTCATTTCGCTGAGACGAATCGGCATTCCCACGCTGCGGTACAGTCGTTCCAGCTCATCGGCGATGGCCAGCCTGATCGGCTTGGTGCCGCGATCGAGGCCAAGCGCTTCGGCGAGTACCTGCGCCGCGGCTGCGTCGTCGTCCTGTGACAACCGGATCCTGGTGGCGTGGATGGTGGAGATCGACTCGCCCTGGCCGACATGCGGGAACTCGACGTGCAGGGCGGTGGAGACGGCATAATCTCCGCCAAAGGAAGAACTGGCCGCCAGGCGGGCTCCATCGTCCTCGGCGCGGTTCTGAAGGAAGGCCGCTATGCAGAGATCGGCGCGCGAGGCGGCATCGTCGCGATTCTGGGCAAGGCCCGAATAGGCGCGAAAGGCGAGGCGGAAGGCCTGGAGGCGATCGCCTTCGACCAGCGGATTGGACTCGGGAGCGCCGATCGTTCCGACGAGACCGGCAAAGACCGTGGTGGCGGTCGACCGGTGGGAGGAAGAGGGCGTCGTCATCAGGACGTCGTAGTCCAGCAGGATGGCCTGCGGCCGGGTCTTGGGATCGAAGAACTCCATGCGATGATCCAGATCGGCATTCTTCAGGCCCGTTCCGGCGCGATTCATCGCGCTGGTGGGCGTCGTCGGGATGTTGGCGATGGGGATCTTCGGCGCCGGCAGGCGGGGGCTGTAGGCCGGCTTGTCGGCCGGGTACTGTGTCATGATCTCGAAGGGATCGCGATCTTCTCCGAGGAAGATGGCGACCGCCCGCGTCGCGACCAGCACGCTTCCGCCACCGACGGCGACAAGGAGGTCGGCCTTGGCCCCGCGAGCGGCATCCCGGGCGGCGCAGACATTGGGGTAGGGGCAATCCTTTTCGATCTGATCGAAGACACCGGCGAAGACCGGCCCCAGGGCCTTCTCGATGCGGCGAACGATGTCGGTTCGTTTGTTGATGGACGGCGAGCAGACGACGAAGGCGCGCTTGGCACCCGCGCGAGCAATGACCTCCATGAGGTGACCCTCGAGGACGTTCGATCCGCAATACAGACGCCAGCTATGGCCCGAGGCACGAAAGCTCACTTGATCTCCTCCACTCCGGGTAGCTACTTCCGCTTCAGATAGTCGATCGCGAGATAGCTGAGCGCGCGCACGCCGTACTTGAGCGCGGGCTCGTGGACACGGAAGAGCGGCGAATGGTTGGCTGGCGCCTGCAGCAGGTCGACGTCCGGTGGCACGACGCCCAGGAAGAAGAACATGCCCGGCACGACCTGGGCGAGATACGAGAAATCCTCGGCGCCCATCACCGGGCGCACCTCGGTGACGCGCTGGGGGTCGAGGCCGTTCTTCAGGCTGTTGGTGCCCCAGTCGGTGAGCGGCGGATCGTTATAGGTCACCGGCACGCCCTCGCCGACCGTGACGGTCGCCTTGGCGCCGGCGGCATCGGCGATGGCGGAGGCGGTCTTGTCGATGCGCTTCCAGATCTCGGCGCGCACGCCCTCATCGTGGGTGCGGATGGTGCCTTCCATGGCGACCGAGTCGGGCAGGATGTTGTTGCGCACGCCGCCATGGATGGTCGAGACCGAGATGACCGCCGGCGTGAGGGTGGGATCGAGCTGACGGCTGACGATGGTCTGCAACGCCAGGATGATCTGCGCCGAGGTGACGACCGGATCGATGCCGCGCCACGGCTGCGAGCCGTGCGTCTGGCGGCCCTCGACGTCGATCTTGAGGCGATCCGCGCTCGCCATCAGCCCGCCGGGACGGAGCGCAATCACGCCGGACCGGATGCCCGAGGTGACGTGCAGGCCGAACACCGCGGACGGCGCCGGGTTCTGCATGCAGCCGTCCTCGATCATCGCCTGGGCGCCGCTCGGGCGGCCGTCGTTGGAGCCTTCCTCGTTGGGCTGGAAGATCAGCTTCACCGTGCCCGGGATCTCGTCCTTCATGCCGGCCAGGATCTCGGCCACCCCCATCAGGATGGCGACGTGGCAATCGTGGCCGCAGGCATGCATCACCGGAACGGTCTGCCCGAGATACTGCTGCTTGGCCTTTGACGCGAAGGGCAGGTCGACCTTCTCCTCGACGGGCAGCGCATCCATGTCGGCACGCAGCGCCACGACCCCGCCCGGCTTGCCGCCCTGCAGAACGCCGACGACACCGGTGATGCCGACGCCTGTCCTCACCTCGTAGCCGAGTTTCTTCAGGTGCTCGGCGGCGAGCGCGGCGGTGCGCGTCTCCTGATAGGAAAGCTCCGGGTTCTCGTGAATGTCGCGCCGCCAAGCGATGACCTTGTCCTCGATCTCGAGGGCCGCTGCGGAAATGCGCTCGGAAAGTTCGTTGCCGATGGTGACGTCGTTCATGCCGTGAGTGTCCTGGACGAAGGGGCAGGTGCGCAAGGGCTTACCATCCTTCAGGACTACTCGGTACAAAATGCTATTCTGCACCAAACTGGAAGGAGGACATCGTGGCAAAACGAATCGTTGAGAGCCCGCAGGCGATGAAGGCGCTGGTCGGTCAGGAGCTGGGCGTCAGCGACTGGCTGGTCATGACGCAGGAGCGCATCAACACATTCGCCGAAGCCAGTGGCGACCATCAATGGATCCATGTCGATGTCGAGCGCTGCAAGACGGACATGCCGGATGGGAAGACCATCGCGCACGGTAATCTTACCTTCTCCGTGATCTCCACCTTCGCCCGCGACGTCCTCAAGATCGAGAATATGCGCAACGGCATAAACTACGGCTCGAACAAAGTGCGCTACACGAGCCCCGTGCAGGTTGGTGCGCGCATCCGCGGCCGCCAGAAGCTGCTCGCTGCCGACGACATGCCAAACGGCGGCATTCGCATGACCTACCAATGGACCGTCGAGATCGAGGGCAAGGAGCGCCCGGCCTGTGTTGCCGAGACCATGAGCATCGCCTACGCCAGGGCATGAATGCCCTAGAAGGCAGCTACCCCGTCATCAATCCTCGCGCAGGGGCAATCCTATGCGCGGGAAAGAAATCGCGCTGTCACGCTATTCCGGGACTTCGAAACAGCAGCGGGAGGGCCTGAAGCAACGACCTTTCCGCCTTCTTCACCCGCGCCGGGCCCGATATCGATGACCCAATCGCTCTCGCTGACCACCGGCATGTCGTGCTCGACCACAATCACGCTGTTGCCAGAGGCGATCAGCGATTGCAGTTGCGCGAGCAAACGCTCGACATCGGCCGGATGCAAGCCGGTTGTCGGTTCGTCAAGTATGTAGAGGGTGCGACCACACTGAGCCCTCACCCTGAGACACCTGTGAAGACAACCAGCGCGTCCCGCGGCAGCTCGACATCGACATTCTGGAGATAGTTTACAACGCGAATCCGTATACATCGAGAGTCGCTGGCGTCGGTTGGAAGTGTTCTGGCGCTCAGGAGGACGATGCCGATTTCATGTCTTTTTCCGACGTCTACGATGGATAGAACCGCGACAGTCGAGACCGAGCCAGGCGCCTACACCACGGCCGCCGCTCCGACGGCGAGTGGCTTTACGCCCTCCTGCCGTACACGCACACCGCGCCGGGATCTACGCGATCGGAAGGTGGATGCGTCCCGGCGGACGCGTTAATAACCATTTAGGCTGCGGTTGCGGATACTCGGTAAAGTTCGAAACACGCGCTGGCGCCTTCGATGGCGCCGCCTATCCACCCCGGCCCCATCGCATCACTACGCGCTTCGATCGCTTGGAGTAGGCTTCGCCATTCCCCTGGCAGATGTCCCTCCGATAGAAAGGCTTTGGGCGCGCTCGGGAGCGTCCGCTTGAGCAGCACACTCCCCCCAAGGCGTGACCCTTCGATGACATAGAGCGCACCCCATCGCTGCGCTTCCTCGTCCGGCAATTCGAAAGTCAGTGCTGGCGGCATTGCCAAGCCCAAACTGCCGAGGTCATCGGCCAGCAACAGAGTGCGCTGTCGCCAGGCAGGAAGGTCGGTGTGCGCGCGAAGATGGCCCTCCACCGCACTCAGTGCCGCAGCATGAGCGAGCAAAAAGCGGGCGTAATCGTCAAGGTCCCTCAAATTAAAAGCGCTGTAGGCGGCGTCGGTGCTTTCATGGAATGGACGCGTCGCACCACGAAGAATGTGCATTGCAAGCGCAGTATTGAGTCTTTGTGTTTGCTTATCTGGTTCCATCGGCCCTGAAAATACCCTAAACAGCACTAATGCACCACTGCGCACGAATCAACCGGTCCGAGTAGTGCCTGTCTCGCCGGACCTCTCTTTGGAGTTCGATGGTGGCCTGTCAGTCTCCAGGCCGCTTCGTCAATGGCGTGGGTTTTCTGCCGAGCATGTCGTCGTTGGCGCCGATTCTTATGCGTTCGAACGGACAGGCAATTGTCACTATCTTGCTCTTCACGACATTGTCGTGAACGACGGGGAAGTCGCGGTCGACGGTTTGGCGACCAGCCACGCCAAGGACTGGCGCCGGTCCGTGGCATTTATTCCAAAAGGATGCTCGACCCGTGGATGGGTGGAGCCGTCGTCGAGGCGGAACTCTTTCACCGCTCTTTATTTCGAGCCTGGCTTGGTCAGCGAAGAGCTGGAGCGTCGGTACGACCGTGATGCTCTTGATCCCTTACTGTTTGTTCGGCCACCGTCGCTCGTGACGGCCCTTGGTCGACTCGAAACGTTATTGCTGGCACCCGATGCCGACGAGATGCTCGCCGAGAGCGTCTCTCTCGTTGCATCCCTTGAAGTCTTTGGCATCCAAGCGGATCCGGTCGGCGTGGGTCTGTCCGATCGTCACCTCAAACTGGTCAACGATTTCATCGCCGAGCGGTTGGGAACCCAAATAAGCGTCTCGAACCTCGCTCAATTATGCGGACTGAGTCGGTTCCACTTCACGCGAACCTTCAAGAAGGCGACCGGAATGTCCCCCTACGCTTATCTGACGGCAAAGCGGATCGATCGTGCACGCGAGTATCTAGATGCACGAGAACTGACGGTGGAAGAGATCGCAGCCGTGGTCGGGTTTCCGACGGGCGCACAGTTTAGAAGGGCATTCCGCGACAGAGTCGGGTGCTCAGCCTCGAAATATCGGCGCCTGCGGCAGTGAGTATGGCGCAAGGGAAGTATGGGACGCAGATATGGATATACCAGATCTGACAATCTGCGACCGCGAGCCGATCACCCGGCTCGACCGCATTCAATCATTCGGGTTTCTGCTTGCGCTGTCCAATGACTGGACCGTCGCGCGTGCGTCGGCAAACTGCCTTGAGATGCTAGGGAAACCCGTCGACGCATTGATCGGGCGACCGCTCGAGACAATCATCAGCCGTCAGGCATTGCACGATATCCGCAACCGGCTGACGATCCTCCAAGCCACGTCGAGCGAGCGCCTATACGACGTCGGTCTGATAACGTCGAAGAAGCGTTTCGACTTAAGTCTTCACTACAGCGGTGATCACCTCCTGCTTGAAGGCGAACCATCCCTGCCGCAGGACCGAATGGAAGCGGCGTCGATGGTACGCGCCATGATCGAGCGACTGAAGCGCGCGAAGACCGTCGCGGACTTCCACCGGGACGCCGCGCGTCAGGTTCGCGCCGTCACGGGCTTCGACCGCGTTATGATCTATCGCTTTGCCGAAAGCGGTGATGGGGATGTGATCGCGGAATCCACCCGCTCGAACGTGGAGAGCTTCCTTGGCCTGCGCTATCCGGCCTCGGACATTCCGGTACAGGCGCGAGCCTTGTATCTCGCCAATCCGTTCCGGATCATTGCCGACGTCAAGGCCCAGACCGTTCCCGTGCTGCCGGAACGCAACGGCCCGGAGAACGCGCTGGACATGACCCAAGCAGTGACCCGCGCAGTCTCCCCAGTTCATATCGAGTATCTGGCCAACATGGGGGTTGGCGCGTCGCTTTCGATCTCCATCATTGTCGAAGGGGCGCTGTGGGGGTTGATCGCCTGCCACCACTCCCAAGCGCGATGCCCGAGCTTCGTCATGCGCACTGCGGCCGAGTTGTTCGGCCATATGTATTCTATGACGCTCGAAAGCCGACTTCGCGGCGATCTGGCACTCGACGAGCGCAACGCTCGCGACATCAGCGATCGCATGATTACCGCGATAGCGGTAGACGAACGAATGCTCGGCAATGCCGAGTGGATCCGTGATACCGTCGGCGGCATGATTGCGTGCGATGGCGTTGCGATCTTTCAGGCGGGCAAGGTCACGCTGAACGGGATGACTCCGCGCGAAAACGAGATTCCCGCGTTTGCCCGCTACCTGGATTCGACTTCTCCAAGCCGCGTTTTCGATACCAGCCAGTTGTCGTCGATTGATCCGCGCTTCGCCACCTCCGCGGATCACGCCGCCGGAATGCTGTCGATCCCAGTGTCGCGCGTGCCTCGAGACTACATCATGCTGTTCCGGCGGGAATTGCTTGAGGAGGTCCGCTGGAGCGGCGACCCGGCGAAAGCCCTGGTGAACACGGACGACGGTTTACGCCTGTCGCCGCGCAAGAGCTTTGCGGCCTTTACCAAGCTAATTCGGGGCAAGGCGCGGCCGTTCTCCCCGGCCGATCGCCGGTCGGCCGAGGCGATTCGTATCGCGATTATCGAGGTCATCTTGCGCTACTCCGAGCAAGCCAGCGACGAACGCCGGCGCTTGACCGAGCGTAGCGAGCTTCTCATTGCGGAGCTCAATCACCGGGTTCGGAACATTCTGACCCTCGTCCGTGGCCTCATCGCGCGAACCGCAGGAAGCGCAACGGGGGTCGCCCAGTATATGACGTCGCTTAACGGTCGGGTGCAATCGCTTGCGCGTGCCCACGATTACGTCACGCGCAACTCTTGGGGGCCTGCGTCGCTGCAGTCGCTGTTGAATGACGAAGTCAACACGCATCGTCGCAATGGAAATGATGTGCTGATTGTCGAGGGCCCACCCGTCCAACTGCAGCCTTCCGCGATTTCCACAATGGCACTCGTCCTTCACGAACTTACGACGAACAGCGCAAAATATGGAGCCTTGTCGACTGACGGCTCTATTCATGTCGCGCTTCAACTGCGCGAAGACGGCGGGCTCGATTTGCGCTGGCGCGAACGTGGCGGCCCAGCGGTCGAAGCGCCTGCCCACCGGGGGTTTGGCTCAGTCATCATCGAACGCACTGTTCCATTCGACCTTCAGGGCACTGCCGAGGTTAGATTCCCGGTTTCGGGCTTGGAGGCCGACTTTTACCTGCCGGCTAAGCACGTCATAGCCGTTGAACCTCCGGTTGTGATCGAGGGCGTTGATTCAGCGCTCCAGGGAGCGAAGGCGATGCCGGTACACGCCGGCAACTCTTTGGCAAATGCCAATATACTCCTGCTGGAAGACAGCATGATCATCGCTCTAGAAACGGAAGACATGCTACACGCGCTCGGGGCCCGGCAGGTTGCGACCGCATCGACACTCTCAGAAGCGGAAGATTTGGTAGAGACTAATGCTTTTGACCTTGCGGTCCTCGACATCAATGTGGCGGGCCAAGTCAGTTTCGATTTCGCGCGGCGACTAAGGAAAGCTGGAGTTCCGTATATTTTCGCCTCTGGTTACGGCGATCAAGTTCCTCTCCAAGAAGATGGGGACACCGTCGTTTTGCAAAAGCCGTTTGGACTCGATCAATTGCACCAAGCCGTCCTACTCAAGATCGAAGGTCGGGTAAACTAACGCCGGCTGGCTCCCTGCCGACCTTCGCTCTCGACCTAGCTAGATGATCAAGCGCCATCAAAGACGGCAGGGTGGGGATTCTCAAAGATGAGTTGGCGAAATGGCGGAGTTGCTGGGCTATATCGCGGAAGGGGCGGCGTTGCGACGTTTTCGATGACCTCTTCGGCGAGCTGCTCATGAGGTTGCTCTGCGACAAGCAATTCGCCCAGCCGGTGCGCTCTCGATGACGGTGCCGGTACTTCGCCAACGGTGGGATTGGACAGCCTTCTTCCGCGAGGTTTCTAGACCCCATGGTATCAGGGTCCGGTTGGCGGTGTTGATGTCGGCTCTCCCGACGGTTGGAAAATTGAGAGGCGAATCGTTCGGATCATCAAGGCTCAGACGGCTGAGCAATTTGCACTTCGCCGTTCCTACACCAACGAGCCAACGGTAATAGATTGCGTGTTCCGCGCCGATGAGGCAGCAGACAAGGTCGCGCGGGTGTTAGGAGCTTCTCAAGCTAAGGCCCCGGTCGGGTGGGCAAGTGCGAGGGAGCTTTTCGCCGACAGTTTGACACAGAGGCGTATCGTGAAAATGGGAGCGGAATCAGAGTTGCCGCGCATTAGAGGTCATACGCCAGCGGGCGGTCTGGAGTCATCGTCCGTGCCATCACGAAGCACTTCTGGCGCGTCTGAGGTGAGGGCAGCTGCGGAGGCTTTACAGCGCTTCTCCCAGATGTCCCTTGAGGAGCAGGCCGCGCTACTCACGGCGATGGAAAACAAGAAGTAGCGATTAGTCCGCGCCTAAGTCCTTCTGATCGAGAGAAGTTGGACGGACGTTGAATTGGAGTGCGGCGGGTCGCTGCTGGAAGCGGTTTTCGCGCATCCACGTTTCACCGCTCGTGAGGCAAATCACCGTTGGACAGCGCGTGATTGAGGGGCGCGCAGCTGCGAAAGCAGCATCGTGCTTACCCAGCTGCGACGACCAACTAATGAGGGGTGATTTGTGGGGCGAAACGCTATGCGTTCCGGAAAACCCCAATTAGCAAGGGCCTGCGTCGTGCCGCTGGCGGACAGGGCGGGATTCGAACCCGCGGTGGCTGTTACACCACGCACGCTTTCCAAGCGTGTGCCTTAAACCGCTCGGCCACCTGTCCGGGAAGCGCGGTCGGCCGCTCTTATACATCGGTGGATGGTTTGGGCAACGGCCTTCCCCGGCCATGTGGGCTTGGCTAGGGTCGACCCGGTACTGGACCGGTACTTGGGGGCGTAATGGTCGTGTTTCGTGCGCTGGGCTGGCTGTTTCTGGCCCTGGCTGTTGCAGTGATCGTGCACGACCTTCTCACCTGGTGGTCGGAGGGGGCCTATCCCTTCTCGACCCTGGGGAGCCTGTGGTCCCATCTCGACCCGACCTCGCTCGGCAACACCCAGGCCTCGGCGCGGCGCAATCTCTCCGGAGTCCTGTGGACCTGGATGATGCGGCCGCTGCTCACCGTGCCGGCGATGCCGGCCCTCCTGGTGCTGGGCCTCGTGCTGGTCTGGATCGGCCGCCGCGACATCGGCCGGCCGGATCCGGGCTTCCTGATGGGCTCGCGCCCGCGCCGGCGCCGGGGCGGGCTCTCCTGAGGTCGATTTGGCCTAGCGGCTGTCCATCTTGAGGGCGGCGATGAAGGCCGACTGCGGGATCTCGACCTCGCCGATCTGCCGCATGCGCTTCTTGCCCTTCTTCTGCTTCTCCAGGAGCTTCTTCTTGCGGCTGATGTCGCCGCCGTAGCACTTGGCCAGCACGTCCTTGCGCATCGGGCTGATCGTCTCGCGCGCGATCACGCGGCCGCCGATCGCGGCCTGGATGGCGATCTTGAAGAGCTGCCGCGGGATCAGGTCCTTCAGCCGCTCGCAGAGCTGGCGGCCGCGGCTCTCGGCAGCGTTCTTGTGCACGATCATCGAGAGCGCATCGACCGGCTCGGCGTTCACCAGGATGGCGAGCTTCACCAGCTCGCTCTCCTCGTAGCCGTCCATCTCGTAGTCGAAGCTGGCATAGCCGCGCGTCATCGACTTCAGCCGGTCGTAGAAATCGAACACGACCTCGTTCAGCGGCAGGCGGTAGACCGCCATGGCGCGCGTGCCGGCATAGGTGAGCTCGATCTGCTGGCCGCGGCGCTCCTGGCAGAGCGTCAGCACCGAGCCGAGATGCTCGTCGGGCGTGATGATCGTGGCCTTGATCCACGGCTCCTGCATCGTCTCGATCTTCATCGGATCGGGATAGTCGGCCGGGTTGTGCAGTTCCATCGACGTGCCGTCGACCATCGCCACCTTGTAGACGACCGAGGGGGCCGTCGTGACGAGGTCGAGATTGAACTCGCGCTCCAGCCGCTCCTGCACGATCTCGAGATGGAGCAGGCCCAGGAAGCCGCAGCGGAAGCCGAAGCCCAGGGCCGCGCTGGTCTCGGCCTCGAAATGGAACGAGGAGTCGTTGAGGCGCAGCTTGGAGAGCGACTCGCGCAACGTCTCGAACTCGGCGGCGTCGGCCGGGAAGAGGCCGCAGAACACCACCGGCACGCTGGGCTTGAAGCCCGAGAGCATTTCCGAGGCGGGCTTGCGGTCGTCGGTGATCGTGTCGCCGACTTTGCAATCCGCGATGGTCTTGATGCCGGCGATGATGAAGCCGATCTCGCCCGGGCCCAGCTCGGCCACGTCGGTGGCCTTGGGCGCGAAGATGCCGACCCTGTCGAGGTCGTAGGCCGCGGCGGCGGCCATCATGCGGATCTTCATGCCCCGGCGCAGGACGCCGTCCTGCACGCGCACCAGCGTGACGACGCCGAGATACGGGTCGTACCAGCTGTCGACCAGCAGGGCCTTGAGCGGCGCATCGCGCTCGCCCTTGGGCGGCGGCAGGCGCTTGACCATCGCCTCGAGCAGGTCGTTGATGCCGAGGCCGGTCTTGGCCGAGACCTTGACGGCTTCGGACGTGTCGATGCCGACCACGTCCTCGATCTCGCGGCTGACCCGCTCGGGATCGGCGGACGGAAGATCGATCTTGTTCAGGACCGGGATGATCTCGTGGTTGGCGTCGATCGCGTGATAGGCGTTGGCCAGCGTCTGCGCCTCGACGCCCTGGGAGGCGTCGACCACCAGCAGCGAGCCCTCGCAGGCGGCCAGCGACCGGCTGACCTCGTAGGCGAAGTCGACATGGCCGGGGGTGTCCATCAGGTTCAGGACGTAGGTCTTGCCGTCCTGCGCCTTGTAGTTCAGGCGCACGGTCTGCGCCTTGATGGTGATGCCGCGCTCGCGCTCGATGTCCATCGAATCGAGCATCTGGTCGTGGAACTCGCGCTCGGTCACCGCCCCGCAGGCCAGCAGCAGGCGATCGGCCAAGGTGCTCTTGCCGTGGTCGATATGCGCGATGATCGAGAAATTGCGAATCAAAGAGAGGTCGGTCATTTGCCCTGACGCATCTACGCTTGTTCGAGAAGAGCTGTCATCCCGAGCGAAGCGAGGGACCCTTGGCGACGCCGCCTAAAGGTCCCTCGCTTCGCTCGGGATGACAACGTTTTTGTATTAGCCACGCAGTACAGCACCCGTGACCTTGGTCACCTGGGCCACGATCTTGTTACACACGGCCTCGATCTCCGCATCGGTCAAGGTGCGTTCCATGGGCTGCAAGGTGACGGCAATGGCCAGCGACTTCTTGCCCTCGGGCACACCCTTGCCGGCATAGACGTCGAACACGCGCGCGCCCGTGATCAATGCCTTGTCGGCGTTGCGCGCGGCGCGCACCAGCTTCTCGGCCTCGACAGCGGCATCCACGAGGAACGCGAAGTCGCGCTCGACCGGCTGGAACGGCGACAGGACCAGCTTCGGCCGCGCCTTGGTGGCCTTCGCCTTGGGCAGCGGCGGCGCGTCGAGGAACACCTCGAAGGCGGTGACCGGACCCTTGAGGTCGGCTTCGGCGACGATCTCGGGATGCAGCTCGCCGAAATAGGCCATCACCCGGTCGCCGAGCTTCAGCGAGCCGGAGCGGCCGGGGTGATACCAGTTCGGCGCTCCGGACTGCGCGGACAGGGTGTCGGGCGCGCCGATGGCGGCCAGCACTGCCAGCGCATCGGCCTTGGCGTCGAACGCGTCGACGGTACGTGCAGGGCCGGCCCAGTTGCGCGGCACCGCCGCGTGATGACGGATGCCGGAAGCGACCATGCGCTGGCCCTGCGGCGTCGCATCCTTGTACTGCGGGCCGACCTCGAACAGCGCCGGATCGGCGAGGCCGCGCGCCTCGTTGCGAGACGCCGCGTCGATCAGGTTCGGCAGGATCGAGGGCCGCATCGTGTCGAGCGTGGCGTCGATCGAATTGAGCAGCCGCACATCAGCGCCGCCGCCGCCGAAACGCTCGGCCTTCCTGAAGGGCAGGAACGACCAGGTGACGGCCTCGTTCAGGCCGCGCGCGGCCAGCGCCCGGCGGGCCTGCGGCACCCTCCGCTGCATCGCATCGCGCACCGGCTTCGACGTCGCCGACAGGCTGGGCAGTGAGGTCGTCGGAATGTTGTCGAAGCCGAAGACGCGCGTCACTTCCTCGACGAGATCGGCCTCGCCCACGATGTCGGGGCGCCACGACGGTACGGCGGCGGTCCACGGGCCGCTGCCGCTCACCTCGAAGCCGAGCTTCTTCAGGATCGAGGCGGTCTCCGCGCCCGGTACGTCGATGCCGGTCAGCGTCTTCACGCGATCGGCGCGCAGGTCGAAGCTGCGCTGCCAGGCGGGCATCACGCCGCTCGACACGATCTCGCTACACTCGCCGCCGCACAGTTCGAGGATCAGTCGCGTCGCGACCTCGGCGCCCCACGCACAGGACTCCGGATCGATGCCGCGCTCGTTGCGGTAGCGCGCGTCGGACAGGATGCCGAGTTTGCGGCCGGAGGCGGCGATGCCGATCGGCTGGAAGTAGGCGGCTTCGAGGAACACGGTGGTGGTGTCTGGCTGAACTCCGGTATCCTCGCCGCCCATGATGCCGCCGATGCCGTGCACGGCCTTCGAATCGGCGATCACCGCCACCGCGGGATCGAGCGTGTAGGTTCGGCCGTCGAGCGCCAGGATCTGCTCGCCCTCGCGCGCCTGGCGCATGACGAGATCGCCCGAGAGCTTGGCCGCATCGAACACGTGCAGTGGCCGGTTGAGGTCGAAGGTCACGAGGTTGGTGATGTCGACCAGTGTCGAGATCGGGCGCAGGCCGATCGCCTTCAACCGGCGCTGCAGCCAGTCGGGCGAGGGGCCGTTCTTCACGCCGCGGAAGTGCCGGCCGACCACGATGGGGCAGGGGCTGTCGGGCGCGGGCGTATAGTCGTGCGTCCACTTGATCGGGCTCGCGTAGGTGCCCTCGATAGCGTCCGCCTTCACCGGCTTCAGGGTGCCGAGCCCGGACGCGGCGAGGTCGCGCGCGATGCCGTGCACGCCCAGGCAATCGCCGCGATTCGGCGTCACCTTGATCTCGATCACCGCATCGCCCAGGCCAAGCGCCTCGGCGGCAGGAATGCCGGTCACGGTTTCGGCCGGCAGGTCGATGATGCCGCTATGGTCGTCGCCCAGCTGCAGCTCGCGCGAGGAGCAGAGCATGCCGTTTGACTCCTCGCCGCGGATCTTGCCGACCTTCAGGTGGAGGTCGGTGCCGGGAATGTAGCTGCCCGGCGGGGCGAAGATGCCCTTCATGCCGGTGCGCGCGTTCGGCGCGCCGCAGACGACCTGGACGATGCCGGCGCCGGTATCGACTTTGCAGACGCGCAGGCGGTCGGCGTTGGGATGCTGCACCGCCTCGACCACGTAGCCGACGACGAAGCCCTTGAGGGCCTCGGCCGGATCGGTGATGCCCTCGACCTCGAGGCCGAGCATGGTCAGCGCGTCGCGCACCTCGGTGAGCGTCGCGTTGGTGTCGAGATGCTCCTTGAGCCAGGACAGGGTGAACTTCATTTCACGGCCTCCAGAGCCGAGAAGCCGTAGTGGCGCAGCCAGCGCAGGTCGGCGTCGAAGAAGGCGCGCAGGTCGGGGATGCCGTACTTCAGCATGGCGATGCGATCGATGCCCATGCCGAAGGCGAACCCCTGATAGACGGCGGGATCGAGACCGCAATTGGCGATCACGTTGGGATGCACCATGCCGGAGCCCAGGATCTCCAGCCACGAATCGCCGGCGCCGATCTTGAGTTCGCCGCCCTTCCACGAGCAGCCGATATCGACCTCGGCCGACGGTTCGGTGAAGGGGAAGTAGGAGGGGCGGAAGCGCAGCGGCAGGTCGTCGACCTCGAAGAAGGCGCGGCAGAAATCGACCAGGCAGCCCTTGAGATGGCCCATATGCGTCGTGCGGTCGATCACCAGGCCCTCGACCTGGTGGAACATCGGCGTGTGCGTGGCGTCGCTGTCGATGCGGAAGGTGCGGCCGGGCACGATGATGCGCAGCGACCCGCCGTCGGCCAGGCGCTTCTGCACGTCCTTGTTCAGCATCGTCCGTGCCTGGACAGGCGACGTATGCGTGCGCAGCACCATCGGCGTGCCGTCGGCGCGCGCCGGCAGATAGAAGGTGTCCTGCATCTGCCGCGCGGGATGATCCGGCGGAATGTTGAGGGCGGTGAAGTTGTGCCAGTCGTCCTCGATGTCGGGACCATCGGCCCAGGTGAAGCCCATCTCACCGAAGATCGCGCCGACCTCGTCCATCACCTGGCCGATCGGATGCAGCGTGCCCTGTGCCTCGGGCCGCGCCGGCAGGGAGACGTCGATCTTCTCGGCCGCCAGCCGGGCTTCGAGCGCCGAGGCGCTGAGCGATCCCTTGCGCGCTTCAAGCGCCTGCTCGATCTCGCCCTTGAGCTGGTTCACGCGGGCGCCGAATTCCTTGCGCTGTTCGGGTGCGAGCCCGCCCAGCGTCTTCATCAGGCCGGTGACGCTGCCCTTCTTGCCGAGCGCCGCCACGCGGGCGGCTTCCAGGGCGCCCAGATCGGCGGCGGCCTGAACGGCGTCGAGCGCCTCGCTGCGAATCGTCGAAAGATCGTCCATCTTTCCCACTCTCGAAACCGAACACGAAAAAAGGGAGCCTGTGGTCCAGGCTCCCTCTTTGCGATTTCTGCCAGCTGCGCGTTAAGCGCAGAAGACGTTACTTGAGGGCGGCCTGGGCCTGATCGACCAGGGCCTTAAACGCTGCCGGCTCACGCGAGGCGAGATCGGCCATGACCTTGCGGTCCATCTCGATCCCGGCCTTGATGATGCCGTTCATGAACTGCGAGTAGGTCATGCCATGCTCGCGGGTCGCAGCGTTGATGCGCTGGATCCAGAGGCCACGGAACGCGCGCTTCTTGTTGCGGCGGTCGCGGTAGGCATATTGAAGGCCCTTCTCGACCTTCTCGATGCCGACGCGGAACGCCGCCTTGGCGCGGCCGCGATAGCCCTTGGCGAGCTTCAGGACCTTCTTGTGACGAGCGTGTGCAGCCACGCCCCGCTTTACGCGTGCCATGGTCTACCTCTCGTACGGGAAGAAGTTGCGCTTGAGGATGCGGGTATCCGGCTCGGACACGATGGCCATGCCGGTCGCCTGACGGAGGAAGCGGTTGCCCCGCTTGCTCATGCCGTGGCGCTTGCCCACGACCCCATGCTTTGCCTTGCCGGACGCGGTGAAGCGAAAACGCTTCTTCGCCGCGCTCTTGGTCTTCATCTTGGGCATTTTTGTTCCTTTTCAAAGGGTTAGCGCTTGCGCGCCGGTCCCGACACAAGGCCGGAAAGTCCTTACGAAGCAGCCGAGGCAATGCCCTTATTGGCCAAGCCGCTCGAAGGAACGGGGCTTATACAGAGACGGCCCGGTCCGTGCAAGCATGGCGGGATCGGGCAGAATGCCCATTTGGCGGGGATTTTCGCATGAAATTGGCAGGCAAGGTGGCTTTGGTGACGGGCGCGCAGCAGGGCATCGGGGCGGCGATCGCCCGGGCGCTGGCGGCCGAGGGGGCCAACGTGGCGGTGAGCTGGCTCGACGACCGGCCGGGCGCCGAGGCGGTGGCGCGCGACATCGTCCAGCTCGGCCGCCAGGCCCACCTGCTGAAGACCGATGTTTCGAAGGTGGCCGAGATCGAGGCGATGGTCGCCGAGACGGTGAAGGTGCTGGGGCCGCCCGACATCCTGGTCAACAATGCCGGCGTCTATCCGCGTGTTCCGCTGCTCGATATGCGCGAGAGCGACTGGGATTACCTGATGGACATCAACCTGAAGGCCGGCTGCTTCGCCGCCATCGCCGTCGCGAAGGCGCTGATCGCCGCCGGGAAGAAGGGCGGCTCGATCATCAACCTGTCCTCGCAGTCGGTCCGCGGCGCCGTGCGCGGCGTACACTACAGCGCCAGCAAGGGCGGCATCGTCTCGATGACCCGGGCGATGGCCCTCGAACTGGCGCCGCACGGCATCCGGGTCAACGCGATCGCGCCCGGCACCACCGACACCGCCCAGCCGCGCTACGGCAACACCGACGCCGAGCTGGTCGAGATGGCCCGTGCCAACATCCCGTTGGGCGGCAAGCTGCTCACGCCCGAGCAGATCGCGCGAACGGCGGTGTTTCTGGCATCGGACGATTCTGATGCCACGACCGGGCAGGTGCTGCACGTCAACGGCGGCTCGTACATGCCGTAAGGTTTCCACGCGAAAGGTCCCTCGCTGCGCTCGGGATGACAATTATTGTTGGGATTTGCTCAGTACGCCGATCCAACAATTTGCTGTCATCCCGAGCGCAGCGAGGGACCTTTGCTAATAGGCCCGTCCTTAACAAGGCGGCTGCTTCTTCCCCGTCTCGATGAAGGCCGCGAAGCAGGGGCCGAACTTGCGAGCGAAGGTGGAATCGGCGGCGCCGTGGCCCTTGAAGCCCTCCGGCGCGTCGAGGATCTCTGCATCGACGCCGGTCCTGGCGAAGATCGACCGCGCATCGTCCATGCGGCCGCCGACATCGTAGGCATCGTCGGCGAAGTTCACGACGATGAGGCGCGGGCCGCGCTTGATGCCTTCGAGCACGTGCTGCCACTCCGAGCGCGCGCGCGTCTGGTCGCGCATCTTTTCGACCAGCCCGTGATGGGCCGCCGCGATCGAGATCACGCCGTCGGCCTCGGCGCCGCGCTGCAGCGCGGCCAGCGACACCCAGGCGCCGGCCGACTGGCCGGCGAGGATGATGCGCCGGTAACCCATGGCCTTCGCCTTGGCGACGGCGTCGGCCAGTGCGCTGGCGTCGCTCGCCCAGTCGGTGATCCATTCGCGGTCGAAGCGGTAGAGGTCGTAGCCAAGCCGCGTGAACTGGCCGACCCAGGCCTGCGGCGCGCTCTCGGTCGAGTTTCGGCCGGCCATGTAGCCATGGCTCCACACCAGAAGTCCGGTGGCGAGCTGCGGGCCACGCATCGACCAGTAGGGCTGCGGCCGCAGCCGGCCGATATCGGCCGCGCCGGTGGAGCGGGCCGGCACCAGTTCGCGCCAGTCGTGCCCGGTCACCGTGTAATTGTTGACGATGTGAAGCTTGCACTCCTGCTTGGTGCGCTCCTGGCAGCGCTTCAGCGCGGACGTGATGGCGTAGGACGGGTCGGGCCCGCTGGCGCCGGCCCACCAGCTTGCCCGTCCGTCGGGCGACACGACGAAGGCGCGGTGCGGCCCGAAGTTCAGGAAGTCGGACAGGAGGCGGGCGGCCTCGGTGTTCGGCGGCTGCCCGGGCGTCGGCGGCGCTGGGGCCTGCGAGGGCCCTTGCAGGGGTGGCGGCGGGGGTGCGGGCGCCGGCGTCTGTGCGCTGGCGGCTGCGGTCACCGCCAGGAAGGTCGCAACGATGAGGGTCCAGATGCGTTGTATCACGGGCGAAAGCTAGCATTCTCCGCCCCGACTTCCCTAGGGACGGTATGATGAAGACTGCGGCGTTCGTTCTCCTGGCGCTCCTGGTGGCGGTGCCGGCGCAGGCCCAGCTGCAGGCACCGCCCGTCTCCAGCCTTAAAATCGAACCGTCGGCACCGCCGGCGAACGCGCAGGCCGCCGCGACGCCGATGACCGCCCTCTCCAGTTCCGAGAAGGCGCGCGAGCATCCCGGCGTGCAGTACCTGCTGATGAAGACCGTGGTCGCGCAGTCGATCGGCGTGCTCAAGACACGGGCCCTGCCGGTCGAGGCCGGCGGCTACAATCTCCTGAAATATTGCTGGACGCCGGCCAACGTGCTGGGCGACTGGGGCGAGAGTTCGGGCCTCCCTGGCGAGATGGTCGTGCGGGCGCTCGAAACCCTCTCCTGGTCGCGTGATCTCGCGCGGGCGGGCTATCCCGAGGCACCGGTCGCCGAGGCGATCGGGCGCTACGAGGCGGCCCTGGTCGCCGCCACCTTCACCGAGGCCGCGCGGACACGTGCGCTCGAGGGGTTGCGCGCCGAGCTGGAAGGCCTGCAGATGCGCACGCCGGGCACCTCGGAGATCGTCGTCCGGTCTCGTTGCAACCAGGCACCCTCGTCGTTCGGGTTGAACGTCGCGACGGCGCCGGAAGGCGGCCGCGCGCGCTTCATTCCCTACGTGCTGCACCAGTTCTGCCTCGCGCAGCAGATCGACGCCGGCGACGGGGTGCGCTGCGACTACTGGCAGTCGGCGAAGGGCGAGGGGCCGATGTCGTTTGCCGGCGAGACCGTCTACAGCGTGAGCTGGCCGGACGACAATGTCGCGACCACGGGGCGCTTCAACCCCGACGAGCAGCGTACCGCCGGAACGGTAACGCTGCGGCAGCGGCCCCCGAAGAAATAGGGGCCGCGCTGTTCGGTGCCGTTACTTCGGCGCCAGTACCATGATCATCTGGCGGCCTTCCATACGCGGCATCGCCTCGATCTTCGTGTGCTCGTCCATCTCGCCGCGAACGCGGTTCAGCACCTGCATGCCGAGATCGGCGTGGACCATCTCGCGGCCGCGGAAACGCAGGGTGACCTTCACCTTGTCGCCTTCCTCGATGAACCGCTTCATGGCGCGCATCTTCACTTCGTAGTCATGGTCGTCGATGTTCGGGCGCATCTTGATCTCTTTGACCTCGATGACCTTCTGGTGCTTGCGCGCCTCGTGGGCCTTCTTCTGGGCTTCGTACTTGTACTTGCCGTAGTCGGAGATCTTGGCGACCGGCGGGACGGCATTGGGCGAGATCTCGATCAGGTCGAGGCTCGCCTCTTCGGCCATCTCGATCGCCTCGCGCGTGCTGAGCACGCCGACCATTTCGCCGTTCTCGTCGATGAGACGGACTTGCGCGGCGCGGATCTCGCCGTTGACGCGCGGACCCTCGCGGGTGGGCGCAGTCTGTTGGGCAGGTCTTGCTATGTCTTTCTCCTGTGTTGAAGCCCCGACGCCGGGGCGGGTAATGAGACCGGACCGCCCTAGAAGGGCGGCCGGGCCTCCGTTGAAAGTGTAGTGACGGCGGCCCCGAGTTCAAGGACCTCCTGCTTGTCCGAGCCCAGCCGGCGGATCGCCACCGTCCGGTTTTCCATGTCGCGCCGGCCGACCGCGATGATCAGGGGCACATGGGCCAGCGAATGCTCGCGGACCTTGTAGTTGATCTTCTCGTTGCGCAGGTCCGTGTCGACCCTCATGCCGGCGGCGCGCAGGGCAGACGCGACCTCCTCGGCATAGCCGTCGGCGTCGTTCACGACCGTGACCACCACCGCTTGTGTCGGGGCCAGCCAGAGCGGGAAACGACCGGCATAGTTCTCGATCAGGATGCCGATGATGCGCTCGAAGCTGCCGAAGATGGCGCGGTGCAGCATGACGGGCCGCTTGCGCGATCCGTCCTCGGCCACATAGTTCGCATCCAGACGCTCGGGCAGCACGAAATCGACCTGTAACGTGCCGCACTGCCAGTCGCGGCCGATCGCGTCGCGCAGCACGAACTCCAGCTTGGGCCCGTAGAACGCGCCCTCGCCGGGATTGAGGATGAGGTCGAGCCCGGCCGCCTTGGATGCCGCCTTGAGCGCGCCCTCGGCCTGGTCCCACACCGCGTCCGTGCCGGCACGCACCGGCGGACGGTCGGAGAACTTCACGAAGTAATCCGGGAAGCCCAGGTCGCGGTAGATCGAGCCCAGCAGTTCGCAGAAACGGATCGTCTCGCTCTCGATCTGGTCCTCGCTGCAGAAGATGTGGGCATCGTCCTGCGTGAAGTTGCGCACGCGCATGATGCCGTGCAGCGCGCCCGACGGCTCGAAGCGATGGCACGAGCCGAACTCGGCCATGCGCAGCGGCAGCTCGCGGTAGCTGCGGAGGCCCTGGTTGAAGATCTGCACGTGGCAGGGGCAGTTCATCGGCTTCAACGCGAAGATGCGCTTCTCGTCGTCGGCGATGAACTCGCGCAGGCCTTCCTCGTTCTCGCTGAGATACATGTTCTCGCGGAACTTCTCCCAGTGGCCCGACGCCTCCCACAGCTTGCGGTCGACGAGCTGCGGCGTCTTCACTTCCTGGTAGCCGGCAGCGTCCAGCTTGCGCCGGAGATAGCTCTCCAGCGTGCGCCAGAACGTCCAGCCCTTCGGGTGCCAGAACACCATGCCCGCGGCTTCTTCCTGCTGATGGAAGAGGCCCATCTCGCGGCCGAGGCGGCGATGGTCGCGCTTCTCGGCTTCCTCGATGCGATGCAGGTAGGCCTTCAGGTCCTTGTCCGAGAAGAAGACCGTGCCGTAGACGCGCTGGAGCTGGGCGTTGTTCTTGTCGCCACGCCAATAGGCGCCCGACACCTTCGTGAGCTTGAACGCCTTGCCGAGCTTGCCCGTCGAGGGCAGGTGCGGACCGAGGCACATGTCGAGCCAGTCGCCCTGCTTGTAGACCGAGATCTCCTCGTCCTTGGGCAGCTCGTCGGCCCATTCGGCTTTGAACTTCTCGCCGTGCTGGACGAAGTAGTCCTTGATCCGGGCGCGATCCCACACCGAGCGCTCGATCGGCAGGTCGCGATCGACGATCTCGCCCATGCGCTGCTCGATCCTGGCGAAGTCCTCGGGCGAGAAGGGCTGGTCACGAACGAAGTCGTAGTAAAAGCCGTCCTCCGTCGAGGGGCCGAACGTGATCTGCGTGCCGGGATAGAGTTCCTGCACCGCCTGCGCCAGCACGTGCGCCGCGTCGTGGCGCAGCAGCTCGAGCGCATCGGGGTCGCGCGACGTCACGATGCCGATCTTGGCATCGCGATCGACCACGTGGGCGAGGTCGACCATCTTGCCGTCGACGCGCAATGCGAGGGCAGCCTTGGCGAGGCCGGGACCGATCGAGGCGGCGATATCGGCGCCGCTGACCGGCTTGTCGAAGGACCGGACCGAACCGTCCGGCAAGGAAATATTGATCATTGTGTTCACCAGCTAACGAAATTCCGAACGAAGCTCATCCGCCGACACAAACGGTCAGCTGACAGCAGGCCGGGAAGCCGCACGAGTGCGAGCCCGGCCGAATCAAGTTCGGACGGTGGTGATAACGGCAGGAGCGGTGAAAAACCGGCGTTCCATGTGCCCGGAGATAGTTGCCGGACCCCCGCGAGTCAAGGTCAGCGCGCGGCCAGACGGTGGTAAAGCGCCAGCAATTGCTGGTTGGACTGGGCCAGGCTGTAGGTGCTGCGCGCATGCTCCTGCGCCGTGCGCGCGAGTTCCGCGCGCCGCTCGACCGACAGCGAAAGGGCAGCCTGCAGGGCTTCCGCCAGCGCCGCCGGATCGCCGGACGGCGCCAGCCAGCCGGTGACGCCGTCGGGGCGGATCGTCTCGGCGGCCCCGCCGCCATCCTCGGCGACCACCGGCCGACCCATCGCCTGGGCCTCGACCAGCGCCCGGCTGAAACCCTGGCGCGCCCCGCCGGTCGACACCACGACATCGGCCAGCATGTAGGCAGCCGGCATGTCGTCGACATAGGGGCCGATCTGGACACGGCCGTTGAGTTCAGCCGCCTCGATGGCGCGTTCCAGTTCCTTCTCAAACGGTGTCGGCGCGCCGGTCGAGCCGAGCAGCAGGCAGAACACGTCGTCACGGCCCAGCCGCTTGATCGCCTCGACCAGGATCTTCTGGCCGTTGTCTTCGCCGAAACGGCCGGGGCAGAGCACGAGATGCATGCCGTCGGGCACACGCAGCTCGCCCGCGAGTCGGATCAGCCGGTCGGCGCGCACGATCGCCGGATCGAAGCGGTCGAAGTTGATGCCCGCGGTGATTGTTTCCAGGCGGTCCTGCAGCACCGGGAATCGCTCCAGCGCATCGCGCGCGACATGCTGCGAGACGGCGATCACCGCATCGGCGCGCGACTGGCGCCGCTCGACGAAGCGTCCCGTGAGATCGGCGGCGAGGAACGGCCGGTGCAGGGTGGCGATCCACTTGATGCCGAGACGGCGGGCGAGAGCACGCGCAACCCAGCCGGTGGCGGGCGAGCGCGCCTGGATGACGTCGACCTTCGCATCGCGCAGGCTCGACGCGAGCTTGCCGGGCAGGGTCAGTCGTTTCCACAGCGCATGACTTCTGTCGGGAAGCTCGAGATGGCTGGCGCGCAATCTCAGAAGGTCGGGGACCATGCTGCCGCCGGGCGAGGCCACGATCGCCGAGCCGCCTGCTGCGATCACGGCTTGCGCGGCTTCGAGTGTGGCGCGGGCCAGGCCGCCACCGGCCAGGGTCGGAACGATCTGAAGCAGGGTGGGCGCGGACACGGGCTTTGCTTTTGGCTACATGATCAAAGGGAGGCAGCAGGTAACACGGGAGGGGCAACGTGGGTAGGGTCGAGCGGCTGGGGCGCGGGGACGGCAATACCATCGCCTATGCAACGACACATGCGGCGAAAGAGGGGGGACTCACGCCCACCGTGGTCTTCCTCGGTGGCTTTCGGTCCGACATGACCGGCACCAAGGCGGTGGCGCTCGAAGCCTGGGCCGAGAAGACCGGCCACGCCTTCCTGCGCTTCGACTATCTCGGCCACGGCCAGTCGTCGGGCCGCTTCGAGGACGGCACGATCGGCCGCTGGCTCGACGATTCCCTCGCGGCGATCGATCAGCTCACCACCGGCAAGCTGGTGCTGGTGGGATCGAGCATGGGCGGATGGCTGTCGCTGCTGGCAGCGCGCGCGCGACCCGAACGATTGGCCGGCCTCGTGCTGATCGCGGCCGCGCCGGACTTCACCGAACGCATGCTGCTGAAGGGCCTGTCGCCCGAGGATCGCGCGACGCTGGAGCGCGACGGCCGGCTCGAACGCGCGTCGCAATATTCGCCCGAGCCCTCGGTCTTCACCTGGAAGCTGATCGAGGAGGGACGCAATCACCTCCTGCTCGACAAGCCGCTCGCGCTGCCTTGTCCGGTCCGCCTGCTGCACGGCCAGAGCGATCCCGATGTGCCGTGGGAATATTCGCTGCAGATCGCCAGGCATCTCGACGCACCGGAGGTCATCACCACCTTCGTGAAAGGCGGCGACCATCGCCTCAGCACCCCCGCCGACATTGCGCGCCTCATCGCGACGGTCGAGGAGGTGGTGGGTTAGGGGCCGAGCGGCCTCATTGGAGCGCGCCACTCCAGTGGCGCTCAAGCTTCATCGTTTGAGCAAGGCATGAGCGCCACTGGAGTGGCGCGCTCCATTGTTACACCGTGCTAAAATTCCGCCGCGGCAATCGCCTTCAGCCCTTCTCGATAGGTCGGATAGCGCAGCACGATACCCAGCTCGCGTTTCAGCTTTTCGTTCTTCACGCGGCGGCTCTCTGCATAGAAGGAGCGGGCCATCGCCGACATCGTGGGCGCGGCTTCGTCCCAGGGAATGGCCGGCGGCACCGGGCGTCCCAGCAGTTCGCAGGCATAGGCGATGACGTCGGCGTTCGGCGCGGGGAGATCGTCGGCGACGTTCCAGATTTCCCTTCCGCTCTCGCGGGTCGTTGCCTTCAGGGCGCTGGCGGCGAGATCCTCGACATGGATGCGCGAGAAGAACTGACCAGGCTTGTCGATGCGCTGTGCCGTGCCGGCTCTCACGCGGTCGAGCGTGCTGCGGCCGGGACCGTAGATGCCGGGCAGTCGCAGGATGTGCAGCGATGCGCCCGTTTCCGATGCGAGGTCGCGCCAGTCCTGTTCGGCGGCGAGCCGCTGCTGACTGCGCGGCAGCGTCGGAAGAGTGGGCGTCGTTTCGTCGACCCAGCCGCCGTCGTGGCTACCATAGACTCCTGTGGTGGAGAGGTAGCCCAGCCAACGCACTCGACCGAGCCGTGCGCGGCAGGTGCGCAGTGCCGGATCGCCGTCGGCACCCGGTGCGATCGTGCAGATGACGTACGTCGCATCACCGAACGCTTCCGGGGAGAGCGTAGCCGAGCCATCGAACCGGTGGGCCTCGATGCCTTCTTCGTGCAGGTCGCGTGCTTTCTCTTCGGTGGTGCAAGTGCCGGCCACATCCCAGCCCTGCGCCCTCGCAAGCTTGGCGATTTCAAGGCCGCTGAAGCCCAGGCCGAAGATGAAAAGTCGTCTTGTCATCTTGTCAGGAACGCCGCGGCACGGTTCTTTTCAACCATGTTGTTTCATCCCAAGAGGCTGTGGCCGCTGCTCGGCCTTCTCGCCGTGTCGCCGGCCCTCGCGCAGCCCATTCCCGTCATTCCGGCTCCCAAGCAATCCCTGCCTGGACCGCCCGCGCTGGAAACGCGCCCGGATCATGTCCGCCGCTACAGTGAGTGCATGCAGCTTGCGCGGATGGAACCGCTGAAGGCGCTGCCGGCGGCCGAGAAATGGATCGCCGAAGGTGGTGGCTTGGGCGCCCGCCACTGCGTTGCCGTCGCCATGTTCCAGTCGGGCAAATACGCCCAGGCCGCCGCCCAGTTCGAGGCCATCGCCCGCGACATGGGCCAGGACCGGCCGGGCCTGCGCGCCGAACTGTGGGCCCAGGCCGGACAGGCCTGGATGGAGACCGGCGGCGCCGAAAAGGCCGCTGCTGCGCAGAGCAAGGCGCTGGAGCTCAAGACCAACGATCCCGACCTCTGGGTCGATCGCGGCCTGTCCTACGCCGCCATGCAATCCTGGCCGCGTGCCATCTCCGACTTCGACCAGGCCATCCGCCTGCGGCAGGACGATGTCGAGGTGCTGGTGCTGCGTGCCGCGGCCTGGCGCAATGCCCGCGATCCCGGCCGCGCCCTGGTTGACGTCAATCGCGCTTTGTCGATCGCCCCCGACAATTCCGACGCGCTGCTCGAACGGGGTCTCATCAATCTCGCCCGCGGCTCACGCGACGCCGCCAACGCCGACTTCAACCGGGTGCTGAAGTCGGTCCCGATCGGCTCGCCCGCGGCCCGTCGCGCCGAGGCGGGGCTCGCCGGCGGGGCGCCCGCTGCACCTGCCGCTCCCGCTGCTCCTTCGGCTCAACCGCCGGCAGCCGGCGGGAAGCGATAGCCTCGCGATAGTCGCTCAGGTAAAATGTCTGCAAATGAATAAAACCCTCTCGTCGATCACCCTCATCGGCATCGTGGCCCTGGCCGCGCCGGCTTTCGCGCAGGCGCCGGCGGCCCAGACACAACCGCCTTCCTCCTACTATCCGGCGCCGCCGCCGGACCGGGCACCGGTCATCGAAAAGGGCGCTGCGACGTCGAACCTGTCCTCGCCCTTGCCGACCGCGCCGCACGCGGTCGAACGCACCATCATCGATTCCGACGCCGAGGCGCAGCTTTTCGCTGAAGCCCGCAAGATCGCCTGGGGCCGCTACGCCAAGATCAAGGGCGCCAAGCCCGGCGAGCTGACGGTGACCAAGCAGGGCAATGTCTGGGTGGTGAAGGGCCGCCTCGACAGCATCGCGCCCGGCACCGAGGGCGACTGGACTTCCATCGACGGCGTCGTCGAGCGCATCGGCGCGAACGTGGTGCAGATCCGTGGCGAGGTGGCGTTCCGCGTCGCCAAGGTCGAGAAGGGCATGCCCTGCAAGGTGGCGGGCCTGCTCAACTTCCGCCGGTCCGGCAAGTCGCAGGTGTGGCGTCTGGCCGAGGGCGACAATCCCTGCGACGGCACGCGCGAGGGCTTCGATCTCGTGATGGAAAAGCCGGCCGAGAAGAAGCCCGTTCCGGCACAGCCGAAGCGGAGCTGATCGCTTCTACGATCTGAGCGACGCAATCGCTGCGCGCGCGAGCGCGTCGGCGCGCTCGTTCTCGGGGTGGCCGCTATGGCCTTTCACCCAGTGCCATTCGACCTGATGGGCGGCGCGCGCGGCGTCGAGGCGCTGCCATAGCTCGACGTTCTTCACGGGCTTCTTGTCGGATGTCTTCCAGCCGTTCTTCTTCCAGCCGTGGATCCACTTGGTGACGCCGTCTTTCACGTAGGTGCTGTCGGTGAAGAGGCGGACATGGCAGGGCCGCTTCAGCGCCTCCAGGCCCTGGATCGCCGCCATCAGCTCCATACGGTTGTTGGTCGTCACGCGGTCGCCGCCGGAGAGTTCGCGTTCCTTCTCGCCCATGCGCAGGATCGTGCCCCAGCCGCCCGGGCCGGGATTCCCACTGCACGCGCCGTCGGTGAAGATCTCGACTTTCGGAGACTCGCTCATAGACCGTAATCCGCAAGCGACGTGGCGCCACGATGGAAGCGCAGCTTGGCGAGATATTCCTGCGGGTCCTTGCGCTTGACCAACGCATCGGGTGGCGTGTGCACCCAGTCGTAGAGCCGGGTCAACAGGAAGCGCAGCGCCGAGCCGCGCGCCAGCAGCGGCAGCGCCTGTTTCTCGTCGTCGCCAAGCTTGCGAACGCGCTCGTAGCCCTGCAGCAGGTTGCGCGCCTTGGTGGCGTTGAAGGAATTGTCGATCTCGAAGCACCAGGCGTTGAGGCAGATCGCGACGTCGTAGGCCAGCAGGTCGTTGCAGGCGAAGTAGAAGTCGATCACGCCCGAGAGCCTGTCCTGCAGGAAGAAGACATTGTCGTTGAACAGGTCGGCATGGATCACGCCGGCCGGCAGGTCGCGCGGCCAGTTCGCCTCGAAGAACTCGATCTCGGCGCCCAGCTCGCGGTCGAGCGCCGCATCGATGTGGCGGCGCGAGCCTTCCCAGAGCGGACGCCATCCTGAAACTGACAGGGCGTTGGGTCGCTTCAACGCGAAATCCTGGCCGGCGAGGTGCATGCCGGCCATCGCCTCGCCGACCGGCGCGCAATGCGCGACCGTCGTGCGGCGCGGCCACATGCCGTGCAGGAAGCTGGTGATCGCCGCCGGCTTGCCCGCCAGCGTGCGCAGCGCATTGCCGTCGCGGCCGTGGATGGGCTGCGGGCAGGTGATGCCGCGCGCGGCGAGATGGTCCATCAGGCCGAGGAAGAAGGGCAGGTCGCCCGGATCGACACGCTTCTCGTAGAGCGTGACGATGTACTGGCCCTTCGTCGTGGTCAGGAGAAAGTTGGAATTCTCGACGCCCTCGGCGATCCCCTTGAAGGAATCGGCCTGGCCGATGTCGTATTCGGCGAGAAAGGATTCGAGCTCGGTGTCGCCGACTTCCGTGTAGACCGCCACGTCAGGCCACCAGCGCGCGCGGCAGCTTGAAGACGACGCTTTCCTCGGTGGTGCGCACTTCCTCGACGGTGACGTCGTAGCGCGTGCGGCAGGCCTCGATCAGCTCGTCGACCAGCAGCTCGGGCGCCGAGGCGCCGGCCGTGATGCCGAGGCGACCCGCGTCGCCTAGCCACTCCCAGTCCATGTCGACGGCGCGCTGGACCAGGCGCGACTTCGCGCAGCCGTAGTTGGCGGCGACCTCGACCAGCCGCATCGAGTTCGAGGAGTTTGGCGCGCCGATCACCACCATCGCATCGCAGCGCTCGGCGATCGCCTTGACCGCGGCCTGGCGGTTGGTCGTGGCGTAGCAGATGTCTTCCATCTTCGGTCCCTGGATCGACGGGAACCGGCGGCGCAGGGCGGCGACGATGCCGGTCGTGTCGTCGACCGACAGGGTCGTCTGGGTCGCATAGGCGAGGTTGTCCGGATCGGCGACTTCGAGAGTCTCCGCCTGCGCGGCATCCTCGACCAGCACCACCTTGCCCGGCGGCAGCTGGCCCATCGTGCCGATCACCTCGGGATGGCCGGCATGGCCGATCAGCACGACGGTGCGGCCCGACTGGGCGTGACGCTCGGCCTCGCGATGGACCTTGGAGACCAGCGGGCAGGTCGCGTCGACATAGAGCAGGTTGCGGCGGGCGGCCTCGGCCGGCACGGATTTCGGCACGCCATGCGCGGAAAAGACGACGGGCCGGTCGTCCGGCACCTCGTCGAGCTCGTCGACGAAGATCGCGCCCTGCGCCTCGAGATTCTCGACCACGAAGCGATTATGCACGATCTCGTGGCGGACATAGACCGGCCGGCCGTAGCGCTCCAGGGCGCGCTCGACGATCTGGATGGCACGGTCGACGCCGGCGCAGAAACCGCGCGGGCTGGCGAGCAGGATCGTGAGCGGCTTCTTCGGGGCAATCATGAAATTCGTTCGACGCGATGCCGACCCGTTCGCTTGCGGGCCTGCGGACCATTGCCTAGAGTCCGTGCAGTACGGATTTGGCGCGGCACCGTAACAAAGCCGCCGCAACGGGGAAAGCAACATGACCGAGCCGGTTGTCGCGGCCAAGGCGCCTTCGAAAGTGGCGCTGGAGGCGGGCAAGGACTACTGGTGGTGCGCCTGCGGCCTGAGCAAGTCCCAGCCCTTTTGCGACGGCAGCCACAAGGGCACTGGTCTCGCCCCGATGAAGTACTCGGTCGAGAAGGCCGGCGATTACTGGCTCTGCGCCTGTAAACATTCCTCGAAGAAACCGCTTTGCGACGGCTCACACAAGAATCTGGCATGACCCTCAATATGTATTTCCGCGCCGCGCCGGTCGCGCTGGCGCTTCTTCTTTCCGCTTGCGGCGGTGGCAGCGACTCCCAGGAGACGGCGACCGCCTATTGTCCGGCGCCGTTCACGGTCCAGGATGCGGGCCGGCTGACCCATTTCAAGGATGGGCCGGGCCGCGACCCGCGCGATGTCGAATATGAAGCGCTCCTGGTCGGCGCAGGCACGACCTGCACGCTGCGGCGCAACCAGATGGACGTGAACCTGATCATGCGCGTCTCGGTCAACGCCGGTCCGTCGGTCATCGCCGGCCAGACGCGGGTGCCGTACTTCGTGCGCGTGCTCGGCAGTTCCGGCCAGGTCGTCCAGGGCCAGGACTTCACCGCCGATTTCAAACTGTCGAGCGCCAACCCGCGCGGCCAGTCGCAGGAGGAGCTGACGCTCACCCTGCCGTTCAGCCAGGTTTCCCAGTTGGGCGGCTACCGCATCGCCGTCGGCCTCAAGCCGTCGATGGAAGAGCTCGACTACAACCGGCGGGCGGGCTCACGCTGATGAGCGCCTATGCCGACAGGCTGGAAGCGTTGGCCGCCGAGGCGGCCGATCGTTGCACGACCTGCGGCAAGTGCTTCGAGGCCTGTCCGACGGCACGCGAGAGCGGGCTCGATAGGGGCGAGGCCGTGCAGCGGGTCGGCGAACTCGTCTCGCTGACACGCGACGGCGGGGCGGCGGCGCCGGTGCTCGACAAGTGGCTGAGCGCCTGTGACGGCAGTGCGCAATGCACGGCCGCCTGTCCCGAGGACATCAACGTCCGCCAGTGGGTGACCATCGCCAAGATGAAGTCGCTGCAGGCGGTTCGGCCGGTGCAGGAAGGCGCGGCCAACGCCGCCAACCGCTTCCGCCACATGGCGCAGGCGGTGCGGTTGCTGGCCAGCATGCAGCTTCCGTCCGAGACGCTGAAGAAGATCCTGATGCCGGCCGAGCGGCGCACCGCCGACGTGCTGTTCTATACGGGCTGCAACGTGCTGCGCACGCCGCACATCGTGCTGAACGTGATGGACATCCTCGACGCGCTGGAACTCGACTTCGACGTGGTCGGTGGTACCGGCCATTGCTGCGGCGTCTACCAGTTCCAGGAAGCCGATCTCCCGACCTACGAGCGGATGGGCCATCGCACCTTCCAGCGCTTCGGCCAGTCCGGCGCCTCCAAGGTCCTGACCTGGTGCCCGACCTGCACCAAGAATTTCGACGAGCTGGAGAAGGACGTCGAGGAACCGTCGTTCGACCTCGGCCATGTCAGCGAGTTCCTCGCAGCCAATCTCGATGCGCTGAAGGCGCGCTTCAAGGCGGACCAACCGAAGCGCCGCGTCGTGATCCACGAGCATCAGGGCATCGGCGCCACGGTCGAGAGTATCCGCAACCTGTTGCGCGCCGTGCCCAATCTCGAGCTGATCGAGCTGCCGCAGGATTCCGGCTTCTCCTATGCCTGTGGCGGCCAGGCCGCGAAGTTCAAGGAACGCGAACAGGCGATCCATCGCGACCTGGTGATGGGCGCGGTCGCGGCCGGTGCCGACACGATCGTCACCATGTACCATTCCTGCCACCGCGCGCTGGCCGGCGCCCAGGCGATCTATCCGTCGCTGAAGGTCGTGAACTTCACCGACGTGCTGGCCGAGGCGCTGGGCCGCGGCGGCCATCCCGATTACTACCAGCTCTACAGGCAGGGCGGCGCGATGGACGAGGCCGTGACGGCCGCGCGCGGCTTCCTCGAGAACAACGGCGTGCGCATCGACGAAAACGCCGTGAAGTCGCTCACCGCCGACATCTTCAACGAAACCGGCGTCGGCGGCCCCCGCGAGGCCTTCGTCGAAGCCTTCACCGCACTGGCCCGCGAGGCCACAAAGTAGCCCAAGTGGCTCAAAGGAGCGCGCCACTCCAGTGGCGCTCAAACTTTGGCGGTCGATGAGGTATGAGCGCAACTGGAGTTGCGCGCTCCATTGAAGGAACCGCAATGACGGCCGACGTCTGGCTCTTCTCCTACGGCACGCTGCAGCAGGAAGACGTGCAGGTCGCGACCTTCGGCCGGCTCCTCGAAGGGCGCGTCGATGCCTTGCCAGGCTATGCGACGTCGCTGCTGGAGATCCGGGACGCCGAGGTCGTGAAGACCAGTGGCAAGACACACCATCTGATCGCGCAGCCGTCCGGCCGTGCCGGCGACGAAGTGCCGGGCGTCGTGTTGAAGATCACGGCGGCCGAGCTGGCCGCCGCCGACACCTACGAGGTCTCGGACTACAAGCGCGTCGCGGTGCGCCTGAAGTCCGGCCTCGAAGCCTTCGTTTACGTCGCTGCCTGAGGGACAGGCTTAGCCGAACGAACCGGCGACCTGACGGGTCGCGGCGTTCAGCCGGTTCCACACGTTGATGGCGGCGATCGCGAGCAGCAGGCCGGAGATCGCGGTCTCGTCATAGTGCTTCCGCGCTTCTTCCCAGACGTGATCGGGGACCGCATCTTCCTTGTCGGCGAGACGGGTCGTCGCTTCGGTGAGGGCCAGGGCCGCGCGCTCGGCGTCGGTGAACCATGGCGCTTCGCGCCAGGCGGCGACGGCATAGATCCGGTCGTCGCTCTCGCCGGCCTTCTTCAGTTCGCGCGAATGCATGGCGACGCAGAGGCTGCAGCCGTTGATCTGGCTGGCCCGCAGATGGACCATGTAAATCGTGGTCTGGGGCAGGCCGGCCTTGTGGGCGATCGCCCCGAGCGCCAGCAGGGTCTTCATCGCCTCGGGCAGGACGAGGGCGGGGTTCTTCATACGGGGTTGCACGATTTCTTCTCCTGGGTGTCACACCGGCCGCCAGCGGGCCGTCATTGCGTTGACGGATGGCGATGGGAGAATGTGACGATGGACGAGCAGAAATTTCTCGCCGAGCGTTTCGAGGCCAATCGCGCCCATCTGCAGCGCGTGGCCTACCGGATGCTGGGCTCGTCGGCCGAGGCCGAGGATGCGGTGCAGGAAGCGTGGCTGCGGTTGAGCCTCAACGACACCACGGGGATCGACAATCTCGGCGGCTGGCTGACCACGGTCACCGCGCGCATCTGCCTCGACATGCTGCGCGCGCGCAAAATCCGCCGCGAGGAGGCATTCGACGAGTCACCGGCGCCCGCCGGGGAGGCGGCGGGCGGCTTCGAGCCCGAGTTGGAGGCGCAGCTGGCGGACTCGGTCGGCCTGGCGATGCTGGTGGTGCTGCAGGCGCTGACGCCGGCCGAAAGGGTGGCCTTCGTGCTGCACGACATGTTCGACATCTCCTTCGACCAGATCGCCTCGGTCGTCGGGCGCACGCCGGAGGCGGCCCGCCAGCTCGCGAGCCGGGCCCGCCGCCGGGTCCAGGGCGCGCCCGCGATTCCCGAGGCCGAACTCGTTCGCCAGCGCAGCGTCGTCGACGCTTTCCTCGCAGCCTCGCGCGACGGTGATTTCGAGGGACTCCTCGCCCTGCTCGATCCCGAGGTCGTGGTGCGCGCCGATGCGACGGCGGTCGGCCTCGGCAATGCGTCCGAACTGCGTGGCGCGTCTTCAGTGGCGCAGTTCTTCAAGGGCAAGGCCGTGCTCGCCCGTGCCGCGCTGGTCGATGGCGTCGCGGGCATCGTCGTCGCGCCCAAGGGACGCCTGCTGCTGGTTCTCGTGCCGACGATCGAGGACGGCCACATCGTGGCGATCGACGTGGTGGCCGATCCGGACCGTCTGCGCGCCCTCGACCTGGGCACCGGCCTGCGCTGACCGGCTCAGCCTTTCCGGAAGGCGTCGATCACCAGGCCGCGCAGCCAGCGGTTCGCGGCATCGCCATCGGCCGAGGCGTGCCAGTAGAGATAGAGGTCGAGCGTCGGCACCCGGAAGGGAAACGCCACCGCCTCGGTCCGGAGGCCTCCCGAGAGGAGCGGGACGTAGCGTTCGGCCATGGTGACCACGAGATCGCTCGTGGCAACGACGCGCAGCGCAGCGAGATAGTTGCGGCAGCGCAGCCGGATGCGGCGACTGAGGCCGCGCTTGGACAGCTCGACGTCTTCCAGGCCCGGCCCCTGCCGGCGCGACGTCACCATCACATGGTCCTGCTCGAGATAGCGGTCGAGCGTCAGCCCCTTGCGCAGCGCGGGATGGCCGCGCCGCATCACGACCGCCGGCCGGTCGGCGCTGATCTTCTGGCGGCGCACGCTGTCGGCCAGCGGCAAGGCGATGTCGATGGCGAGGCTCACCGTGCCGTCGGCGAGCGCGCTTTCGACCTTGCGGCGGCGGACCTGCACCGTGCGCAGGGCGATGCCGCGGCCGGCGCGGGCGATGCGGCCCATGATGGCCGGCAGCATCAGCGTCTCGGTGGGATCGCGCAGGCTGATGGTGAACTGCGCGTCCGACGTCGCGGGATCGAAGCGGCCGGCGCCGGCGACCAGCCGGTCCAGCGCGTCCAGCCCCTGGCGCAGCGGCGCCACCAGCTCGCGGGCGAGCGGCGTCGGCACCAGCTTGCGGCCTTCGCGGACGAGGAGCGGGTCGCCGAACATCTGGCGCAGGCGGGCCAGCGAATGGCTGATCGCCGACTGGCTGAGGTTCAGCCGCTCGGCAGCGCGCGTGACGCCGCCTTCCGAGAGGATCGCGTCGAGCACCCGCAGGAGTTCGAGGTCGGCGCGCCGTTCATGAGCCATATGAATGGATATCCATGACAAACCACCATTTCCCTCATTGTCGGGGCGCGCCTAGCGTCGGGTCAACCCAACTGCAGGAGACCCGTCATGGAGTTCGTTCATTCCGACAAGGTCAAGGCGCTGCAGGAACAGGTCGGCGCCTTCATGGACGCGCACATCTATCCCAACGAGGAGCGCTACGAGCGCGAAGTGGCGAGCGGCGACCGCTGGCAGCCCAGCGCGCTGATGGAGGAGCTGAAGGCGAAGGCGCGCGCCGCCGGACTGTGGAACCTGTTCCTGCCCGGCGACCATGGCGCGGGCCTCAGCAACCTCGAATATGCGCCGCTGTGCGAGATCATGGGTCGGTCCAAGATCGCCCCCGAGGCGTTCAACTGCTCGGCGCCCGACACCGGCAATATGGAGACGCTCGCCCTCTACGGCACCGAGGCGCAGAAGAAGCAGTGGCTGGAGCCGCTGCTCGCCGGCACCATCCGCTCGGCCTTCGCCATGACCGAGCCGGCGGTCGCCTCGTCCGACGCGACCAACATCGAAAGCTCGATCGTGCGCGACGGCGACCACTATGTCCTGAACGGCCGCAAATGGTGGACCACCGGAGCGCCGAACCCGCACTGCAGGATCCTGATCTTCATGGGCAAGACGGATGCGCGGAGCCCCGATCGCTACCGCCAGCAATCCATGATCCTCGTGCCGCGCGACACGCCGGGCATCACGGTGCTGCGCAGCCTGCCGATGTTCGGCTACGACGACGCCCCGCACGGTCATGGCGAGGTGCTGTTCGAGAATGTCCGCGTGCCCGTCGAGAACATGCTGCTGGGCGAGGGGCGCGGCTTCGAGATCGCCCAGGGCCGCCTCGGTCCCGGCCGCATCCATCACTGCATGCGCGCCATCGGCGCCGCCGAGCGCACGCTCGAGAAGATGTGCAGGCGCGTGAAGTCGCGCGTGGCCTTCGGCCGGCCGATCGCCGAGCAGACGGTGACCCTGGAGCGCATCGCCGAGGCCCGCATCATGATCGAGCAGGCGCGGCTCCTCGTGCTCAAGGCCGCCTGGATGATGGACACGGTCGGCAACAAGGTCGCCCGTCCGGAGATCGCCATGATCAAGGTCGCGGTGCCCACCATGCTGACCAGGGTCACCGACATGGCGATCCAGGCCTTCGGCGGCGCCGGCGTCTCGGACGATTTCGGCCTCGCCTACACCTACGCCTCGGCCCGTTCGATGCGCATCTTCGACGGCCCGGACGAGGTGCACCGCAACCAGATCGGCAAGCTGGAGCTGGCGCGGTACAATTGAAGGGCGCGGCTCGAAGAAGGGAAGGGTCCCTCACTACGTCGGGATGACAACATTGTTGGAACTGGCGCAGTGCCTCGCCGAAGAAAACGCTGTCATCCCGAACGTAGTGAGGGACCTTTGCGTTACGTGCGATGGCCTTCGCTGTAAACAAGACGCCCCTCGTGCGTCGCGAGATAGCTCAGGGTGCCAATGTCGTTGCGCCGCCGTTCGAACACGCTTCGGCGACAGGGAACGATGTCGAGGGAGACAGCCGGGTCGCGAGGAATTTCGCCGGTCACGGACAGGGATCGCGATCCTTCAGGTACATCGTCCGAAACAATGACCAGGAAATCGTAATCACTGTCGACGTTCGCGTCGCCGCGAGCGCGGCTGCCGAAGAGATAAATTGCTTCAGGCGCCATCGCGTTCACGACGCGGGCGACCATTCGATCGAGGACATCAGTCTGTCTGACGCTCATGGATGCATCATACACCATGGGCGATCGGTCACTATCGCTCCGGAGCCGCCAGAACCGCCCACGCGGCATCGGCGAAGAACGCCGTGTGGGCGCTGAGCGGTCCTTCGAAGCGGCCGTAGACCTTGTAGGTCGCGGGTTGCATCACGGTGCCGATGGCCGAGGCGGCGGCCAGGTCTGGGTCGCGGGCCGGGATCTCGCCCGCGACCATGGCTTCGGCGATGACCTCGCGCACGACATCGACCGGGTTGGGCGTGCCATTGGGGACCATCGCCAGGAAGAGGTGCTGGGTGAGCAGGTGGTAGGCGAACAGGGACCAGTCCCTGTCCGCCCAGTCGCAGTAGCAGCGGACGATGGCGTCGATCTTGTCGCGCAGGCCCGCGACCGGCTGGTGGGCCTCGGCCAGTGCCTCGGCCAGCGCGCGGTGGTGGCCGAGGAAGATGTCGAGGGCGAGCTGCTCCTTGCTGGGGAAGTAGCGGTAGATGGTGCCCTCGGCGATCGACGCCGCCATGGCGATCTCCCGGGTCGTGGTCTCGGCGACGCCGCGTGCCACGAACAGGGTAAGGGCCGCGCGCTCTACGCGGGCTTTTGTCTCTTCGGCTTTGCCCATGCGCCGCAGTCTATGAGGGAGCGCTCACTCGGAAAAGCGGAGGCGTTGTCTTCGGTGTCGCAGAGCCAGCGCCAATCGATGACCCAGTCATGGGTTGCTACGGGTGCTTGAGTAGCGTCGCTCTGGAGCTTGAGGAATTCGTCGAAAGACCGGCGGATGAACATGCCAACCTCCTTAGTGAGTAGGCGCTCACAAATTAAGTGAGTGATCACTCAATTTCAAGTGGCATTGTGCTTTTCCTCATGATTCGGGTGGCCCGGTTGGCTTTGTGCGTGGACGCCGATGGAGGCCCTGCCTATGGTCCGCCTACCCAGACGATCCCTGTGGGAGAGCCCATCCGCGAGGATGGCGCCGAAGGAGCAACCGGCCCCGGAAACTCTCAGGCAAACGGACCGCAGGAGGATGGGTCTCTGGAAAGTGGCAAGCGCCCCATTCGGCGCGTGCCCACCGACGAAGTAAGCCGGCCCTCTTGGAGAGGCTCCCGGCGAATCTTTCAGGTCTCCGGACAGAGGGGGTCGCGAACGGCGCATTTCGTGCGTCGTGAAAGCGCGACTCCGGTCGCGTGTAACGCGACTTCGACGGAGACTCTTTTGACCGAAACACCCGCCGGCCCCCTGAAGCGCACGCCGCTTTACGATCTTCACCGCGAGCTGGGCGCGCGCCTGGTACCGTTCGCCGGCTACGAAATGCCGGTCCAGTATCCGACCGGCATCCTGGTCGAGCACAATCACACCCGTACCGCCTGCGGCCTGTTCGACGTCTCGCACATGGGCCAGGTCCGCCTCACCGCGAAGTCCGGGCATAACGCCGCCAAGGCGCTCGAGACCCTGGTGCCGGGCGACATCGCGGGCCTGCAGCCGGGCCAGCAGCGCTACACCCAGTTCACCAACGATGCCGGCGGCATTCTCGACGATCTGATGGTGACCAGCACGGGCGACCATCTGCTGGTGGTCATCAACGCCGCCTGCAAGGACGAAGACCTCGCGCACATGCAGAAGCATCTCTCGGCCACCTGCGAGGTCGAGCCGATGTTTTCGCGGGGGCTGCTGGCGCTGCAGGGGCCGCAGGCTTCCGCGGTCCTGTCGCGGCTGGCGCCGCAGGTCGCGACCATGAAGTTCATGACCGGCGCCTATGTCGTCATCGACGGCGCGCGCTGCTACGTCACGCGCTCGGGCTACACGGGCGGCGACGGCTACGAGATCTCGACGCCGGCCGAGCAGACCGACGCCATCGCGCGCAAGCTGCTCAGCCATCCCGAGGTGAAGCCGATCGGACTGGGCGCCCGCGATTCGCTGCGGCTCGAAGCCGGTCTCTGCCTCTACGGCCACGACATCGACACGACCACCACGCCGGTCGAAGCGGTGCTGCTGTGGAGCGTCGGCAAGGAGCGGCGCGTGCAGGGTGGCTTCCCAGGTGCCGCGACCGTCCAGAAACAGATCGCCGAGGGCTCGGCGCGCAAGCGGGTCGGCCTGCTGCCCGAAGGTAAGGCGATCGCGCGCGAGGGCGCGGAGATCGTGATCGACGGCAAGACCGTCGGCATCGTCACCTCGGGCGGCTTCTCGCCGACCCTGGGGCGCGCCGTCGCCATGGGCTACGTCGAGCGCAGCCAGTCAGCCAACGGAACCAAGGTCGATCTCATGGTGCGCGGCAAGCCCGTGCCGGCCGAGATCGTGCCGATGCCTTTCGTCAAACACACCTACTACCGCGGATAGGAGATCAAGATGGCCGAGACCAAGTACACCGAAGAGCATGAGTGGATCCGCGTCGAGGGCGATGTCGGCACGATCGGCATCACGCAGTACGCGCAGGAGCAGTTGGGTGACGTCGTGTTCGTCGACGTGCCCGCCGCCGGCCGCAAGGTCGCCAAGGGCGAGGCCTGCGCCGTCGTCGAATCGGTGAAGGCCGCATCCGACATCTACGCGCCGGCCACCGGCGAGGTCGTCGAGAGCAATGCTGCACTTGGCGACACGCCGGGCGACGTGAACGCCGAGCCGACGGGCAAGGGCTGGTTCTTCAAGATGAAGCTCGCCGACAAGGGCGAACTCGCCGGCCTGATGGACGAGGCGGGCTACGACGCCTTCGTGAAGGGCCTCGGCTAATCATCGCTGGGGGCGCGCCACTCCAGTGGCGCGTCATGGTCGATGTCCGGGAAGATCGCGCCACTGGAGTGGCGCGCCCCCAGCAAAGAGCATTCTAGGAGCTTCAATGCGTTATCTCCCCCTCACCGATGCCGATCGCCGCGAGATGCTGAGCGTGATCGGCGCCAAGTCGGTCGACGAGCTGTTCCGGGACGTGCCGGCCTCGGCGCGACTGGCGGCCAAGGTCGGCGGCCTGCCCGATCACCAGGGTGAGCTCGAAGTCGAGCGCGCCTTCCAGGGCTTCGCGGCCAAGAACCTGTCGCCCGCCTCGACGCCGTTCTTCATCGGCGCCGGCGCCTATCGCCATCATGTACCGGCGACCGTCGACTACATGATCCAGCGCGGCGAGTTCCTGACTTCGTACACGCCGTACCAGCCGGAGATCACGCAAGGGACTCTGCAGTACCTGTTCGAGTTCCAGACCCAGGTTACCCTGCTCACCGGCATGGAGGTCGCCAACGCCTCGATGTACGACGGCTCGACGGGAACGACCGAAGCCGTGCTGATGGCCAACCGCATCACGCGCCGCCACAAGGCGCTGATCTCGGGTGGGCTGCATCCGCAGTATCGCGCCATCATCGAGACCACGGCCAAGTGGGAAGGTTTCACGGCGAATTTCTCGAAGACCGACGCCGAGGGCCTGGAAGACTTGATCGCCTCGGTGGATCGCGACACCTCCTGCGTGGTCGTGCAGAACCCGAGCTTCTTCGGTCATGTCCGTGACTTCACCAAGCTGGCGGAAGCCTGCCACGCCGCCGGCGCGCTGCTGATCGTCGTCGTGACGGAAGTCGTGTCGCTGGGCCTGCTGACGCCGCCGGGCGAGATGGGCGCCGACATCGTGGTCTGCGAGGGCCAGTCGATCGGCAACGGGCTGGGCTTCGGCGGTCCTTATGTCGGCCTGTTCGCCACGCGCGACAAGTACATGCGCCAGATGCCGGGCCGCCTCGTCGGCGAGACCGTCGATGCCGACGGCAAGCGCGGCTTCGTGCTCACCCTCTCGACGCGCGAGCAGCATATCCGTCGCGAGAAGGCGACGTCCAACATCTGCACCAATGCCGGCCTTTGCGCGCTGGCCTTCACGGTGCATCTCACCCTGCTGGGCGAGGCGGGTTTTACCCGGTTGGCCGAACTGAACCACGCCAAGGCCTCGCAGCTCGCCGACAAGCTTGCGGCGATTCCCGGCGTCGCGGTGTTGAACGACAGCTTCTTCAACGAATTCACCGTGAAGTTGCCCAAGCAAGCGGCCGAAGTGGTCGAGGCGCTGGCGGCCAAGCGCATCCTGGGCGGCCTGCCGGTGTCGCGCCTGATCCCGAACGACCCCTCGGTCGCGAACCTGCTGCTGCTGGCGGCGACCGAAACGGCGACCGATGCGGGCATGGACCCGCTTGTCGCCGCGCTGAAGGAGGTGCTGTGATGGTACAGTCGCTTGATCGTAGCCAGGGTCGCGCTGGCAGCGTCGCCACCGGCTCCGTCAACACGCACGGCACCTTCACCGGCAACCGCGCGCTCCAGATCGAGGAACCGCTGATCTTCGAGATGGGCCAGGCCGGACGCTGTGGTGTCGACCTGCCGGAAGCTCCCAAGGTGAAAGACCGGCTGAACGGAATGCGCCGCAAGGGCGCGGTCGGCCTGCCCGGTCTGTCGGAACCGCAGGTGGTGCAGCACTACACGCGCCTCAGCCAGAAAAACTACGCCATCGACATGGGCGTCTACCCGCTGGGCTCGTGCACGATGAAGCACAATCCCCGCATCAACGAGAAGGTCGCGCGCCTGCCCGGCATCGGCGATCTCCATCCGCTGCAGCCGGTCTCGACCGTGCAGGGCGCGCTGGAGCTGATCGACGGGCTGGCGCACTGGCTGAAGACCCTCACCGGCATGCCGGCCGTGGCGATGTCGCCGGCCGCCGGCGCGCATGGCGAGATGTGCGGCATGATGGCGATCGCCGCGGCCCTCGAGGCCAAGGGCGAGCGCGCGAAGCGCAAGACCGTGCTGGCGCCCGAATCGGCGCACGGTACCAACCCCGCGACAGCGGCGGCGCTCGGCTTCGTCGTGAAGCCGATCCCGGCCAACGATCGCGGCCGCGTCGACCTCGCCGCGCTCAAGGCGGCGCTGGGTCCCGACGTGGCGGCGATCATGCTGACCAACCCCAACACCTGCGGCCTGTTCGAGAGCGAGATCGTCGAGATCTCCAAGGCCGTGCACGAGGCGGGCGCCTATTTCTACTGCGACGGCGCCAACTTCAACGCCATCGTCGGCCGGGTGCGGCCGGGCGATCTCGGCATCGACTGCATGCACATCAACCTGCACAAGACCTTCTCGACGCCGCATGGCGGCGGCGGGCCGGGTGCCGGTCCGGTGGTGCTGTCGGCGGCACTGGCGCCGTATGCGCCCTATCCGTGGATCGTGAAGGACGGCGACACGTGGCGCGTCGCCGAAGACGGCGCGAAAGTCGATGGCACGCCGCTCGGCCGCCTGAAAGCCTTCCACGGCCAGATGGGCATGTTCACGCGCGCGCTGGCTTACATCATGAGCCACGGCGCCGACGGGCTGAAGCAGGTCGCCGAGGATGCGGTGCTCAACGCCAACTACGTGATGGCCGCGCTGAAGGACGTGATGAGCCCGGCCTTCGAGGGGCCGTGCATGCACGAGGCGCTGTTCGACGACAGCTTCCTCAAGGACACGGGCGTCAGCACGCTCGACTTCGCCAAGGCGATGATCGACGAGGGCTATCACCCGATGACCATGTACTTCCCGCTGGTGGTGCATGGCGCGATGCTGATCGAGCCGACCGAGAGCGTGGCCAAGGAAGACCTCGACCAGTTCATCGGCGCGCTGCGTTCGCTCACCGAGAAGGCCCAGACCGGCACCGCGGCCGAGGCCTTCAAGGCCGCACCGCTCTACTCGCCGCGCCGCCGTCTCGACGAGACGCTGGCGGCCCGCAAGCCGGTCCTGCGCTGGAAGCCGTCGAACAATCCGCCGGGCACCGATCCGCTGAAGCAGGCGGCGGAGTGACAGGCGCGAAGCGCCCATCATCCTGAGGCCAGAGGCCGAAGGATCCTTCGCTTCGCTCAGGATTGCCCGATCGGACCGCCGGTCCGATCGGGCAAGAAAAAGCCCCCGCCTTGCGGCGGGGGCACCAGGTTGCCCGCTCTTTTATTTTGCGGGCGATCCCTATTTTCTAAAAGTCAGTGCAGACGGCGCGGCAGCTCGGCGATCGATTCGTCGATCATCGCCTGGGTGCGGCCGGCGCCGACCTGTTCCTTCAGCAGCGAGCGGGTGGCGGCGAGCGCCACGTCGACGGCCATGTTGCGCACTTCCCGCGAGGCCTGGGCCTCGGCCTGGGCGATGCGGTCCTTGGCCTGCTGCTCGCGGCGGGCGATCAACGCTTCGCGCTCCTCGGCGGCATGCTGAGTGAGACGCACGGCTTCCTGCTTGGCTTGCGCCACGATCTCCTGGGCGAGCGTGGCGGAGTCGGCCAGGTTCTTCTGGGCCTCGTCACGCGCCTTCTGCGCCTCGTTGCGCAGCTTCTCGGCCTCGCCGAGGGTGCGCGCGATCAGGGCAGTGCGGTCGTCGAGGAGCTTGGTGACTCCCCGGACGAGCTGCTTGCCGGCGATCGCCAGGAAGATGAAGAAGGAGACGGCGACCCAGAACGTCGGATCGGAGAACAAGCCTCCGCCGCCGCCGTGTGCGTCCGCAGCCCATGCGGTACCGATCATGGCTTGCCTGCCTTTGCTGCCTCGTCGACGGCGCGGGCAACCTGCGCGGGATCGGCCGATCCCACCAGCTTGCCCAGAACCGCCGCGGCGATCTCGCTCGACATGCTGCTGAGGCCCGCGAGGGCCTGCGTGCGCTGATCGCCGATCCGCTTTTCAGCGGCGACGATGTCGGCGCCCAGCCGGTCGCTGACTTCGTGCAGCTTGGCCGAGGTCTGGGCCGCGGCGGCTTCCGATGCGGCGCGGATCAGGCCGGAAGCCTGGCCGCGTGCCTCGGTGAGCGCCTTGTCCTGATCGGCTGCCGCCGCACGAGCGGCGTCGTTGGCCTTCTGGGCGGCGTCGAGATCGGCCTGGATCTTGTGCTCGCGGCTTTCGATCGTCGCGCCGATCTTCGGCAGGACGGCCTTGGCCATGAGGAAGTACAGAACGGCAAAACACACCACCAGCCAGAAGATCTGGGTGGGGAACTTCGTGACGTCGAACTGCGGCATGCCGGCCGCCTGCGCGGCAAACGGCAGCCCGATCAGGGCTGCCGCGGCGACCGAAGTCCGGAGTGCCTGAACGGGCACGATCGAACTCAGGCGAAGAGGGCGATCAGCGCGACGATCAGCGCGAACAGCGCGATGGCCTCGGTGACGGCGAAGCCGATCCAGATGTTGGCGCCGATTTCGGCCTTCGAGGCCGGGTTGCGCGACAGCGCCGTGATGTAGCTCGCCCAGACGTTGCCCACGCCGATGCCGGCGCCGATCATGCCGATGGCGGCGAGGCCTGCACCGATGAACTTGGCGGCTGAAGCGTCCATTTCTATCTCCTGTTTTCTCTTGGCTTTGACGTGGTGGATTGATGGGCCGGTTGGATGATTACGGGCGCCGCTACTAGTGCAGGTGCAGCGCGTCGTGCAGGTAAATGCAGCAGAGGATCGTGAAGATGTAGGCCTGCAGCAGCGCGACCAACAGCTCCAGCGCCGTGATCGCGACCAGGACGGCCAGCGGCACGAAACCGAAGAAGCCGAGCGCCACGACGAAGCCCGCCAGCACCTTCAGCAGCACGTGGCCGACCGTCATGTTGGCGAACAGTCGGACCGACAGGCTGATCGGGCGGCTGAGGTAGGAGACCAACTCGATCGGGATCAGGATCGGCGCGGTGAACAGCGGCGCGCCGTGCGGGAAGAACAGGGAGAAGAAGTGCAGGCCGTGCTTGAACAGGCCGATCAGGGTCACGCCGAGGAACACGACCATCGCCATGAAGAAGGTGACGGCGATCTGGGACGTGAAGGTGTAGCCGTAGGGCAGCATGCCGAGGATGTTGCCGAACAGCGTGAAGATGAAGAGCGTGAAGATGAACGGGAAGAACTGCTTGCCGCCCTTGCCGACATTGTCCCGGATCATGTTGGCGATGAACTCGTAGAAGAGTTCGGCCATCGCCTGGATGCGGCCCGGGATCATCGCGCCCTTGCCCGCACCCGCGAACAGCAGGCCCGACGATAGGACCACGGCGCCCATCATGAAGATGGCGGAGTTGGTGACGGCGATATGGTGGCCACCGATGCTGAACAGCGGGGCGCTTAGGTCCTGGATAGCAAACTGCTCGAGCGGGCTGGCCACGTTACTCTATCCCCAAATCAGCTCTTCTTTTCATCCTGGGCCGCCTTGCTGCGCCGCTCTTCAGCCTGCGCAACCCGGTAGACGTTCAAGAACGCCGCACAGCATCCCAGTACGAACCCCACGATCAGCAACCAGGGCTTGGTCCCCAACCACCGATCAGCCATCAGGCCGAGAAAGGCCCCCGCAACGACGCCCGCCACCAGTTCGACTGCGATCCGCATGCCGACGCCCAGCTTTTCGCCTCCGGCGCCGCGCGATGCGGGTCTCGACGACTGGCCCGTTCCCGCCTGGTAGGCCTGCCGGACGCCTTTCAGGCGCCGATCCAGCTCGTCAGGGGTCGATTTCCGATCGTCCTCAGCCATAACCGGATGCTCCGCTCCGGGCTTTCCATCGCCACCCCATCGACGCGATGCGGTCACAATGAAAAACGCGCCGGAACCTATGGGCAGGCCCGCGGGGTGTCAAGCGCACGCGACGATGTGACAAGGCCCTGAAATGCAAGCCGGTCCGCCCTTTAGCGCTTCAGGACGGAGAACCGGGCGTCGCCGTCGCGGTCCACCTGCGGAACCAGGTCGACCTCCCAGTCAAGGTACTGACGCATGGCGGCCTCCACGTCCTCCTTGAAGTCGTAGGGCCGGTACCAGACGTCGGTCGGCGGATCGGCCATCCGGATATGGCCGGTCTCGACCTCAAAACCGCTTTCGCGCCAAGCCTTCATGCCGCCTGTCAATATGGCGACCGGCAGGCCCCCGGCCAGGCCGGCGATTTCCGCCGCGGCCAGGGCGCCGATTTCGGCATCCGGCGCCGAGACCACGATCCTGGAGGCGCCCGCTTGCTTGGTGAGCATTTCCGGCAGGGTGCGTGCGATATTTGCACGCACGGCGAACCAGGCGCCCGGCACGTGGCCGTCGCGGTATTTCAGGCTGGTGTCGAGGTCGACCACTAGGGTCGTGGCCAGCGACTTCTGCAGCTCGGCGGCGGTCACGCTCGCGACCTTCGGCACGGCGAAGCCCGCCGGGTAGCGCGGCTCTGCCTCGGTCGTGAGCTCGCCGGCCGTGGGCTTGTGGTCGAGCACATAGGTCTCGTTCCAGCCCATCTGCAGCAGCCAGTGCGCCGTCATGGTGGCGCGAACGCCGTCATTGTCATGCAGCACGATCGTGGCGTTGCGGGCGCCGACATATTGATCGGTCGCCTGCACGAGCTGGCCGCCGGCGGCATGGCGGAAGCCCTTGAGATGGCCTTGCGCATATTCGGCCGGATCGCGCACGTCGAGGCGATAGAGCGGCCCGCCCTTCTTCTCGAGGGCGGCAAGGCCGGCCCTGTCGATCTTCCGGATGCCCATCTTGCCCGCGATGTTCGCCGCGGCGGCCTGCGCGAACGTCGCGGCCTCCGGTCCCTGCGGGCCGAAGCTCCTGGTCTCGCCGCGTGCCACCTGAAGGCCGGCGAGGTGCCAGCCCATCGTGCCGTTCTTAAGCGCCATCACCTTGTTGGGCAGGCCGGCATTGATCAGCGACTGCGCGCCGATGATCGAGCGCGTGCGGCCGGCGCAATTGACGACGACCAGCGTCTCGGGCCGCGTCACGAAGTCCTTCACGCGATAGACCAGCTCGGCGCCGGGGCAGTCGATGCCGCCGGGGATCGACATATTGGTGAACTCGGGCAGCGGCCGCGAATCGAGGATCACCATGTCGGCCTTGGCATCGATCATCTTCTGCACGTCGGCGGCATCGATGCGCGGCGTGTCGTTGCCGTGCTCGACGACCTCGCCGAATGCCTTGCTGGGCACGTTGACGCCGGTGAACACCTCATAACCCGCGTCGCGCCAGGCTTTCAGGCCACCGGCCATGACCGCAAGGTTGGTGTAGCCGAGGCGGCTGAGCGTCGCGGCGGCGCGGTTGGCGCGCCCCATCTGGCCTTCCTCGCCATCGTCCATCAGCACGATGCGCGTGTCGGGATCGGGCAGCAGCGCCAGCGCCCGCGGCTCCAGGCGCGACAGGGGAAGGGGCGTGGCGAACAACGGATGGCCCTGGGTCGAGAACTGGCCTTCCTCGCGCACGTCGAAGAACGCGAAGATTTCACCCGACTTCAGCATCTCCTTGACCTGCTGCACCGTGAGCAGCGGCGTCAGGATCTTCGCTTTGGCCATGAAGCGCTTGGCGGTGCCGGTGCTCATGTCGACGGTCAGGCGGTCGGGCAGATGCTCGAGGCTGAGGCCATAGAAGTGAAGGTGCAGGGCATTGCCAGAACCGACCGGCGTCTCGATGTGGTGGAAGTCGTCGGGCAGGAAAGTGATCACGTCGCCGCGCTTCAGCGTCTTCTCCTTCGACGGCGCCTCGCGCAGCTGCACGACGTTTTCCTGCGCGCCATTGTCGAGTCGTTCGTAGACGACGTTGCGCTCGGCGCCGTGGACGCCGGCGATGATGGCCCAGGTCGTGTGATTGTGCGGCGGCACCTTCTTGCCGGGGCCGCCGGCCGAGGCATAGAGCGCGAAGCGATGGTCGGGATCCTCGCTCAGGCGATAGATGCCCCCCTCGGCGCCCAGCGGGAATTCCTCCTGCGGGAAGAGATCGGCGCGGCTGGCCAGCGACGACAGGAGGCCGCCGATCTTGTCGAGATTGGCGTAGGTCACGCCCGACTTCTCGATGGTGCGGGCTTCGTCGATCAGTCGCCGGACGGCGGCGGCACGCTCTTGATGCAGGGTCATCGGGTCCTCCGTTGGGTACAGTATAGGCACACCAGCCCTTGTCGCCCCAGCCAGAGTCAAACTACGGTGCGCCATGCGAACAACCCTTTCCGCCGTCCTGATCGGGGCGGCCGCGCTCATGGTAGGGCCTGCCTCGGCGCAGACCGCCAAGAAGCCGGTCCAGACCCAGGCGACCAAGCCCGCCACGACCAAAGCCGCCGTGACCCGGCCGGCGGCTCGACCGACCGGACGCCCCGCACCTCGTGCCGCGGTCTATGTGCCGCCGCCGCCCGTTCTCGAACTCGATGAGAATGCGGTCGTCGCCGATCTCCCGACTGTTCTGGATAATGAGACGCGCGACCGCTATCGCCGCATCTTCCAGGCGCAGCAGTCCGGCAACTGGGCGCAGGCCGATGACGAGATCCGGCAACTGCAGGACAAGACCCTGATGGGCTATGTCGGCGCCCAGCGCCTGCTGAGCCCGAGCTATCCCGCGCGGTACGAGCAGCTCGCCGCCTGGCTTCAGGACTACAACGACAATCCTGACGCGCCCGCGATCTACCGGCTTGCGCTGGCGCGGCGCACGCCGGGCGGCGCGGAGCTGACGCCGGCCACCTTCGTCGGCACGACGCCGGGTTCGCCCAACTTCGCGGCGGCGCGCACGGTGAACGGCGCCGATGCCGGTCGCGCCGCCGAGCTGCGTTCGCGCCTGCAGAGCATGGCCGACGATGGTGGCTTCAATGCCGCCTTCGTCCTGCTCGATCGCAAATCGTCGAGCGAGATTCTCGGGCCCCAGGAAGTCGAGCTGTGGCGCGGCCGTCTGCGCACGCGCCAGCTCGAGGCCGATCCGCAGCGGGGCGTGCAGATCCCGGTCGAAGCCAGCATGCCGCCCGACGCCAACTGGAATGCCGCGATGACGGCATTCACGCGCGGCAACATGGCGGAGGCTGCCCGACGTTTCGAGCTCGTCGCCGACGCTTCGCCGGACCAGGCCTCGTCGTGGACGCTGTCCGCCGGCTCGTTCTGGGCGGCGCGCGCCAACCTGCTGGCCGGCAATCCGCAGAAGTACGCGCCCTACCTGAAGCGCGCGGCGCTGCATGGCCGCACCTTCTACGGGCTCGTTGCCCAGAAGGCGCTGGGCATGCAGATCCAGCCCGACTTCGAGGTGCCGGCGCTCGACCGCCGCCGCACCGACCTGCTGCGCGACGACCGCGCCGCCCGGCGCGCGCTGGCGCTGCTGCAGCTCGGCGCCACGACGGCGGCGGAGCGCGAACTCTTCGCCGCGTCGATCGACAACGATCCGCGCTACATCGAGGCGGTGATGGCGCTGGCGCTCAAGGCCCAGCTGCCCGCCCTCGCGGTGAAGGTCGGCAACGCCAACTGGGACCAGCGCCACAACATCAAGGGCTATGACGGCGGCATGTATCCGATCCCGCCGTGGCAGCCGTCGAGCGGCCAGAGCGTCGACCGTGCGCTGGTCTATGCCTTCATGCGCCAGGAATCGGCGTTCAATCCCAAGGCGCGCTCGGTCGTCGGCGCGATGGGTCTGATGCAGCTCATGCCGGCGACGGCCCGTGCCGTCTCGGCCCGCTACGCGCCGGAGACCGCGGGCGCCAATCCGTGGGATCCGTCGGTCAACGTGTCGCTCGGCCAGGCCTATATCTCGATGCTGCTGAACGAGACCGACGGCAATCTCGTGCGCACCACCGCCGGCTACAATGGCGGGCCGGGCAACGTGATGCGCTGGGACAATTCGCTGAACGCCTCGCAGGATCCCCTGCTTTATATCCAGTCGATCCCGCTCCACGAGACGCGCGACTTCGTGCAGCGCGTGCTCACCAACTACTGGATCTACCAGCTTCGTCTCGGCCAGCCGACGCCGTCGCTCGACCAGATCGCCTCGCACGACTGGCCCCGTTACATCGCACAGGACGGATCGCGCTGATTATGTTGCCGCTTTCAGGCGTACGCGTCGTCGAGTTCTGCCAGGTCCTGGCGGGACCTTATTGTGGAATGCTGCTGGCCGATCTCGGCGCCGAGGTGATCAAGGTCGAGCCGCCGGAAGGCGACATGATGCGCCAGTGGCCGCCGATCACAGAAGGGTCCCAGGGGGGCTACAGCGAGAACTTCGCCTCGATCAATCGCAACAAGCGCTCGGTCGTGCTCGATCTCAAGGATCCGGCGCAGAAGCAGGCGGCGCGCCAGCTCATCCTCTCCGCCGACGTGGTGCTGGAGAACAACCGGCCGGGCGTGATGGATCGTCTCGGCCTCGGCTACGAATCCTTCCGCGCCGAGAAGCCCGGCCTCGTCTATTGCTCGATCTCGGCCTTCGGGCAGAGCGGTCCGCGCTCGGGCGAGGGTGGCTTCGACGTAACGGTGCAGGCGATGAGCGGCATCATGAGCGTGACCGGCGAACCCGACGGTGCGCCGGTGAAATGCGGCGTGCCGGTCTCCGACACCGGCACCGGTCTCTACGCCGCCTTCACCATCGTCTCGGTGCTGCGCCGCGTCGCGGGCGGCGGGCTGGGCGCGCATATCGATGCCTCGATGCTGGGCTGCAGCCTTGGCATGGCCGCGCTTCAGACCAGCGAGTTCTTCGGCACCGGTAACGATCCGAAGAAGCTGGGCTCGGCCCATCCGCGCAATGCGCCGTACCAGGCCTTCAAGGCGGCGGACGGACATTTCGTCATCGCCGCCGGTAACAACAAGCTTTGGGAGTCGGTGACGAAAGTGATCAACCGCCCCGACCTGTTCGCCGACCAGCGCTTTGCTACCACGCAGTCGCGCGCTGCCAACCAGGTCGCGCTGAAGGATATGCTCGAGGTCGAGTTCGCCAGGAACGGCGTCGACCATTGGCTGGGCGCCTTCGAAGCGGCCGGCGTGCCGCACGGGCGCATCAACACCTACAGCCAGATCCTGGCCGACCCGCAGGTCGCGCACATGGGCTGGGTCGAGGAGATGGAGTTACCGTCCGGTGTGAAGACCAAGACCTTCGGCAGCCCGGTTCGCATCTCCGCCACCGACATCTCGAAGCGGCGCGATCCGCCGGGCCTCGGCGCCGACACCGAGGCGATCTTCGGCACCAATTTCCTGCGAAAGGCCGCGGAATGAGCATCGACCGTCTGCGTCGCTTCATCGGCGACATGACCTCCCTCACCGGCGGCGCCTGGCAGGACAAGGACGAGAAGGCGATCGTCGAGGTCGGCGCGAAGCTGCTGGGCGAACTGTGCAAGCACGACGACTGGCTGCCCGAGCAGGCGGCCAAGGTGCCGGCGCATGGCTACGCGCAGAACCTGCTGTGGTGCGATCCGTTCGAGCGTTTCTGCGTCGTGAGCTTCGTGTGGGCGCCCAAGGCCAACACGCCGGTGCACGATCACGAGATGTGGGGCCTGGTCGGCATGCTGCGCGGCTCGGAGACTTCGCTTGCCTTCACGCGCCATCCCGAGACCGGCGTGCTGGTGCCGGGCGCGCTCACCAGGCTGGAACCCGGCGAGGTCGAGGTGCTGATCCCGGCACCGCGCAACCCGGCCGGCGACATCCATCAGGTGACGAACGCGTTCGACGATCGCGGCTCGATCAGCATCCATGTCTATGGCGGCAATATCGGCGCGGTGCGCCGGCACACCTACGACGTGAAGACGGGCCAGCCCAACCTCTTCGTGTCGGGCTACACCAATCGCGAGCAGCCCAACATCTGGGACCGCTCGGCCGAGGTCCGCGCCGCCTCCTGAGGTTCGCGTACCGGCACGGCTCCCTTGACCTGACACCGGCCCGGCAAGCACTGTCTCCTCCTATAAAAAAAGGAGGAAACAGGATGCTTCGTAGAACCGTATTGAAGGGCGGCACCGCTTTGGCTGCCGTTTCCGTCGCCGCGCCCGCCATCGGCCAGTCGAGCAAATGGCCGGCGCGCGAGATCTCGCTGATCAATCCCAACGCGCCGGGCGCTTCGACCGACCTGACCGCGCGCATCATCGCGCAGGCGCTCGAGAAGCGGCTGAACGCCACCGTCATCGTGAAGAACGTGGTCGGCGGCGCAGGCGCGCTGGGGCCTACGACGCTCGCCCAGGCGACGCCGGACGGCCACACGATCGGCCTGGTGGCGATTTCCAGCCACGTCGCCGTGCCGAACATGATGAACGTGCCCTACGATCCGTGGAAGGCGTTCGACATCATCGGCCAGGTCGCGGCGCTGCGTTATGGCGTCGGCGCACGCGCCGACGGGCCGATCAAGTCGATCGAGGACCTTGTCAACCAGGGCAAGCAGAAGCAGCTCACCTACAGTTCCAACAACGTCACCAATGTCGTGGCGATGTTCCAGCTCGCCAAGCTGAGCGGCGCCAAGCTGCGCTGGGTCGTCTTCCCCGGCGGCGTCGAATCGGTGACGGCGGCGATCGGCGGCCATGTCGATGCCGTCATCCAGACCGTCTCGGAGATGCGGCCGCAGATCGAGGCCGGCAAGCTGCGCTTCCTCGCTTCGGCGGCCGAGGCGCGCTGGCCCGACTATCCCGACGTGAAGACGCTGCGCGAGCTGGGCTACGACGCGGTCAGCAACGGCCCGTTCGGCTATGCCTTCCCGGCCGGTGTCGATCCGGCAATCAAGGAGCGCATGGACAAGGCGCTGGCCGACGTCATGAAGGACGATTCGGTGACCGGCCAGATCGACAAGCTCGGCATCCAGGCGATCTATCGCGACGGCAAGGAATACGGCGCCCTCCTGAAGAAGATCGAGACGGAGCTCGTCCCGATCCTCAAGGAAACCGGCATGGCCAAGAAGGCATGATGAAGCTGAGCGGCACGCGGATCGCCACGCTCGGTCTCTTGGGCGCGGCGCTGATCGGCCTGTGGAAGGCGATGGAGCTGGAAAGCTGGGGCTTCGACGGTCCCGGCCCCGGTTTCTTCCCGCAGCTCATGGCCGGCATCTGCGTGGCGCTCGCTGTTATCGTCCTGGCCTTCCCGGGCCAGGCCGGCGAGACCGAGGGCGGCGACACCGACGACGTCGAGGGCACGAAGGAATCCAACCGCACCTTCGCCGTCTACATCGCCACCTTCGCCGTGTTCGCGCTGGGCGCGACGTTTGCCGGCTTCGTCGTCACGACCGTCGCGGTGACGGTCGTGATCATGCGCTTCGCCGAACGTCGGTCGTGGCTGTCCTCGATCGGCTACGGCGTCGCCTGCGCCGCCGTCGGCCTCGTCTGCTTCGGCTGGCTGCTGCGCGTCGACCTGCCGGAAGGCCCGATCGAGCGCACCTTCTACACCTACGTTCGCTGAGGCCCGACGCATGGAAGCGCTGCTGGGCGGCTTCGCCACCACGCTGACCCTCGACAACCTGTTCTACTGCTTCGTCGGTGCGTTCCTCGGCACCGTCGTCGGCATCCTGCCGGGACTGGGGCCGCTCACCACCATCGCCATCCTGCTGCCGATCACGTTCAAGATGGACGTGACCTCGGCCATCATCATGCTGTCGGGCATCTACTACGGCGTGGCCTATGGCGGCACCGTGACGTCGGTGCTGATGCGCATTCCGGGCGAGGCCTCCTCGGTCGTGACCTGCCTCGACGGCTACGAGATGGCGCGCAAGGGCCGTGCCGGTGCCGCCCTCGGCATCGCCGGTTTCGGCTCGTTCTTCGCGGGCACCGTGGGCGTCATCGGCATCTCCTTCCTGTCGCCGCCGCTTGCCGAGCTGGTCATCAAGTTCGGTCCCGCCGAGTACGCCACGCTGATGCTCGCGGGCCTCACCATGGTCACCTACATGTCGAGCGGCTCTCTGCCGCGCGCCTTGCTGATGGCGGCGTTCGGCCTGCTGCTCGGCACGATCGGCAGCGACCCGCTCAACATGACGCCGCGGCTCACCTTCGGCATCCTGGCCTTGGGCGACGGCGTGAACCTCGTGCCGCTGGCGATCGGTCTCTTCGGTCTCTCCGAAGTGCTGTTCATGGCGCGCCAGAAGCCCGACGAGATGAAGGTCCTGCCGCCGCCCTCGCACCTGCTGGGCTTCATGCCCTCGCGCGAGGAGGCGAAGCGCTCGGTCGGCCCGGTCGTCCGCGGCACGGTCATGGGCTTCCTGGTCGGCCTGCTCCCCGGCGGCGGCGCGGTGCTGGCCTCGTTCCTGTCCTACGGCATGGAGCGCAAGCTCTCGAAGAATCCCGAGGAGTTCGGCAAGGGCGCCGTCGAGGGACTGGCCGGACCTGAATCGGCCAACAACGCCGGCACGGCCGGCGCCTTCGTGCCGCTGCTCTGCATGGGCATCCCTGCGAACGCCGTCACGGCCCTGCTGCTCGGCGCCTTCATCATCCATGGCGTCACGCCGGGCCCAACCATCCTGGAGCGCCAGCCGCAGATCTTCTGGGGCGTCGTGGCCAGCATGTATATCGGCAACGTGATGCTGCTGATCCTGAACCTGCCGCTGATCGGCCTGTTCGTGCGCATCCTCGACATCCCGCGCGCCTATCTCACGCCGATGATCCTCGCGGTCTGCCTGATCGGCGTCTATTCGTCGAACGGCAATCCGGCCGACGTGGTGATCGCGGTGATCTTCGGCTTCGTGGGCTACGGCCTGCGCCGCCACGGCTTCGACCTCGGCATCGTCATCCTGGCTTACGTGCTGGGCCCGATCTTCGAGCGTTCGGTGCGTCAGGCGCTGGCGATCTCCGACGGCGACCCGACGATCTTCTTTCACAGCGCGCTGTCGACGGGCTTTGCGATCGTGGCGATCCTGCTGCTGGTCGCGGGGTTGTGGCCGAAAAAAAAGAAGAAGGCAGCCGGTTAGGCCGCCTTCGCTGGGGGCGCGCCACTCCAGTGGCGCGTCATATTCATATCTATTCTGCACGGAGCGGGCTCTCGCGCATATGAATGCGCTGCCGCCCGCCCATCCGCACAAACACTGACGCTTTGCGTCAGTGTTTGTGCGGATGAGGATGTGTCGGATCCACCCAGTAGACTTCCTCGACCTTCTCGGCCGGGGTGATGTCGATGTTGATCGCGACCGCCTCGTTGTCGGAACGGACCAGGACGCATTCCAGCGGCTCGGTGTCCGAGGCGTTGATCTCCTGGTGCGGCACGTAGGGCGGCACGTAGATGAAGTCGCCGGGGCCGGCCTCGGCCACGAACTGGAGCTGATCGCCCCAGCGCATGCGGGCGCGGCCCTTCACCACGTAGATCACGCTTTCCAGGTGCCCATGGTGATGGGCGCCTGTCTTGGCGTGGGCATGGATGGTCACCGTGCCGGCCCACAGCTTCTGCGCGCCGACGCGGGCGAAGTTGATGGCCGCAGCCCGGTTCATGCCCGGGGTCTGGGCGGTGTTGGTGTCGAGCGATCCGGCGGGGATGACCCGAACGCCGTCATGTTTCCAATCGGTCATGGGTGTCATCTAGGCCCGCCGGCTCGCTTCGACAAGCGAGGAAAGCTACACTGTTCGCATGAACAGAATTGATGAAACCAAGCCCTTCAAGCCGGTGAACATCGCCGTTCTGACCGTTTCGGACACGCGGACGCTGGAGACCGACAAGTCGGGCGACACGCTGGTCGAGCGCATCGCGCGCGACGGCCACATCCTGATCGACCGCGCCATCGTCACCGACGACATCGCCCTGATCCGCGCCCAGGTGCAGAAGTGGATCGACGATCCGCGCATCGAGGCGGTGATCTCGACCGGCGGTACCGGCGTCACCGGCCGCGACGTGACGCCCGAGGCGCTGGAGGCATTGTTCGAGAAGAAGATCGAGGGTTTCGGCGAGACCTTCCGCTGGATCAGCTTCCAGAAGATCGGCACCTCGACCATGCAGAGCCGCGCCACGGCGGGCGTCGCCAACGCGACCTACATCTTCGCGCTGCCGGGCTCGACCGGCGCCTGCAAGGACGGGTGGGACGACATCCTGCGCCAGCAGCTCGACATCCGCTTCCGCCCCTGCAACTTCGCCGAGCTGATGCCGCGCCTCAACGAAGGCAAGATGCCGCGCAGTGGCTGACATCCTCGCCGCGATCCGCGAGGGCGAGGAACTGCCGGCGACCGGCACGGCGCACGGTCATGTCCGGCTGAAGGACGGACGGCTCGCGCGGATCGCCTATGCCTACGATGACGATCCGACGGCCGCCGCGCGTTTGCATCTGCAGGCCGAGGCCTTCCGGCATCTCGTACCGGCCGGGCGCACGCCGAGGCTTCACGAGGTGATCGAGCCGCGGCCCGGATTGCCCGGTGGAGCGTTGATCGTCGACTTCATCGAGGGCCGGGCGCCGCGCCTGCCGGACGAACTCGACGCGATGGCCGACACGCTGGCGCGGATTCATTCGCTGCCGTTGCCCGCACCGGGCTCGCCGCTCCCGCGGCAGAACAATCCATTTCGCGCGACGCTTGATGTCGTGGAGGAGGGGGCCCGACGCTTTCTCGACAAGGCCGTCGGTGACACCGACGCCCTCGCCGAGATCGTCGAAGAACTCGAACTCATGCGCGGGATGGCGAAGACGGTGGCACATCGCCCGCAGCCGCTGTCGATCGCGCTGGCCGACACACATCCCGGCAACTTCATCGTCGATCGCGCCGGCATCGCCTGGTTCGTCGATCTCGAAAAGGTGCATGTCGGCTCGCCGGCGATCGACCTCGCGCACGCGACGCTTCCGACATCGACCGTCTGGCATCCCGATGTCGGCAAAGTCCTGTCGCGAGCCGAGGTCAAAGGCTTCTACGATTCCTATCTCGCAAAAGTCGGCGAGACGCGCGCCGCCGAGCTGCGACCCTGGCTGCAGCCGATGCGCCGGCTCACCTGGCTGCGCACCACCTTGTTCATGGCACGTTGGAAGGTGCAGACGGAGGCGCCGCGCGATCCGTCCGATCCCTCCCAATGGAGCGATGCCGGCTTGGCGCCTGAGATGCGGGCGCATCTGCGGTCGCGGATCGCCTTCGCCTTCGACTGTGAGACGATCCGCTCGATCCGCGCCGAGTGGCTATGACGGCCTCGGAGGGTTGATGGTTTCCGCCTTGAACGCGGCGCTACTTTCGTCCTCGGCGTGTACCAGGACCAAAACCGGAGAACCGCGGCGCTTTTCCAGCCAGGCGTTGGCCTCGGCGAAGAGGCTGCTCACAACGTCGTACTCCGGGTTATATATCGAGGCGACTCGCATAACATAGCGGCGAGGCTCTTCTTCTGAGTCGTCTCTCTCCGGGAATAAATGGATGTAGCCCCGGCGCCGTCCATCGCCGCCCACGGCGATGAAGATCGCAGAATTATCGGCCGTCGAGGCCCCTTCCACGGTGAGACGGGCTTGCGAGGTGAGCTCCTCATCCTCCGGCGGCGCGAGCTTGGCGATGAAATCGATGTCATCGTGAGTCGCAGTCCTGACCTCAATATCTGCCATCTGCTGTCTCTCGAAATGATAGGCGTCAGCACTCATATTAGATTGTATTAAATTATATTCATACAACCTATGGTATAAATGTGACGAGTGGCTAAAGCGGCTTCACCATGCGCAGCGTCTCGGTCTGGAAGCCGCGCCGCTCGTAGAACTCGACGGCGTGGCGATTGTCGGCGAACACGTCGAGGCAGAGGAAGCGATAGCCCTGCGCGCGGGCCCAGGTCTCGGCCGCCTGCATCAATCGGTGTGCGATGCCTTGGCCTTCGGAGCCTTCAGCAAGAGCCAGCAGCGAGACGTAGCCACAGGGCTCGTCCGTCACGCCGTCCTTGAAGGGGCGCATATGGATGTAGCCCAACCGTTTGCTGTCGGCTGACCATGCGACGAGCGTCTGCGCGGCCGGGTCCACGGCGGCGAAGGTCGATTCCATGTAGCGGTCCTGGAAGCCTTCCATGGCTTTGAGATCGTGCCACGCAGGGCCGGGCACGCCGGACAGGCGGGGCGACAGGCTCAACAGGAAGTCGCAGTCTTCGGGGCGGGCGGTGCGTAACTCGATGGCTTGCATGGCTTTCTCTCTAGGGATGGCTGTAGCGCGAGACAATGAACCCCTAGGGACAGTGGCTTGACTCGTTCCCTTTTTGTTCTAAGAGTCGGGCCATGAAAGAGCCCGTTCAGCCGCTTTATCCGGACGACCAGATCGCCGAGCCGCAGCACAACGGGCGCGGCGCGCTCAGCAACGCGACCAGCCGTTACGACGACGAGAAACGCATCCGCACCACCGATGGCTGGGACATCGAGGACGAGCTGCCGCCGTTGCGCACCACCCTGACGAAGGACGCGACGCGGACCATCATCGCGCGCAACAGCTCGCCCGACATTCCGTTCGACCGGTCGATCAATCCCTATCGCGGCTGCGAGCATGGCTGCATCTACTGCTTCGCGCGGCCGACCCACGCCTATCTCGGCCTGTCGCCCGGCCTCGATTTCGAGACGAAGATTCTCTTCAAGCCCGAGGCGGCGGCGCTGCTGACCGCCGAGCTCGCCTCGCCCAAATATCGCTGCGACGTTGTGGCGATGGGCACCAACACCGACCCCTACCAGCCGGTCGAGCGCGACCTCAAGATCACGCGCCAGATCCTCCGTGTGCTGAGCGACTTCAACAATCCGGTGGGCATCGTCACCAAGAACCACCTGATCACGCGCGACATCGACATTCTGGGCGACATGGCCAAGCGCAACCTGGCCGAAGTGTTCCTGTCGATCACGACGCTCGACCGCGACCTCGCCCGCACGATGGAGCCGCGCGCCTCCGCGCCGCATCGGCGGCTCGACGCGGTCCGCGAGCTGGCCGCCGCCGGCATTCCCGTCGGCGTGATGACGGCGCCGATGATTCCCGGCCTCAACGACCATGAAATGGAATCGATCCTCGACGCATCGGCGGCGGCCGGCGCCACGCGCGCGGGCTACACGGCGCTGCGCCTGCCGCTCGAGATCAAGGACCTGTTCGAGGAATGGCTGCGTGCCAACCGGCCCGACCGCGCCGAGCGCATCCTGTCGCTGGTGCGCCAGATGCGCGGCGGCCAGCTCTACAAGGCCGAGTTCGGCACGCGCATGAAGGGCGAGGGCCCGATCGCGCAATTGCTGAGCCAGCGCTTCGCGGCCTCGATCAAGCGCCTCGACCTCAATCGGGTCCGCTACCGCCTCGACACGATGCGCTTCGCGGTCCCAGCCACCGCTCGCACCGCCCTGGTCGACGCCAAGCGCGACGCGCGGCAGATGAAGTTGTTCTAATCATTGGAGCGCGCCACTCCAGTGGCGCTCATGAATCATGATTGCTGTCTCTTCTCCACATCTGACGCTGCCGACGATTGTATC